>NZ_JBXAFA010000014.1:0-223079 GCF_058792515.1 Pseudomonas sp. MT92
GACCGGCCGCACCGACATCGAAATCGAGATCAGCAACCAGTGCGCCAGGCTGATCGGCAACGCGATCATCTTCTACAACTCGGCGATCCTGTCCCTGCTGCTGACGAAGTACGAGGCAGCTGGCAATGCCAAGGCGCTGGCGTTGATCACGCAGATGTCGCCAGCGGCCTGGCGGCACATCCTGCTGAACGGGCATTACACCTTCCAGACTGACGGCAAGTTCATCGACCTGGATGCGCTCGTGGCGGGACTGGAGCTGGGCTGACGGAAATTTCTGGGATTCCGGCGTACAACCCCTGTCTGCGGTCAAATCATCTGGCCTTGGAGAGACTGTCAAAAGCGCACTTCAAAAAACCGACGGCACTACGCTGGCCAAGAACTTCCAGAGCGCTGACCGCTCGAGCCTTTCGAAAGCTGACCAGGATAGCCTTTCACAATCGGCCCAGAAAACCATCAACGATCAGATGGCCTATCAGAAGGTTAGCGGATTGGCGAATACCTATGGGTACTCTGAGGACATGAAGCTTGATTCGTTGACGGGCAAGGTCATCAACGAAGGCCGGGATCGGGCCGTTGTCGGTGACGCCATGAACAAGTACGGCCAAGAGTTTCAGGAGAACCAGCAGATGTTCAGTCAAACAATGCTGGATCCCAACCGTGCGAATACAGCTGCAGCGTTGTACACCCTGGCCAAACACCATGATTTCGAGGCTTTGACTGGAGCCACCGTCGACTATGACAAGAATGCGAATTTGCGTTCACCGGCGGTTGGCAATCTAGAGGCGGAGACAAGCAACGCAGGCCACATGGTTGACACAGGGGCATTTGACTCTCGGTTTAATACGGAGAAGACAGCTGCCGTTGCGGATGCTCACCAAAATATCGCAGCTAAACATGCTCACAATGATGGGATTGCGCAAAACGACTCTGAGGTTTACGCGAAGAAGGCATTGGATCCTGCAGCGGATAGGGCTGCTGATCGTATCCGCGGTTCGGCGACCGAACTCAACGATCGAGGTGAGTCCTCGTTTGGCATACTCGCTGCGGCCTCCAATGGTGTCGGAGCGGCTTTGGGCACCCGCGCAACACGTGAGGAGTACATGCACGAAGGTGAACAACTGGGTCTGAATGAGGCCCAGGCAGATGTATTTGCAACAGCAAGAGTTGGTGGCCTAACTGATAATTCAAGGGAACGTTGGGACAGTTACGCTGCTGCCAATCATATGGATAAGGACTTGTCCGATGGAATGTATAAGCAACTGGTTGAGGCAGGGCTACACGACAATGGATCTGGTGGGCACCTTGCAGACATTTTGACGCTGAATCAGCGAGATAATGTCGGTCGCTGACATGTCCACAGTTCCGCGGCAGTAAATTGAACCCTCGTTACGAAAAAAAACCGGCTTTTAAAGCCGGTTTTTTTTGGTCAAGACAATCTGTCAATTGGTTCGCTCATATCGTTGCCAGTCGTCACCTTGTAGTAGTTGAATTCTTCTGCGCGTAATCCTTCCACTGGTTGGTATTCCTCGGGATACAACTCGCTACCGGTAGGACCGTTTTTGCTATCGAACAGACTTAGAAACGACCCAGCCATGAAGGCGATTGCACCTGCAAGCAGAACAAGAAACCCGACATTAGGTGCGAACAGAGAGTTCAGCACACAGAAGGCTACCAGAGCACCAATCGTGTAGACAGGAACTCTCGTGCCGGCATTGCTGCTGTGTGTCAGGTGCAATGCCCCCGAGGCAACGATCAAGACCAAGGCGACATAGGCAAACATCTCGTAGCCTAAGGTCATGACTTTAGTGCTACCTACCAGCACGCCGGCGAACGCCAGTGCGATCGTCACCAGGTGCTTGAGCGTCCACAGTCCACCAGCAGTACGAATGCCCTCCTCCACCGCCCACAATTTCTGGATGGGTGCAGGCAGTTGTGGCCGTTGCGCCAGTTCTGCAATCAGATCAACCACGTTCACGGCGTAGGCTGCATCAGCTTGCGAAGGGCTGCTTATGCCAGCTACCTGGCGCAATGCGCTGATAGCGCGTCCAAAGTCGGCAGGAGCCTTGCGCAATGCATCCACGTTGAAGCTGAACAGATCGATCGTTTCTGGTGGCAGGCCCATGTAGCGCTCAACCAGTGCTTCAGCACGTTTGACTTCTGACTCAATGATCATCTTCATTGCGAATTCTCCTTTCGACTGAATACATCCTACCGCACCTGCTGTAGATGCAACCCCTGTCACTGGCTTGAGTAAGTCTGCCCGGCCAAGCGATAGGTGGATGCGACCTCCTCCTCCGGACTCTGGCGATCAATGTCCTTCTCCTGGACAGGCTTGCCCTTGGCGGTAGGTAAGTACATGTCTCGCCCCTGCAGAACCTCCTGACGCGCCTTTTCGTCGTGTCGCTTGGCACGCCTTGCGTTGCGGTCGAATGACTTCAGCGGCTTGATCGTTGGTGCTCGTTCGCTAGCCAGCACAAACACCGGAAGATTGGCTTTGATCATTGCGTCCCATCGGCTGCTTTCGGAAAACCACAGCATGCAGCGTGGGTGGGGAGCGACCATTTTGTGTTTGATAAGGATGTCGGCGTCCGAAAGATGAACAATAGAGTTGAGGTCGAAAAACTCCGGGGTTTGCTCCATCGGAATGTCCTCGGCGCCGGCGCGGATTTCTGCCTTGGCCTCGAGCTGAGCGCGGATCTTGCTGACGGTCACTCGCTCGTTGCCGGGTGAGTGACCAGCCCACGTGAACGTAATTTGCCGTGGGGCTCCGTCGAATGCGTGTACGGATCGCTTCAGCTGGTTGGTATTGAAGCTCGCCCCCAGGGCACGCCGCATAATTCGCGGCCGCATCTCCGGCGTCAGGTTCTGCTCAACGCGCACCATCTCAATGGCGTCGACCAGGTTCTGTTTGCAAGCGTTGATCGCAAGTACCTGATCGAGCACCGAGGTGGCCACCGTGAAATAGCCAGGCAAGCGCATGACTGTGCCCGGGGCCTGTCCTATGTCGCGTTCGAAAGTCCCGATCGCATCGATGGCCATCTTGATGGCATCAGGACCAGTAACCCTCTCCACCAGCAAGATGTCGGGCGTTTTCTGCTCGTTCAGCAACGGCAGTACATACACCACGCCGTCGACCACCAGTGTTGGCCACGTTCGGTTGAATGCCTCGATGGCAGCGGTCAGTGATTGGTAGGCAGACTGAATTCGTTCGTACATAGGACCCCCTATACAAGAAGCCACATTATACCACCCCTGCACGTCTTCCTCCATTTGCAAGCCAAACCCTTCTACCGCGTCCCTCCCCACTACCTCACCGCCGACTTACCCTCACCTTCATCTCCCTTCCCTTTACCTTCCTCTTACCTTCCATCGCGCTACGCGCGGGCCGATCAGGATAGGGGTCGCGCCCTGCACCCTGCTTTTGAGGTTTCAAGGCTCAGCGGAGCTCCTGGGAGGTACGCAGCGAGCTTCGCGTTTAGGTGTAGGGTCAGGAAGGTCGCGGAGTGGCCCGCCAACCATATGCAGGGGTGGTATAAAGTCGCTTGTTTGTCGCCTTACTGTCGACCGATTGTTTTCGAGTTTTGAAGAGTCGAGTCCGCTTATGGAGTCGCTCTCGGCCGGGCCGCGGGCTGCGTATTCCAGAATTCGTGGTGACGTTGCCGCCGGCCATTACCAACGCCGAACTTGGGCGTAGACAGTGGCTTCCCTTCTGCTATTTCCAGATCCCTCCTCTACCTGGGGTTCGGGGAGCAATGGAACAGTAAACGCACTTAAGCCCAGTACCTGCCCGCAAACCAGCGCTCTGTCTGGGGAGTACGATAAAACCACCGTTTTATGAAACCGCTTTAACGAACATCAGGAAGGACCGTAAACATCCGAAAAGCGGTTCGATAAACTCGTTTCGACAATCAGAGTTCTCCAATCAACAGTCACATACGAGTAAAGCGAACTCTAATTCGTGCTTACGTTGGTTTTCGGTTCCATTGCTCCCCAAACCCCTACCTCTTCCCTGCCACTTATTCGAGATCGATCCGTTGCTACAGACAACCTGGTTGGTCGTAATACTCGGCCGCCGTTCGTTCAAGGCGCTGATCGATCCTGGTGGATTGTGGCCACCGTTCTCGCTCAGGCGATCAGTGCTCGGACCAGCCTGGCGAAAGCTGGAGGTGCGGCGCTTCTTCGGTCGCCCATATCAACAGCATCGGGTGTGGGGTACGAAAGAATGAGGTCGCAATGATTGTTTGTTTGTTTGTTTGTTTGTTTGTTACTAGTTACAATCAACTTAACATTCCTTGCAAGGTGTCTCGCTGTGCGCGAATCCCCGATCTCAACTCAAGACATCGTCGACGCTGGCAATTCCATTCTCGCGGATGGTCGCGCGGTGAATGGCTATTCGTTACGTAACGCTATTGGTAGTGGCCGGGCCGATCGGCTCATCAGGATCTGGACAGAACACGTAGAGCTGAACGGCTCGTCTGCTGCTGGGTCCATAAGCATTCCAGTCCGCGCACAATCATTGATTTCCAGCTACGTGAAACGCCAAGAAGCATCGGTCAACCAGCTGCTGCAGGAATTGGCAGTTGTGCTGAACGAAGCGGCTCAGTCCGCCGCTCTAGAGGAAATTGATTCCTTGAAAGCCTCGGTTGAACAACAGCGCAATGCTTTGCTTGATGCAGATTTGTTGATTGATCGTCTCGAGCAGACAAACCAGGATCTTGAAAATCAACTTGTTGTTGAACGGGACAACGCTGACCAGATGCGCACTGCCCTAGCGAGAATGGAGGATCAGGCTCGGAAAGATTCTTCTGCCCTTGATGTGTTGAACAGCCAGCTTCAAGAGGCCCAAGAGCAGGCCTCCTCTCTTCATGAGTCGCTTGAAGATGAGAAAAAGGTGTTGGGTCGCACTCAGGATGAAGTTCTGAGGTTGGAGGAACGTGTAGCCGGCTTAGTGGAGAAATCGAAGCAACAGGACGCGGCGTTGCTCGATGCGCGACGGGATGCTCAGGCGTCGAGGGAGCGTGAAGCCACGGTTAACGGACAGATGCTGCAGCTTCAACGCGATCGCGATGTCGATGTCGAGTTAATAACCAGGTTACGGCTTGAAGTAGGTACCGCGGCTACTAGGGTTAGCCAAAGTGAGGCTGAGGCCAATGCGTACAAGGGGCAACTGGCTCAACTGAATGATCGAGTTGGGGGACTGCTCTCCACAACAGGTCCCGGTGGTTCCCATGAATGAGGTTACCTACCAAGGTTTCAACGTTTACGCTACGTCCTGTGCTCTCAAATTTGAGATGGCTACAAATGCAGGGGGTGAGACTGTCCTGAGTATCGACGGCGCCAATAAAGCCGGCGCCGAATTCGATTGGGGCAACAAGCTGATTTTTCAGGTCACACCCAGAGAAACCACCTTGTTCCTCTGCGCGGTAATGGGTTTGGTACCTACGTTCGAAGCTTCGAACCATGGTAAAAGCAGATCCAAATCTATGACTTTGCAGAACCAGCTCGACAAAGGGGTTCTTCTGTTGAAGATGCAGGCGCCTCGCCGATCGGTCTTGGTGCCAATTACCCCAGACAAGGTCTTCGAATTGGGCTGTTTGACAATGCGGGTGCTCTCCACCCAGGTCGGACTTGACCCCGGTACCTGCCTCTCAATGCTTCGCGCTACTGCTGCCCGCTTTTATCATTACAAAGCAAAAGGTTCTGATCCTGGTTAAGAGCGGTTAGAAACCTGTTAGAAGCGGTTAAGGGTCTGAGAAATGGGCCTGAAGCCCTTGATCTGTATGGCTTTTCGCTTAATACCTAATACCTCACCATGAGGTTTTTTTACCTGACTATGAGGTAAAGCTACCTCACGATGAGGTAAACGTACCTCACTATGAGGTAATCCTGCCATTTACCCTTTATTCAGCTTTAAATAACGCTCATAAGTATCTGAAATATAAGGATTATTCGAGTTTTTGCGATTATCTGACTATGGAGTAATTCTGCCTGACTATGGGGTATCTTTTTTGTCTGCTTCTTCACACCTTCGTAAGTCGTTGATATATAAAGATATTTGCACCTGTGGTGCAACGTTGATGGTGACTTCGATCCGACATATGACGGCACCTGATTTAGGGGTAAAAAAGTTCACCATGCTAAGCCTTCCTTCCCGTCCAGAGTGGCCAATCTGTCCCGATTGAAGGGTTTCTAAAGCGCCACCAGGGCCTATTTCAAGGGCTTGCGGAGCATTTCATTCATTTTCCGTAAAGACGTTCTGAGCGGTGTTTTGACCCTTTTCTCCGTTTTTTACTCCTTGGTGAGTTTCTGCCCCGCTCTATTTTTCTTTATCTACCTCTTAATCAGGTGCTGCTCAGGCCCTCTTTACCCCTAAGTCAGCATTAGCCGGTTCAGTAGGATTTAAGGTTTTGGCTGTTTTCTTCCGTGGAAATCTGCCCTGTGTGTGCGGATTGATCCAATATCAACCGCAGTGCCGGCATTCTTTGTCGACGCTGCTTAATCGTGGCCAGCCCCTTTTGGTTAGGTGATCAGCGGTCCTGTGACGGCATTATTACGTTTCCCTTCCCTCCTACATCTGCTCTCAGGGAGAACGTTACAGCTCAATCTACAGGCACAAAAAACCCCCTAAGCGGGGGTCTTGGTATTTGCCTTGTTTCTCACGACAGTCACCTTGCCTGATCTGTCACAACTAGCCTCTTTTAAGAAGCCTACGGCGACGAGTTCGTTCAAGGCTTCTTTGACCATTTGCCTCGCTTTGCCTTGTGTTGAGACGCGCGATCCGGCGTGCTTTATCAGGGTATCAACGTTCAGTGCATATGGCTCACTGTGCGAGGCATAGAAACCATGCAGCCATTTGGCTAGGTTTCCGGGCAATGCCATTCGCTGCTCCCATTCAATCCTGGTGCTATAAAAGCCTCCACCAAACAAGGTGGCGATCTCAGGTTCCAGCTCTACGATCCATTCGTCATCAGCGCGTTTGCCGGCGACGTCAAAGTCATCACTGTATTCAAACTTTCTGACAAGCGAGAGAACTACACCGCGGCCAAGACGTTCCGAGTGAAACTGAACCCCAGTTGTTTTCAATCTGGTCAGGATCGTCATGAGCCGGACGGTGTGTTTTACCCCGTATGGCCACTGAAGGTCCTTTTTCATCTGAGCTGGGCTGAAACGAATAGGCGTCCCAAGTTCCTGAAGCCGTGCCAGATGAAGCACTTGCAGCCAAACGTCCAAGTCGTCCTGGCGTAGCTCCTCCCCCGTATAGATCACACGGGAATTGCCGTAGCTGGAAATTTCAACTGATTTCAGTTGATCACGTTGTACGTTGCGATTCCGAGCAGTGAACAGTGCGCATCGAAGCGCTTCATTTGGAGCTTCTCGAAGTTCCTCTGCCCATTTGCCCAATCGCTTTTCCGCGTTCTCCTTGGCTTCCTTGGCTCGTTGTTGTGCGGCCTTTAGGCCATCGCCTCGTCGCGTGGCAGGGGCCGCTGCTGGCTTTTGGGTTTCGGCCTGAGTTTGTGCGGCTTTACCTGATTCGTTGGTCGTGTCACCCGTCCCCTGCTCTTGTGCGCTTAGCGGATCATCTCTGAGGAGTGCGGCGTTCTGAGCTGCTTCAGCCCGCTCTCTTGCTGCTTTAATGCCATGACCTGGCTTAGATTGAGGTGTACCCCCCTCCCCCTCTGCACCGCCCTGAGTGGCGAAGAGATCACCATTTCTGGGCTTTTCCGATTTGGTGTCGTTCACACTCGGACCCCCTATGCCGATTTAAGGCTTTTCAGAAACTCTTCAAGTTTTTCAAGCTGCTCGTCTGAGAACTGCGAGCGAACCAGTTTCAACTCGTAGAAATTTTTGCTTTTCTTCGCATGCCCGAGCTTAACCTCACCGCTTTTAAGCTCGATACCTGCCGCCGTTTGCGTGGCTTGCGGAAATTTCTTCTCCAGTGACCGAGCAAGATTCTTTATCGGCGTACCGGTGCTAAGTGCTGCCTGTATGATGGAGATAAGGGCCTTTTCCAAAGCCTCTTGTGAGGTTCCGGACTCCACTTTCTCCTTAATAAACTTTACAGTTTTCTCTGCACTTGCAGCCGTGATCAGTGCGGGCTTTTTATCCAGAAGAGTATTCACCGCTACCGGAAGACTTTCGAATGCCATCATCCGATAGTACGTGGTTTGTGTCAGTCCAAATTCCTGGTGCGTGGAACTGACGCTTCCAAACTCCTTTTTGTGCCGGATTATTGCTCGTGATTTTTCGTAGTCACTTAAGTCCTTGCGACCAAAGTTTTCTACGAGCGCTCTAGCCGAACTTTCTTGGTCAGTGATATTGACCACGTGGGCCAAGATCCGGGTCTTACCCAAAATCTTATGAGCTCTTACCCTACGCTCTCCAGATACGAGTTCATAACGGTTGCCCTTCGCTCGAACTTCGATTGGTACCAATAAGCCTTGCTCATCTATCAGTCTGACCAGCTCATCAATACCCTCGAAGTCTTTCCGCGGCTGATAGGGGTTGGGGTCAACTATCGATATGTCTATGGGGCGCGCAGACCAGTATTCCGTATCAGAAACACCGGTATCTTCAATAATCTGTTTGTGGTTCGCGAAGGTTTGAGTCAGGGATCCTGCAAGTAGCGCGGAAAGCCCTGGACGGCTCGGTTTAGCAACTTTGTCGTCTGCCGCCTTTCCTGTCTTCCGGTTGGCTTTACTTGTGGTTTCGCTTTGTGCGCTCATTATCTAGAGCCCCCTGTTGTTTCGGCAACATAGACAGCAAGTTCCCCATATTGCTTCGTAACTTTGTTGTTGCGATCAAGCATTCGTAAACTTCTGCTTATCGCGATCGACTGATTCACTTTACTTGTTTGAGAAATCTTTACTGGGACAACAGTTCCGAACATCTCAATCGCATCTCGTTCATTCTCCTGACATAGCGTCAGTCGCGAATCGTGCTTAACCAACAGTGCACCAAGAAAGCTTAGATCTGGATTGATTTTCTTAATTCTATTGATTCTTTCCTGGAGGTCAGCGAGTCCGTAAAGACCATACGCTGCGCCCGACTCTACAGGAATGATGTAGTGCGTTGCGGCAGCGAGTGCATTCATAGTCAGAAGCCCAAGATTAGGTGGGCAGTCCAAAATGATGTAGTCGGCCACACCCATCAATGGGGCAATTCGTGCCTTTAGAACTTCGTTGGGTCGAGGGTCTTCCTGTTTAATAATGTCAGGAACAGTTTCGAGGCTAAGAGAACCATAAATCAGACTCACGCCTTCAATTTGTGTGGTTTCAAAGATAAACGCGTTAAGGCTGGCAGATGGGTTCAATAACAGTTCAGCGAGATTGTGTGTGACCTTTGCTGGATGCTCTGGACCAATATGCTTCGATGCGTTGGCTTGCGGATCCATGTCGATGAGTACGACGTTATTGGAACCGTTGAGCTGGGCGAGATGGTCCGCAAGGTTTATCGACGTGGTTGTCTTGGTTACACCGCCTTTGTGGTTAGCAATGGCAATGATCTTTGTATTAACGACACGTTCTGCCATTTTCTACTCCTAATGAAAGATCCCAGGTTTACTACCTGTTCATACATCGTGAAAAGCATTATGCAACATTACGTCGCCAAAATTCTTGGAAAACGCTATTTATTTTGCCGTATCGTTTTTAAAGATGGTCTGCGGTGACATGATCTTAGACCACCTTTCCCATTCATTCGCCCTCCCCTCCCCCGCTTCTTTGTCTAACCTAAGCGATATAGCTGGTCTTGGTTTGCGAGAATTCCTCGTTCATTCCCACGGTGGGAATGGTAATGGCGCAGCTCAAGGCCTTGATTCACCGAGGCTCCCTTGGTATTCCCGGTTTTATACCCTGGGCTAAATCGCCCCTTCCTGATGCCTCTCTCGCTGGAGGATTGATCGGTTAAACGCATTCGTTTTGATCGTATTCGCTGATTCGTGCGACGGACGGTGCCGTGCATTGATCTCTCCTAACGTAAGAATGTAAAGGACCTGCGCGCTTTCATGGGATTATGTCCTCGCCATCGTGCGCTGGGCTACACCGTATGGCGCTTATTCCCACGGTGGGAATCGATCGGCCCGGTGACGGGGTCCTTGATTGGTCAGTCCCTACACCCCCGCTCATTCCCACCGTGGGAATGGTATAGACAAGCGACCTTTCATCGACTTTGAAAGCTTGATACATGCGTTGACTTGCTTCGGTGCGTCCATCATTCCCACCGTGGGAATGGTTTTGTCCAATACCCTGTGCGCAGTTCCACGATCGTTCCCCTTCTACTGGCGGTTTCTTACTCGGTGGCAGTTGCCACGGCTGTATCGCCCCGCGTTGCTCGGTTTGCGCCGGCAGCTCCCAGCACGCTCATTTCCCACTGTAGGAATGGTATGGCTAAGCGCCCTTCTGAGATCTTCTAAATTGGTTCGTGCATTGGGCGACTCCGCGATGGTGCTTATTCCCACGGTGGGAATGAAACGGTTCGACGCTGGTAGCAGATCGGCGTCTAGTGGGCTGGCCTGTTCATAGACGGCGGCATTTGTTTGTTGGGATGGTTTACTCCGCTGACCCCGGTTTGTAGATTGACGCGTGTTCCGTACCTTGGTCATTCCCACCGTGGGAATGCCATGACCAAGCGCCCTTTCACGATCTATAAATTGGGTTCATCCGTTGTGGGACTTCGCGATGGTGCACAATCCCCACGGTAGGAGCGAAACGTCTCGACGCCGGCCTTTGGTACCAGATGGTGCCTTGTGGGCTGGTTAATAGACGGCGGTAAATACCTGGGTTGGGGTACCTCACCCGCGGAACCCGGTTTGTAAATTGGAGCATGTCCCATAGTTTGATTATTCCCACCGTGGGAATGCTGCGGACAAGCGCCCTTTTCGTTATTGGGCTCATGCGTTTTCGGACTTCGCGATAGTGAACATTCCCACGGTAGGAGTGATACGCCTCGTCGCCGGCCGTTGGTACCAGATCGTGGCACGTGGGCTGGCCGGTTCGTAGACGGCGGCGTTTGCCACGGTTGAGAAAGCTTCACGCGGATCCCGGATTGAGGGGGGCGGGTCACAGCATGCTCATTCCCACCTTGGGAATGGAACAGTACGTAGTCCTATATGAGGTTTCGCATCGCTGTCTCTCGTTCCTTCCACTACCAGGATGGTGGCAATTGCGACTGTTGGAATGTGTCGCCTGGCGTCTTGTGAGTGACGTGTGCGCAGCGTTGGTGGACTGCGCTGTTTCGTGACGGTGCTCATTCCCACTGTGGGAATGGAACGATTATCGCGGCTCTGAGTGCATCTGAGTTGAATAGGGGGGTAGTTGATTCCTCAAGGGAGATTAGACCCTGACTGACTCATTCATTGAGTGGGCGATACTCGGCACAAGGCGCTTCCATGTAGGGCAATCTGCAACGGCCGAATAGCGAGTTTGATGCACTGTATAAAGGTACAGGTTTGGTGACGCAAGTGTGCAGGCGTTTGTGGATTCTTCGAACGTAGGTTTTCATCTCAGACTCACTCACTTATTTAGGCGCACAATAGATCCACGATAGGGCGACAAAAGGTCGACATTCGGAAAGCTGGGTTTGAACGTCTATTGACCTACATTTTTGAAAGTTCAACGGTCGACAATAGGTCGACGATCGACGGACTATCGCCTTAGGCTTGGTATCCGCTGATCGCTGTCATAAAAAAGCCCGCAAGTAGCGGGCCTAAGAGGGAGGGGAGGGGAGGGCTGCCTCAGACTCTGAATTCCGAGACCTGAAGCTCAACTGCTTGCTTTGCCCTGGTAGCGGCGACATACAGCAGGTTCAGCTCTTCATCTAACTGTGCATCCCCCCGGCGCTTAGCGATAGCCAGGCTATGGTCGAAGTCATCTCGGACAATCACATTCGCAAATTCCCTGCCTTTGGCCTTATGACAGTTTGTGAGCGTAATTCGTCCTTTATTCGATTGCCCTCGGCCAGCCAAAACACGCACGAGATCATCCTCCCGTAGCTCGTAATCTCGTGCGAGAAAGTAGATCTGAGCTGTTTCTGAATCTCGATGGTCTGAAGCCCATTCAGCGAGTTCGTCGTGGGTCTTAAAGGAGGAGAGCGCTGGGTGTTTTGCTTCTCTGGGCGAGTTTCTCATCAATGCAAAAACGGATTCAGTTTTGTCACGAATATCTCCGGTATCGCCGACGATTGAAAATGACTCGCCGAGATCCCTTAGCGTTATTGCATCTCGTATCAGCGCTGTATTTGTGCGAAAGATGCGTGTGTGCTCATCGCTAGCAGCTATAGGCCCAACCCTTGAGGATTTCCCAGCGAGCCCACGGAGCTTGATAGGGGGAGGGGTCGATTTGCACTCCAGTATACGGTTCGCCAAGTCGGCAATTTGAGGGCCAAACCGAAAGGATAAGGTTAGAGGGAACTCACGGCCTGGAACCTTCAACATAGCGTCCTGGGAGCCGCGAAAAGCAAAGATCTGTTGTCCGGCATCCCCAACGTAGGAGGCACGCTTGGCGAACGCCAGGCAGGAGAGCATGACATCTGATGCGTCCTGAGCTTCATCGAGGAACAATTGGTCGAAATGTGCAAGGCCCGGACATCCTTGCAGGTGCCAATCTTTGACATACAGATCGTGCGGGAGGGGTAGCCTGGTTCTCGACGTTACGCGCAAAGCGTCGAATAGTACTGTTGCGTAGCGCACGGCAAGATCGGCTACTACCGGTTCTCGTACCCAGGCTGGAACATGTGCAGCTGATAATGTTGAGTCGGCGCTCGAGCAAAATTTACTGACTGTGCCAATGATGACCTTGGCAAAGGCTTGAGCATCTATCGGTAACTTTTTCTTATGTAGATCAAATGCTTGTAGGACGTGGGAAGGGTAGAGCTGCCCAATGGTACGTCCTTCTGAGCGGGCTCCGACAGCCTCTAGAGCCAAGCTGTTGAAGGTTCTGACGACAGCGAGATTTCCAAAGAGACCTTGCACCTCCGATACAAGTTGCTTGGTATACGATAAAACTAAAAGCCGGCTTGCGCCGGCTCGATTGCAGTCCTGGACTGCGCCCTTTAATGCTGTGGTCTTGCCGCAACCCGCTCCGGCCGTTGATTTAATTATTCCTCGAGGTGCCTCCAATAAGGCTACAGATGCTTTCCGAAAGGCCGCCTGTTCTTCCGTAGGCGCATGCATGTTAAGCCGCCTGCAGGCCGTGGCCACGCGCTGCAGTCGCCTTGATCAGGTATTTAACCAATCGATCGCCGGTTTGAAATTTCAAGCAAAGACGTTGGATTTCATCATCCGAGAGAGAAAGCAGTTTCCTACAGGCGACTAACTCACCCTCAGAAAGAGAAAACTCCCCCCTGATTTCTTCGGACTTGTACCCCCAGTTCTCCCATTGACTGACCTTCACCGAAACCTCAATGAGGTCACCAACGCTACGGGCCGATACAGCGCGGTCTGCAACGTCACAATGGAATGGGTCACGTACCTGGACACCCTCGCACAGTGGGCATGCATGACGCCGATGATTGATGCTCGCTACAAACTCGATGTGACAAGTGCTGCAGGATCGCATGGTGACCTCCTGGCTCCGGTAATCACGTGCAATCAGCCACGCGTCATCGAGCTCCAGGATGTTCTCAAGGTCCAGATTTCCACCGCGCAACGCTGAGTGGCTATCAAGGTACTGAGTGTGGGCAGCCATTACCGCATAGATATCTACCGCTTCACGTGGTTTCTCGGCAGTAATTAAATACGCCAGCATGAATAGGCTCGCTTCCAGAGAAACCGCGCGTTTGACCAGAAGGCTTTCTGCGTTGGGCAGGGGGCCGGATTCGGAGGGGCCACAGACCCCCAATTTTTTCCGCAGGCTAGTCACCTGTTTCCGGGTCAGGCCGGTATGCAGCCGGATGATCGCCGATCGGAAGCCGGCTTTAACCAAGACACTGGCAAGTGATTCGTCCATTTCAATGCCCCTTTACGACGCTAGATATTATTTTGTTTAAGAGTGTTATCTGGTCTGAGCTGCGAAGTTCTCTTGCGAGAACCCAGGCCTCATCCAGTGAAAGAGGGGAGGGGAGTCCAGTCCGTTGAACAAGCCGGTATTCGCGGAGGTAGTCCTCATACGCGGCAACAAGCTTATTGATGTCGACCTGGAGCTCGGCACGGTCTGCCAAAGCGGTGTAGAGAAGCAGAAGTGCTGCTGCATCAGACGCTTTGTTAGGGACGCTCAAAATGTCATTCAGCGAGGGAATGTTCGAAGCGACCAGGCTGCGCACTTTTGCCTTAACGTCAGCTGGTAACAGGATTTGCTCTGCGGAAAGCCCGGTTTGAATGTTGACCAGAATTGGACTCAGTCCAGCTTTGAGCAACTGTATGGCTTGTCGTTGATTACTCACCACGACGCCCTCCGGAGAGTATCCGCATCAGGTTGGCAATGCGTACGGTGCTATCAGGTGCGCCAACGATGATTTTGCTAAAGGAGGTTCGAGCGGCGAATGTTACTCGCCCCTGCGCAGCAAGCCGGACTCGATCTTTCATTTTGCTTGTTGCAAGCCAGTTAGCCTTGTCCGCGCAGGTGATGCCCCAATCAATCATCGCTACGCGCCCCCTGATGCGAAGATCATCTGCAATCGCGCCGAGGAGCTGGCTGATGGTTGAGACGGCAGGGGAGGGGGTTTGAAATCCGGTGAAGTTTTCTTCACTCAACGTACCGATGTTGACCAGTAGAATTGAGGATGGGAGCGATGCAAGTTCGGCCAAATCGCTTTCCGTGGCTTGGACAAGCCATTGCCGATCTACAGGAGCCAGATCGAAATACCGACCATAGGCTGGATCATTGTTTGTCGCCCAATCCTGAGCAACTCGGAGTGCAAGGTTCAACGCGAATGAATCCATCATGATCACCCCTCCTGCTCAAGAACAATGAGTCGGCGCCAAACGCGCAGAACATTTACCCCATAATCACGTGCCACTTGCTCAAGATCTGGGTTTGGCGTGTGGTACCGGCCTAGGGCAAGAGCTAAATCGCCTTTACCTTCTTTGATGAACTCGCAAAATATCTGCGTGCCAACACGCACGTTCGTATTGAGATCAAGCAAATCCGCGGCATTTGAAACACGATGTCCGTTCCACCGCATGCTCACCTGCATGGCACCTACTGCGATTGTTTTCGTTTTGGTCAGGGCCTTATTGAGCTGATCGGCTGCCTTTGCCTTGGTGGAGGGGTGATAGGCCTTGTTGTCGATGTTTAGCGCATAAGGGTTCGGCTTGACCAAAGGGCCATCGTAGTTTTTCGACTCGACGAGGGCGATCGCATAGAGAAGTTTGGGGTCGACCTTGCAGGCTCGATTAGATTCTTCCTCCCACACTGTCCCTTTAAGGCTGAATGCCGCTGACGAGAGCGGTTGCAGCGCTATGGCAACTGCCGCCGTCAGTATGAGTTTGAGTGTGGAATCCATCGAAATATGACCCTGTCCTAGTGCATAAATGGCCTTTCGTTCGTGGCGCATTCTACCCATGGTTCAGGATGTTTCAAGATGGTTCACCACAATATGACCCTTCTACAGTGTAAATTTGTTGTGCTTATCTGACGAGCGGTATTCACATTGTCACAATTTTGACTGGATTTCTCTCGAAACAGGCAAAAAGTGGCTTAATGCAATGTTATTGACACTATTTTGACCTCAAAGTGATATTACTAAAATCTACACTGCTAGCTCATTTATCTACTCTAAAAGGGTCACATTTCAAGGTTTTGATTTACACCAATGAATGGGTGTAAATTGACACGGTATAAACGACGTCAAAATTAACGCCTATAAGCTGCCGGGTGAGGTTTCGCCGAGGGTAGCGCGATGGTCGCAATTGAACAGAAACCAAGGTGGAAGAGCCGAGGATCGCACTACATGCAGTACGCCGCTGAAGCGACCAGTCATCCAGCTTTTGTCACACGCGTGACTGAGCTGATGAAGGTTCGAGAAATTTCCGCAACGAAGTTGGCTCAGCTATTGGAAGAATCTGAGTCTACGGTCAAGAATATGCTGTACAAGGGAACCTCGTGCACACGTGAGCGTCTTGTCCAGTTGGCCCGTGTCCTTGAAACCACAGTTGAGTACCTAGCAACTGGATCCGATACCACGAAAGTTGACGACTCAGTTTCTTTGATGGTTCAAAGTCCTGAACAATTAGCTTTCACCTTAGGCATCCTGGTTAAGGAGCCCCCTGCGATAGTCGTCGAATCAGTGCTTCGGACCTTGCCGATGCCTCTCAGGCTTTTAAGTGAGTACGGATTAACGCCGGAAAGCACCAGGGCAGTACTAGTGAATACTGATGCTTTAAAATCTGTCGTTTCCCGAAATGACATCATTCTTGTCGATATTTCCCAGAAAACACTTCACGAGGGTGTTTATCTGATTTCTATCCGAGATTCCGTAGTCCTCCGCCAAGTGTCGCCAGTTATCACTGGTTTTGCCTTGACGTCGACAAATCCCAATATCCTGGGTACCACAGTTCCAATTGACCCTGAAACAGGTTTTCCTAAAAACGCAGATACACGGGTAATTGCCAAGGTCGTTTGTAGAATGTCGTTGAGTGCACTTTAAAATAAAAGCCCGCTGATGAGCGGGCTTTGTATTTTCAGGCGAGTGACGATTTGAAAGCAGGCCTATTTCGGTTCAGCAGTTGGGCCGGTGGGCTAGTTTCAGGGCCCGGACTCACAACTGCCGATACGACCTCATCGACCTGGGCTCGTCCAACCGCAGTTGGCTGATTTGGCTGCTGCCGGTTGCCATTCAATTGGTCCTTCGTGGGCTTTTCGATCGGCAGGGGAGAAGGCGTAACAGCTGTAACCGCTGTAACCGCTGTAACCGCATCTCCCACTAACACCCCGCTGTGTACTGCATCCTTAGGTACCTCATCCTGCGCATTAGCTGCCTTCACCTCATTGCCAGGCATGGGGGCCGGCATTGGCATCCTTACGCCTGTGGATTGTTCCCCCTCAAGCGTTTTCTCTGTCATCAGGCCGAGCTGAGCAAGGTAGAGAAGACGCCTGGCTCGACGCATTTTGGGCGTGCTCTCTAGATCCTTATAGAGAAGTTTTGACTCCGATGTCAGCTTGACCAGCATTTTCAGAGTGTCGTCGTCGTCTAACTTGCCCATGTTCATTCCCTTAACCGTGGTTCAGCCAATACCCGAAGGCATTCGAGATTACTGGTCGGTCCGAGGTTAACGTCTTGGAGCGGGGGAAAACCTGTTGAGCTGCAGATTTGTAGCAGTTGCCTCCACCACCCCCAAGCAGCACGAAATCGACTGCTTCCCCGTCTAGGAAGCGCATCTGTTGCTTCATGTTCAGGAGGGCTTTGGGTGCCACGATGTTGGACGCCTGCTCGATGAATGGGCCCAGATCGACTTCGTCACCAAACAGAAAGACGTGGTTGCGACCGTTCTGCATCGCGATTTCAATCTTGTCGCGGCCAGGTCCATTGCCCCCAAAATCCTTGGCGATTTCTACATTGATTGCATCCAGAAGGGCACTCATGGCCTCCATGGAGGAGTCCGATGAATCGCGGACAATGTCACCCCGGCGAAAGACAACCCAGTCAACAGAGAAGAACCCAGGGTCGAGCACGAGAAGGACTGACTCCTCAAGGATCTCTGGGTTTGGATGGGTTGCGTAGATGTAGTTCAGGGTGCCGACAGGTTGAGGGAGCACCGTGACCTTCTTCACGGTGATCTCGCGTTTGGGGGATACCTGGTGGGTACCTGTCAGTTGTGCGGTTAACCGCTCGACCAGCTCCACATTACGAGCTTGCTTCACGGGCAGGCCGGTGATCAGGTGGTCAATTACAGAGCGGCCGTCTGCGCACACTTCGCTGATCGACGCATTGAAGAGGGCGCGATAGGTATCGGTCGATGGATAGTCGGCGTGGAGTTCACGTTTAACTCCCGAGCGGCCCGGGTTCACGAAGCCGACCCACTGTTCGTTGTTAAAATAGACGTAGTGCTCTCCATCCTTCAGGTCAATGTTGCCATTGAGGCTGGTCACAGGTGCCGCTTGGGCAGGTCGAACCATCAGGCCAGGTTGATCCTGATCGGCATGACCGTACGCCATCTTCACGTTCGAATATCCGATGTCCAGACCTACAACGAAGTCGCCGGTGGGTTTGTTTTTGCTGGCCATGTTGCTCCTTAAGCTCTCGCTTGGGTTTTCTATTGGTCCGAAGCTGTTTTCATTCGGTCGACAATCGATCGACAATCGAAACCAGCTGGCGGAATGGAGATTCTGTCTTCAGTGGTGCCGTCCCTTTGCTCGAACTTTCTTCGCAGCACAATCGGACGACAAACGCACTTCACGCTCAAATCCTGCCATCGATTTCCAATATGCAACCCCCCAATTCGACCCAATTTTCAGTCCCGGCAAAGGGCGCGAAAATGGTGTTTTGCGCTTCCGAGCGACTCCGCAGCGATATAGAGCTCAATTCTCGATAAATTCCCTTATAGGGGAAATGCAGCCATCAATCCGAGTACATATGACAAGAAAAGTAATCTAGGAAGGTAGATTCCCCCTATAAGGGTTTTTGTCGCACTACATTCCTTCCATAACTTTCAGCCCAAAAGTAGGGCTAGATTCCCCCTATAAGGGAATTTCGCATTCGTGTAGAGTTTTGCCGAAATTGGCAATTGGGCCATGAATTTTTGCCCCTTCGGAACAGTTCGCTTTTCTAGGGGAAATCTAGATTTCTGTATTCCTATTATAAGGGTAGGGTAATGATTGATCCGATAGAGCACCCTTCAGTGCGCGGCAAGCTGAGCGCCAAGTACCTCGAGATGATTCGCGAGCTCGACACTATTCACTTCATGTTGAGGGATCAGGCAATCGAGCTTAGGGACGCATTCTTTGCGGACGCAAAACGAGAGGGGAAAATCCTCTACCGGACGGTGCAGGTGAAGGTGAATAAGCAGGAGTCTGTGTCGATCATTTGGAAGCGAGTGAGCTTTGTCGACTTGCCTGGCGGTAAGAAAAAACAGAGAACGACGGCGATTCCAAAAGGGAAGGGACACAGCTACAGGGAGGACGCGGTTGTGAAGAAAGCGGACTACTGGTTGCAGCAACTGTTTCACACCTATGAGCCCAAATTCGCAATCATCCGAGAAAGTCTCGTGTCGAACATGAAGGCCCGGAAGACGCTATTGGAGCTACAGCGTCGGGTGAATGCTAATCCTCCGATTGAGTGAGGGTTGCACATTGGCGAGAGGGTATAGAGTCGGGATATCCAATTAACGAGCAGGATTGACCATGAGCAATACGCCTCACGAGACCTTGATCACCATTGATAAGGTAGAGCTGGACCTTTGGGCCGACATCTACTGCAAGGCAAGACTTGCCAGCCTGATCGATGTGACCCTCTCTGAGTTTCTGCAGCGCCCCTACGAATTTCTGAAGGAGTCAGGCCAAGCGTCAGCGCTCGACTGCTTGGAGAACGGCTTCTTTCCGATGATGCCGGCGCAGGTCCAGATTTCCAGGGATATTCAGCGCGCGTGGGAGGGTAGTGATAAGAAGCTGCGGTTGGACCGCCAGCATTTGCAACTGGTCCATAGTTCTTGCGGGAAGGAACGCTGAATCAGAGGCGAAGAAAATGGACAGGGATAGCAGCAGCGCTGCTAACAGTGAGGCCGGACCTGACGGTGCAGAACTGGGATCAGAAAACGACTTTCAGATCTGCTAATCGACAAGAGTATGCAGGGCTTAGGCTTTCCGGCCTGGTCCGCGGTCCGGCCAATTCGATTGTTCGTGCAAGCTTTACGGTGCCACGACCAAATCGGGAGTTGATCTCGTCAAGAGTGGACATCAACCGATCTTGCGACGTGTTGTCGTAACCGAACAGGTCGTGTTGGCTCATTGCTGATGCGGGCTGCAAACCCATCAGCAAAACTCCCGCCTTGGAAAATCGAATACCTGGCTTGAATATACTGCGCGCAGCCTGTGAGACAGCTTTGGCGAACACTCGGGCGTCAGACGCAGGCTGTGCAAATGGGACAGTTACCGTCTTGGCGTACGGTGCTGACTTGGTTTCAAAAGGGCTGGTGCGCGCATACACCCGGATAGCTGAGGCAGCAGACCCTTGTTTTCGGAGCCTGCCGGCTGCCATTGAGGCGAACTCCACCAAGGCAGCAGTCAAAGCATCCAGCGTCTCTATCCGCGATCCGAAGGATCTACTCACGTTGATCATCTCGCGGGGGCCATCGTTGCCCTGCAGATCAACCGCGCATATGCCATTCAACTCCAGTTGCGTACGAAGGACTGTCACCGGGAACTCACGCTCAATAACGTGTCGTGGCAGACTCGCAAACTGAGCGGCGGTGGTTACCCCCATGGTGGCCAACCGGGCGGTCAAAGAAGGCCCAATCCCCCAAACCTCGCCGACGGGCGTCAACGCAAGTAACTGCTCGCGGTCAATCGGAGACATCAGGTTGCACAGGCCGGTCTTCAACACCCGCTTAGCCCCGTAGGAGCCAAGCTTTGCCAGGGTCGGCGTAGGGCCAATCCCGGCGCCGGTACCCAGACCGGTCCACGCGAGCACCCGTTCCCTCGCCTGAATTGCCAACTGGTGTAGCTGATGGTCTGACATGCCGTGGGCATGAATAAAACATTCGTCGATGTAAAGGAAAGATGTCAACCCATGGACATCGGTTTGAATGAATGTTTGTCAGGGTTTAGATCAGGTGTCCGATGTCCATAGACCACACGCATTTTTCACAGAAATGGATCACGTGGTGTCCATGGCAAATACGCGATTTTTGTGGCGACGAAAGCTAGCGTGACCAAGATGAGCCAGCTCCAATAGTCCAAAGCTCATCCAATCTGGTTGTATAACTGGGGCTCTTAAGCTCTCTCCTCATACCCCATTCAGGTGATACAGGGACGCTGGCAGTCCGCAATGTACCTCTCCCCCCACTTGGCATTTATCTCATCCAAAACATTCATCACTGGCCCGCTTGCCTCTGGCTGTGATGGCGCGAATAGGTCGCCGGTGAAAGCATGAGCAATGTGCTGGAGGCGCTAGCTGGACATCCTTACCCCGTAGCAGCTGTAAATTACGGGCAGCAATCGACCCCAAGCTGACGGTGGAGACAGCGAATTTGAGGGCGATTCACTAAACAAAAACAAGGCCGCAATCACGGCCTTGTTTTTTTCAGGGTGTTACTCGTGCGAATGGCCGTGCTCGGCGCTCTCGGAGGTTGCGCCTTTCTCGCCACCGCCGCATGCCGTCATCAGGCCTAGGAAGCAGATCAGAAGCATCGAACGAATCAGAGTAGTTGGGGTTTTCATGGGAAGACTCTTTAAAAATGGATGAAATAAATGGTCTGTGGTCAGGCTGAGCACCGAATTTTCGACAGTAGAAAAGCCATCGTCGCTTCGGATTACTGTTTGACGCTCAAGTAATCGCCGGTCGTTTTCAGTGCGATGGTCACGTCGTTATTGCTGCGATTACGCCAAAACCAACCGTGGGTGCCGTCAAAAATGGCGGTGAATTCACCTTTATCACTTTTGACCTGCTTGCCCTTGTTGTAGCTGTGGAAGTAACCCTTTTCACCGTTGTAGGGCTCACCATGGGTGTCGTAGTTCACAGGCCCACCAACCGCAGTCCATTCATAGCTGACAGTCTTGTTCTTGAGCACTTCCAGTTTGATTTCTGTCCCTTCACCTGGCTTGAGCGTGACGCTCATTTGATTCGTCTTCAGAACTGGGGTAGGTGTTGGCACCGGCTGAGCAACAGGTTTCGCAATAGGTTGGACTTGCGCAACCTGCGGGGCTGGAGCTGCTGGTTGAGGTGGTGCGGCATCCGCCAACGCCTCTTGAGCAAGGATGATCTTCAATTCACCCATCTGGGTCAGTCCCAGTGCTCGGCCCACACCCGTTGGATCAACGGCGTATTCCGAAGGCATGACGACGGTCACCAGCAGGCCGACCGCAGTCAGCAGCGCAATGAGAGTCGAACGCACCAGTTTGCGAGTGCTAGGCAATTCATTAACAGTTGGAAGCGGAGTATTGAACATGGTCAGAATTCCTTACGCGGAGACAAACAGGCCGGTGATCTGGTAACCCATCAGGAGGAAACCGGCACTCATCATGGCGACGTTGGCGGTATAGGCGTGGCGCCAGAAACTACCGGTGCGACGCCAATACCCCATCAGGATGAGAATCGCGCTGAGGGCCAGCAATTGGCCAATCTCGACACCAACGTTGAAGGCGATCAGGTTCGGAATCAGGCCATCAGGCGAGATTTCGTACTCCTGGATCTTGGTCGCCAAACCGAAACCGTGGAGCAGGCCGAAGATCAGCGTGGCCACTTTGGTGTTGGGTTGGAAACCGAACCAACGCTGGAATGCGCCCAGGTTATCGAGCGCCTTGTACACCACCGAGAAACCGATGATGGCGTCGATGATGTAGGAGCTGATGCTGACCTCAGTCAGCACGCCCAGCAGCAGCGTGACCGAATGGCCTACGGCGAACAGCGTGACGTAGAGACCTACGTCTTTCAGGCGGTAGAGGAAGAAGATCACCCCGAACAGAAACAGCAGGTGGTCGTAGCCCGTCATCATGTGCTTAGCGCCCATGTAGATGAAGGGCAGCAACATGACGCCGGAGCTTTCCTGGATGAATCCCTTGTCACCTTCGGCGACGGCATGAGCCATCGCCTCGGGCATTGCGAGGAAAAGTGACACGACAAATAAAAACAGCAGCAGTAGCAGGCGACGCGAAGGCGCAGTAAGTGCGTCAACGCCGCTCATCGAGTGCGAATGCATAGATCAGTCCTACGTTGCAGGGGTCAAAGGCCGCACTGCGGCCATGGTCAGGATGCGAACGAAGGACGGGGTGGCCGCTCGATCAAGAAAATCGGCGGACGGGGAACGGAATAGCGTGGCGCATCGACCCGCAAAGAGAGCTTCGGCTGCGCGGCCAAGCTCAACGCGGACGTAAGCTGTGGCGTTTCGTGCTGATGGTCAGGGGTCAGCGGCGAGTGATAGTGATCCGAGCAGCTCGCACACGACATCTCGGCTTGCTGTTCATGGGAGTGATGGGCGTCTTGCGCAATCTCCCAAGCTGGCTGTTTCGGTGTCACTGACAACGTATAGGTATGCCCGGCCCAGGCCACAAACATGGCGAGAACAAGCGCGATTACCACCGTGGTTGTCAATGTTCTGCTGAACATAGCGTTCGGATTTCAACTCGTTTTGTAGGGCTTTGATGCGTTTGACCATATCCTCCTAGGGGGGATAGGATGCCAGCGTAATTCATTGAGGCCTGAGGCTCAAGTCATGAGTGAGCACGAACACGAACACAGCCATCCCCATACCCACCAAAGTCATGAGGCGATCATCAAGCGCCTCAAGCGAGCGGACGGCCATTTACGCGGCATCATCACGATGATCGAAGAGGGTCGTCAGTGCGTGGACATCGCCCAGCAGCTGCATGCGGTTGAAAAAGCGGTGTGCCAAGCCAAGCGCACGCTCATTCAGGATCACATTGATCACTGCCTGGAGGACACCGTCTCAGCGTTGAACAATGGCGAGCGCGCACCACTGGAAGCCTTCAAGCAAATCACCAAGTACCTCTAGATCTGACATGACCAACCAGTCTTAGCAAATCTTAGGGACTACGGTCGTCTATCTGGCCATCGGCGATGCTGGTCGTCGATCACATAAGGGTGTTCGTGATCCGCACCCTCTCGGCTGTCGAAGTGAGTGTGATCGTCCGGCAGGTTCTCATGGGTGTGTTTGATCGACTCTTGGTCATGAGCCGGACGCCAGATCACAATACTGACCACCAGTGCGCCACCGGCCACAATAGCTAGCCCAACAAACGACGCCGTAAGGCTGATGTTGGCACCCAGCCATCCCGCCAGTGGGTAGGTAATCAACCAGCAGGCATGGGACAGCGCAAATTGGGCGGCAAACAATGCCGGGCGATCTTCGGCATGCGCCGAGCGACGCAACAGCCGACCGCTCGGGGTCTGCGCCAGGGAATAGCCCACTCCGAGCAACATCCACAACGGCAACAGGAAATTGTAGGTGGTCAGGTTGATGCCAACGGCCAAGCCTACTACCAAGATTCCTCCGCCAAACAGCATGGCCGTTCGGTCTTTGATGTCTTTCAAAAGCCGAGGTAAGACCAAAGCAGCGATCATGGAGCCGCCGCCAAACGCGGCCAGCGCCAATGCCGTAGAACTCTGCGGCAGAGCGAAGCGCGACTGCACCAGCACTACCGTATTGACGATAACCATGGCACTGGCGGCAGCTACCGTCAGGTTGAGAGCCAGCAGCCCTCGCAGGCGCGGCGTCGCCAGGAATATACGCATGCCACGGGTGGTTCGCTCATAGATGCTACGTCGCGGTGTTTGCTTCGCCTTTGGCAGCAGCACTGTGCCGACCAATGCCGCTGAGGCAAGGAACCCAATGACAGTGCCGGCGAATAGGTTGTGGAAGCTGATCACTGTCAGCAGTGCTGCGGCGAGCATAGGGCTGGCGACGCTTTCGAGATCGTAGGCCAGACGCGATAGGGACAAGGCACGGGTGTAGTCATCTTCATCCGGCAGTATGTCTGGAATGGTCGCCTGGAATGTCGGAGTGAACGCTGCTGAGGCTGACTGAAGGACGAAAATCAGTACGTAGATTTGCCAGACCTCGGTCACGAACGGCAGAGCCAGCGCAACCAAGGCTCGCACCAGATCCAGCGAAACCAGCATTGCCCGACGGGGGAGACGCTCTGCAAAAGCTGCTGCAATGGGCGCAACGCCGATGTAGGCCGTCATCTTAATCGCCAACGCTGTACCAAGGACGGCCCCCGCTTGGGCACCTGCAAGATCGAATGCCAGTAGGCCCAGCGCGACAGTGGCAAGACCTGTTCCTATGAGCGCAATCACTTGGGCTAGAAAGAGATGGCGGTAGGTTCGGTTGGTCAGGATTTTCAGCATGAGAAATCTCACATGGAGAGGCGTGCGCCCATCTGGTTGTCGAGCATTTCTCGAAGAAAGAGAGCGACGAGTTTCTCGTTTATAGATGTTTTTGTATCCCCCCTAGGGGGATATAGCACCATCCTAAACTAGAGGCGGGGACAGCTCAAGAAATAGGCGCTCAGCCTTTCATCGAATGTCAGGCAGAGAGTAAGGAAGTCGCTTGCCCAGTGAAGGCAATTGGCCATACTCTGCGGAGCGTGAGAGGTCTCACGGATGTAAAAACATGAGCATGGAGTAAGCCCTGATGAAACTGTCTGCCCTTTTGATCGCCGCTTTACTTTCCATTACCTCCGTGGCGGCCTTCGCGCACAGCGGCGGTACTGATGCAAAAGGTTGCCACCGCAACCATAAAACGAACGACTACCACTGCCACTAAACGGTAAAAGCCCAGCTTGAGGCTGGGCTTCAATGCAAGCTGGCTTTCTCACATTTGTGGAGGCCAGTTATGCGATTCACCTTGGCACTCCTTGCACCATGCATAGAGTGCGTCGTACAGGATCAGTCCATGCGAAAGCATTTCATGATCGTCGGAATATCGCTGCGACAGTCCCAGTGAGATGGCGTACAGCCCAGCCGATTGCGGAGTCAGATCCAGGCGAGAGGTATCAGCGCCGCGTATGATCTTGGCCAAGTGCTGCAAGGCGGGCTCACTGAGTTGGTACTTCTTCAGAAATGCATCGAAACTGCACAGTTCGCCCTCATGGGTAAGTTCTACGCCGGGAATGTCGTAAGGCGCAGCGTCTTTCTCCGCCGCTAATCGCAGCACATCACCACTGGGTACGTATAAAAACTCAGGCTGGGGATCGATAAAGCGTGTGATCAACCAGGGACAAGCGATGCGGTCGATCTTGGGTCGTTCACGGGTAATCCACCTCATGGAACACCTCCTGCCTAGCTCGGTAGGCTGGGTGATCTGGCGGGCCCAGTGCCTGCCAGAGATTGTTAATCCACTCATGCGGTCTAGCGCAGCAGATGTACTGCCAACCCAACGAGCGCGCAGGCCATCAGCACCTGGATGACGCCCCGCTTGAAGCGGAACAAGGCAATCGCCGCTGCGATGGCGATCAGTGCAGAGGGCCAGTCGAGGTTGCCGCTGAAGCCCTTCGGCCACAGCACGTGATAGCCAAAGAAACACGCCAGATTGAGAATCACCCCAACCACCGCCGCTGTGATTGCGGTAAGCGGTGCGGTGAATTTGAGTTCGTTGTGGGTCGACTCCACGAGCGGGCCGCCGGCGAGAATGAACAGAAACGAGGGCAGGAAGGTGAACCATGTCACCAGGGAGGCGGCCACAGCCCCGGCCAGAAACACCTGATCGGCGCCGAACACTTGTGAGACGTACGCTCCAACAAAGCCGACGAAGGCCACCACCATGATCAGCGGCCCTGGTGTGGTTTCCCCCAGTGCCAAACCGTCGATCATCTGGGTCGGGGTAAGCCAGCCATAGTGACCGACCGCACCTTGATAGACATACGGGAGGACTGCATAGGCTCCGCCAAAAGTCAGCAACGCGGCCTTGGTAAAGAACCAGCCCATCTGGGTCAAGGTGCCTTCCCAGCCAAAAAGCGCGGTCAGGACTCCCATCGGCAACGCCCACAGCGCTGCGCCGATGAGGGCGAGCGACGCCAGTTTTATCCAGCTGAACCGGGCATGTTCCGGGGACGGGGTGTCGTCATCGATCAAGGCTGGGCCGAAAGTCTTTTTGGTAGCGCTATGGCCCCCGGTTCTGAACTTCTCAGGCGCCAGACGCCCTCCGACATAGCCGATTAACGCTGCCCCCAAAACGATCAGCGGGAAAGGAACATTGAACGCGAAGATCGCGGTAAAGGAAGCTGCTGCTATCGCCCACAGCCAATTATTCTTCAGCGCCCGAGTGCCGATCCTGTGTGCCGCCTGCACCACGATGGCCGTCACGGCGGGCTTGATCCCATAGAAGAGGCCGGCCACCACGGGCACTTCGCCGAACGCGATGTACATCCATGATAAAGCGATCAGGATGAACAGTGAGGGCAGCACAAACAGCACTCCGGCGATCACTCCGCCCCAGGTTCGATGCATCAGCCAGCCGATGTAGGTCGCCAATTGCTGAGCCTCTGGCCCAGGCAGCAACATGCAATAGTTGAGCGCATGGAGAAAGCGTCGTTCGGAGATCCAGCGCCGACGTTCTACCAGCTCCTGGTGCATGATCGAAATCTGTCCGGCTGGCCCGCCGAAACTGATGAAACCCAGCTTCAACCAGAACCAGAATGCCTCACGCAAGCTGATCGGCTTTGGCTTCGACAGATCCTCTTCAACCGCTGGTGCGAAAACCTTACGCATTGGGTTGTTCCTCTTTCACAAACTCGGCGAGCAGGCCGTCGAAGATGGCGCTGGCAGCAGCCAGCAAGTGGTCGTCGTGGGTAATGGTCTCGCGTAATCCTGCCAGCACTACCTCGATGCCGGCAGCCTCCAAAGGCTGAATGCCGCCGATATCGAGGTAGTGCACCAACGCCGCGATACGGTTCAGGCCGGGCTCTTGAAGTTCAAAACTGGCTTGCAGGGTTTCGAAGGTCACGCGGTTGCCGACATGGCTGAAAGTTGCGTCATCGAAGTCGAAACCCAACACATCGACGGGACAGTCCTGCGGCGTGTCTAACCAGAGAATCTGCGCATTGGGGTCAATGAAACGGCGAATAAGCCAGGCACATGCCAGACGGTCTACCCAAGGGCGCTTACGGGTTGCCCAGACACGCCCCTGATAATCAACAAGGTTGAGTGCCGTTATTGGTTGGTCGCGGCTATGGGGCTCATCCGCAGACAGGGCCCTGCTGACCGCCGTTTCTAGCTCCTGCAACGCCGAATCCAGTTGCTGCTTAGGCTTGCCTGGGAAGTAATCGATGCGGATCAGTTGATCGTAGGCTTTGCGAAGCTTACGAATCTGCTTGGTGCTCGCCAGTGCGTTCTCAGCGTTGAGTTGTGCTCGGCATTCATCAAGCTCCGCACGAAGCCCGGCGTAGTCTTCGCTACGGTCGAACAACTCGACAAAGCGCTCACCGTCAGGATCGACAACGGGCAGAGTGTAAGCGGTGCCATTGATGGCAAGGATGTCCCGCTCGATAGACGCCAGCACTTCACGACAGAAACCGGTGTCAGGCAACAGATAGGCCCCATCGCGCAATACCGCCGCACCTGAAGCTTTCAAAGCGCGCCAAGCCCGCATGCGTTCGGTGGCATTAGCGGTGGGTAAGCCAAGAATCAGAGCTAGCCAATTTTTCATGTAGAGATAGCTATTCAATATGTAGTCAGTATTACATTACTCTTGATCTTGGCGTTTGAAAAGCCACCCTATAGAGCTAGGGTTTTGGCGAGACCAACTGGAGAAAGGGTTGCGAAGGCAGGGTTAATAGGTGCTGTGCGTGTTGGCCAGTCAATCAGGCTTTCAAGCTTAAGACGTTCGTGATGAGCGTCCGGTTTTGGCCGATTCTGTTGAAAACGTCGGTCTGCCCAAACTGCTTGGTCATTGACTGGTGAAAACGCCTTTTTTGTAACGCTGCTACGTGAAACTCGAGTCCGGAAGCCTCTGCCAAAAGTAAAGATTTCAACCTCGGACGCGTATTGTTCTGATGTGCAAACCATGGCCGACTTTTTCAACAGAATCGGCCGATAGCTGCCTGTTTCTATCGCCGTATCGCAGCCAGTCGGCAGAAAGCATCTAGCCCGGAGCTGCCAGCTGAGATGCCTCAATCTAGCAGAACGCTCATCTCTTTCCGGCTCGCCGCATCAAGGTTGAGCAGCAGAGTGGTCGGAATAGGCCAGCCGCTATACCCAGGCGACTAGCTGCACGCGCGCTGTGATCTCAAAGCTTTCTCGGCCCGCGCGGATCCAAAGAAATTATATTTGACGCAGGCAACTGCCTCTCAAGCTCAGCGATACGGTCATACAGCTCAATGATTTTCGCATCCGCTTCGCTCAATAAACTTGCGAGTTGGTCGCGCTGCCGGGCAACTTGCTCAATCCGATCACGCAGGGCGCGGGTTTTCTGGCGTGCGAGAAGATTTACCTTGTTCAACGAAGGAGGTCGCTCCTCCGCATGTTGTTCCACGTAGGTTTTTATCTCTGCGATGAGACTCGGGAAACGAGATTTCTTAAGCGCCGACGGATCGCTCCCCGCCTCTTTGGCCACGTTGTTCTGAGTGACCGGTGTCCCCTTCGGTAGAAGCTGTGGCCTATCGAGTTTCAGGCGCTCAAAAGCATCACGATATTGATCAGCCGCGCTGCGGCGAGCAGGGAGTTCAACGTCCATTTCTGCTCCCTACGACACGACGGAAGCTCTCTACGCTTCGCTGTTGAGCCATCAACGATTCCATTAGCGGACTTCCATTCTGAGCATTAGCAAGCCGCTCTTTGAGTACATGTTCAAGATCATCTACCGCGCCCAATCGTTCTGAGTCATACAGCACGTCAGGGCAAGGTTTTGCATCCTCTGAATCACCGCCCCCGCAATGAGCAATGTTGTCAATTCCGCCGTACGGACAAGGTTCACGACTCGAACAAACGCCAAGAATGATCGGGCGACAGGCGACCGCGCCTTTCTTTGCCAAACCAATCATCTTCTTCGCATCCTCTGGCGAAATCAGCCGAACGATCTCAGCCTTTCGTTTGTCTCCATGGGGGCTGACAAAACGCTCACTCGTAAGCTGCTGTAACTCTCTTCCCAGCGTCTCGTACATTGTGCGAACGTACAGAGTGTGAGCCTTCTCCTCTAGACGCATCCGCGAGTGATTTTGTCCGTAGTAAAGGCTCATCGCTCGTGTGACGTGCTTGAGCTGGTACTGAAGCGAAGCATCACTTACGAGCCCGGAAGCTTGCATGTTTACTGCCCCAGTTCTACGCAACTGATGCCATGCCAACGGCCATACAGCGCCCACTTGATACTCCTCCGGCAGTGAAGGGGTAGCTAGCCGGGCCAATTTCAAATCCTCAGGCGTGATACGCAAATTTTCTAAGTCAAAGAGCTTCCCGTGCTGCCCCAAAAGGTCGGAATATGACTGAATGCTTGGCCTCAGTGAATGATTACCTTTATTGCGCAACGAACTCCAGGGCTCGTAAGAAAAATCGGTCAAGTAACGCCCGGCGAGAACTCTCGCGGCTTCGTGAGGTGCGTATAGTGAGCGAAACAGAGAAATAACCTCCATCGCCTTCACGGCGACTGTCACAGATGGGGATGTGACCCACGGCGTCGCTATCAGAGAGCGTTTTTGTCGTCTGCCCACGTAACAAAAAAATGTCGCCGAAGCTCTTGTCGTGCTCGATGTCAAGGCACCCGGCTCGAAGATTCCATGCCTCCTCGACCCGCATGAGACTGAAGTTAAGGATGTAAGCTAATCCCGCGCCGTTGACCAATCTCAGATAGCTAGTCAGCGCTGTTACTTGCAAGCCGCCACTTCGACCCACCCAACGTTCAAGTAGCTCAAAGATGCCGAAGCGTTTCGCGGTATCTGCAAACGCGCCGAGAAAACGAAGCCCCGTTTTAGCGCCTGATAATTGCATCTTATGGCCGCAAAAAGGCGGGGCGTTTACGCACGCTGTTCTCTCCGAAACCCTCTGGTTATGTTCGTAAGCCGCGAAGCAGAACCGGTAACAAGCTTCAACCTGTTCTCGATGGGATAGGAAGTCATCAAGGCACTCTCGCAGCCTAGTAACTTGATAGCGCCAAATACGTGGAGGAATGTAAGGTGTTTGAGCTGTATGGTGAGTTGGAAAAAGCGCAGCCAGACGGGTTAGGGAGCCTGAATCCAGCAACGTAAATCCTACGGCATTACGGGACGCGTAAAGCTCATGCATTAACGACAGAAACTCGGTTTTTCTTGAGGTATTAAGAAAGGCAGGGATCCGTTCGCATACGCGTGGAAAGTGGCTTAATTCGCTGGCAAGTATTCCTGCCTCTTCGCAAAGAACAAACAGCCGCCGCATCTGATCGAAACGCGTTTTAAGGGATCTGTAGCCACGAGCGCCATACGGCCCGTATAGCCACCAGCCAGTGATGATTCGAAGTAAATTTGCGTTCTTTGAGCTAATTGGCGCCGCTGATTTTTTAACTGGCCCATCACCAAAATTCAGCGTCAGTGCCTTCTTGGCCCATGGATCAAGCCTCCAAATTGGATCGCCCCAGCGGCTTATAATTTTGCCCTGTGCATCAATTACGACCGGCCAATCAGGTGGCGGAGGCCAGCTCTCTGGACGGTAATTCGATGCCCCAGGAACGGCGAGAGGCGACTCGATAGAAAGCCCTAACGTCGTGAGCATATTCATAGGGAAGGCCCCGCTGTAACTTCCGCAAGCCGAATAAATCCGTCCCAAGCTGGGTGATAGTCCTCCTCAGCTATGCGAGCCAGTGCCTCATCAACCCAAAGCCGACGCACCTCGCTACTTTCTTGAAAGAACCGTAACTTCGCACTCAGACGCTCGACCGCAAGCATCGCCGGATGGTCAGCCTCGTCAGATCTAACCGTGCACGCTGGGCGATATCTAGCTAGCTCCAAGCTCTTGAGCACTCGCAAACTACTCAGAGACCAGACGTGATCCTCGCTTTCAATATCCCGATGATTGACGCAGAAAAGGCAACCCGCTGCGTTAATACAATCGGGATCAGGAGCATTAGTCGGAGCATCCACGACCGATTCTGGTATCGGCGCTACACAAGTACCTGGAGCAGGTGAGCAAACGACGAGATCTGCTTGCCGGTGAAACCGAGTGATTTCAACCATCGCAATTTGCGGATTGGGCTCGGCGTACACACGAATCAAAGTTTCAGCGGTGTGCTGTGCGATTTCCGCCACCAGTTCGGGGCGTTGCGACTCACGTAGCAGCCAATTAATACGCGCGCCCCGGAGCTTACGGGGTCGAACGAATCGAACATTGGAATCGGTGCAGACACGCGCAATAGCCGTGAACTGAGGAGCTTCTAGAACGAGACGTCCCCCAAGACGGACGAGAGGAAAAAGAAGTCCCTCTAGATCGACTGGAAACCACGTGCTTCGCCACTCAATGTAGCGTTCGAACCACTGCTTATAGCTTGAGAAAACCTCAAAAAGCACTTCACCCTGACGGCGATTTTTGTAAGACCTGACTTGGTAACCATCAAGATGACTCGTGTAATGGTATTGGTCGATCCGAAGCTGATGCGCCTGCGACAAATTCATGCCCGTTTGTGCGATGAACATAAGCAACTCGGCTTCGATTCGCAGATTCACTGCTGGGTATCGAGTCTCGATTGAAACGTCAGAGTTCCGAAGTTCGCGGTTTCGAAGGATGTCCGCAATCTGGAATTTGGTTTGAGGTCGGATCCGTCGTGACGCTTCCTTCCCTGTGTCGCGTAGGCCGCACCAGATAGGTAGCGTCGAACCTGACCGCAATTCCACTTGGATGGGAAGTGGCCCCGTCACGGCCTCATAGGTAAGAGCCGTACAGAGGTCGGCAATTAACTGCCCGAATGAGAAGCTCTCTTCTAAGCTTTGCTTACCAGCGCTTCCATTACCTGCCCTTCCGTTGCCTCTTGGTTTGCGAATTCGGGTGCTGTAGAGAAGCGTCGAGCTTCGACCCAGAACTCGGTCAAGCATTGTCGCGGTTAAACTTGCCGTGTCGTATAACGATCCGGCGGTTAGATATCCTTCTACGCGGTGACGCTGTAGAAGATGCTCGGCCCACCCCAGGTATGCTTCCGTGACCGAATCAACACTCAACGGACGCCCGCATTGATCAACCCACTGAAAAAACTTCCTCAACGCACCGATCTTGTTATTCGCCGAAAAGCGGCTTCCTCCGCCGGCAAGGTCATCGGTCAAACAATCATGGAGTCCTTTCACAAGCTCCGACCGCTCCAGTAAAGGGTCACCGAAAGCCTCTGATGTGATTTCACTGCGCACAGTCTTCACTTTTGCCCCAGCACCACCACTGTATAAAAGCGGTGCCAGATCCCAGGGCGTCTCGTTTTTCCCGTACTCAATCATTGGAAACGTCAGGTCTAAAGACATCAGGTTACTCATTACTCGCTCCCTGCCTCGAAGCAATTCCTGTAAACGCAGTCATGAAGCTGTTCGCAATGGCCTGCTTAGCGGGTTCGGCCTGCACAAACTTGATGTATTTGAAGGTGGTAGCCTCCGAATTTCGACCGTGAAGCAATGCATTGCTGACAGTCGCAATCACTATCGCCACATCAGTGCAATTTGCTAAAGCGAGCCTAGCTAGCTCAGTTCCAAAGGTGCATCGGGATTGGTGGAAGCGAAACTTCCTGAGCGCTTTGATGCCCGACGCGATGCCTAATTTTCTAAGCGATGACATCTCAACGTTTATGGCCGAAGACTGATCACTGTTGCGACGTCCGAAAGGGTTTCCGAAACGTGTCAAGAACACTAAGTCTTGATGCTCGCCAGCAGCAGATGCCTCGCGAGTCAACCTGCGAAGACCCTTGGCGTACTCCAAGACTTCTGAGCACAAAGCTTCGGGAATCCATACCTGGCCAGTTACTCCAAATTTGGTATGCACGGGCGGGGACGCACCTGGCCCTACGGATATCAGAAGCAGACCTTTAGCAGACGGATCATGTAGGGCACGCTCCAACGTATTGATACGAAGGTCACAGATCGTTCCCAGTCGCATACCCGTAAAGAAACCTAGAGCCAACATCAGGTAAAGCTCGGGTGAGGCGCTCTGTTTTGCGAAATCAAGAATGGCGTCTCGATCAACCGCAGACACTGGAAGTAGCCCACCTTCCAAAGTGACCCCAATGCGTTTTCGGTTTGGAATACCCAGATCGGTGCTGGTGCCAGCTAGCGTTCGCTCGAAGCCGACCTGGTCAAAGTATTTGATGAAATAGCGCTTGTCTTTCCACAGCGGCAATAGCGGGTTTAGAAGGCCACGCCTCCTAACCCACCTGTAGAAACTGATGCAGTTACGCATGTACTCGGAAGCCGTGGCAGGACTGATATGACCAGCATCACGAGCCTTGATAAGCGCCCCACGGTACTGAACAAGACATCGATCAGCCTTTCGAGACGGAAACTCAAACCACTGAAGCCCGCGACTCTCCAAAAACTTCGCGTAGTTCAACAGCCCGTTCAGGTTGCTAGAAACGGTCTTAAGGAGTGCCTCACCATTGGTGACTCTCTCCATAGCCCAGAGATTGGCTTCTCTCCAGGGCAAGCCGTCTTCCCAGAATATTTGTGGTAGTCCTTCGATCACTACACGGGAGCTATTCAGCGAGTAGGTAATCAGGCGGTCTTTGACAGAAAGGTCATGCGGACTGAAGTGAATGTGTTCGACGGTAGGCAAGTGAAATCTCTGTAAGAACAAGCGTCAATGTCCATGGGGACACCATCTAACTTTGGGCGTCCACAGTATGCAACTTATTCTTATCAATTGAGTACGGTGTAATTTTTGGCGCAACAGTGGCAACAGATCGCATCAGGCGCGAACTCGCGTCGCCATACAGGGGAAAGTTCGCGGAACAAATAATCAACCCAGAGCGCCAATGTTGTTGGCGTACTAAGTGAACAGCTTCTCCCATTTTAATGCCAAGTGCCTTGGCTTCGTCAGAGCGTGCGATTACACATCCATCACCAGAGCCGGCAACTACAACAGGTTTGTTTGCAAGTTCAGGACGCCAAACACGCTCCGCTGACACGTAGAAGCAATCGCATCTAATAAGATGAACGCAGGTCGTCCGTTCATACCGGGCAAAGTCGGTGCAAATTAAAAGTGCAGACGCCCCAGATAATTAAGCTTTCTTTGTCTGCAATTACGATTGGGGAGTAACTCGTGTTTTCGGGGCAGAGCAGAACGACGTCGCCGGCAATCACCAGACGCTTGCACACAAACTCCCCCTCATGAATGGCAACCACGATTGAACGGTTGACCGCCTTCTTGGACCTATCGACCACAATCACGTCGTTAGGCCAGATGCCGGCATCAATCATCGAGTCGCCTCCACTGCGCACCAGGTAGGTCGCAGGCGGGTTGGCGACAGCAATGTCATCCAGTGACGACATCTCCTCGATGAGGTCCTCGGCAGGACTAGGGAACCCGCAACTGAGCTTCGATGTGAAGACGGGTAGCAGCCCGGAGGCAGGCTCCACGCGGATGCGGCCGATGACTGAAATGGAATTCATTGGTTAGCCTGTATAGATGTACAGTAAATGAATTCATGATACACGCAGTCCATCAAGCGACAAGGATCTCGCGCCGGAAGGCAGTAGCAAAAAAAATGGACAGGGGTGTGCCCGCACCGCGGGCCCGGCGAAGCCGGAAAAAATGGACAGGGGAGGGCGTGGCCACCGCAAATGGAACAGACTGAAGAAAAATGGTCAGGGAGCTGGCAGTGAGAGAAAAAAAGACTCCCCCGCGGCACCGTCCGCCTCGTACGATGTGCGCCTATTCAGACCGCTTGATTCCCAGCAGCGCAAAATTCAATAAGGACACTGGATGACCCCTGCCGATATCGTCCGTTACTGGCGCTCAGTCGAACTGCTTCAGCCGCAGGCTGCCCCCAAGCTCAAGAAGCGGGAAATGCCGCATCAGTCGTACATTCACGACGTTTCCGTGGCCAACCCGGTGATGCCCTGGGACAAAACGAGCAAAGTCCTAAAAGAACCACTGCCGAAAGGCAAAGTGTGGAGCCACCTCCTTTTCGGGCATTGCTACGACTTCAAATACGCCGTGAAGGCATTGGAGGACGTGTTTGGCGCCGATCAGGGGTACGCGGAACCCCAAAGTCAGCTCGTCGCCCTGTACGCGCTCAAGTTAACGCACACCGGCGCCATGGTGGCCGACAGCCTGGTGCTGTCCTCTGCCGCTTGGCTGCTGGCAAGAGTGCGCGCAGGGGAGGATTGGGCGCGCAGTTTCGACGAGACCCAGGACAAGGTACGAGCCGTCGCGACAGAGCATCTTGCAGGGGTGGTGACCGCGGACAAAATTGTCCGCCTCACCAATTGGATCGTCACATACTTCGGCCTGCGCGATTTTTTCGCGGAGCAGCAGTGCTTCCATCGCTTTCGCTCCAAACCGATCAAGCCTACACAGGTCGAAAACGACGACGACCCGTTGAACAGTTTCATTCTGGACGACCTGGCCAAAGTTGCGGACAGCCTGGAGCGCAGCAACAGCAGTGCACCGCTGAATGCCTACCTCACAGCCCACACAGGGATTGGCCGAATAGACGTCGGCGATGATCGCTTTTCACGGGTCTTATTGGACGAGCTGGCACCGGCTCGCTACCCGAGTGGTTGCTGGCCGACAGAAGCCGACCAAGGGCTGGTCCATTCCCAGCAACTGGCGGTTAACCATATCGCTGGCTCACTCAGCACCAGTAAAGGACAGCGTGCGGTCAATGGTCCGCCGGGTACGGGTAAAACCACGTTGCTGAGGGACATCATTGCCTCAGTCGTTACCGGTCGGGCTGATGTATTGGCCTCGCTGCCGCGAGCTGCGGATGCATTTGAGGGCAAGGGACTGCGCGCCGAGGAGGCGAGGGTCGGGGGCAAGCCTCAATTCTGCTTCAGCTTGAATGATCGCCTGCTGGGTCATGAAATTGTCGTGGCCTCATCAAACAACGGCGCGGTTGAGAATGTCACGCTGGAGCTACCCCAACGAGACAAGATCGACGAACGTTGGCTGTCCGACCTCGATCACTTCGCCGACCTGGGCGAGTGGCTGACCGGCAAACCCGCCTGGGGGCTGTTCTCTGCTGCCCTGGGCAGCAAGACCAACCGAAAGACATTTGTCACCCGGTTTTACTATGGCGATGGAAAGCCACTAGGGAAGACTGGCCCCGACGCGGTCGACCTTGATGAGGAGCTGGATGAGCCGGACGACGCTCCGGAAAAGGCAGAGAAAGTTGACGGTGAGCAGGCGGACGGTGCTCGGAAAGCAGCTGGCCCCGATGAGGAGCGAAAACCGAAAGGCTTCCGCGAATGGCTCGATGAGCAAGAGGTCGCCGTTGAGAAGCTTACGGTTAGCCGGCAGTCCATCTGGCAAGCGGCCGTGAAGCGTTACACCGACGCTAAGGCCCAGGCCGAGGCGGTGGGGGCTGAGGCCGCACTGGCGACTCAGTTGTTGGATGCCATGCTGCAGGCGCGAGAGCAGGTCCGGATCAAGCAGGAACAACTTGCTCTGTCCGTTGCGGGCCGCAAACGCCTCAAGTCTGAGGTCGACGACGTCATCAAGGAAGGCACCACCGCACAGGGTACGGTTCGAACACAGGTGACTCAAATACAGCGTCATAACAAGACCAAGCCCGGTTTTTTGGCCAACCTGTTCAGCTTGTGGGGTCGCTACCGACAATGGAAGCAGGAGTTGGATCTGCTGCAGAAAGTTCTTGATGCGGATGAGCGGGCATCGACGCTTGTTGATGTGAAGGTGAAGCGGCTCCAGGATGACTTGGCTGAATTCGACAAGTTGCTGGTCGTGAGCGAGGTCAGGTTGCTGCAGTTACAACACGCGGCGAAAGCGCGTGAAGCGCAGGTGACCACGCTGGCCGAAAAGTACAAAGCAGCACATTTTCTGGCTTGGCTGCGAACTGGCAGCATCGGCCGGGGGCCAGACATTGAGTTGGCCGAACCATGGATTGTACCGGGATGGCGCCGGGCGCGTGCGCGCGTGTTCATTGAAGCACTACGTCTGCATAAGACCTTTTTCGAGCTCGAACCAAAACGGGTCCGCGCCAACCTGAACTTTGTCACCAGCATGCTGCAGGGAACCCGATACGGCGGCGTGTCTCAAAACGCCATCCGGTCCGCTTGGGCAACGCTGTTTATGGTCGTACCGGTACTAAGCAGCACATTCGCGTCCTTTGCCCGTACGTTTAGCACGCTGGGTGCTGGCGAGATTGGCTGGCTTCTGGTGGATGAAGCAGGGCAAGCGACACCTCAGGCTGCAGTGGGTGCCCTATGGCGTTCGCGCCGGTCGGTGATGGTCGGTGATCCACTGCAACTCAAGCCAATTCTGTCCGTTTCTGACGCTGCGCTTGAACACATGCGTCAGCCATTCAAGGTTGACCCGCGTTGGATCCCCAGTGGGCAATCAGCGCAGTCGGTGGCTGACCAGGGCAATGCGGTCGGCAGGATGCTCGGCCCGGCCGGTATGAAAAGCTGGGTCGGATTACCGTTGGTGGTTCACCGGCGCTGCGACCGCCCCATGTTCGAGCTGGCCAACCGGATCGCCTATGACGGCGCCATGGTGTACGGGACCAGTACGCCATCCCCGGAGAAGGAAACCACCGCCACGCTGCCGACAGGCTGGATCGACGTGCGTGGGCCCTCGAGCGGCAACTGGGTCGAGGCGGAGGGGCTGGCATTGAAGGCGTTGCTGGCCAAGCTGGCGCTGGAGGGCGTGGAAGCTAAGGACATATCAGTGATTACCCCCTTCCAGGACGTGCGTAACCAGTTGCGGGCGATGCTGCGTCAACCCATGGTCTTTGGCACCATCCACACCATGCAGGGAAAAGAATCTTCTGTGGTCGTGCTCGTGTTGGGCGGTAATTCGGATTCGCCCGGTGCGCGTGAGTGGGCCGTGTCCGAACCGAACCTGGTGAACGTGGCGGCTACCCGAGCCAAGCGTCGGCTGTACGTCATCGGTGACCGGGCAGATTGGTCGAAGCGGCCGATTTTCTGCAAGGTGATGGATCTGTTGCCTGCGCTGACACTGCTGGATGCGTCCGTCGAGCGCCAAGTCTTCGCGACGGAGTAGCTCTCGCTGGAAGCTTTGGCGCGTCAGTTCGTTTGGGAAGAAGTGCAGGGAGAGGCAGGACGTGGGAAGGGGGGCAGGATGTCCCCTTCCAGTATCATAGAGGTCGAAAGCCTGGCTCGCCGCTTCGCGGCGCGTCCGACTCAAGAAGGCGTTATTTGAGCCTTGTGGGCGAGGTTATGCTTTGCGAGGAGATTGATCACATATTTCGAGTCTAGGAAGTTTATTTTCCTTGCGTCTGATCGCCCCCTGAGAATCATCCCCACGTAATAGAACCGGTCGTCAAATTTGGCGAACACCGGCCCACCACTCATTAAATTCAGGTCGTGATCGACCTCTTCGATATCCATGACGTGGACGCCATCAACCAATATCCCGGCCGCAACACCTGTGACGATGAGCGCTATATCATTGACCTTGAAATTTTCCCAGTCATATCGGTCGTCAAGGTCCGGGTATCCGGCAGCATAAAGCTGCTGCCCTGGCGAAAGATCCGATGCAGGCTTACTCCACAACTCAAGATTCCATGCCCAAAAGCCGTCGTCTGACTCTGGGTAGCCCTTGATGTGCCAGGCATAGATGTCATCGAGCTCATCTCTGTCCGGTGGTAGATCACGGCTGGGAGATATGCCTCCGTACATGTCCAATGGAACAGGACTCTCTGGCAGCAACAGGCGAAATTCTTTCCTGTTAGCGCCAAGATTTTCGATGACGTGCAGAGCGGTCACAGCAAAATCGACACCGCCCCAACGCATGACAAAAAGCGAGCCTCCACCCCACTGTGCATTGTCATATGACGATGGCCCAGGTTTGGTCTGAAAGATCACTGGTCGTGTTCCGGTGAGAATTGTGGTCCGCAACAGGAGGTCTTGCTTCTTTTTTACTGCCGATGCAAAGAGAACAGAATTCTCAACGTAGCTCGCGCGGCTCAGCCCCAAAGCCACATGGTCATATTTTTCGTAAAGCTCGTGCAGTTCTTCCACGCAATCTTGCAGCAGATAGAACGCACGGGTGAAATACTCATGAGCCAAGGCGGGGTTGGTGTGTTTGACGGCCAGTCCTAGAAGGAGCTCGTGACTCTGAAGTTCTGTTGCATGAGCATTGTTCAGCCAAAAGCGGGCATGATCTTCTTGGCCCTTGCCCTCATAGAACGCAGCCAAGTCAAAGGCCGCTTGGCGGTCGCCGTTCTTCCATTCAATGATCTTGGTCCCGATGAAATCACCATCCGGGTCCGGTGCTTGTACGTCTTGGTAAATTGGGGGCATGGAATATTCTTAGCTACTGCGTGAGTTTGTGGCCGGGTACCGCGAAGCCCGCACTGGGCGGGCTGGTGATCGGTGTTATTTTCCCTGTTGCTCGGGAATTTCCTTCGGGCCTGTCATGGTCGGATCCCCGGTTGCGTTTGAAAGCCAATCTCGACCTCAACGCTGCTACCACTGATCAAAGCCACATCGCACCTGCTTGACACCGACACGCTTACCTCAGAGACATCGCTCATGAGCTGGATCATATAGCTGAAAACGGCCTGTGCCGCCTGTTCGTAAGGAAGCGAGCCAAGAGACGTTCTAACCACCTCTTGCAAGCTCGACTGCACTGCTTGAGCTTCCATAGAGCTAAGACCGCCGGGAAGGCATAACACCCCGTACTCACCCAGCACGACAAGACTGTCTGCACTGACTGACTGGTGATAAAACCTGACCCGTGTGACAGCCTTGCCTTGCTCCGTTGCTGGGTAGGTGAACACCCACGATGTTTCTCTTAGGTCCTTATCCAGTCGAGAGCTGCCGCTGTACCGCTCTGAGTAATCCTTACGAACTTGTAGAATCGACTCCAGAACCTCACCCGAGTCATTGAAGTTTTTTCCACCGAATTTTGATTTCACTTCATCGAGCATTTCAACAATGCCAGCGCCTGTGATCACCCCCACGCCGGTTTCCACGATTTTTTCAACGTCGTCATTTAGCACGGCCCTTGAGCCGTCTGCATTGATCCGAACAGCCCGCTTGTCAGCGGCAAGAATGACATGCTCGCCGAGGTGAGCTACGAGAATGCAGGTCATGGAGTCAATCCTCGATGGTGGGGAACCCTGTGGCTGCACGCCACTTAGCGACTATTGTGTGTTGCGCCTCGATGAGCTGACCCATCATCTTTTCCGTTTGCTTGGGCTGCTTACCTGGGGGTATCAAAATGGAATGGACTCATCCCAGAAGGGATCTTCAGCCTTCTGAACAGAGGTCTTGGTCTTGATTCTCGCTTCTACCGCCTTGATGAAACGGATGGATGAGGCAACGTGATTGAAGATCAGCAGGCTCTCGTCGTAGTTCAGAATTGGATTGTCATGTGCGAGGCTCTTGTTATTGCGCACATCGTTGAAGGCCTCCAGAACCGAGATACTGGATCGTAATATGCGCTCTGTCATCGCCGACTCAAGGTGGCCACTCCCGCGTAGCGCCTTCACATATTCACCGAACACACTGTGTAACGGTTTGTCCCGGCTGACCGTTATGCCATGCGGCTCACAGGTGACCCGGATGAACTTGTTTACGAATGTGTGCAGGCGATCTAAAGCGCCCTCCGGCTCGTTTTTCTCGATGGCTTCGCGCACATGCTGGGCCACCACTTCGAAATCGCGCTCGTCGGCAATCGCCGTCAGTGCCTCCAGATCAGCGACAGGCTGATTACTCAAGAGGCGCTGGGCAATCTTACGGCAGTCATCCTCAAGCGATGAGTTACTGTTTTTCAGTAGTTTGAATTGGAGCCCGTAGGCAATCAGCCCTTCGAGGACTTTACCAACGGTGTGGTTCTGCCCAATGTCCCAGAAGGTACGCATCCGCTTGGCCTTCGAATCACCACCGACTCGGAACTGTGCAGAGTCAATATCGACACGGAAGTCGAGGAAGAACTCTGCGTAGGTGCGATCTGAGAAGTTCAGGACATACCCTTCACCCATACCCAGAAGCATTTCGAGTTTGCGCCGCTCTAGGGCAGTGATCTCAGCCATATCTTTGTCTCAACTTCGCGGACGCGAACACCGCGCCCTGGTACTGCGAAAGGCCCTTTCGGACCGGTAGGTGCAGCGATTTTTCAAGAATCAGTCTCGTAAAGCTATTCGGTATTCCCTAGGTCATCGGCGGGCTCATTGGTGCGGGGGCGACTCAACCAACCCGTACCTAATCTTGAGGGGCGTGCAAGTTTAGCGCGCCCGTGGTGCCTTCGTAGAACTACAAGCCTAGCCGCTAGACGACCTGCGGGGATGGCGAGCGATGGCCTATGATGTGATTTTGTATCGGAGGTACGGCAATGTGTAGTCGATACGAAGCACCTTCGTCAGAAAGGCTCCTGGCCGGGTTCGGCACTTCACCGGATCAGCCTTTCAAAACAGCCCTGTGGCCTGGGTACATGGGACCCTTTCTGCGTGCTCGGGGAGAGGAAGGGGCGGAGGAGGGGGACAGTCCGGTGGAGGCGCTGGTCGGTATGTTCGGTCTGCTACCGTTTTGGGCGAAGGACACCAAGCTCGCGCGCAGCACATACAATTGCCGGAGTGAAACGGCCGCGTCCAAACCGTCATTTCGATCGGCCTGGGCCAAGGCCCAGCATTGCATTATCCCGTGCACTGCTTTCTACGAGCCGGACTGGCGTTCTGGCAAGGCTGTGCCAACCCGCATCACCCGTGCGGATGGTGGCCTGATTGGCATTGCCGGCCTATGGGAACGCTGGGTTGATCCTGCGGGCGGAGAGGTGGTGCACAGCTACAGCATGCTCACGATAAACGCCTCTCAACACGAGTTAATGCGCAATTTTCACAAACCCAATGACGAAAAGCGCATGGTGGTTATCTTGCCGAATGGCGTACATCAGGATTGGTTGCGGGCGCCGGCGGAGGAGAGCATGGAGTTTATGCGGCCGTATCCCGCTGACCGGCTCATCGCCGAGGCGGAGCCGGTCCAGGGTAAGGCCTAGTCGGCACGGCAGCGATTTAAGCGCGGCCCGCTCGGATCGGAGTCGCATTCGTGGAACTCCATCGGGGTGAAGTGGCACATGGGCACCGGCCCAACGTCGAGGCTACACATCAGGTCGTTGTAGTCGTTCATCACCTGAAAGTAACGAGCTTCGTCCTCGGTGGTAATGGGCTGAACGATCAAGGCCATGGCTGATTTCCCTATCGTCCGAAGTATTCACGCAGGTGATCACCATCAAGTTCGTGCGGCTCACCTTGGTCATCGATCACCCGAACAAAGGCCGGCCTGGCGATTGGGTGCATGGACTCCACGCGGTAGTTCTGACCCTGGGTGAACGCTTGCTCACCGCTATCGTCCATCAGAAGATTCTTGATGCACCTGAGTCTGGTGCCTGTCGAACAGTCCCACACGCGCTTGTCGGCGGCAGAGACCTCGGCCAGCGCCTCGTTAATTTCGGACTGTGTGAATTCATGTTCGCTCATGATTGTCACCTGCTCGTTCCTGTGGCCGAAAGTGCCCCTATTTTACTGACCTTCCCCGGGCTGGAGGGCGGGGTTTGGGGTATGCCTAGGTGGCAAACCCTCGATTACAACATTTGCTCTGTCATGTTCTCTTCAGCCATCGCTATCGGTTTTGAACAACTCGTTTTGCCATGACGGGTAGGTTTTAAATATTGCTGCCACGACTGTTTCTTCATCGGCGCCGGTTGCAAGGCCATGGCGAACCATATCGTCTAACCAGAACAGGAACACGTCGCGCTCAACCTTGCATTTGCCATGATGCTGCTCGATAGCGTCGGCAAGCTGATTGAGAAATTTGAGGGCTTCAATCTCTTCGCTCATAACATTCCCCCTTCAACACTAGATGGTGTGTTCGATCAGTTGGCCAGTGCAGCCACGTTTCCCTCAGCATTTTGGCGGGCTGGCTTTCGCCCATTCGTTCGCCGTTGCAGATAGCGGAGAACACCGAGGGTCATATGAGCATCGGCCAGGTCGCGGTGGGCGCCATCCTCCAGTACGCCGCAATCGCGGGCGGCCTCAATCAGCTTGATCCAACGCCACTGCCAGCCCTGACGCCCTTCCACCCACTCGCCGTTCCATGAGGCGTACAGCAGCATAGCGCAGGCGGTAGTCAGAATCGGCGCGGTCAGGCCGTGAATCTGGTGGGTCTGCTGCAGCAGTCTCACGTCGAAAGCGGCGTTGTACGCAACGACTGTGCAACCAGCAACGACGGCTGCGTACTGTTCGGCCACCTCGGGCCAGCTCGGCACGGTGGCCACCATCTCGTCAGTGATGCGATGAATAGCGGTCGCCTCGGCCGGGATCGGTTGAGTAGGTCGCACCAGCGTATCGAGGATCGGAGTACCGTTCGCGTCGATAATCGTGATTTCACATACCTCGGCGTCATCCCCTACGCCTGTTGTTTCCGTGTCCAACAACAAGCAGTCGCCCCCGATAAGTTCCAGGGCGCGGGCGACTATAGCTTGACGGCGAAGTTGCGTCGGACCTGGTTGCCGGATCCATGGCACGCAGTCTGCTGGGTCATAGACGTTGTAGGCGCTCCTCCCCTGCCAAACAGTGCCCGCAGGTTGGGCGCTCGGACCCGGCATTAGGCATTCGGCTCTCAGGTGGGTCCGGCATCGCCATCCTTTGGCTGCTGCCTCCGCGGGGGTCATGTGGAGTCTCTGGTTAGGCATCGATCATATCCCGGTCAAGGCCAGAATTCGCGGTGGGGGGAGATGCGTCAGGTGAGGCGCCTCACGAAACGTGTTTCAGCGCTCAACTCCAAATGCTTGAGCTGAAAGTACATCTCCACGTCATCATTCACGCGCATGATCGGCTTTGAACTGCAAAGCAAATTCCATGGCTTTGGGCCCAGCTCAGTCAGAAAATCTGCGGCGGCCTCTGATAGCGCAGCATCATTGATCGACTGATTGAAGAAGACTGGTGTGAACTTCATGGTCGCGTCAAATTCGTCCGCAATCTCATACCCAAGCTTGACGCGTTCGCATCGGCGGATCCTTGATTCGAACTGTTCAGGCTTAATCTGGCAGGCGATGCTTACGGGGGTTGGATGGTAGTTGCCGTCATCGTTTCCTTCACCCACCGACAAGCCTACATAACCAATAGGTTCCCAACCCAGGGTGAGTTTCTCGAGCACGGCTGCGTATGACTCGAACGACTCGCGGTCACTGTTAAACACGCTGTTGCGGGGGCTCACATCCTTGTAGACGTTAAGCTCACTCTCGACCTCAAATGTGCCAAAAGCAGGCTTCACATTCAGTTTCCATTCAAGCGAGCTGAAAGATGTGAATGTGTTCTGTAGCAGGAGGTGCTTGGTCATCGGATTGGATGGATCAGCACCATCAGAGAGCATAACAAAGGCTCCGGTCTGGACGCCGTCCTTCAGAATTTCGCCTGTCTTGGGATTGCGGGCGCTGATCTTGGCATAGCCACGATCGACTAGCGTGACGGACTCCTGGGGGGGGCGCTTAAATTTCCCAAAGTGTGTGGACCAGTCAGCAATCACGTCTCTCCACACCTGGTCTTCAATCTTCAGTCTGTGGTTTGCGCAAACCATTACCTCCCGAATAACACGACTGAGCGTATGGACGCTTGAGAGCGCGATTGACGCGGTCGGAAAGGGGAGCTCGGCCGTTGAATGAGCGATTTCTGTTCGGATGTAGGCCGCTTTGACTGCCTCAATGATCTTCTCCTTATCCAGATCAGGCAGGTGTTTGCGCACAATACTGTCGAGTCGCTTCATGCCTATGGAGTGGGCCATAAAGCTGACGGTCGGATTTTGCAGCGCCAGGCTCTGCGCGAAGACTCGGACCTGCTTCATCTCCAGCAGAAGTTCAGCAGGATATTCAAACTGAAAGGTATCGACTTTCAGCGCGTCATCGGGACAGAGCCAAATGCCGTTCGATTCTGCTCTGATCTCCTTGTCAGTAAGGCCAACTGGTGGTCTTGGCCCCCCGGGAGAAGCTGCGTAGATGTGCGCAGCGACTGCTATTCCTTTCACTCCAACGGTACCGTCGCCTTTGATTTCGGGACCGATGGTGGGTTTCCCGCAATCATAGAAAGAACACATGTGGCCCGCGTTGCCTGCAAGGATTTTGCGCGTGGACTTTAAAAAATTGACACGTCGTGACTTGGACATCCGGCAATAACTCTGAGTGGGGTAAAAAAAACGATGAAATCGTCGCCGCCGAGGTTTGGTTCACTGGACCAAATTGAGGTCCAGCCGGAGGGTAATCGCGACTAGGCGAACAGGTGCGCCAGACCAGCAGCCATAAAGCTCAGACCTACGAGGAGTGCAGCTCTGAAGCGCGTCTGGTAAGGACGATAGTGGGCGCTTTCAATCTTCGAAAACTCGGCTTCACCGATGCCAGAATCGCTTCTCGCGTGTATAGCGATCTGGAGGTTGCGCTTTGATTTTTCTGGGTCCAGCCTCGCCTCGGCATAGCGCGAATAGTTCCAGTACGAAACCCCAAGTGCTGTTGCACACAGTGTCCATAGCACTGACTGGATGAACAATACGGATGTCACGTTGCTCTACCTCCTTGACCACAAATCCTATCTGTCTTCAGCGGACCGCAATGCCGCCTTGATGGTGTCGCGCCGGGTTGTCGCGCGCCTCGATTTTTCGGCCTTTTCGATCACGCTGTGCAACGCAGCTTTGGCCGCAATCAAATGAGAAGCGTCACCCGATGTACCCTCAAGCATCGCACTCAGATAGCCGGTAACGTCACGCAATCCTTCCAGTTCCTGGGCAGTAACGTAGGCACTCGATCCCTTCATAGCGGTTACCCTACTGTGGGAGGGGGCTCATACACCCCGAAACGTTGATACTGTGAGATGGCCCTGCCGGCGGAGTGTGCACCGCCCCATGCCTCCATCGGCCCAACGTTTGACGGTCGGGCCTGGGGGTGAACCTGGGCGGCGTCAGACCTTCACTGGGGATGTCAGAATGCTCGGATCGAGCACGATCAGGATTGGATAAGTCACCCCGTCCTGCCGTTCGTTGCCGGCAACAGCCTGGTAGCCAGCAGCAATTGCAGCATCGACGATGTCTTCGATGCAGTCCCGCGTGATCCGCTGAAGTAGATTCCAGGCATGCTGGCCTTCAGCGGTTTCACGATGAAATAGAGCGAGACGAGCCATCTGTTCCATCTGCAGATCACCGGGTCTTGTTGCATACTTCATGATCTCGCCCGTCCTCCAGCCGTTTACCCAGTATTCCAGGTATTCAGCTTGGATATTGCCCTTGCCCGGACGGCGGCTTACAACGAGCCGACGCAGACTCTCCGACTCCTCAGGAGAACACGTCACTCCCGGGGCGGAGATATCAAGCACACGAGCCCCAGGTCTGACAGTTGCCTGATACACGTTTGGACTAGCCGTCGACTCTCCAGCGCTGCCCAAAGCGCTGCCCAAAGCAAACACACGACTCGTAGTGAAAAATATGCCTTTGTGGAGTGGTGCACTTCCCTTGAGGGCGCCACGTCCACTTAACGTCCATTGAGCGATGGTAGAGGGTGTCCCATGAAACCAGTCTGTGAAGATGTTCACTGCTCTTTCCTTATCCTAAAAGCTCCGGTGAGCCGAAGTGACCTTGTAAAATTCCTCGACCGGCTTGAACTCAATATGTCGAAGCCCGCGACATGGGCGGGCAGGTGGGGCTGCCTGATTTTCCCCGTCAGTTGCTGGCTTTGTCCGGGGCAAAAAATGCTGGCAGGGTCACACTGGCTTCGCGCAGTTGAGCATCAGCGGCCAGAAGCAACTGGCAGGCCGGGCAATCATCATCCCGAACAAGCGCGCCTTCAACAATGTCCGGGCAGGAACCATAATTGACATGTGCAATCTGCCCCGTGGCTACTGCGAACAGCCCCGCCACAGCCTCGAGAGATATTGGTGCCTGTTGAGTCATGGTTTTTCCTTTAGCTGGGGAGCTTCCCAGTGAGCTTCTGGTACTTACCTGCCAACTCGTTTACCTCTAGACGCAAATCATCGCGTTGGCCGGGGTATTCTTCTTTTGCTACGCCGTAATCGATCCGGTGGATTCGATCTTTAACGCCGATCCAGGCGCCGTGGAGGCGATCAGCGTCGCTGTATTCGTGCTGCTCCTTCATGCTGTTTTCCCTGCTCGATCCTGGGTGCGGGAATCGCGCCTCTCTCTACGTCCACGGCCCCAGTTTTCGGCCGGGGCCTGGGGTGCATCTGAGCGACGTGTTAGGGCGTTTTCCTCGAACCTCACGCCAGTTTCAGGTGAGGTGTGCTTGCGTCGGCAATCTGTACCTGTTTTGGATATCAATGCTGAGTGTTGGTCTGCTGAGCGCGCTTTTCTAAAAACTTTACGGACTCAAGCCGAGGGTCATCCAGCAGCTCAAGAGCACGAACGGCATCTGCCTCGAAATCAAATGTGAATTTCCAAGGTGGTGTCGGTACCACGTCGTAGCTCCAGCCTGAGAGTATCTGCCAACTAAAGGTGGAATCACCTCGCTTGTAATCCACTCTCTCTTTAACAAGCCGCTGCCCAAGTTCGGCTAGCGTCTCTCTTTCGTCTTCATCAGCAACCCAAAACTGTATTCTCATAATTATTTCCTGCTTGATTATTGACGGGTTCATGGCGAATTCGATCAGCTTCGTGACCGTAAGTGCCGGCGGCAAAGCCCCTGGGAAACTCCTCATTATTACGCCGATATTATCATTTTCGGGCTGAGTGCAAGCCTTCGATGCACACCACACCTACAACGAATACACTTGCGATCGTGGCCACTTAGGGAGCGTTGCATTGAACCTGTTCGATCTGTTGAAACTGTGGGAGCCGACGTTTTCGCCGGAACAGACCAAGGTCCACCTGGCCAGGTACAACGGCGAGGATCATCCGCTCGACGTGTTCATACAGGGCGGCTTCGACGTATGGCAGAGTCGGCAAAGCAATCGCAATTTTAAGCTGCCCTACGTGGTTTCGCTGATTCAGGCGGGCAGTCCAACCCGCTGGTTGTTTGCGGGTCTGTTTCGGACAATGGATTGTGTCGAAAGAGACGGCCCGAAGCCTGACTACATCTACACCCTGGAGCGTGTGCCGGCGGCCGAGGAGTGGGTAGGGCGGCTGTATCTGAGCAGCAGCTACACCAAACGTAACTCCTACCCGTATGGTCAAACGCTGGCAGGGGACTTGGCAGTGAATGAACTGCTGGCCGAACGCCTCAGCATTGGCCATTTTCCTGGCTTCAAAAAGGTCAACCTGACCAAAAGCCAACTCGATGTGGTGGTCCAGCAGAACGTTGATTCCTGGCGCTCAGCCCTTTCGAGTGTCAAGGGCATCTACCTGATCACCGATACCCATACCGGGAAGCTATACGTGGGCAAGGCCGACGGGGAGACCGGTATTTGGGGGCGCTGGTGTACATATTCGACGACCAGCCATGGCCACAACGTGGCGCTCAAGCGGGAGTTTGGAATTGATGCTCCGCCCGAACGCGAAAAGGATCTTCGATTCTCATTGCTGGAGATCGCAGACCTGCACGCGATGCCGGGGGAAATTGATGCGCGCGAGAGCCATTGGAAGGAAATCCTGCTGACCAGGTCGCACGGATACAACCTCAATTAAGCATTATCAGTGCATTGGCAACGGGGTGGCGAAGCCCCCCCTCATTGTCCATTTAGAACACTGAACGGGTGCTCGATCCCCGTCAAAAATCCCAACACCCTATTACCCCATGCCATAAGCGGCTTGAGTCGCTTTCGAGCCCGAGGGAGACCCCTTGCATTTTGAAGAGTGGTGAGACACTAGGAACGAATGCAATGAGCCCCGGCGCTCTGCCAATCCCCATGCAGCACACATCAGATTTGGGGACCTGGTAAAGAGCGCGATGTTTTCAATGGCGGTGAGCGTGAGGTAGGGCAGAGGCCCTGCCTCTCGCGAACAGGGCATTGCATTCACCACCGATTCCCGAAGCATTGTTTGAACCCCGAGTAACGCTGATGAGTGCAATCGACAACCAAGAAATCATCAAAACTGGACGTACCCCAAATTTGACCGGTAGCACCCTTGCCCTGTTTCTAACCTTCGACGGTCACTGGTATCGCGTCCGCACCCGACTCGAAACGTTCGGCAGATTCAAACGCCGTGAACGCCCGCAACAGCTCTTTCTGAGTTGCGAGGTGGTTGCGTGAGCCGCCATCACTGCCAAGTGGTTCTATTGGCAGGTAAAGCCATTGACAGTAGCGGCTGGCCTACTTCCCAAAGCACGGTATGCGAGAAGTGCCAAGGCTGCGAAAGCTATTCGGCAAACATGGGTCTGGCCTCCGGTAGCGTTGAACTGATGGCAATGGACGCTGGACAAAGGCTTGCCTTGGTCTGGAGCTGCCCTGGCTGCGGTGTTTCAGTCAGCGAATCGACGACGCCGTTGGCTTCGATCGAAGCGTCCCTGCTCGTTGAGAAGGACCCGCTCTGCTGGCGATGCCGAAACTGATCTTTGGCCGGCTCGCCGAGTCACTATGCTATTGGATGCCCCGAATCATTCGCCGATGACTCCATCCGTGCAAACACTTTTTGCCTGAGCCCCGGGCGCACCTCTACTATCCTGATCTGCGCCTCGATGCGCACTCGACCAGACAAAGTAAACAGGACGCCAGAAAGATGACCACTCAGCGTTTCGCAAAGTCACAGATGGACACCTTCTATCCTCAAGCACCTGCAGAGTTGCAAACGGAGTGCATCGTCGAGATGTCGCCCCAGCAGCTGATCGTCAAATACATGAACGACGGCGAGCTCGTTGAGTACATCGGAGAAATGGAGGGAGAGGGGCATTACCTCATCAGGGGTAAAGGGTTCGAGGCGAGCGGCACACTGCACCTGGCGGATGGTCGCCGACTGGAAGGCAGTTGGAAGGAGGGCCAACAGTATGGGATGTGGCGCATCTTCCTGGAGACAGAGGATTAATCGACTGATCGGCGCTGCTCAAACGAGAGCGCCCTCGGCGAGACGATGAATCCGCAGCGGTCGCGCGCGGGCCGATACCGGCGGCGCCGGCTGCACATACATCTGACTGTTGTGCCAGACTACTGGATTCGTTGTTTATGCGGTCCGGAAAGTACTCAGGAAGAGCCAATGCGAGATGGACTGATCACCCAGCCTGATGCAGGCGCAGCTCCCGCGGCATTGACGGCCTACCGAAAAACCATCGACCGCCTGCCCGGCGATGTCGTCTCTCTTAAGGTCACGCACCCCGCCATCACTGAAACTGGCCGCCCGCTGCTGCCAGTTGCCCGGGTGCGGCTGATTTCCGAGGTCCGCTGAATGCCGCAATTCGTCCAAAATGGCCCCTACATTCCCGAGCGTTTGCTGCAGGCACACGAGGAAGGGCGCGTGGTGTTCTTCTGTGGGGCAGGCATCTCCTACCCTGCACGCCTGCCAGGGTTCCGCGGCCTTGTGGAGGAGCTGTATCGACGCCTTGAACCCAATGCGAGCGGGGTGCAGAAACTGGCAATCAAGTCCAAGCAATACGACACCGCCGTCGGACTGCTGGAGGCAGTAGTAGGGCGTGAGAGAGTTCGGCGGACTATGGCGAGCATTCTCACGCCAGACCTGAGCTCGCCCAAGGCAACCGCAACCCACAAGGCCTTGTTGAACCTTGGCAGGACTCGTGATGGGCGCACTCGGTTGATCACTACCAACTTCGACCGTTTGTTTGAAGAGGCGAAGCCGGCGGCGTCATTTCCGGTCCATGTCTTTCAAGCCCCCCTGTTACCCGTGCCAAAAAATCGGTGGGACGGGTTGGTGTATCTTCATGGCCTACTGAGCGAAGCACCCACAGCAAGTGAACTGGATCACCTGGTGATTTCCAGCGGTGATTTCGGCCTGGCGTACCTCACTGAGCGATGGGCTGCGGGATTCGTCAGTGAGATGTTCCGCAATTACACCGTCTGTTTTGTGGGTTATAGCATCACCGACCCCGTTCTTCGTTACATGATGGATGCTCTCGCTGCCGACCGCCTGCTCGGTGAATCGTCCCCGGAGATGTTCGCGTTTGGCAGTTACTCTCAAGGTGGGGAGGAAGATCGCGCCAACGAGTGGGAGGCCAAGAACGTCACGCCGATACTCTACAAGGAACACCGCCGTCATGCGTACCTGCACAAGACCCTGCAGTCATGGGCGGAAACCTACCGCGACGGCGTGCGCGGCAAGGAGCGCATCGTCGTTGAAAGCGCGATTGCTCGCCCTCTGGCAAGTACCAAGGAGGACGATTTCGTGGGCCGCCTGCTTTGGGCGTTGAGTGACCGACACGGCCTGCCTGCCAAGCGTTTTGCCGATCTGGAGCCGGTGCCTTCGCTGGATTGGCTAACGCCGTTGAGTGAGGCTCGCTTCGGCCATATCGACCTGGCCCGGTATGGCGTTCCTCCGAACCCCCGCCTGGATAAAAAGCTTTCCTTCAGCTTGATGCATAGGCCCTTGCCTTACCCCCTGGCCCCCTTCATGAGCGTGGTAGAAAGTGACGGCGTCAGTGGTCAGTGGGATGCCGTGATGGGGCATTTGGCGCGGTGGCTGACTCGCCACCTGGATGATCCTGCATTGTTGCTTTGGCTCATCAATTGGGGAGGCCGTTTGCACGTCAATTTTGCCTCAGGGATCGAGCACAGCTTAGAACAGCTGGCCACACTCGAGCGCGAAGGTAAAACCGACGAACTGGCCCGAATGCGAGCCGGTGCTCCCAATGCGGTACCCGGGCCTCTGATGCGTACGCTATGGCGGCTGCTGCTCGGTGGCCGCGTCAAAGTCGGTCCCCGGGCACTCGATCTATACCGTTGGCGAAATCGATTCAATCGTGATGGGCTTACATCGTCCCTGCGTCTGGAGTTCAGGGAACTACTGTCGCCACGTGTTTCGTTGCGTGCGCCGTACGGCTCCTCCGACGAGTTTGAAGGCCAAGAGCAACAACGACTCAGGGATTTGGTTGGATGGGAGATCGTCCTGTTGGCGGATGACGTCCATTCCAACCTGAAGGATCTTTCCAGTATCGAGCGCTGGCAAGGAGCACTGCCCGGCCTTCTCTCCGATTTCACGGGCCTGTTGCGGGACGCGCTTGACCTGATGAGGGAACTGGGGGGCGCTGATGACAGGCGTGACAACTCGTACACGCAGCAGCCATCGATCGATGTGCACCCACAGAACAACGACTACAACGACTGGACAGCGCTCATCGAGCTGACGCGGGATGCCTGGCTGGCCACGGCTGCGGTTTCGCCAGTGCGCGCAGCCCTCGAGGCGGAGCTCTGGTGGACCATCCAATATCCTCTTTTCAAGCGCCTGGCTTTTTTTGCTGCAACGAAAGGGGATGTCATAGGCAGTCGCCGTGCCCTTGACTGGCTGTTAGCGGATGACCACTGGTGGCTTTGGTCGTTGGAGACTGAGCGTGAATCCACACGCTTGCTCGTTGCCCTGGCGGAGAAGTGCGATCCTGAGATGGTCCTGGAGCTTGAACGCGCCATTCTTGCCGGCCCGTCTCTCACGATGTTTGATGACGGTGCCGATCCCGACCGGCTGGCTCGTGTTCTGGATAGGGAGGTATGGCAGCGGTTGGCTAAGGTCGCCGGCGCCGGCGCAACGTTGAGCGCGGTTGCGCAGGAGCGCCTGGATGCGCTCAGCCGGAAGTACCCGGAGTGGGAGTTGACGCAAGATCAAAGCGATGAGTTTCCTTACTGGAGCGGAAGCGGCGATGACTGGCGAAAATTCACTGCCACACCACGCGCACGCGATGAACTGATCCAATGGTTGAAGCAGCATCCAGACGCCGATTACTTCCAGCAGGATGACTGGAGGGAGCGTTGCCGCGACAACTTTGCAACTACGGCCTGCGCCCTGTGGGCCCTAGCGCAAGAGAATTTTTGGCCGGCAGGCCGCTGGCGCGAGGCGCTGCAGGCATGGTCTGAGGGCAAGCACGTCTCACGCGCCTGGCGTTATATGGCACCCGTATTGGCTGGGGCACCGGATGAGGCCATGGAGCCACTAACTCACGGTGTGAGCTCCTGGCTGAGAACCATCGCTAAAACCTTTGTTGGGCACGAGGAGGAATTCTTCACGCTCGGTCATCGCGTCCTGGAACTGCACAGCCGCGACGGCAGTGAGACGGACGATCCCGTTGGACGAGCCATCAATCATCCCGTGGGTCAAGTCGCTGAGGCGCTGCTCCAATGGTGGTACCGGAATTCTCTGGAGGACGGGCAGGGGTTGCCTGTCGAGCTTAAACCCACCTTTACGGAGCTCTGCGATGGCAGGATTGAAAAATATCGGCATGGGCGTGTCTTGCTTGCGGCCCATGTTATTGCATTGTTCCGGGTTGACCGTGACTGGGCCACGGAACACTTGCTGCCTCACTTTGAATGGCAGATCTCAGAGGATGAAGCTCGCGCGGCTTGGGAGGGTTTTTTGTGGTCGCCCCGCTTATACCGCCCTCTGATGGAGGTGCTGAAGCGCTCGTTTCTGGATTCCGCTCGTCACTATGAAGCATTGGGCAAACATCGTGTGCAATACGCCTCACTTTTGACTTATGCCGCACTGGATCCGGGCGACACGTTCACGTACTCCGAGCTTGCTGGCGCTGTCCGCGCACTTCCTCCAGAAGGATTGCGGTACGTCGCAAATGCGTTGGTTAATGCTCTGGAAGGAGCGGGCGATCAACGTACGGACTACTGGGCGAACCGGGTAGCCCCCTTTATCAATAACCTCTGGCCAAAAGGCCAGGACGTTATGACGCCGGTGATTGCCGACGCAATGTCCCGATTGTGTGTTGCGGCGGGCGAAGCATTTCCTGAGGCTTTGGAGATGCTTCGTGCGTGGCTACAGCCATTGGGTCATCCAGACACCGCGGTGCGTATGCTCCACAAAGCGGACCTTTGCAGGATTTTCCCTGAACAGGCCCTTGATTTTCTGAGCCGGGTGGTAGGTGAGCAAGCCCAGTGGCCGCCCAGCGATCTTTCCACGTGTCTGGCAGCTATCCGGAACGCTGCACCAGAGCTAGAGGGGGATAATCGCTATGAACAGTTGCTGATATTCCTACGCATGCGTGGGCAGGGATGAGGCGAAGGGAGATGCCAGCCAGGCAGCACAGCTGGATTGGAGATCCGGCCAAGTGAGCTGGGTTGCGCTAACAGCACAAAGGAGAACGGCATGGGGTGGTTTGACGCATTAAAGAATCTGCTGTCTGGAAATGGCGCGGGTGACGTACGCCCGGGTTCTCAGATCAGGGCAAACGTTTCGACATCTGCTCCTGCCTCTGCGGCAGTCGCTGCCGCTGAGCCAAAGCGAGTGGATGCCGAAACTAACTCACCCGTTAAGGACAACCACATCTTTCGGCTGGGCGACTACGTTGGTATCCATTCAAGTTCTCCGAACGGTCGTTGGGTGCTGTCCTGGTCGGACTCTGTCCCGGCCATGGGAATTGGTGGTCATCGAGAGAGTGGCAACGGATCCTATCTGCTGTATGACGCTGAGGCCGGGCAGGTCGTTGTCCGTGGAGAAATGCCCCGCCCAAATGGTGGGCATGTTGCCGACAGTGGACATTTCAGCCTTGAGGATTGGCACTTCGGGTCTGCGCTTTCTGGCACGTTCAGTGTATTCGAGCCTAACGGCCAGATCCTGTTCGCCAAGGATGTGACGGCAAACGTCATGAACAGTGAGATCTCAAAAAATGGGCTGTTTGCTCTGTTCCAGACTGCAAATAGCCCAACCGAGGACGGGCGCAAGCTGTTCCTCATCGACGTCAGTAAAAGGGCGATTCGCTACTCCATTGATCCGCTTGCCGGATGGCCTGAGCGGTATTCGATTGATGAAGATACCGCGCAGGTAACTGCCCATCTCAAAGACCTCGGCTCGTTTCGATACGACAGCGAAGGAGCCTTTATCGATGCAGCGAAGCTTGCGCAAGCCAAGCTCAGCTCACCCCGTTACGAGTTTGCAATTCCGGCTGCCGAGGCGTTGCTAAAGTCGCCAGATTTGACTGCAGAGATGGCTCGCCAGGTGCTAGACACCGTTAAGCTGGCCCGTGAACGCGGTGCCGATCAGATTGATTCCTGGAACGCCAAGTCCTTAAAGTTGCAGGGGCTGGCGTATGAGGCGCTGGGCGAGTTACATAAGGCGGTCAAAGCGTTCGATGAGGCATTGGCTCTTGACCCAAAGATTGGGGTGAAGAGAAAAAGGGACGCATTGTTCAAGAAGCTCCGGTGAGCCCCTCCCATTCTCCCAGGGGCGCAGGAGCACATCGAACCATTAATTCGGTGTGTCCTTCTTGATCAGACCTACGAGGCTCGCGGCGGCGATCGCCTGACCAGCGTCCCGATCTATGGCATGCAACTCTTCTGCGGCGCTTTCACCCAGCCCGCTATTTGCGAGGGTGGCCAGCATTGTCAGGCCATTGAGCATCCAGAAAGACGACGAGATCTTGGAAGTGCGATCCGGCCCCTCTGGCAGCAACAGCGCACAGCGCAGGTTCTGCAGTTCGTGGCGGGCTTGCTCAACGATGGTCGTTTCTAAAAGGGTCATACGTGACTGTCCGAGATGTGTGAGAGCAAGAGGGCGTCCTTTTAAGTTCTCCATCCCAGACTCGGCCGAGGCTTTGGATCTAAAACTCAGTAGTGTTGGAACATCCAGTGCTCCAAAAGTGAACAGGATTATACGCAAGTGCTGCAGGTAGCGGAGAGCGTGGCCACAGCTGTCTGAGGCTGACGCTTGCATGTTCGAATTGAGTGGGAGAATTTCCCGCATAGAGCCTGGGTTAGGGCAATGCCGATACCCCCTGCCTTCAAATCAACTGTCGAACGGAAAAACAATGTCCCCTGAATCGCATCCTCAAGTCATCGTCAAAACCGTTACCTCCGAAAATGGAGACATGAACCATTGCTTGGTGATGGTGGGCGGCGCCACCTTCGAAGCACACTTTAATCAAAGCAGTACGGCGCTGCGAGATATGGTTCTGGACGCAACCGGCGTTTCCCTTTCGGTTGAAGAAATGATGATGGTTACCCGCGCTTCACGCTCCCAGATGGAACGTGAGGCCGAACGGCTTAAGCAGGCCCTAATTGGGATGCCTCGCGGTACCGTGGCCACACTCAGGGACGGCCTGTACTTCTGGATCGATGGTCGCGGAAACCTGCTATGGGTGGAATGGGTCGAGCCTGGCTGCTCTGACGCCAAGGAAGTCACTCCTGGCTTTATCACGTGCATTGGAGAAATCGACACGGAAGAATTGTTCGCGGTCGCAGAAGCGATTCGTATCTGGTTTCAATCACCTTCAACGATCCATGTCGATACAACCTGGCTCGAACTTGCCGAGTCCAGCCTTCAAACCTGAAGCCCGGGTAAACACCGAGGACAGCATATTTCTGCGCGGAATGGACAAACAACTCAAGCCCGGCATTGCCGGGCCGAAGCAGTGGAGGGGCGCGGCAAATCGTGCCCGTGAATTACAGTAAGCCGAAGGAATGATTCATGAAGAAGATTTTTGCAATGGCCTTGATGTTGGCTGCCGGTTCCGCTCAGGCAGGGATTCCGGCTGGAATGCCTGCAACTGCGTCTGCGATGACCTTGCGTGACGATTGCTTCCAGCGTCTGCGGGGCCATTTGGACTCGTCCGCGCAGCAGCGTGGCCTTCAGGTCACGGCGATGACTGAAGGGTATGGCGCCCAAATGGAGAACGGCAATTTCGAGTGCAGGGCGAAATTTGACTTGAAGGCAGCAGACGGTGTTCGCCAAAGTTCGCCATGGCTTACATACGTGGTTTTTGCGAACGGCCAGCCGGCTGGGAGCAAATCGTCGGCGGATGAGTTGCGTGACGCAATGAAAGGGCTGTGAAGTCAGAATTGAGCACCACTAACAGCCCCGTGGTAGCGGGGCCTTGGTCGCAACCGGGTAATTAGTATGCGCCGTTGAGAGCTTGGCTGCTGCCGCTTCCAGCGCAACGAGAAAACCCATCGTATTCGCCAGCCCGCCAGCGCGAGCTATGTCAGTATGGGACATCCATTTTTGTCCTCTAAAAACTGACAGAGACCGTCTATGACACAGCAGCCAGAGTCACCCCAGGACCTTGTCGGTACCTTCCTTCCGACGATTTTTGAAAATGACGCGAAAGGAATTTTGGCTGATTTATTGGCGCAACCTGGGCTCGCCATGCACTTCATGGGCTTCACAGAGGTCCAGACGATGCGGGCGATCCGCCACGTTGTAGGCATCCTTGAAGAGTGTTATCGAGCTGGCCACCTGAAAATTGCAATCAGTCATGAAGACGGCCGTCTTTACGGCTATGCCATGTTTTTTGTGCATCCAGACCCTGCGATGTCCCGATATCTACACAAGATCTTTGTCTTCAAGGCATACAGAGGCCACGGTATAGGCAGCCAGTTGCTGGACGGCGTTCTGAACTATTCGCAGGGCACCTGCCTACTCTGCAGCCACGATCTGATTCCGTTCTATGAGCGTGCCGGCTTGGAGTTCAAGGGCGGCTTCACGCCCCCGAGTGCACAGCAAGGCTTTGCCCTCACAAGGGACATGTACGCAGATCTCGCCTTAATGGGGAGCCCTGGGACCGATGGGGCCGCACCGGTGTTCATGTTGAACGATGACGACATCAAGCAGCTTCTAGTCAGCTGACCCTCGAAGCTGCAGTGAGAAATGTCGTCATGGGCGTCGAGCCTGGTCAGGTGCGGGCCTAGCGCTCCAGCTGCAGAAGAGATGCCTCGCGGTCTACGGCAGCTTTAATATCGCGCACGGCGACCGCGAGGTCTTCACTGCTGCCCTCAACGTAGTCAGGCCATGGCGTGAAGGGCTGCTGAGAATCCTGATTGAAGAGAACACTAGTGGGGCAGCGGTAGGCGAGGGGGCCAGTGTCTCTGAACTGCACCAGGGCGACCCCACTTGCGCATGCTTTCATGTCGCCCAGTTCGGCCTCATCGCGCAGAAGTTCAACGTTGGCAATGCCGTCATTGTCAGTGCTGAAAAAGGTTAGGTGCTTGTAGGCCGATAGCACTCCGACCGTGCCGGCGAGGAGAAGAATGACAAGACGACCGGAAGCCCAGAAGGCGAGTTTTCTGTCAGACCAGGCCTTACGTGCTCCGATGAGGGCTGTGACCAGAATGACCAGTGAGCCGGCAAGGAGCAGGTAGATCTGCCCGCGGCCACTGGTGGCATCGATCCGCACATTCTCACCGGTAAAGAGGACTCCGAGGACCACGGTCATTACCGGTGCGGTATAGGCTGCGGCCACCATGATGGGGATCAAGGCAGCGGCTGGGTTGGGGCGTGCGCCTTCTGTGGTGCTCAAAAACTCGAGCATCTGCAGCACTACTTTGTGGACTTTGACCATGGCGACAATCATCACCAGGGAACATAAGAGCAGGTACAGCATTGGAAATCCTTCCGCGGTGGATCTTGAGTGGAATGTCTAAGCCTTAAAGATGCCCAGTCGGCGCAATTGGCTGCGTTCTTCAGCCCTCGTCATGGCCTCATCAAACTGCCTTTCAGGCAGCCAATAATCCTCATCGCTGCGCGCTTGCGAGCCCGAAGTAAAGAGCCACGAATCGCTTGCCTTCCGGTAATACGGGCGAAGGGTGTAAACAGTCATAATCCCGTCCGGGCCGTGTCGTGCGACGACATAACGAGCGCCGTCCTCCGGCTCTCGGGAGTTTTCAAACTCCGGCAGTAGGTCTTCGGCGGTAACGTCGCGCCATGGGTCACGATTCATTTTTGGGCCTCCTTCGCTTATTGCTCGACGGTAGTACCATGGTCGGTCAATTCCCCTAAACTTTCGGCGCGACGCGCCAAGGCGCGCTGCATGTATTCAATTGCCAGTTCGAGCTTAGCAACGGCCCAATCCGGACACGGTGTTGAACTAGGCTTCTCAGGATCGTTAACCCATGACCGGACGGTGCGCGCTGCGCAAGGGCGGCCTGTAACCGCTGCAATCAGTTCAGCACTTTTAGCCTGGGTGATCTCGTAGTCATCCAGCAGTTGTAAATAGCGTGTGCGATTGTCCACGCGTCCTCCGCTTTATCTGTAATAGGCAATCTTGCCTATGCAAGCATATAGGCAAGATTGCCTATTAATCTATTTCCCGAAACGGCCCCAAATGTGCCGCTATCTACGCACGCGGCCTCACATTTAAAGCGGGGATGGCGAGATTTCCTATCCCCGCCGGGTTGCGCGTCGGGCACGACGGGCAGCCTTGCGCGATGCTTTGGATTTCGGAGAGCCACCACGGGTAGCTGCTGGGCGATCCTTGAGAATCTGACCTGCTTGCTTGCCCATGAAGGCAGTAGATCGAATTAGAGAGTCCGCAAGCGATTCATTAATGTTCATTGGTTTCCTACGTCGCTTCGGGTGCTGGTGTGAGCTGCAACATGCTGCACGCTGACATGTACAAAGCATCGCTCACAGCAGCCGTATGGGTTCCCTTCACAGGGAACGGGAACTGGGCGAACTTACCCCCGTTGAAAGTGATATGGATAACGCGCTGTGACCCCGCGCCGATTCGACTACCTTTCACCGTTTCTACCGGGAAGGCTGGGTGGTGTTCCTTGAGCGTTGCCATGAGCTTCCTGGCAAAGAATGCATCGCTATGGGTAGTCATGGCCGCCTCTTTTTATACTGACCTGACCTGACCTGAGCTGTCGTCGCACTTCGACATGCGATGAGCTTTGAATGCAAAAAACGTGGTTACGAGTAGCGTCACGCAAAGTCCGGCGAATTGCCATTCACTTAGTGATTGCTCGTTTAACACATTGAGGAGCTGAGCAACGCTCGCAACCCCGAAAAATAAAACACCTAGATCGTAGGCGGGTATTTCCGGTGCGCAGGGATGCTTATGCTTTACAGTCATGATGATTTTCACTTGTTGGTGTAGCTGGTTGGGCGTCTTGTCCGTTTCTAGATCACTGCCTACTCGTGGAGGAGTCGCTCAACGAGCAAGACCTTTACCTTTTGTTTTGGGTCATGGACTGCATCTTCGCCATTGAGGAAATTCCAGAACCGTTCGTAGGTGACTTCAACATCGCGAACGGTCTGGCATTGCGTGAAGCCTTCATTTGACAGGGTGTCGATTACCTCTTCACGCGGCGCTTCCAGGGAGAAGGGTGGTACCAGCGATAGCGGGACGGTGGTGGTGTCGATCGCTACAGAGAGAACGCGAAATTTCATCTGGGTTTCCTAATCGGATCAGGACTTGTTGGGATGTCCAAAGGGTGCGGGCCGGAGCGGGTTAGGTTGTCAGGCAATATGCCTTAAGACTGTTAGCCAGACGGTGCGCAGTATATGCGTCGACGTCCATGCAGAGGACCTCTGTGTGGTCGGGCCGGCTGATTTCGAGGCGTACTCCCTCGCGGTATGGCTCTCCATCGGTGTTGTGGGTGATCCGGATGATCAGACCGCTTTCTGGGTCCACGCGATTGGTGGATGCACCGGTGCGCTCTTGATAGGGGATAACTCCGTTGCTTGTGGGCGCCAGCTTGAGAATATCCGCAGCGAGGGCATGAGCCTCTTGAGCGCTCAAGGTAAGGACGGCGCTCCCGCGAAAAGAATCTTCGTAGCCCAAGGTCACATCATGTGCTCGCGTGATGAGAGTCAGTTGCGAACGTTCATCAGCGTCACGATTCCAGTTGAAGTACGTCGAGACTTTAGCGCCAGTAATAACTTGCATGTCGCGCTCCTAGTGAGGGAAATCTTTGACCCGAAGGTCGCACGGCCCTGGGTATATGCAAGTTTGCTAAAGCCGGGATTGTAGGTGGAGCCAGCGTGTGTGGGTGCACTGTCTGAACCCAAAACTGGGATGAACTGGACCTATTTTGCACTCTGGCCCGTGAGACGCTTCCGATCAGGCCGGCAACATGGTCAGGAGGATGTCCGACCCGAGTGCGGCGAACTCCAACGTTCCCCTCCCAGAGAAGCGAGATGACAGGATTGAAAACACTAGAACGACGGGTGATCAGCTGGTTGCTTTCAGATGACACCGGCGCATCGAGTCTCTCGATCTGCGCCCACATGCTCGGCGAACCCTGCGAGGGCTACGCGCCGTCTGATTGCTCCGATCTTGGTCGCTGCCTGCGCTTGCTGGACCTGGTGCCGGAGTGGGGGGCGCGTGTTCACGAGATGGCCACGTACGGGCCAGATTGGAAAGGGCTGCTCGATCAATGGGACCAGATCGTCCACCTGTACCACAATGAGGGTGGGGTCCCCGTCAGCGAGCGTCCCCGCTCCCCCGAGACCTACAGGGCCATGAAGTTGGCCATTGCCGAAGGCTACCGAAACAACCCCAACTACGAGTGCGGATTCGGCGACGATGGCACGCTCACGTGGTCCAGGCTAATCGAGGGCGAATCGGAAGAGGAGGAACAGGAGGGCTGATGGCGGCTCGACTTGTTCACGGCTCTAGACCTTTCCAGCAAGTGGATCCGCACAGTTTCCGGTTATACGAGATGATTTTATGACACGCAATATATTGGCCTTGCCACTAATTTTATTCTCTTTAGTAGTTGGGGGCGTGATGACTTACTCCCTGTTTCATATAGACACCGTTGAGGATGTTGATCTTGAACGTCTTGAGGTAGGGCAGCATATTGCTCTAAAAAAGAAAATTGGCATGGTGGATTACGAGGCAACTATTTACGTCAAGGTTGCCGATACAGCAGTTGGGCAGTTGGGTGTTTTTCAGTTAAATGGAGTGGTGGAAGGGCTGGGCTCTAATATGGATGGGCAGGCTGTTGATTTTGTTTCTACCGACAAAGATTGTGTCGGGACTAACTTCCAGCTCATCTACCGTAAATCCTTTGCGGATGTAATAGTACAGCCGGGTGGTATTCCTAGGACATGCAACTTGCATGGTTATTTAAAAGATAATCGCGCTCTAACCCGGGTGGATCAATGAACATGGCTTCATTAATACGCTATACGTTATGTCTGATGGCGACTTTGGCTTTTTCGTTCACGAGTCTGTGCGCTAGGGCGTACATTTATGATGGGATTGTCTATCCACAAACTCCGGGCACGACAATAAGTGGTGCGTCACAAGTGCCGATTGGTTACAGTCAGATGACTTTCACGATAACTTTTCCTAGCAGAATCGGCAATGGCTGTACTGCGTCTGGCATGGGGCCGGTACCCAATGTTGGCGCTAACCTTTTTTACCGGCCTAAAGGCTCTGGCGGCCTATTCACTCTCGTCCCAGTTATGGTGGATGGGTCATTGTTTGGATTCGTTTCTTGCGGTGGGGCATCGCGAACGTCAACAGTGGTAAGCTTCAGCACATTGGGCCCTACCGCACCTGGCGAATACGAGATTGCCATTGCTGTTAGTTGGCAGTTGTGCACGAACTGTTCAACTATCGATGACTATACCAATATCATGACAGTATCGGTGGGCGAAACTAATAGACCTCCGACAGCAGGAAATGCCTCTCTGGTAACTGCTGAGGACACTGTAGGTGCTGTTGCGCTTCCTATATATGACCCTGATGCAGGTGATTACCACTCTTTCCAAATTCTTGGTGGGCCATCAGTTGGATCTGCGTGGCTGTCCGGGAATGTGCTTAACTATTCACCTCCAGCAAATTGGAGCGGTTCCACGTCTGTCACGTACAGAGCAATCGATTCAAAAGGAGCGGCGTCTAACGCGGCTACGGTTTTCATCACCGTTAACCCCGTAAACGACCCACCCGTTGCTGATGCCAAATCACTGACCTTGAACGAAGATACCTCCGGCAGCGTGCAGCTGAGTGGCTCCGACATCGACTCACCGGCGCCGACGGTCTTTCAAATCGTAAGTGCGCCGCCAACGACTCAGGGCAGTGTGAGTATTGTCGGAAACGTGCTCACGTTTACTGGTTTTAAAGATTGGAACGGAGTCACCAGCCTCACCTATAGGGCCCAGGACAATCAGGGCGCTTGGTCGCTACCGGCAACGGTGCAAGTCACCGTTAACCCGGTCAACGATGCCCCTGTGCTGAGAACTCCTCTGAAGATTGAAGCGAGGGAGAGTCGACCGGTAACCATCAAAGGTGTCGTAAGCAAACAATAACGCCAGACAACCCGCTGTCACGCTCTGACAGCGGGTTATTTATTGATAGGGCTTGCGTTATATATCTTGCTCGTCAGATTGGCTCGGCGATGAACTCCTTCATCTGCGTAAGCAATCCGGCGCCTTGCCGGATTGTGCACTTTACGGAAACTCCATTAGAGCCAGCATGCTCTTTCATCAGGTTGATGTAGTTCAGAATCAGTACCGCGGCGATGGCTCCAAATGGCGGCACGCCGGGAGCAAGCAATGCTGCGATCGTAGCTTGTGTGACAGGGCTACTCAGCGTATCCACTTCAGGCTTATTGAGGGTGAAGTAGATATCGCAATCAAGGTCAATACCACGTTGCTCTGGCGGCCCGAACTTAGTGATTTCCATAGCGGCGCTCCGGTTGTAATCGATGAGAACGAATCGAGCGCAGCGGAATGACCGTCGGTTGGAGTGGTTTCAGCTCGCATTTACGGCCTCGACTACGCATCCTCGCCACCATGACCCAGGCTTGCTGAATCATTTTCGGCAGCTCAGTAACTGACGCTAGTCAGTAACCACAACTCTGTCCATCACAGCGCCGACTGCCGTGATCAAATGGGGCGAGGTGCAGTCGACTTTTGGCCATCAGCAGCCTGGGGCCAAGTAGAAGAGGGAGGTGCTGTGACCGCTATAAATTAGATTGGATGTCCGACTTGCCGCCAATCACCACCAGGTTATACTGCGCCTCAGCCATCAGGCACCATCCAAAAGTTTCTTTCAGATCGAGTGTTCGGTCTGAATGAATGGCAGTTCTACTGCCGCCACCAGCTGCGATGCAGCACATCCAAAACCCTCGCGGGATGCCATCCCGCTTGGGGTAGCTCCGCGACTATTGCTCAGGAGCTATACCATGCTTTCCAGAAACCAGAAATTCACCGCTATTCAAGGTGACGTTGAACTGACAGCCGAAATCAGCCCGTGCGTGTTCATGTATCCGGGCTACGGCTTGCAGCTGACAGTCAAATTGCCGAATGGCGGTAACACGATAGTTTCCCGAAAGGATATTCCGATCGAGACCGCTACCGAGCAAGATTGCCAGGCTCTGATGGAAACTGTGAAGGTTTTGCCCTGCAAGACCTGCCAAAAGCCCGCATTTGATCCGTCGACCTGTCGGACCAATCGTGACGGCGAGTGCGAGAGCTGTTTCATGGCCAAGCTCAATGCGGAATTCGAGAAGGACATGAAGAAGGAAGACGACAAGCTCAAACGTGACGACGCCAAGTACAAAGCTCGGGGCTATACGCATCGGGTTCATGCTTGGATTCATCCGCCGAGTGGTTCGGACTACGAGCTCATGATGTGGATGATTAATCCGACACCGGAGCAGATCACCGCTGAATTGAAGAAAAAGAAAAGTGCCGATACGACTGACTACAAGTTGATCGAGCTGTAGCAATACCCAAAGGCCATTCCCATCCCGGGGATGGCCTTTTTTCATTGGGGGGTTGCATATCCAGGAGGTCGTGGAGAATACAAATCAAAGAGGCACCCAAGGAGCACGAGCTCACCTGGTGCCGAACAGTTTCTAGACGACCAAATAGTGGCCACTACTCAGTGTGGCGACGTAGAAATACGTCCGCGGCGATCAGCTACACCGCCGTGGGGGTCCGCAGAAGGTGCCCCGGATTCCAGGGATGAGAGAATCCGCAAAACAGCTGCAGGTTAGATGGACTTGAGGTTCGTTCCACTCAGTAGTTGCGCAGCAATGGGCAACGAACGGCACGGGCAAACCACCTCCACCCTCGATGAGGGTCCGCTACGGGAACGTAGCGTCTCGGAAACGGGAGAGTCCAGGCAAGCCCGACCGCCCCTCCAGTCAATGGGGCAATGATTCGATAAAAAAGCCCGGCCTTTTGCGCCGGGCTTTTTCGTTTCCGGTGTCCCGCTGGAACGGCTCGGGCGCCACGCGCTATGCGTACGGTCCGTGGGGCGCAGCAAATCGGTTGCTCGCTGCTAGACTCCCTGGAGCAGCCGTGATCCGTTTCGCAGTCGCTCCATGGCTCACGTCGTGTTCCTTCGCGACGCCCCTGCCGAAACGGAGACTAATCAGATGGCATTTTTAGCTGCTATTGCTCATTTCGATTCAATTGAAAAAAGGTCGAGAGTTCCGACGTCGCGCTCGGGCGTTGTTCGATGCATAAACCGCCGATGCGCAAGAGCAATGACTTGCTTCTTTCTAATCAGCGTTTTAGCGGGCATTCCAGCTCAAAACTCGCTCGCATTCTCCCTCGACACGCATCTGTATATCGCAACCAAGGTGCTGGATGATGCGCTGACTGGTTCGATATCCGTATGTGCTGGCGAAGCGCTGGCGTCAGCGAAACCTGGCAGTCAATGCGCAAAGCGGTACCCAATCCCCCCGACCACGCTGGAAGCTCTTAAAGGTAATCCGAACGCATATTTGGCTGGAGCGTTGGGTCCAGATGTATTTCCCGACTTCATCACGTCGCAGGTGACGATCCATCCTGGGCTGAAGGATGGGTGGGGGACCGATGACTTTTTGCGCCATCTGCTGGCAAATGCCGGCGGAGGCGCGGACCTGGCATGGGTGAGCGGCTTTCTTTCGCACGCAAGCTCCGACGTGTTCGCTCATTCGTGGGTCAATCACTACGCCGGCGGCATCTTCGACATTGCCGAGCATAGCGACAGCAACGAAATTGAGGTACGACACTTCGTACTGGAGCGCTACATCGCGGATCGGACCCCTCGTATCTGGTCTAAATACGCCGCGATACCAGAAGCCCCGAATGAATTCGTCGCCGACCAACTGATGCTAGCAAACCCCGTCTCATTGCAGTTTAAGAAGGTCATCAAGGTTACTGGACATGTGGTCGCCATAGAAGTGCTGCACGAGAACGTGCAAAAAGTCTACGAGGACGCGCTGGCCATCTCTAAGACCATCAATGACATCGGCCTCAAGAAGCTTCAGCCGTTGGAGATTGCGAAGGGAAATCTAAAGCTGGCGGAGGAAGGGCTGAAGCTGGCCGGCAAGGGGCTGGAGGAAAGCGAGAACGTCCTCAAGCATCGCGACGAACTCATCGAGGCTGCTGGAAGATCACTGCTCGATGCCGCCAAGATAATCGACGAGAACCCGGGGCTGATTACTGGATGGCGGCAACAGATCGAGGTGGCAAAAAATTCGATCAACCTGCAGGAAAGCGGACTAGAGGGATTGCGCGACGCGGCGAGGGCAGCGAAAAATTTGGTCGATGATGCACAGAGAGTGCTCGATGCTACTGGGGCGACCATCTGCAGTAAATGGGGCTGGCTGGGCGATCTACTTTGTTCGACCAATCCGGCATATAGGTCGGCACAAACGACGCTGAATATTGCCAGGGAGGCATTCAATGCCAAGCAGAACGTGCTCAATGAGGCCTTGAGCGTGATCGATGGATTCAAAAAGCTGATTAAGGATCTTGAAAGCAAGATTGTGGAGGCGGAACAAGCCATCGCCAATGCCAGAATCGCGCAGCGGACTGTTGGTCTGCAATTGGAGGCTGATCGCGCACAACGCAAGCTGGACATGGAGGCGGTCAAGTTCACGCGAAAGCGTGTCGAAGAAGCGACAAAATTAGCGCAGCAGTCTCAGCAGGACCTGGACAGGCTGACGAAGGACTTGGCGCCGGTGGTGGACCTGCTCGCGCGTTACAACCCTATCGTGCTCTTTCTGCAACATTGGGCTGCAGATATTCGGCGGGCTTCTGTGGCTTTCTCGAAGTCAAGCCAGGGCGTCGCCGTTCACTTGTTGACCGCTGAAGAGGGCAGTGCGCTCGACCCTTATTTCAAGTGGTATGAGTGTTGGAGCCCCGTGCTAGGTGCCGTACCCAGCGAGGTTCCGCAGACAGTCTGTACTGCCAAGGACATCTACACGGACCTGCACGACAAGTTGACGACTGAAATCAATCAAGTCGTGGACAGCCTGGGCTCGCTTGGCTGGCTGATCGCACCGAACATCAAGGTCCAGCAGGAGTTTGAGAAAAAGGTTAAAAAACCCCTGGAGAAGGAAGTGAGGAAGGCTGTCAGTCGTGCGGGCGGAGAAATTGCGGCGTTTTTGTACAATCCTCAGCTTAAGGTCCTGATAGAACTCATCACCAGCAAGGAGCGTATCTCCGATGCGCGGTTGAACGACATTTACGCAAGAGACGAGAGCAAATCTCGTCTCCTGGAGATCCCTGATGCTGCTGAACGGGTGCGACGTGATGCCGGGCTGGTTTTAGAAAGCGACACGATCTCGGAAGATCGGTTCGCGGCTCTCTACGACGCCATAGTGTTGTCGAAGCTGGCATTGCTGGATGCCTTCGCATTGAACGCGGTCTACAACGATTTAATGGTGGAAGCGAATCCTCAGGCGCAGCCGCGGAAACTGTTCGCAGAGACGCCAGGACAGCCCTTTAGCATCCTGCTGCGGGCGGTTTCGTCAATTGACGGTAATCACCAATGGCAGGCCGTCGGCCTCCCTTACCCGGTGTCCACCGGCGCTGTAAGTGGGTGGCCCTCCAAGAGTCGATTTGGCAGATCGGGATACGCGGGTGCCCAGTCCGGATTTTTGCTTTGGGGTGACCCGAATGCACGAGAGGCGGTGTTCAAACGGCTTTTCCGGGGTCCTTTGAGTCCTGGCATGGACGCACTTCCGGCTATCGTGGCCAACTACCCGTTTCCGTCCTGCGAGCGCTATCCGTTTCCATCAACGACCAAACCGGATGGCTCCGAGGCAACTTATGACACCACCTGTCGTTTGATGCTCGGCGCTGTGGACAATAGGGGTGAATACCCTGTTCTTTCGGAGCGTGTCATCAAGTCACGTGATTTGGCGCAGCTTAGCCCCTGGGCACTCCGTGTCGCGCGCAATGAGATTTTCGCTCGCCATGGCTACAAATTTGGGCCCGATGAATTGGTTCGACATTTTTCCGCTCAGCCTTGGTATGCGCCAAGCGATATTCCGATACCTGAGCTTGTCGAGAATCTGACCCGAACAGAATGGCGAAACATCTCTTTGATCCAGCAAGCAGAGCTTCGAACGAAGAGAAGATGATCGTCAACGATGGTTGCATCCATTATCCCCGCAGGGGAGCCGCTGACGCAGTAGGAGTCGGCACTGGCTGCACCTAGAACTCCATCAGATATTGCCCGTTATCACAACGCGGCACCGGTCGTATTGGGGGCTCAGCGGCCTTTTGGGAGCCACCGGTGGAAGCGAAAAGGCCAGTCAGCTTAGCGACCAGCGCATCAGGGTTATTGAGGATATCCCGCAGCCCGTGCCGGTGCAGCTGATTCCCAATACGCAGCATGCGGTCCCAGGCTGAGTGGCCACCTTTCTTGAACGATACAACGCCATAGCGCAGCAGGTAGTGGAGGGCCTGCGACGGGTATACGTCCTGGTGAGGGCCGTAGTACTCGAGTGCCCGGTCGAGCTCGAAGGAATAAAAGAGCTGGCACCTTCGTCGTCCAAGTCGAACTCGTTTGTCTCATTGACGTTGGTGTAGTAGATGCCCTTCTTCAGAAGGGTGCCCTGGCAGGAGAGCTCATCGTTTACCGAGCGCAGACCTTCAAACATGCCGTTGAATTCCTTGTCGGCGAAGGGCACCTCGATGGATTGGGAGATATCCAGATCCGACCGTTGAAACTCAGTGTACTCAGCTGGAAGCGGGTAGCGTTTACCCTCTTCGAAAATGGCTTTGTACTCGGAAAGGGCAGTGAAAGGCCGCTGATACGAGTACCTCGACCAGTGCAGATCGATGGCCAATACCTCCTTCATGCCCAGAAGCTGGAACCGGGCAGGGCGCTGGTTGCGCTGAGACCACTCAGCCTCATTCGCGTCGATGGTCAGGGCGTAGCGCAGGAGGTCCAGACACAGGTCCGGGGAGTAGGCATTGGCAGCAATCTTGATATGCCCGTTCTCAGGGTTGATCGATCGAGCCAGCCAGTTACGCCCTTTGGGATCGTAGTGGCGGGATTTGAGGTAATTGCGGAATTCGTTGAGTGGCTTCATCCAGTCGTATATGCCGTCCTCATGACCCAGCATGTTCTCCATGCTTTTGTCCGTGCTTACGCGCAAGCACATCCAGCACCCGTGTCGGGCGCCGCATGAGGTTTTGCGCTCTGCCCCCCCATCACGAATCATCACGTTCACCATGCAATCCCCAGCCGAGTCGCGGTAAACCTCGGTCAGTTGAGAGAAGTCCGAGTAGGTCTGCAGACGCCCATTGGTGACCTGAGAAAGAAACGCGAAAATATCCATGGTCGTGAAATCAGCTATGGGACTCATGATCCAGTTGGGTTTGTCGCCCGGCTTAGCCATGTTCACAGGTTGGAAGGCGCTTTCGCCGCGGGCGGCCATATTGCGCCCACGAACCGCCGATTCATCCCGGCGGGTACCGATCAACGTAACGATGGTATCGCTTGTAAAGTCGCCGCCCATTTCCTACTCTATGACGGCCTTGATCTGGCGCTTTGTTCGGTCCATCGGTGACGCCTTGATTTGCTGCTGGCATTTGGCAGAGTTTCCGGGCAATGAGGCGACGGTGCGACCACCGATGATGGAGACCAGCCAATTTTCGGAGAGGTTGGGACTGCAAACCCAGATTCGTACAGGAAGGCCGTGCTTTTCGGAGTACGCCTTCAGAGAACGGATCTCGTCCTTGCTGTAGGAGTGGACACGTGGATTTTCGAGGAGCGTGTCGCTGTTAAGGACATGGAGTTCGGGTACTTCGATACCCTCAGCCTTCAGCTTCTCCATTGCCTTCAGCGCAATCGCGAGAGTGACGGAGCTATCTTTTCCGAACGAACTCGCCACGATTAATCGCTTACCGGCGAGAATCAGCGATTTGATCACTGCAACTGCTTCGGCCACCTTCTCCGCAAACGAGCGCTCGAAAATGGGCGACGCCACCGGGGCTGCATCCTGGAAGAGGGAAGTGGCGATTAGTTGCATGATGATGGCCTACGGGTTGATTGATCTCCCTCAAGATAACTGGACGTAAAAATATGCAAGCCGGTAAACGAATATGAGCTGATTGAAGGACTTGCTTCTGCTGGCGCGAGCTCACATTTCGCCTAGTTGTTATCCGTAGCTTGTGAGACGCCGCGTAGGGTTACTATCGTTGTGGAACCTGCCAGGCTGCCCGTGAGTACCAATAACAGGCATAGCGCAGGGCGGGTAGGTGACTATTTTGGAGGACCTCGATGGCCCGTATGCAATGTCCGCAGGAGAAGGTTCTGAACGATGTTATGCGCAGTGCAGTGGCGGAATTCGTTGCTGCGAAGGATCGATTTGATGTCGAGGGAAGAGCCTATATTCCTGGTAGTTGGTTCCATCGAATTAAACGCAGGGTGCAGGGATGGACAGTACCGGAGCGTGGGTGGACAGCCACGTTCCCCAGTAAGTTTGTAGAGCGCACGATTCCATTTTCTGAAGTGTTTTTTAGAGCCAGCAAGGCACAGCCGATGACAATCGACAGTCGGATGATTGTTTCGGGGGCCTTCAACTACTACACAGACGATGAGCGTTCTGACCAGGCCGTCCAACGAACAATGGACCGGTCTGATGAATATGCATGTCGTGAATTGCTGAAATACCCATTTGCGCCGAGATCATGCCAAATCGGCACATTGCCCCTGATCGTAGCAACGGAAGGAAAGAATCGTGTCGCTCTGTTCAAGTCCCATACGCGTCCGATGCAATCCATGGTTGCTCCCACAGCCTATCCGGATGCCTCATCTCTAATGATTCATCGCTCCTGGCCATTCAAGGTTTATAGCCTGCGCTTTGGGCAATGTCGGCGTGTGCTCCCGCTTCCTGAGGCTGTACTTCCAATCCTCAAAGCCTATGGTGTGAAGACTTCGCAAGCGGTGACGTTTTCCATCCGAGATTATCTAGATTTGCGCCGCGCGCGAGTCGAGCTATGTAATTCTCAGATGGGAGAATAAATAGACTTCAGCCCTACACCCGCCATCTGATTCTTGTTAAGTGATATGCAGGGATAATGCCCTCCGGTAACCGTACTTGCGATAATGACAGCTCTTGGTATGGTGCCTCGTACAACGACTTAACCAGAATCAATGGGGGTAGCAATGGGCGTTCAGCAAGAGCAAACCGTAGGAATGGATAACGAGAAAGCCGCTGAGCTGGTAGCTGGGATTAGTCGATCAGGTGTGGTCATTGCCAATGAGCAATGGTTGGTTGGCAAGTTTGGGGAGAGCGGTGAGCCGGCCAGCAATGTTCGTGATGCTATCTTCTCCGCTGGGGCGCATGGGGTGAAGTTTGACGCGTCTTCTCACGGAATTGACTTCAAAGCATTAGTTCGAGCATTTGCTTCTGTCATTTCTGAAGAGGCGTCAAATGAAGCGGCGCACAACCTAATTGCGAACCTTAAGGATCGCCCTGTTTGGAACGGCAATAAGATCACGACCGAAAAGGTTGAGCGCAGCGACCACCTTGAGGGGTGGCGGAAGTTCGTTCGGCACCAGTATGGATGGCTCGTGATCCTGTGCCTGGCTGTCTTAACGTTCGTGGCTTGGCACGCTTCATTTAACCAAATCATCGTTGTGGCACTTGCACTGTATCCCCCTTTGACATCGGCTTGGTATTACTCAACACCAGAGGTGGTACACGGCCCAAGGTTTAGAGAAATGAATCGGGCGGCACAGATCAATACCATGCTCAGGATTGCGGGTCTGTTCATGTCGTTTGCTGCATTTCTTCACACAATTCCAAAATTGTTCGGAGTTACGGTCTAAGGTCTTGCTCTCGGTCCCACAAAAAAGCGGTGTGGCACTATGCGGTTGAGGCTGTGGGTGCATTCCTCGCCCATACCTAGAATAAGAAACCGCCAGCTTTTGATGCTGGCGGTTTTTTTTGCCCCGTGGTTCCTAGAAAGGTGAAATTTGTGGGTTACAAGCGGTTGAGGCCGATCGCCTCGACGGCTACCTAATTACCGAAACCGGCCGTCCTCAGTGGTCCCAGCTGACTTCATTTTCTTAAGCAGGGTTATGAAAATATCCGAGTTAGATCAACCCAGCTTCCTGGAGCTCGATGGTTTCTATGCGCCTTTTCATAGCCGTCGGTGGGGTGAAAGCGGGATTGAGTTGCGTCGAGGCTTTTTCCACTGCAGCAAAGTAGCTGTGAACATCGGGAGGAGTTCCTTTCACGAAGTCAGCCAGGGCGCAGACGAAATTGACAAGGACTATCCCGTCCTCGAGCTGTTGACCACTTCCAAGACTTGGCCCGCCGTCGAGCTCAAGAGTCAGCCCTCCTGAAGAGTGCTCCCGGAGGAGCCGGACAGATCGCCCAAATCGCTCACGCAGGCGTCTTGTTAGGGTTCCATGGTGATAGGTGCCTGTGTATTGCAGAAAGCTCGCAAGCTGGCGGATCTTTTCGTACACGGTCAGCCAATGACGGCGATTGTCGTCCTCGCGTTGCCCATCGCGGGCCGCCACTCGCGCATCAAACTCTCTGATGCTGATCGACCCTGCCTTGACCTCTCGTAGCCATCTTTCTTCCTCACGCCAAAGAAACTTTCTGCGCAGTGCATACAGGTACTTGTCCAAATAGTGGATCTGCCCATGCGCCGCTAGGTGGTTAACCTGCTTCTCTATGTCGGCTTGGGCATCGAACATGAACTCTGGCTCAAGGGCATCCATAAGCCCGTTGAGCTGGGTTGCGATTGCTACCGCATCCTGTAACCACTGGAGCAAGTCGACTGCGCGAAACCTGCCCGCAATGAATTCGAGGGGGCGTCTCGGCCCCCCATATGGCAGGCCCCTTGTCCTCTGCACAATGTCCGGCAGCGTGTTGGGGAGTCCGAAAACGAAACTGAATCCGTCACCCAGTTGCTGGCGCTTCATTGCAGACCAGGAGCGCGATCGTTCTTGTACGTTGGTCACGGCAGGAAGGTTCTGGACAAGATTGGCTGTCCGACTGTACTGACTGTGGGTGTAACACAGGTCCCGCCCGGCCGGGAGCTCGAACCAGCCGCCCTCGATCGCGGTGAGCACGGCCTCAACTCGATGATCACCTGGCCGGGGCCGCTCTTCCTTGGATTTACGGTACGCAATGGCCGCCGCGATAACAGCGTCCGTGGTGTGTACTTCACATAGGTGCATCACAGGTGTCCTAGAGACGATTCATGCGTGCATTGTCCGTGAGTTAGCGCATATGCAACCCCGCCCGGGCAGCCCCCTTAGAAGGATCGACGGCTTTAGGTTGACGGTGAATTCCGCACATTCTGCTTCAGCTTGAGAGGCCTCACCCGCATCAGTAATTGGTACCGAATACCGGGGCGGATGCCCTCCTTGCATATTCACAGATCAATGGAAGATGGCTTCATCGATCAACAAGGCTTTAGCCTTTGGGAATGTGCTTATGCTCACGAATTACCTCGAACGCTCTATGAACTCGTTGCGGTCGATCGGAATCACCTTTCCCAGCCAGGATGCACCTGTCCTCGCGCTTCTGGACAAGGTGTCGGTGTATGACGCCAACCGCGTAACCAATATTGCGGCAACCCTGCAGCAGTCGACCGTGTTCAATGCCGCGGTGCGCGACAAACTTCAGGGGATGGATATCGGTTCTCGCTACGCAGACATCAGCGCAAGCTTCGACTCGATCCGCGATGATGCGCAGAAAATGATGGAGTGGATGGCCGACGGCAAATTGCAGCTCTCCGAACGGGTGCAGCTGACCTGGTTGAACCTCCGTCGTGGATCGATCCCGGACCGTTTCGAGGACATCCGCAAGAATTACCTCGCCGTTGCAAAGTCTGCAAATTCGCAGATCGAATTGGAAGCGCTCATCCTTGATGCCTATCAGGATTATCGGCTCGCAATGAAGTCGGCCGAAGTTGACGCGTGCGAAGTTCAAAAGCTTGCCCAGGTGCAAATGGATGCCAAGCGCAAGGCACTGGCGGATGCCGGTGCAGCTGTGGAAAGCCCCGATCTGGAGGCCACTGAACGTGTGCGGCTGGAGCTCGCGCGTGATGTGGCACTGCGTGACCTGCAGGAGGAGGACAAGCGCTTCCAGATCATCACGGATATCGCCGATCAGCTGAAGGCTGCTTACAACGCCGCAGAGTTGGTCTTTGCGCGCCTGAACCAGTACCGCTCAGTCAAGGAACGTCTGTACCAGCGTGCGGTAAGCTTTTTCTCTACAAACGAGACGGTGCTTTCCGGCTTGGCCGCCGGCTTCACTTCGTCCAGCGGGCTCGCTGAAACCACCAACACGATCAATGCGATGACCGATGGTATCAACGCCAGCCTTGAGGCGCAGGCCTCCGTAGGAGGGGACCAACTGGATGCTGCGTTGAAGGCCGGCTACGGGTCGAATCTAAAAGCCAGTTCGGTGAAAGCGCTTGCAGACGCTGTGGTGGATTTCCAAGAGAGCAGCCTGAATCTGATTCAGGAGCTCAGGAAGGAATCCAGTACGGCGTCGGCAGAGATCCAGACGATTACCGAAGACAGCAAGCGTCGCTTCTCTGCTCTCCTGCAGAAGGGGGTGTAAGGTGGCGAGCGTTTCCCTCACCGACCAGATGGGCGCTATGGCGCTCATCGACGAATTGCGGCACAGCCAGATGGAGGTCCAAAAGCACTTGGACCTTCCTGAGCGCCGGCGGGCCGTTGCTGAGCGTATTCGAGAATTTTACAAGGCCAAGGGCGTCGACGTGCAAGACGGGTTAGTAGAACAGGGGGTGAAGGACTACTTCGCCGCCCGTTTAACCTACGATGCGCCGCCAATTGGCCCTGTTACCCGACTGCTGACTCGCGTTTATATCACCCGGGGCAAATGGCTGAAGCCCATGATCTTGGTGCTGGCCTTATCTGCCGTTGCCGGCGGCGGTATCCAAGTTGCCGCCCATTGGATTGGCGAGGAGCGAGTTCAAGCCGCTCAGAATCAGGTTGATGGGATTCGCGTTCACGCGCGGTTGCTGACTGGCAAGGTCGAACAGCTGAGGAAGCGTGCTATTCAGCTTCAGCCTGAGGTTGCCGGTTCAAACTTGCCTGCAGCTGGGCGAATGCTGCTGCAAGTGGTGGTTTTGCTGGATAAAGCACAGGGTCAGATGCTGACAACTGTCACGGCCAAGGTCACGGCGGACAGTCGAATTGGAGATCTCAACCTTGCTGCGACGGCGACCAAAGCGCTTGAGGAGGGTACCTCCACCCTACAAGCCGCAGATGAGCAACTGTCCGACATCACGGAGCTCTTGTCTGCCAGCCTGAAGCTGACCGCGCTTTCAACGGGTGACCGATTTACTGCGACCAGTCGCCAACATGCGGCGCTGGCCATTGCAGCCGCACATGCTCGGTCCGCAATTGCGCAAGCGGACACAAAGGGGGTAGCCGCGGCTCGAAATGCGGTGGATCTGGTGGCCAACTTGCTGGGTCGGGCGACAGCGATTGATCCATTTGTCGATCAGCTGCAGGAAGCGCAGGTGGCTGTCCGGGACATGGGGTTGAGCAAGGTGGACGCTGACCAATTCCAGCCGTTGTTCGCCAAGGTGGATGATGCCATCAAGGGGCTCGACGTCAGTGCCGCAGAGCGGGCATTGCAAGAGGTTGAGCAGCTGAAAAAGTTTGCATCAACGGCTCTGAAGCTGAACGTCGTTAGTCGGGCGGGCGAGAAGTCCATGATAGAGCGGAACTTTGATCCGACTGGAGGCAAGACTTGGTACTTGCTGACGGAAGCGACAGATTCGGCCGGTAACGTCGTGTCGGTACCGGTAACGAGCGCCGAGACCGGAAAAAAACGCTTTGCCAAGGTCTTCGGCGTCCGCGTTAGCCAGGCAGCCTACATAGAAGCGAAGAACGACAAGCTTGCCGATGGCCGCGTTGACAACAGCCGTATGGGCGTCAAGGACGCCAATTCATTGACCCTCAAGTTTTCCGAGGGCCGCACATCCGCCAACCCTGATTACATCCTGGAGTGGTAATGAAGTCGAGCAGCATGATTGCCACCGTAGGTGATAACTCCCGGCGGTATGAGAACGATCTGCGCAATGCCCAGCGTGAACTATCCAACGCTCACGAGCATGATCTGCGCTTGCAGCACAGCATCGGTAGCGCCTTCCAGAAAATGGCCAGCTATCAACTCGCTGACGGTGCTGATGTTTCGCGCGAGGTCCAGCGATTGTTGGACCTGCGGGCGGAGAGTGAGGCTGATCTTCGTCGCTGCCTATCCGTCGCCGAGGCGGGTATCGGGCAGCACATGGATGTGGAATCTGGTCTCTGCACTGAAATCGCAGCGGCGGTCGCGGGCGTTAGCCGACAGCTTCAGGATGATCCTGCATACAAAGCCCAGGCCGCCCTTCTAGGGGAGGCCGTAGCTTTGAGCGCTCAAGCTGCGGTTACCTATGCGGAGTTGCGTGAGGAATGCAAAACCAAACTGCAGGCTTTCCAGGGTGACCGACTCTTCCTCTACCTGAAAGGTTCTGAGTACGGTACGGAGGGGTATCGTCGTGGGACGGTAATCCGGGCGATCGATCGTCGGATCGCGCGCCTGTGCAATTTCACTCAGAATCTGGCAACTGAGAAGACTCTTCTGGCCATGCAGGAGGCCAATGAAGGCGCAAACAGCTTGCGTGAGGCGAATCGTGCTGCTCAGCAGGCCGAACTGTCGCGTTTCCACGATGCGGCACTCGTAGTCGCCGGCGTGCCTCAGTTAGAGGATCGTCTGGAGCAAGTTCGCCAAGCTTTGGGGGCGGCGAAGGCCGATGCCAATGGTCTCCATCAGCAACTCGACAGCTATGCGGGTAAGGCCGACCAATTCTTCATCAAGGCTTCAGCGTTGCTCGCAGCCCAGCTTGCAGATATGAGCATGGAGTCCCTGATGCGGCAGGCGAGGAGCACAAGCACGCCGCATGACGACGAGCTGGTAGATCAAGTGCGCTCACTTCGGAGCGAACTCGACGCGCTTCAGTCCCGATTGCCGCTCATGGAAAGGGATTGTAAGCAAGCCGAGCGCAACTACGAACGAGCAAAGCACCTGGAGCGCGACTTGCGGTCCAGCCATTACACAAGTGACAACTACCGGTACTCCGACGGGATGGATCTCGATTCCATGCTGGTTGGATACATGGCTGGCTCGCTCTCTCATTCACAGGTGGTGAGTGAGGTAGACAGTAATCGCCGATCCATCCCCGTCGAGTCCACTCCTACGTTCGGAGGCTCTGGCGGGAGCGACACCGGTGGCTTCTTCAACACGTCCAGCTCCGATGGCGGGGGAGGATTCAGCACTAGCGACAGTCTTTAGTCGCGCCGAAGCCAATCGTCGTCGGGGGCAGGGAGCTTGTAGGGGTTCCCGCCCCCCGATTTTGGTTGAGCACCGCGGAAAAAATTGGGAATGCTGCAAAACGAAAACACGCCGGGAAACTGCCTTGTGGTGAGTGCTGTTTAGGCGTTGAATTAGGCGGGCCTGGGAATGGACGCGAGACAATGAATACAGCCGTAAAACTGATTGGTAAGGGGGTTGGCTCGATAGCTTTGCTGACCACCGCTTCATTATTTGCGGTGTATGCCAAGGATCATTTCCCGGGCTGGGCTTTTGCCCTATCTTTCGTACTGGTGGTATGCGCTTCGATTCCAGCGGTGCTTTTCTTCAACCTGTTTCCGAGTGCAGATGCGCCTCCAGTCAAAACCTATGTGATTGAAGACGACCCAAATAGTGACTGGAACGATCTGTTCAGCCCTTGGAAGGACAAGGACCCGTTCGATGACTGATATTGTTGCTTCCTGGCACGCTATCGTCTTTGACTCAATAGCTGACTAGGGGCCGAGCACTGGGTCTATTCTTAGAGCTAGCCCAAGAACCATGGAACCTTCAAACCAGCTGGATGGAGCACCTTCATGAGTCGAAACGAAGCGCCAGAAGCCCTTAAGGCCCGCAAGCTAGCCGAACTGCGCATTGATCTAGCCCGAGCTATAGAGGAGAAACAGTCTGACCTCCGTATTTGGAGGCAGGGCCTGATCCACGGGCGACTGTTGGAGTTGGAGTCGGCTGGGGTACTTTCCAGTGCGGACAGCGATGCATTTAGCAGGGAGGTCCAGGCGACAATGGAAGCTGCAGAGTGACTCGTTTCTCCTTCGGAGAATTGCACTCCACCTGACTACCCGTTTGCATTAACACTGACCAGTCATTTGCATTCGACCTGACCAAGCGTTTGCATCGGACTTGACCAGCACGCTGCGGGTCCTCGCCCGGCAGGAGTCGCACCATCGCAGTCGCTTGCCACCGGCAGAAATCGGTCGATTCTGTTGTAAGAAACTGCATGGAGCGGCTCTCTAGCGTCAGGCTTGTCACCTCGAATGCGCGTTTAGTAGGACGCGTTGCAATTCCTCGCTGATCTTGTCCTGGTACGCCCTGTTGGAGCGCTGCGCCGCTGCTCCCTCGAGCTTCTCCATGAGTACCTGTGGCGATGTGACCCCCACGAGAGTAGTCGTGAAGGAGCGGGAACCCTTAGTGGAGACGACATCTGAGTCAGGCGCGAGTAATCTAATCAGGCTGATTTCTCCAGATGGTGAAATGCCGATGGACACGTGTACAACCTCACCACCTTTCACGGTTGTCATCTCCCAGGCGATTCTGTTCTGGACGCGCAGTAACGTGCGGTAGTCTAGCGCGAAGTTCACAGCGTCCACAGCTGCACCGAAACCGCCGACAAATCGCTCCCAGCGAGTATCCACCTTGGGCATGAATTTCGAGTTATTGGCGACTTCGCCCATTGCATTGAGGATGGCGGCGGTATCAAGTTGAGGTGCTGGGAAGGGAAAATCGCCTCCGAACAAGGCAAAAAAATCGCCTCCCTTGCCCGTGTAGGAGGCAATGCGTCGTTGCTTCAGGTCCTGTTCGAACCCAGAGGTTAGGATCGACTGGATTTCACTGAGGCTCTCCATCGAGAAGTCCTGCGCCGCCCCTTCACAACTGCGAGCGCACTCATCCATCTTATAAGCTGCGCCTTCTCCCTGGTCTTTGAGTGCGCTTGAATCCTTGAAGAGAATTTCCCGAGCGGCTAGGAACCTGTCCAATTCTTCCTTGCTCCGGTTGTTCCGGTCTTCGTCACTGCCAGGCAAATCGTAAGTCTTTTCGACTGAGCCATAAACGTGGCAATTAACGCCGGGTTCCTTGTGAACGACATCACAGACGACCTTACTTGCTTCCCTTCCCGCGGCGTCAATGGGGTCGACAATTACTTCAAACACCAAATGGCGTACGTCACGACCCGCCTTTTCCAGTACTCGACCGATTTTGTTGCCCCAACGGTACTCCTTCACGGTAGTGGTAGTGGCAGGGAGCGTGCACAGAAATTGCCCGTCGCTGAGCAAGGACACTGCGCCAGAAATGCCGGCAGGCGACTTGCAGCCATAGGGCGGCGCCGGCAGGGCATCGAAGAAGCCGGCACCTTTCACGTCGTAGGTAAACACCCATCCCTGCACAGTCGTGCTCTGGCACGAACTAGGCTGACGGCTGAAAGTCAAATCCGCGGACTGGACTGCACCAATCACATCTCCACGGACAGCCTCCATAAGCTGGTCGATGTCGCGGTACGCCTCGACCGGAGGGTAGGTGCAGTCGTAGTGGGTACCACTCGCATCGGTCATGCGTACTGCCTGGCCGAGCCCTGACTTGGTGAAGTCTGGGTGTTGGCGCTGATTGAAAACTGACCCACCCTGCCGATTGAAAATTGACCCAGGACGGATTGCTGATTTCTGTCCCAGCAATTGTGGATAAGCTTAGCAGCAGTGGGCCGATTCAAGACGCATCAACCCCCACCGCATGTAGGCATGCAGCAGGGTATTTATGGTGCGGATCAAAATGGCTCATCGTCCTCGACATCATCTCCGTCCTTGCGCTTTCGTTCCCGTGACTTGATCTTTGTCTGGGCGGCCAAGGTGCTGTGTTGTAGGCGGTAGGACTCGTTGCCCGTTTCGACGATGTGGCAGTGATGTGTCAGCCGATCCAACAACGCGGTGGTCATCTTGGCGTCGCCAAACACACTCGACCATTCCGAGAAGCTGAGGTTGGTGGTGATGACCACGCTGGTGTGTTCGTACAGTTTGGACAGCAGGTGAAATAACAGGGCACCGCCGCTTTGGCTAAAGGGCAAATATCCCAGCTCATCCAGTATCACCAGGTCTGTGCGAAGCAGTCCCTGGGCGATTCGCCCTGCCTTGCCATCGTACTTCTCACGCTCCAGCAGATTCACCAGATCCACCGTGGAAAAGAAGCGCACGCGTTTGTTGTGGGCCGTGATTCCGGATACAGCCAAGGCACTGGCCAGGTGTGTTTTCCCGGTTCCAGGGCCGCCAATGAACACGACATTCTGCGCCGTTTCAGTGAACGCTAAGCTGGATAGATCGCTGACCAGCCGGGCATCAGCGCTGGAAGCGCTGAAGTCAAAGCCAGCTAAGTCACGGTGCATGGGGAGTTTTGCCATGTTCATCTGATGATTCACCGAGCGCACCGCGCGATCCGCATGTTCCTGCTGAAGCAGATGTTCCAGCAGCCATTTCGATGAAGCCGTCGACGCTGTTCCTTGAGAGACCAGTTCTTCCCAAGCACTGGCCATGCCGTGCAGGCGAAGTTCTTTGAGTTCAGTCATTAGGTCACGCATTGCGATTCTCCTCATCGGTCGCACGGAGCCGGTCGTAGCGTGCTGTATTGGCAACAGGCGCGACCTTGAGTTGCAGGCTGGTTTCTACACTGGGAGGTAGTGCGGTGGAGGTCAGGCGGGCAAGGACATTGAGGATGTGATCGGCGCTCAGACTTCCCGATTCAAGTACCAGCTCCACCGCCACCAGCACAGGTTCGAGCCCCGCAATTGGCACAGCAGCCAGTACCTGCATCATGATTCGATCACCGTTGGTGTGACGCCTCAGTCCTCGTTTGAGAAGCCGTAACGGTTTTGGCAGATCAGCAAATGGCGCACCGTTGCGCAATGCACCAGGCTTGCGTTCGATGAGTGGGATGTAGTGCTGCCAGTCAAAACTGACCTGATCTCGATCAAAGAGGCGCTCGTGACTGGCGATCACCGTTTCGTCAGCAATGACCACGATCCGCGAAGGGTACAAACGGCTACTGACCCACTGGCCGACGCGCTCACATGGCACTGAATAGCGATTTCGCGCCACGCTGATCAGGCAGGTGCTGGAGACCCGCACGGTACGCTCGACGTAGCCATCAAATGCCGTCGGCATTGGCATCATTTCGACCTGCTCCAGCTCTAAGACCTCGGCCACCGTCAGCCCGTTGTACTGCGGATGCACCAGTTCGCTCCAGAGCGACCGACAACGTTGGCCGAGCCAGACATTCAGTTCCTCGAAGGTGTGAAACATACAGTTTTGAGCATCGAGCCAGATTCGCCTCCGGCTGTCCTGAACGTTCTTTTCGACGATGCCTTTTTCCCAGCCAGAGGCCACGTTGCAGAAGTCCGGATCGAACAGATAGTGCGCGCACATCACGGAAAACCGGGCGTTGACCGTGCGCCCTTTGCCTTTGTTGACCTTGTCGACAGCCGTTTTCATGTTGTCGTAGATGCCGCGACGCGGCACACCACCCAACGCTCCAAACGAACGGGTGTGGGCATCAAACAGCATCTCGTGGCCTTGGCTGGGGTACGCAACTAACCAGAATGCGCGGCTGGCACACAGCTTCATGTGGGAGACCTGGATACGTCGAAAAAGACCACCGATCAGCAGACCTTCTTCGCTCCAGTCAAATTGAAAGGCCTCACCGAGCGCAAACGTCAGCGGTACAAAAGCGCGTAAAGACTTGCCTTGCTCGCCTCGCCAAGAGCGCACAAACGCCGTGAGCTGGCTGTAACCGCCGTCATAACCCTCGGCTTTGATCTGCTCAAAAAGTGCTTTGGCGCTCCTGCGGTTGTGTTTTGGCCGGAACGAATCGGCCTTGAGCGCCTGCTCCAGGGTCTCGTGAAAAGGGCTGAGCTTATTGAAGGTTGCGCACCGTTGGTACGCTGGCTGAATGGCTTCGGGCGCTCTGACCCATTTTCGGATGGTGTTTCTCGACAGCCCGGTACGCTTGGCTATCTGATGCAGCGAGAGCTTGTCGCGGAAGTACATCCGCCGGATTTTTCCCAACATTTCCATGCTGATCACCCTGTGTTCTCCTGCTCGAAAAGTGAGCAGAAGCAGTTGAACACCTGGGTCAGTTTTCAGTCGGCAGAAGAGCCTCTACTGGGTCAGTTTTCGGTCAGCGGCAACAGCCGCGGCGGCAATGGCGATTTGGACTGAACGTGTCGGACAGGATCGTCCCTGGGATCACAAGCCGATAATCCAGCAGAAGTTCGGTGGAGTTCGCCATAAACAAGGTGGCTATGATTATTTCTACGACATCTGGTCCAACATCCATTATGGGTACGTCGGGCGGGCAGCGGGGCTTTCCGAAAGCGTTCTTTCTGACGGCGCAGGGGCTGAGCAGATCGTCTCGGATGGAATAAGAAAACTGTTTGACTGGGATGAGCGCAGAGGTCCTCAGGCGACCGATGGTGTCGCCGGCTTGAAGGCATATGACGATGCTCCAGACCGAATTTCAATCGGAATAGGAATCGAGCTATTCACTGAGCATCCTGACGGTGGAATCACCGCCGAAATGATCATGGAGAAAGTGCTCGCAGTTAAGCCAGAGGATTGGGGGGATGGCGTTCGTGTTCACGTTTGCAAGTAAGTTCCGAAAATGGCCTTTCCTGGTTGCGCTCCTGCTTTCTCCACTCATTTTTTGGTACGTCGTAACGCCGCGCGTAGCGGTGTATTACTCCAAGGATGGGAAGGGGGAGCTTCGCTATATCTGGAACACTCAACACAGGATAGATAAAGGCGGGATGCTTCCAGGCGAGGCGACAGCGGATCTTGGCCACATCTTCCCGAATGATCAGTTCTTCATGGAGTTTAACTGGGGGAGTAGGGGAGGTCGGGACCACTGCATCAGCATTGTGCCCAAGTGGCCAAAAACAAAAATCTATCTCGACTCAAATGGGAACATCGATTCAGGCATTGGTAGCGGTACCGATATCGATCACTTGAAGCGTTGCACTATCGATGATGCCAAGCCCTAACACCGCTTTGGGTGAATGCAGTGTTTCTGTCATGCGAGAAGTGGCGTAGCTGGACGTAAGCCGAGGGTTGCGGTTTTCGGCACGTGCCATGAGTCATCCCCCACAAAAACTCTGAACCGCATAGGGGCCCACTTGCTGCAGGAATTTTCCCACATCCCAACATCGGAAACGCGCCGATCCAGGCCTTGAAGGGTGAAAAGCGCCTATCCAGGGAACAGATTGACGCCCATGTTTCGTCGCAAGTGACCATGATTGCTTCTTCACTCAATGGAGCTACTTATGGCCAGACGGCGCAAAACCTCAACTCTTGATGACCTGCTCAATATTGCTATGAAAATCCCGCTCTGGGCGAATTTGATGATTGCTGGTGGCTCGTTTGCCTTCTTACGGTATTACGGTGGTACGGAATTGCCGATCCTGGCAGTAACACCTGGCAGTGAGCTTGGCCCTGCGATCGCGCAACAAATCCTTCGGCTGTTCGCCTTTATCGGGCAGTACGTCATCCCGCCTGTGTTTCTGCTGGGTGGAATCCTTGGGTGGGGGCAGCGAAAACTGAGGGCTCGAAAATTCAGCCGCATTGGGACTGCGCAGGAGCCAGGCGTTGCTATCCGCAACCTCACCTGGGAGCAATTCGAGAACATGGTCGGCGAAGCCTTTCGAAAACAGGGGTTCACTGTTCAGGAGACGGATAAGGGGCCGGACGGTGGTATCGACCTGGTGCTGCGTAAGGGCAGGGAGGTGTTCCTTGTCCAATGCAAACAGTGGCGAGCCTCGAAAGTGGGAGTACAGGTCGTCCGCGAGCTTTATGGCGTGATGTCAGCGCGTGGCGCGACGGGAGGGTTTGTGGTCACCTCTGGGGCATATACCAGCGATGCCTGGAGGTTTGCGAAGGGGACCAATCTGCAGCTGGTCGACGGGAAACGGCTTGTTCAGTGGTTCAAGAAGCCTGACCTGGGCAGGAACACCCTTCCTGCAGAAGATTCTTTTGGAGAGGCCGATCGCGCGATCGTCAGTCACGTGTCGCCTACAGCTGGTGAGGAGCTGAAGGAGTGCCCACCTTCGTCGCACGCCGACAACTCACCCAGTTGCCCCCGGTGCGGTGGTGGCATGACGGCTAGGTACCCTCGCTCCACCAATGGTGGAATAGCAAACAGTGTGTTTCTGGGGTGTCTCAATTTTCCATCGTGTCGAGGTACCCGACCGCTCGAACCTGAGTCCGTGTAACAGAACACAATTACGGTGTAATGCAGGGCCGGCCAGAAGGTCGTGGCTACATTGGTAAAGCGTTCATTGGACTGTCCCCTACCAGCTGTTTTGGGCAATGAACGCTTTCCGATGCAGCTTCGCGGTGTATGTGCCTATCGAATTTTTATGGTTTTTCCTCGTCATGAAGGCTGTACCAAAGCACCGCTTGCGCACCAAAACCAGTAACCCCGCACAGAGCACCAAGGGTGATAAGTGACCCTGCAGCTTGCCATAAGCCCAACAGGGCTAACCCTCCACCGACAACGCCAATCAACATCGGTGCCCGGCGTAACCACCGCGTTTGATGTTTGACCTGGGCGACCATTTGACGCTTCAACTCCCTCAAGTCCTCATCACTCATTCCTGTCCGGCTCCTGAGTCTGCGGCTGTGTCGTCGTCGAGGAACGTTCACTTAAGCCCGTAGTTGCGCTTCAATTCGACGATGCGAGCTGTACGCTGCGGTGGGCCCGGGCGTTGTCCCGATCGGCTTGAAGCGCGCCGTAGGCGACGGCAGCAGTGTACTGCTCATCCTGCTTCACCAAGTCCATCAGTTCTTGGAGCTGAGCTTGCATTTGTTCGTAGATAGCCATGCGTTTTCTCTAAGTGCTTCGAGATGGCCAACGGCCAAGCATCCAAAACCCCCCGGCCCCGATGGCGAAGCCCAAAGCATCCCACCCGGTGAAAGTGTCAGTTCCTAAAGTGACGCGGGCGATGATGCAAAGGATGACGCCAACAAACGGAATAATTTTCCTGTTCATATGTTTCTCTTATAAAGCAGGTTGGGCAACGTCAGCAGTGGTGATTTTCCCTCATTTTCCTCATCTTTGCGCATGGATGACAACCTGGGCACCTTTGCCGGTGACGAATGGACTATTCGCACCTTGCGTTGAGAGATTCGTAGCCACGCACGATTGTTTGCTTACCAACCAACCATAGGGGGTTTCGTTTGTGCGCTGCATCGTCAGCACGCACTTTTGATTCAAGATCACAGCGTTGACGGTTGCTGTGTCACCGTCAATAACCGGCTCATCCACCACGGTGAACATCTGCAACAGGAAATTAGGTGCCAATTCTTTCGCCGCCGCCGCTGTACCTGGCTCGGGGCCGGTTTCGGTGGGGACTGGCTTGCTGCAACCGGCGAGCATTGCGAGCATCAAGGGCAGTAGAAGCAAAGGGCGTTTCATCGGACATTCATCCTGGTTGATCCATGACGCGAAAAGCGCGCCTCTCTTACGGCCTCGGCCCAGCGCGAAGGCTGGGCTTTGGTATTGCGGGGTCTTTACCTATAGCTCGTTCTAAGACTTGAACCACTGAGGTCGGCAGTACCGAATCCACTCGCTAGATGTATGGCCCAAGCCTGTTCCCAAGGATCCAATAATCAACAGAGCCAGCCACCAGTAGCCGGCTTCAAATAGAACGGTCATGGTCATTACGATAAGCGCGAGGCAAGTCGCGCCCAATACAGCAATCAAAGTCCACAACGCTTTGTTACTGAGGGCCTGGGCCTTGTCCTGACTGATGACGTGAATGAGTGCCATGCGGGATTTTCCTTACCTGAACGCTTGCCAGAATTCGTCCATAATCATCATCGTTCGCCCTGGGATTTTTCCTTTGAAAAACCGGCCTCGTGGCAGTCGATCCCCACGATTGAGTTTCTGACGCCACTCTTCGAATGCGGCAGTCTTCTTGCGATAGGCTTCATGACGCTGATAGTCAGGTAGCGTCTGGGTGACTGTAATAACTCGGCACCCAAACTTCCTGGCAGTAGAAGCGATCTGCGGCTGAATACTCATGTTCACTTCCTAAACCTTGACGATTTCCAGCTGGTACTCGGTCATCCAGTCACAACCTGCACCGCCGTCGTCGGTCACGACGCCGTTATCGAGCTGGTTACGAAATTGCTGCTCGAACTCGTCCAGTGATTCGCACTGCATGGCCTCTAGATCTTCGTCTGAGACGTCTACTCTGATTTTCATCGGTTACCCCTTTGCTGGCCGGTTCTCGGCCTGCATGCGCTTCAGGCAGCGCTTGCAGGTCACATGATCCGGGTAATTTGTAAGATGCTCCGCTTCAAAGTCAGCTTGGGTGCCACACGCAATTTCTGAATCTCCTTCGGGATCCGCTTCGGTGGCAGCACAGGTAATCACTTCGAAATGTATGCGTCGCTTCATGCTGCTCTTCCTGATTATTCGCTCAGTAAGGCCTGCCCGGCAAAGGAGAGGGTCACCGGGGACCGCAATACACCACCGTTGTCCATTGCGGCGGAGCACGCGTTCAACAATTGCTGCGCCAAATTCATGGCCTCTCGCGGATCAGTAATCTCGACCTGCAGGTAGTCGGGGTAATGAGTCTTGCCCTTGATGACCTGCTGACCTTCACCTTGGATGAAGAGAATCTGACAGTCTTCCCCCGCCGCATTCAAAACCGCGGCCAGCAGCTCGGGTGTGAGCTCTGGAATTGCATCACAGATCTGGGTGGTAATCTCTTCGGTTGCCTTCATGGCTGCATCGACTCTCTGTGGGGTTTTTGATGTTGAGTTGGGTAGTAAATCCGCGGCGCTTCTACAGCCAAAACCCGCAAGCGCGGGGATTAAGTGGCAGTCGCTTGCTAATCTTCCAAGCCAGTGACGCCATCCCCTTTCCAGAGGCGGGCAGCAACACGGCGAATGCGGGCCAAGTCAGCTTCTTTGGTGGGCGGGCTGTACAGATTGTCCACGAACTCGTCTTGGGCAATCTCACGGCAGAAGTCCGGTCGGGAGTAGCCAGACTTGAGCAGGTTGGAGTACTTCTCTTCTCCGAGCAGCCGTTGAGCTGCTTCGTCGAACTGGGCCTTGGTGGTCACGTGAATTTCCTTTTCAATTCAGGTGTTGGATTTCAACAGTTTTCAGTTCATCACGCCATGCCAACTGCTTTATCAAGCGCTGCATTAAACAGTTCCGAAACATCTGTTCCGTCATCGAGGGTTTCGACGAACTGGCCTTTTTCGACCTTCAAGAACACCGTGATGCCGGTGACGTTGCAGGTTACCGACTCGGGCATTTTTTCGTCATCGTAGGCAGCGCAATGCGCGGCGGAAATCGCTTTGATAAAGTCGCCGTTCGCGAACGCGTGATGGATAGTGAACCCGCCCGCCGGCTCAACAGGACTGACCTTGTTTTCGACCAAGTCGTAGATTTCTTCAGAAGTGAAAGAAACGCGATACACCAACCCCTTCTCGATCAAAGCGCTGAGGCAGTTGCGAACCTTCAGGCCGTCATTCGATTTTGTGACGTTGAGAGCGGTCACGGCAGGGACGATGCCTGTAATCCAGTTGCCCTTGCCAGCGGTAATTGCTTCCAAGATTGCTTTTTTGATCAGTTGGTTGCGCTGGGCCGTGTTCATCTTTGTCACCTCATAAAGTCAGTTCAATGAGGTTATGATGAGGGCGTCAAACTGCAACATCGCCGCGCACTGAAACCATCTAGCAGTCCAACTCGAACTCCACAGGACTGTTTTCCATGCCGCTCAGGCAAGGCATAAAAACGAAAGTCTCACTTAAAGTGCATCACATTGCGGCCAGTGATCCTCCTTTGTCGCGATCAAGATGTCCTCCGGTCCATCCGTACGATGAGTCCTGGCTGGGCGTCTATGCTAACTCGATGGAGACTAATCCATGAGCGCATCGGAATGCATGATATGAACATCGAGCAATCCATTCTCATCCTGGCGGTTTCATTGTCGGTGCCACTGGCTGCTGCAGATGATTGCACGGCCATACTCGAGCAAGGGATTCGAAACACCTACCAACTATCGAGCGGGAGCGACTTCCAATCGAATATGAAGTCGTCATTTTGTGACAAGTCGCTAAACCGGCTCCAGGACAAGTCGAGTGGTGGGTTTAGCTTGGGCGTCACGATAGAGGGGTTTCCTTTATCCATGGGGGCACAAAACTCCGAACAGAGCGCTAATGACCTCAAAAAAGAGCTTTGCAGCGATGGTTCATCGTCCATGAACGATAAGAAGTATGAGCGACTGCTACAGACCTTCGCTGACAAAAACGTGGTCGATGCCTGGTCGCTATGTAAAAAAACCGATGGTGGTTTGATCCTTGAGGGGGATGCTCATGATGAATCGCTGACCCTAAGGCTGCGGTTTCGCAACGTTGGATCTGTGCATGAGACAACCCTCACTGCCCCGACACAGGTTATTGGCGCAAGTTGCCCCTCGATGCAATGGAACACGGGGACGAAGATCACGGGGAGTGAGCAAATGATTTACTGTCAGAGATTTGCCGATCAGGCAGTGACTGTTCTGGTCAATTCAGACTTCAACGGGGCGCGTTTTTATTTGCCCAAGCCTGCAAAGTTTGAAGTAGTGAAATCTTCACCGGTCCACGAAACAGCAACTGAAGGGTTTAGAAATTGCTACTTGATAGCCACGAATCCGACATTGGCTGCTTGCCCTGCAGATCAGAGCTTATCTGAGGGGGCCAGCTGTTCATGTGGCCCGCCGGCATTTCCAGTGCCTCAAATGGGAACGGTGAAAATCTCAAAGCCAAGCCTCCCAGGCGAAGGTGCGCTACCGTTACCGGGAGGCTCCATGGGTATACCTGGAGCGGGAGGAGTACTCCCAGCGCCAAAATGAGGGATTGCCTTAATTTCCCAAGGTTTGAGAAGGTCGATATCAAGTCATTATCCATCCCCGCAAATAATCATTCCTCAGTTTGTCACTCACTCCCATACCCCCGCCGTATGGGGGGGTTAAACGGCCCGCAAAAGACGACGCTAGCGGCTTTGATCGATTAATAGGAAAAGGAATGGGTATGAGCGCAAGCGAGCCAACAACCGATCAACTGGCACCTTTGGGCCTACCATCCGCGATCCGCCTCCAGGCCAGTAAGTTGCTGCGCGCGATCAGCAGCGCCGCAACCCTTGAAGATGCTCTCCGCGCCGCGGATCGCGCTGAGGGCTTTGCCCTGGGCATTGAAACCGTGCGTGCGCTGAATCCGGGCGATGTTGAAGAGTTGTATCTGGTGTTTGACCGTGCTTACCAAGCCCGTCACTCGGAACTGGATGCATACACGCCCTGCTGTTAGCTTGTATCAATGCGCTGGCGTTCGGTGATGTCAGGAGCAGCGTCCAAGGCCGCAGGCCGCACAGCTTGAATCGCAGCGAGAGTCGCGTCGAGCGCACTTGCCGCGGTTAGGTGGTTAAGGCAACATTTGAGCCTCTCACGAACCTAGAATGTCTGGGTCCGTAGTGAGCTGGCCACCAGCACTCAACGCGCAACTCTGCGCACACCAACCCTAGCGGGGCTTTGTCCCTGTCGGGGCAAGCTCCGTCCAAATGGAGCTTCGAAATGTCAAATTCCAATATGAACTACCAAGAGATGAAACAGGCGATCCTGCGGGGCCTGGTGCATTCCGGCTGGATGGCCGTGGATGAGATCAGCATGAATCACACCTCTGCAGTGGCGAAAAAGTCGTTTCAAACCGCGGTGGGCGAGCGAACCGCTATTGCATACTTTACGGATGCTCCCGAAGAGTGTTGCAAGCTCAGCGGCGAGTACACCAGTGAGGGCAATAACGTCCTCAGCACAACAGGGTTCTTTGTCTGGTACCACCAACATCCTCGGAGCGAGGTGACGACAGAAGATCTTTTCGCCGGCGCCGTCGAGTTCTCGAAAAAAGCTGAGGTACGGATCTCCGATACCATGCCGATGCGATTGATGCGTCAGCGTTCTGCTGAATAGATCCCAAGGGCCAATCGGGTCCTGCGTCATAAACCCAAAAACTAAATGAGTGACGGCCCAATGCGGGCTGTCGCTCAGGCATCTTGGAGTTGGATCATGAACCTTACGCAGATGATGTTCGCGCTTGGTGACTTTTTGGCGAGCTGCGAGCTAAAGCTGCTCGCCGCTCAGAAGGAACATGCTGTCTCAGAATTGTGCCGTGATCTCTGCGGCGCAATTAATGTTTGTGCGTACATAGGCTTTATTGCCCGTGACAAGGGGGCAAAGGGTCTGGCAAATGCCATATGCCCCCTGCATGACAGAGGTATCGCCGATGATCATCTTGTTCCTGGTCTGGAGGCCGCGGGCTTGATTGATCTCAGGATGGAGCTGCAGAAGCGGATCCAGCAGATCCGCCTTCGCCTGATAGTTGATGAAATGGCTGGGGCGCCTGATGTGGTTTCCAACACACTTGGGTATCTGCGTACATCCAATCCCGGGCTCTTCGAGGACAATTCCTCAACGCCTAAGCTTGATTCCTTGGTAGAGGAGCGGTCGGTACTGATCGGTCGTGCCATGAAAATGGGAACGATCGAGATGAAGGTGAAATTCTTGCTGGGCCTGGGCGTAAACCCAGATCAAATTTACGGCTTGGTTTCTCAACCGAACTGAAGCCAATTCCCATAAAACCCATGCGGGCCTAGGCCCCGCCGGGGTCATGGCTCGCTCAATTGGAGAGAACCATGACGATTACTGCAATCAGCCGGGTTACCGTTGCCCTTGGCTTCGATATCGCTACCAAACTTCCTGTCATCCGTCACTGGATCGACAGGGAGGAGGTAGTCGATACAGACGGCGCTCACCTGTTCGTAATGGTGGGCAAGAAGCGGGGAGCGATATCTATCCGCTACAAACTTCACCCTCTTGAAAAGGAGGATGAACGCGCATTACAGGGTGGGCCATACAGCGATTTCAACCGGGCCTTCGGCAAAAAGGATGCATTGCTGTTCTCACCGGATCAGTCAAAGCAGCTGTTGCAGGTCTCGTTCGCGCACTGCCGAATCGGCTATGAGCAAGAAGTACTGGAAAAAATGCTCTGCGAATTGCGTCAAGTCCTGCTTGCTGGAGCCGCATTCCGACTCAGCTGCATCGACGAAATCGATGCAATTCCCACCAGCTGCAAAATCTAAGACATCGGCGGGGTTCCCCGCCGAGAGTCTTTTTTGGCAAGCCTGCTTTTCCAAAGAAGATTCTTCTGAGCGCCGTTTGGCTAGGTTGTGGCCGCTCAGGTCAACCCGAAAGGGCGGGGTGAACTAGATCTTGCATGCCCCTTAGGGGCGATTAGCAAGCACGCAGATCAGTTCAGTCACTAGCACCACCCACAAGTACCAATGCTGCCAAGGTTGCGACCATCCGTGCATTTATCATCAGTATTTCTTTAACTTCCGAAGAATGGCTCAACTTTATCCAGCAAAGCAGTACCTATACCGTCTAGTTCGACCACGGGGGCGTCATCACCAAGGATGTAAGCGGGGCTTACGATGGTCGTAATTTGTCGACCCTCCAGTTCACTTTTGAGGTAGTGAACCCTTGAACCTGGTGCGGTGCCATGATTGAAACTAGCCACTCGGCGTTGTGCGATTTCCCTAGAGGATATATGGGGGTGCATCATTTGGGAGTTCAAGGCGATTGGGGGGGCATTACTTACGACAGTCATATCGGTGAACCATCCCATATGGCCCGCATAGGCATTATTGTTTCTCGCCAGCATGGTCATGTAGTTATCTATGTTCCACTCGAGCCAATCGAACTTAGACCCGTTTTCCTTCCGATCCTTCTCTGACACGAAGACACTTTTGTCCGAGTGATCAAGCCGTCCGATGCGCATTTGCGCACCAGGATGAGCAATAGAGTGATAAAGCAGGAAGGCTGATAGAACCTTGAACTCCACTCTTGGCCAGGCTTTGCCTGACGAGTGAATCACGACCTCTACAATTTCATCCGAGTCGTTGCAGATCAGCCAGTCTTGTACGCTCATCTCTTCTCCTTGTTATTAACCGTAATTGCGAACGGCCAAACCCAACTCAGGGGTACTGAGGAAGGGAGGGATTTTTCCTTGTTATCCGTTTAGGTCATTCAACGTTGGAACTGTCCTGATGCTGAATTTCAGCACAGGCGTTTTGTAGCGTGTGAATATCGCGTTGATCATTGATCCAGCATTGAAGTGCCTTCAGCATCCACGTCATCATGGACATCTGCTTTAAACCTGCCTCTATTGCTATCGCATCCCGAATGCCGTCTGGAAAACGGACCGTGGTCGAATGGTCCCCGCGCATTGCGGAAAGGTCGATATGACGAACCCCAACCAGAATCAAGCTGGCCCGGCCTTCACCAAGATGGTTCACGTAAAGCTGACGTTCGAATGCAGTCCTTTGGCTTCCGTCTAATGCCTCAGCTACCGCCATGATTATTTCTGAGTTGATGCTCCGGCTGTGGCTTCTCGCGATTTCATCCAGGGCGTCAATGATGGTCGAGTGGGTGGTTAGGACAAATTTATCCGCTTTACGTGAGTCTTGCACCCGCCGGCAAGACCGTGGCGGATGGGTTGCTGTATGGGCCGTGGTAGCCATGGATAGAGCGGTCATTGGGGGCGTCCCTGCGGTAAGGTTCGTCGAAGGTCATGCGGGCGGACGGCGGCGCAGACCACGTCTTTCAAGTTGCGTGATGGGGCAATAGTAGCGAGAAGGTGCCGTCAATGACGTGCAGTCTGCCCCCTTTGAAAGGGCCGAAAGGGTAACCTTGCCTATCCCGGGCACTGGAGGAGCCACGAATGTCCACTTACTCAATTGCAGATCATGCCCACCGATTCGCCGTATGGGCCGCTGGGCGTGCCTATTCGCGTAGTGGGGGTGACGGAGGAGGGTACTCCGTTAAGTACGCGCAGACGATGCTTGAGGCAGCCGGTATGCGGGACATCAACACGCCAACGGATCTCCCAAGTGCGGAGGGAATTGACGCGTTCATACATGAGCGAATCGAAGCCGTACGTGCGGCGCGACCGGCGACCTATGTGCATCACAAAACCGGAGAGCACTTGAAGTTCCGGTGCACTTATGGCCGAGCGCAGAAGCTTGTGAACGTCTACCTGAAGTCCAAACTGGTCTGCGGTGGCTACCATGATGACGAACGCGTTGAGCGTCTGCATCCCCCAGTTGACAGTGTACTGCTCAAGGGGTTGAGCGCGTTCAGCGAAAGCGTTGCTGGCCAGGTTCAGTACGCGGAGTTTCAGAAAGATCTTCTCGATGCCCAAGCTTTGGGGAGTTCCTGGGTAGTCTTCACGCAAACCACCTATGAGGCTTACATAAAGGCGTTCAAATCTTTGCAGAAGGATAAACCCTTGTGGGCGATTGAAGAGCACTGGGTGCTCTAAGGGCTCGAGCGGCGTTTTCTGTCGATTACCGAGGGAGAGGCATCCTGGTATCTGGCTGGTGACTGTCACAGTCCCGTCTGGGCCGTTGCCGGGGGCAAATACCGGCCTTTCCCAGTATGGCCCTGAAGGAGAATTAAGGGGCAAGTAGTCACGCTTTGCCTGTCTCCCGCTCACATGTGGATATCAGGGTCTGAGAGCGATTGGTCAAAACACTCATAGGTAGTTCGGCATGCAAACCTTGCTTGATAAGCGACTTCAGCGCCTCAACCGCATTAAGCTGGTGTTGCTCGTAATTGAACTGGTACTCCTTGTTGTTTCAGGGATGTATGTGTCTCAACAAGAAGGATCACCAACGGTCATGTGGGCGGTGAATTTTGGCCTGCTCATGATAGCTGCGGGCGCGCACTATGCTGTTTCGTCACGGATTGACAAACTCAAGTTCCAGGCGAGTGGGCACAGATTTTAAGGTAGGCCTGCAACCGCGATGAGCATCTGTTCGCGGAAGGGAAAACGCTTCCCACTGGGAAGACTGGCACGTTGAATTCTTGGAGGGGGAGGACCTTACAACGGGACCTCACAACCCTCCAGAAGGCTGGCTGCTTCAGGCAGCGATGGCTTCTCGCTGTCGAGCCTTCCATGGATCATTCGCACGAGCCAGTCTTGCCATTTGCAATGGGCTAACAGAGTTCCCGACCAGATGGCTTTGCTGAGTCTTATTCAACTCCCGGCCGTCGTGCCCTCGATCGATGATATAGCTCTCGGGAAATCCCTGGGCTCGATACAGCTCACGTGGTTTGAGCATGCGCAAGCAGATGTCGATCATCAGGTACTTGATGCCATTAACATCAACGGTTACCAGCGCCAGCTTATCTGCAATGGTTGGCTGAAGTGGGAGGTTTGAAGCCTTTCCATGCTCCACCATAAAATCCGCGACTCGCAGAGCGCCGGCCATTTGTTCGGCGGTAATTTGCAGACCGAGGTCAGAAGCAAGTTGCATCAGTGATGCGGTTGCCAGCTGCTGTTGACTGCCCGCGCTGGTGATGGTGCTAAATGGCGCCAAGGCGCTATGCGCGGGGGTCGTATTCTTGCCGCCGTTGGCCTGGACAATGATGGGCGCCACGAGCGAGAAATGACCACCTTTGACCTGTGCACAAATGGTTCGCAATGGACTGTCGGCCGGCATATTTCGCTGGTGGGTGGCATTGGCGTGCTCGGAGATAAATGGCGTCAACATCGGCGAGCCCAACATCAGTTCACCACGGTTGGCGCCGGTAACGGTCCGCATTGGTTCGTCAATGCTGTGAAGGCGCACGGCACCCTGGTGAGTGACCGGGACAATAAAGGGTCGTCCGTTCAGGACAAACTTCTCGATGCCAGTGGCGATCCGAACATTCGTGGTTTTAACCAATGGCCGGCTTCGCGCCCAGATGCTCGGACCAAGATCGGTCCAGTCGATACACTCAGCAGCGGTGCGGTACGGCAGTTGGCCCTTTTTCGGCTCGGCCGCGTGTGACGCCTCCGGCCATACAATTGGATGCCCGTCACATCGGGCCATCAGGAATAGGCGTTCGCGAGTGGTCGGCGCACCATCGTCGCAGGCGCGCGAAATGCGCCATTCGACTTGGTATCCCAAGCGTCGCAGGCTTGCGACGAAATGATCCCAAGTGCGATTCACCGGGCTGCCGTGACGTTGGTACTTACGACGCTGCTTACGACGGTGAAGCGCATTGCCGGTGAGCTTGCCTTTATCCGGTACCAGAAATTGTTCGTGACGTGGGACGTGCTCGCCTAGATCGGCAACGGTGCCATCCAGTTTGATGACTCGACCGGTTTTAGCGCAGCGCTTTGCAACCAGTGGGCTCCAAAGCTGCATCTGGCGAACATTTTCCATACTGATCGTAATCGGTCGGACCTTGCCGGCCCATTTGATGATTACCCAACCGAGGTCGCGGATTTCCTTCTTGCGCGACTGACCACCGGCCGCCTGGGAGTGGTGAGTACAATCAGGACTCCCATGCAGGAATCCCACCCTGCGGCCGCGGCAAGCCTTCACTGGATCGACGCCCCACACATCAGTTTGGTAGTGCTCTGCATGTGGGTGATTCGCCGCATGCATGGAAATGGCGGTCGGATTGTGGTTTACGCAAATGTTCACTGGCCTGTTCAAACCCATTTCCAAGCCGGTCGAAGCGCCACCACCGCCAGCGAATAGGTCGACAATGATCCAATTGTCAGAGTCGTCGAGTGCCAGTCCGTACTGAGTTGAAAAATCGATGGTTGGGAATTTTTTGGGGAAAGAACTCATGCTGTAAACACCGCTGCCAGGTCAGAGGAGGGCGCGACGCCCGTTTCTGATCCAGATCCTCCATGCGTTCCCAAAACTGCAACTTCATAGCTTTTCTGCGCGTAGCGCCGATTGGCCCATTCACCAGGAGCAAATCAGAAGTTTCGTTTTCTTCGTCGGGTGCGAGAATACCCGCATGATCTTTATGAGGAGTGATCTGTGGGCAGCATCAGGTTTTTGGGATTTCTCGTTTGGGTTTGGGTCGTGGCGTTTTGGGCATTCCCGCGAGTCTATTCAGCTGCGATGGTGATCGAGGATGGAACCCTCATTGGCATGCCGCCGGAGGTTTGCCAAGCACTCAATCTTCCAGTGGAGAATGCGCGCTGCAAATTCCGAGGAGCGTTACAAGGCACTCTGCGCCTCACTTGGGAAGTTGTAAGTGAAACGGGGTTGGCTGTGGAGTTGGAACAGGGCAAGTACCCACTCGCTTATGCAAAGTCGCGGGTCGCCGGTGGTAAGCCCACGGAGGTTGCTCTGTTCGTAGGGTTGGGGACTTTGCTGTTCCTCCCGCTCCTCCCGGAGGCGATGCTGTTTCTTCGCAGACGCCGGCGAGAGGGCGTTGGTAACGCGTAAGGTCTCTTTGCCTCGTTTATTGAAATAAATGCGACGTTTTCATATTACTGCAGCAAAAAAACCCGCAGCACACAAGGCCCAGTGAACGGCCTTGTGTGCTGCGGGCTTTCTTCCATTTTCCTAAGTGGCTTTCAAACTAACCAACCTTGTCCACCCCATAGACCGGAGGAGAGGGCGGCTACCACTGCAGCGACAACCACTAGCATCATCACCATTTTCATTAATTCAACCTTTTGCCTTGATTCGCTTGGTGCTGGGGACCCTGCATAGGGCCGGGTCAGTGGCCGTCAGCGAAGGCTTTGCCCGGAGAAACCGAGGGACATCGAGAGTTCCTGAGCCGCAGATGTACCGATCCGTTTGGCGAATCGGTCGATCGGGTTGTCCTTAGTCGAGAAATCCACAACCTTGGTTGCGCCTACGACCTCACGCGCCACATAGTCCACGTCACCCAACTTATCGATAAGACCTAGCTGCTGAGCCTGCTGGCCCGACCAGATGAGCCCCGAAAAAAGCTCTGGGTGGTCGGCTGACTTCAGCCTGTCGCCGCGGCCGGCTTTGACCGCCTCGATAAATTGATTGTGGGTTGTTCTCAGGACCTCGCCCCAGAAGGCGGTTTCGTCAGCGTTCCTGGGTTGAAATGGGTCCAAAAAGGCTTTGTGCTCGCCAGCGGTGTAGGCCCGGCGTTCGACCCCCAATTTTTCCATCACACCGACGTAGCCAAAGCTTGCAGCGGTGACGCCAATGGAGCCGACTAGGCTGGCCTTGTCCGCGTAGATCTCGTCGGCAGCGCTGGCGATGTAGTAAGCGCCTGAAGCGCCGAGGTCCGTTATCACTGCAAAGACTTTGATATTGGTGTGCAAGCCGCGTTGGCGCTTGATCTCGTCATACACATAGCCCGCCTGCACCGGGCTTCCACCTGGACTGTTGATCTTCAGCACGACGGCTTTAGTGCGCGCATCGGCGAAGGCCTGGCCAATGCTTTTCTTCAGAGACTCAGCGCTGGCGGCTTCGCCCTCGGCGATGGGACCGCTGACATCGATTCGTGCCGTAATTTCTTTGGCGTCAGCGCCGTCGGATGTGAAGTGCTCGACCGCCAGTGTGGTCGAGATGACAGCCAGGGTGCCTATCCACATCAGGTACTTGAAACGGCGCCGGCTCCTTTGCTCGCGGACCATCTCGCGTACCAACTTGTCGAGCACCTCAATAGGTTGAGTCATAAATTTCCTCGGTCGAGTTCTGAAAATTGGGGTGAGGATGCCCCAGGGAGCGTCGGATATGGCCCCGATTGGCCCCTAAACGCTGACCCAATTCCGGAAATGATGCTCTAGAACTTTGCGAGGCTCAGTGCACGGATGTCGGCGGTTCAGCGGTCGGCAATCGTCGAATGCTTGCGGTTCGCTCAAGTGTGGCAAAATCGCGAGCAGCTTTCGGTGGTAATCCGAAGTTAAGAACTGAGGCCGGATATCCTGCCTCCAGACCTTTGCAGGTGCCCTTGATTAATCCTCCCACCACACTGCCGGTTGATTCGCTGAGCGAAGCGCTGCGGCAGGCCCCATATTCTCTGGAAGCGGAACAAGCCGTTTTGGGCGGCCTGCTGCTTGAGAACTTGGTGTGGGAACAACTTTCTGACGTGGTGTCGGAAGGTGATTTCTACTTCAGCGATCACCGTCATATTTTTCGCGTCATCAGTTTGCTGGCCGAACGTGGGCATCCATTCGACGTGGTTACGGTGCGAGACCAGTTGGTGCTGGAAGGGTTGGTTGAGAGTTCACCTGACCTCGACTACGTCAATGCGCTGGCCAAGAGCACGTGGTCCAGCGCGAATGCAAAAACCTATGCGAGTGTCATCAGGGAGCGAGCAAAGCTGCGGGAAATAATCGCCACATGCGAGGACATTCAAGCTCACGCTCTACAACCGGAGGGGAGGTCGGCGTCAGACCTCATTGAAGAGGCCGAGCGGAAGATTCTTCTGGTCGCCGGAAAGCAACCCAAAGAGGGCGGCCCCGTTGGCGTCAACGAGCTCCTGGTCAAAAGCCGGGAAAAGATTGAATCACGCTCAAAAGGCCAAGTAGCTGGGTTGCGCACTGGGTTCGATGACCTGGACAAAATTGTCGATTCTCTGCAACCCGCTGACCTGGTCATTGTGGCGGGCCGCCCCTCGATGGGCAAAACCACTTTCGCGATGAATATCGTCGAGAATGCAGTGCTCAAGACCGACAAGGTGGTGATTGTCTACTCCCTGGAGATGCCGGGTATCTCCTTGCTCAACCGAATGATTGCTTCGGTTGGCGGGATAGACCTGACCAAGGTTAACAACGGTCAACTACAGGATACGGATTGGCCGAAGCTGGTTAAGGCGGCCGACCTTCTCAACCAGCCTAACCGCTTCTTCATCGACGACTCCTCCGGGGTAACCCCGTCTGAGATGAGGGCCGAGACACGGCGAATTTTCAGAGCGCATGGCGAAATCGGCCTAATCATGGTCGACTACCTGCAGCTGATGAGGGTTCCTGGTTCAAGTGGGAAAAACCGGACCAACGAAATTTCCGAAATCTCACGATCCCTGAAGGCTCTGGCAAAAGAGTTCGGATGTCCGGTGGTCGCACTGTCACAACTTAACCGCAGTCTCGAGTCGCGGCCGGATAAGCGCCCCCTCAATTCGGATTTACGCGAGTCGGGCGCCATCGAACAGGACGCGGATGTGATTATGTTCGTGTACCGCGATGAGGCGTACTACCCCGACTCAAAGTACAAGGGCACTGCCGAAATCATCATTGGCAAGCAACGTGAAGGCGCCACTGGGTTTTGCAGGCTGGCCTTTGTTGGAAAATACAGTCGATTCGAAAATCTGAAGGCAGGAACTCACGAGTTCAGTGAACTTGAGATGGGACGTAAACCCCCGAGAATATCTCCCCGGGTTGGTCGAGTTCATGTCCCAGAAGTCGCTACCGTCGAGAACTTCAAGGCATCACGTCGCAAGCTTAAGCCCAAGAAATAGAAATCAACTGCAAAAGGCCCACTGGGCGCGCTGGTGGGGTAGGGCCTTTTCCATGAATTACGGGGAGTACCGGATCAGGTGCCCAATTCTTCGTTTGGGTGACGTTCGTTCAATCGGTGCAAGGAAAGTAACCTTGCCCGATTGGGGGGTAATCAAAAGTCAATTTAAGATTATTCTCTTGGTCGCTTGTCTTCACGATCCAGGCGTCTCTGCCGCTCTCGGCGCTCTTGCCTCATTTTCTTCCCAATCTTGGGGGCTGCTGCCGTTGTTTCCGTGAGGGCTTGGTCGCGCTTTTGATTGAATTGAATACGGTCTTTGAGCAATGTCAGGAGGTCGTGACTTACGTGCGCCCCATCAACGGCCTTTTCCAAGGATACAAGACTCATAGCGGCGCCCTTGGGCCAGATATTTTCTATGAACTCGTCAACGGTGCGGCATTGCATTGCCAACTGATAGGAGGAATACCCAAGCGCATGCGCGAGCATGTGTTTGGCTGCTGTAAGCGTCAACTCACCACCGTTTTCATGCCCGAGCTTTTTGAGCTTTTTAGCCAACCGTCTAAAACGGTCAACTGACAGGCCAGTACATTGACTGACCAGTAGAATTTGGTCGCTGAGGCGATCTTCACGAAGAACGTGGTCGTCCTCTGGTGCCCAATTGCTCAAGTTGTTTGCAGCCAGAAAACCAGCTAGGTGTTCACCGAGATGGTGTGCAACATGCCGTGCAGTAATCTGCTTGGCAGGTTCTTGAGGCGGGACTTCGACATACTCAACCACTTTCAGGTTCTCCTGCTTGATTCTGGAAGCCAAAAGCGGCCTGTTCTGCGTACTCGGCCCCCCCGGCTTTTGAAGGCCGGGGCTTGGGGGCAGCTGAGCGACATTTCCTATAACGCATCAGCATGTGTAAGGCCGGACAGGCGCTTGACGACATACCCGTCGACGTATTCGAACCGACGTTCCTGTATCTCCCCCATCTTGCAAAAGATCCCTTTAGCCTTCGCGCCGTGGACGCGCTCGAAGGTGGCCACGGCCTCTGCGATTTTTGAATTCAAACTAAAATCCAGTGCTCCCATCATGGCCTCGGGCTTGTCGATACCACAGCACATGGCAACCTGGGCGCAGTCGGAGCCGGTGATATGAAACCCTAGCGCTTCATAGTAAGGAACCTTGTCCACGTTGCAAGACAGCCCGATGTGGCTGTATCGCGCCTGGACCCCTTTCAGCATTTCACGAAGGATTCCTTGCCGCCTGTGAGTTGCGCTGACCACGGTGTAACTGATGCCACAATCCTCTGGGTTGTTGCCGCGCAGCACAATCGTGAACCCAATTAGATCGCCCCTCTCCTGGTCTCTTGCGAGCACAGCTTCAACAAATCCCCCGTAACAGCCTGTCAGCGCGTCTAATAGATACTCCCGCACCTCCGCCTCAACTTGCGCAATGCACAGGCTGCTAGTGGGGCCGTGAGGCTTCACGAATTTGTTAATCAGCTCGACGTAGTTGGCGCGAGCCAGCTTGATCGCTTGATTAATGTCATTTTCGGTTAGGTCAGCGGTAATGATAGGCATGTACTTTTCCCTAAATGCTCGGCCTTATCGTAGTAAGTGTCCTGACTAACGCTTCAAGAGATACCCGATAGTTGACACCAACATCATCGGCAAGCGATTTATCCGAAGCCGGGCCAAGCGCGACGAATGCTTTACGCGCCTCGCGATACTTTTGGAGACTTTCACCCGTGGTTGCTGAGAGATTCAATTGCATGAGATCTTCCTAGATTCGATCAGCAGCAATGACGATGTAATAGACATCACCGCCCGTGAAGATCGAAAAGCTGGTTTTCGATGTGGACGGCTTTTTGCGATTAAACGCCAATCTGTGTTGAATAACCTGGCTGTCGCGCCAAGGCTGTGAAAAGTCCCACGACCCCATGTCATTTACGTAAACCGATTGGATCGGCTCTCCGTCAGGGGTGCAAAAATTTGCTTTTTCAACTTCGCTCGATTGAAAGGTATTCACCGCGTTTTTCGACACATTCAAGCACGGCAGATCAAAAGAAGCTTTTGGCCAGGCAGCTATTGGCTCAGCGTCTCCAAGACCTGTTGCAGCTTTTCCCCATCCGAATTGAATGGCAAGAGAGACGCAGCTGATAACTATGGCGGCTAGGGCCAAGGGTTTGGAATTCATCTATGTTTCCTGCTCGATCCTGTGGGCCAAAGCGGCCTGCTCCTACTGCCAAAGCCCGCGACAATGGCGGGCTGACGTTGCATGGCCGTCCACGCAGCCCAACCCGCTATAGTTTGGCGCTCCCGTCCCGGACCCACTGCATTGCGGTCGCATTGTGTTGGTGCAGCTTGGCGGCAGTCGCCTCGCTCATCGGGAGCCCACCGATACCGGGGTATGCAAGGTCAGTCAGCGCGGAAAGTCGGCTGACCTGGGCATGTACGTCCGGCTTCTCCACTCCATCGGCTTTCCGGTGCTCGCTCTTGATAAGCCAACGGAGCTGCACCAGAGCCTTCTCAACTGCGACGATCAAAGCCACCTCCCAGTTTTCAGGCATACCAGTTGCATCACGTTGTTCAGTCACAGTGACTCCTTAAAAGTTTCGGTTGGGCAAGTTGTTTATGGTCGAATGCTTTTGGCAGGAACGCTTAATGCGTGCCCCCTTTTCGAAAGGTTTGAAAGTGCAGCAAGCAGGCGCTCATTGATCCATTTGGCCATCACAGGAATGCCGCTGTAGGTCGCTACAAGCGCGATAGCAACGAAGGGCAATGCCCACTTGTCACCAACGGCCAAGACGACAAGGAAGGCATAGAAAGCCCCAATGAAAGCTGAAATTGCTGCTGTGCCCGCGATGACCGCGCAGGTCAATTTTATCCCCCACGGCGGCATTGTTATCTTACTTTGCTTCATGCTTTTTTCCTGTCATTTGGTCACGCTTTTGTTGGTAGGCAAGGCCCATACAAGCCCCAGCAGCCGATGGCGACGTAAGCAGTAGGTGACCTGGGCCTTCGTTTTGGTTATTGCGCTGTTCACCTCAAAGGTGAACAGCTCCCCTGGTCGTGCCATTTGCTGTCCTTTGCAAGGACCATCAATGACCGGTAGCTTCACCGCAATGTCGCGATCGAGCATCGGATTTCCCGTGATCATTTGTTTGTGCGCTCAGATCGTTAAGCCGTTGGCGTAGGCCACCAGGCGGCCACGTTCAGTTACGTCGATTTTCGAACGGTAAAACATCGCTCCCAAACCGACAATCAAGCTGATGTTGCACAGCACGTATCCGGAAGCTTCTACATATTTCATCGTACTTTTCCTATCCAGCGATACGGTTTAGCTGCTTGTACTCATCCCAATCGATACCAAGCGCTGCGGCGATTTTGCGGTGGTGATCCAAGCGCCATTCGTTAGCTTGCTCCGGTGATTCGGCCACCAATCGAATCACGAACTCATCAACCTCAAGTCCATGGCTTCGGGCAGCTTCTGCAAAAACCACAAGGCGCTGCTGTTCACGGTACTCATCAACGGTCATGCCGCATGCCTCGATAACGGCTGGTTTGACCGACTGAATCTGAGTGAGAGCGCGAGGATTTTCAGCGAAGAATTTTTCGCGGGCTGCGCTGTAGCGGTTTTCAATGTTCATTGATTCAATTTTCCCGTCTGCTTCTGCTGAATCAGCTTTCCTCGGCAACCTGTCGAGCTTCGTTTGCCTGATGAAAAAGCTCACCTTCCTGAGTTGCGTCGATCAAGCCTAGCGCTGCAAGTGTGCGCAGTCTGCCATTAAGCTCGGCATACTCGACCGCCACGACTGCCGCAGGCATGGTCCGCAGATCTTCAATAAGGCGACGTACAGCAGCCACACAAGAGTCAATCAAAGTCGGGCTTAACGTAATTGGTCGGGTCGTGCTCATAATTCAGATCCCATTTCAGTATCGCGGACGCGAAAACCGCGCCCTGGTAATGCCAAAGGCCCAATCAAGGGCCGGTGGTGTTCAGCGGAATTATTCCCTCAACTTACGACTTTGAGCGCTTACCGCCGAATAACGTGTAGAAACACGCCGTCCAGACCGCCGCGTTCGCGATTACCGAAATCAGGGCAACGATGCCCATATAAGGCTGCAAGTGGGGAGCGAAACGCTCCGCGACTTGGAAGAGGCCCGACAGCGCAACGGTAGCCAAAAGTGCCACGAAGAAAAAAAGCCATGCTGCGGTGTTGCTGATTTGCCAGCGACGTTGTAGATGGCCAACTGCTGACCCGAGGAGTCCAGCGGCAGTGAATACAACGATACTGCCGACAATCACTCTCTCAAGCGCCAATGGTGCGATCTCTGGTAAAGGCATGGTCTTTTCTATTACACCCGCGAGGTGTCGTAGGCCCAGTGCGAATGCTGGTAATCCAGCCGACCGAAAGCAGCGTTGCAGTCGTGAATCATCACCATGAAACGCGCCCTGAACAGTCCCCGTTCGTTGTACTGGTTCATGTCGAACTCCTCGCTTAACAGTGCACCAATGTCGCCATCAAAGCTCTCAGTGGCCTCAACGTCGCCTCTCTCCCGCGCAGCGATGTAGTGCGCAGCGAGCGTGCACGCGGATTTCAAAATCGACGGCGGAAACCCAGTTTCATTTTCTGCCAGCTCGGGCAGGGTGAACGGGTTGCTTGGCTTGAGCATGGCTCGCTCCAATGTCGTTATGACGCGAAGTTGCGTCTCTCCTACTGGCTTCCCCGGCTTTTGAGAGCCGAGCCTTGGGGTACAGCGGGCGACTTTTCCTTTAACCGATTTGATTTTCGGGTGACTCCACGACAGCAGCCAGAAAGCGGCGCTGTCGTCGCACAGACTTCACCAGAAACACAACGAACATCACCACGCCCAAAATGACGTAATTCCGTGTCGCGTTGCCACCTGTTGTGTAGCTGTACAGACCGTAACCGGCCTGGGCACCGATGCAAGCTGTCAGCAGCCAATAAAGGATCAGCTTCGTTTTCATGGTGTTCTTTTCCGTGCTATTCGGGCTTGTCGGTCTTGGCCTCAATCGAGGCCAAGACTGCCAGTGCACCTGGTGATGGGGATTCGACACCTTCCATGACTGCGAACCTTGCCAGCGACTCAGGTGTAACCCGAACCCCTGATGGCTGGTAAAACATGATCGTTTCGAAGGGTTTGAACTGGCTGAGGTCATAGGGTTTATTTGCATTGGCCTGCCAAAGCTCATCCATGAATAAAAAGGCTGAACCAGCTTTCTTGCCTTTGAAATAGGTGCCACGTGGAAGCCGGTCATTGGGGCGCAGCCTTTGACGCCATTCATCGAAGGCCGCCGTTTTTTTGATCTGGCGAAGCCTCTCTCGATCAGTGGCAGTAAGGCTCTGAGTAGCGGTGATTGTCTGCATGGTTGATCCTGCTTGATCCCGGGGAGCGAAAAGCATCCCTCTCTCACTGCTTAGCCCGCACGGGGCGGGCTTGTGGGGGCAGCGACTTTTCCTCTGTTAGCTATTGGTTAGGATTACGGCTCAGAGCGACATCCCAACTCGATGCTGGCATTTTCCCACATTGCAAGAGAGTGCAAGCACCAAATGGACACCGTTTCTGAAGCGAATAGCTAGGCCAGGGCGAACTCAAAGGCTCGGCGGGATCGTATTTTGATCTACGGACAGTGTGGCCGACAGCCTTTCGTAATCTCGGCCGGAGATAGACTTCGGGGCGGATCGCGCCGCTGGGGAAGAGCACGTCGCCCACCTCAGGAATGCCAGCGCGATAACGCTGATGCCGGTGGTGTGAGTCAGGTACAGCAGCATCACGTCAGGTTACGACATTCGCCCGGTAACTGCGGTAACGCGGATCTGGTGCCGGAATTGAATAGGGCGAAGGGGTGCAGCTCGGCAGGTGGCCATGTGGGATTCTCTGTCAGGATTGGACGGGGATCGAGGTCGATCCTGAGAGAGATGGCAACGGGTTTCCTGATCATTATTCCAACAAGCCCGACGCGGTGTTCAAGGAAAATGCCACAGCTTGTCGCAGCTTTTTCCAAAGGGGCATACGGCAGTCGTTGCTATTTCAACGAGCAGTCTCATTCATTACGACAGGCCAGAACTGTCATGGGACTCATCTGCGAGCAGTCGCTTTTAATTTTGAGTGGACAGCAAGTTCGTCCCCTTAACTTGGGGCGGATTGAACTCTGTTTATTTCAATCTGGTGAGACCATTCGAGTTGTTTGGTGGGCGGGCTGTGCTCGGGTGTGCACCCTGAGTGAACCTCCTGTAGCAGACCATTGACCAGCAAATAACGTTGCCAGTAGGGACAGGCTGTTCGGCTGAGCTCGACCTGGCATATCGATTTTAGGTTAATCGTCCGGTCCCGACCGGAAGCACGGATTGAGGAATGAGATATGGAAAATACGCCGGCTAAATGGGTGGTGAGTATGAATGGAGTTTCTGTTGGCGAGCTCGACGGCCAACAGGTTGAAAATCTCGAGCAGGAGGTCAAACGAGATAAACGTCTGTATTTGAAACAGGGGTTTAACTATGCCGCCAGCATGTTGCGCGGTGTAGCAACAGTGGTACAAATCGCACCCTTCATCATGGTCGTGGGCGCGACGTTGTTCGCTCTCGATTCGCCTGGGCGGTTCAACGAGTTACTTTCGGAAAACGCAGCGGGGCTAATGGTTGTTAGCGCTTACACGTCGCTCCTGGTTGGAGGAATGGCCGTCGGACTCGGGACTGCTTGCGGATTACTTAAGCTTGGCATCGTAAACCACTTTACCAATCGTAAGCACCTGTTGATCCGTCGCGCCTTGGGCCTCGCTGCAGATGGTGATATTCAGCTCAGTTTGGCTCAGAAGGCCGGTTAGCGGGCCGCCGTGATTTTGGGCGAAAAAAAACCGGCATATTCGCCGGTTTTTTATTGGGTAGATCTAATTGAGCTGCAGCAGTTGAACCGAGCGCAAAGTCCTGACCACCTCAGCAGTACGTTGGCTAGGGGAGTAGCATCGCTCGATTTGATCAGCGAAAGCATCAAAACTGAAACGCTTGACCTGGGCTGACCCGTCCTTGAGAACGTGTCCGAAGCTAATCAACGCGTGAGTCACAGTTTCTGCTTGTTCAGATGTGCCGAGATACGAATCTACGCCAATGGTTTGGCCACACACAATAATGGGATCTTGCATTTTCTCGCTCCTGCAGAGGGAGTGAGACGATGCCCCGCAGGGGACATTGCCCCACTGACGGTTGAGTGTTTTGAATCGAGTCCAAGCAACTGGAATTAAGCATGGGGCAACATACACATCGAGGTGGTTTTCCCCTAAGGGACCCACTACGAAGATTTTCTACCTACGAGTAACCGCTACCTGACCTTTTTCTCAGGGATTGCCTTCGACGGTTTCGTACGGCGGAACCAGAGGTTTGCCAGAACAAATATGATAGTCAAGCAAACAAATGAGAGCAGCAGAAGGAATGCCGGCTCGTACTGGTATGAACCGCAGATCATCGCGATAAACCAAAGGAAAATCTCCATGGAAACCTCATGCGTATTGAGGTTCCACGTCCCGACAGGGGCATGAAACCCCAGGTGGGTGGATTGTTGTGCTTTGTTCGGCGAACCCAGGTCCAGCTTGACCTGCCCCGAGGGGACAGCCGGAGGCTGTAAGGAGACAAGATGGTACACGCCGTCACGCATGCTCGACAATACGGGGTGCGGTGTGGCACCCAATGGAGATGACCCGATCAAGGAAACTTGCGGTTTTAGGAAGTGTGAAACAATTTTGACTCTGCTGTGCCTTAGGGCTAAGCGTCCCATGGTGTTCGTTGCCAGCCGCGAAAGGTGCGGTAGGATGCCACCCACCTAATTCACGGATTGACGCGGAGGCCCTGTCTGGGGTCAATTGCGTGCAGTCATTAGCAGCCGGGCCCTTCGTAGATTCGACCAGGACCGCCGGTAACGGGTTTTCATTTCACCAGATGAAGAAAAAGCGAGCCCATGAACGAATTGTCCGCTCCTGAGCAATACGACCTCCAAACTGCATCTCTCAAGGTCCCACCGCATTCCATTGAGGCCGAACAGGCAGTGCTCGGTGGTTTGATGCTGGACAACAACGCCTGGGAACGCGTGCTCGATCAAGTCTCCGACGGCGATTTCTACCGGCATGACCACCGCCTGATCTTCCGCGCGATCGCCAAGCTCGCCGACCAGAACTCCCCGATCGACGTCGTGACCCTTGCCGAGCAATTGGACAAGGAAGGTCAGACTTCGCAGGTCGGCGGCCTCGGTTACCTCGGCGAGTTGGCGAAAAACACGCCGTCCGTCGCCAACATCAAGGCCTATGCGCAGATCGTCCGCGCGCGGGCAACGCTGCGGCAGCTGATCGGCATCGCGACCGAGATTGCCGACAGCGCCTTCAACCCGGAAGGACGCACCGCTGAAGAGATTCTCGACGAAGCCGAGCGTCAGATTTTCCAGATCGCCGAGGCCCGGCCTAAAACCGGCGGCCCGGTGAGCGTGAATGACCTGCTGACCAAGGCGATCGACCGCATCGACACCCTGTTCAACACCGACAACGCCATCACTGGCCTGTCCACCGGTTACACCGATCTTGATGAAAAGACCAGCGGCCTTCAGCCAGCCGACCTGATCATCGTCGCCGGCCGTCCGTCCATGGGTAAAACCACCTTTGCGATGAACCTGGTGGAAAACGCCGTACTACGCAGCGACAAATGCGTACTGGTTTACTCGCTGGAGATGCCAGGCGAATCGCTGATCATGCGTATGCTCTCGTCCCTCGGCCGTATCGACCAGACCAAGGTCCGTGCCGGTCGCCTGGATGACGACGATTGGCCGCGCCTGACGTCGGCAGTCAACCTGCTGAACGATCGAAAGTTGTTCATCGACGATACGGCGGGTATCAGCCCTTCGGAAATGCGCGCGCGGACCCGGCGTCTGGTGCGTGAACACGGCGATGTCGCCCTGATCATGATCGACTACCTGCAATTGATGCAGATCCCGGGTTCGGGCGGCGACAACCGGACCAACGAGATTTCCGAAATCTCCCGTTCCTTGAAGGCCCTGGCCAAGGAATTCAACTGCCCGGTGGTGGCGTTGTCTCAGCTCAACCGCTCCCTGGAGCAACGACCGAACAAACGCCCGATCAACTCCGACCTCCGGGAATCCGGAGCGATTGAGCAGGATGCGGACGTGATCATGTTCGTGTACCGGGACGAGGTGTACCACCCGGAAACCGAGCACAAAGGCATCGCCGAGATCATCATCGGCAAGCAGCGGAACGGCCCGATTGGCACGTCGCGACTGGCGTTCATCGGTAAGTACACCCGCTTTGAAAACCTGGCGCCGGGCAGTTACAACTTCGACGACGAGTAAAGCTATGTGGTCCTGACCGAGATGAGCCTTTGCTCGCTTTGAGCGCTTGTTTTTGACCGGGCCCAAAGCTACCTTAGAATCTGATTTTGGCCTGCAGAATGAACTGCGACCAAAAGGGAAGCTGGCCCATCTGCCAGCAATTCGCACCATTGGGAATTCCTGGTCCTTTTGGACCTGATTCTCGTCCCAACCTCCCGGCAACTCTGCCCGGGTTCTTCGCCTACCGGGCACACTCTCCCGGTAGGGTGGGTGTGCCTGCAAAGCTTAATTTGGAGGTACACACTATGTCGCTAGAACCAACTTTTTCCGGCTTTGAAACCATTGAGGCTGCACATGCTCACCGTGAGTCTGCAGGAGGCTGGATTTTCGAGGCTACCACTGGAGAGGTGGTTTGGTTTCACTACCGCTATACCCCTACGGTCATCCTTGGGCACCACGCAATTTCCGGTCTAACCGGAAAGCTGGTGTGACGATGAAAGTAGAAACGGTCGTTCAGCTTCTGCCCGAGGACTGTGGTCTGCAACACTCCATCGTCCGCCTGCACAACAGCAACATCGATTCCAAGCGGTTGGACCGTGAAAGGTTTTTCCGGCGGGAAGCGGTGGTCATCTGTAATCCACAAAATGGGTCACGGGTTCTTCGGTATGCAATGGGTACACCAGGGGGCATCTCGATTACCAAGCGTGCTGTTGCCTTGGATTACGATGCTGTCGATGTGCTCGGTATCAGATTCAAAACTGACGTCGACCTGGAAATCAGACGGGCGTCGACATTTGAGGTCTATGCCCATTTTTGGATGCATCCCGATCTAGGTCTTCGGCTCTCGACTCGGCTCGGCGTGATGGGGGGCATTCTTGGGGTTATGGGGTTTCTAGTTGGCTTAACACCATTTCTTCACTTATAGGCATCTGTTGCTCATGAGGTGTAATGCTCCAGTCGTTGCACCTGAATGGAAAAAAGGAAAGGCCCGGCATTGTCCGGGCTTTTTTTTTGCTCGGGTTTTGAGGCTGGGCGTAGTTTGGTGGCCTGTATTGGCTTTGCGCGCCAAAGCAATCTAGGAGCAGAGTCGAATTAACAATGACCTTTTGGCCTTCTGACGAATCCACAGATTAATGACCTTGCCTGCGAGACTGGTGTCATGGCTTCGCCGAAAATCTTGCCGTGCCCTGAGCGGATCAAGCCGCAATTGTTGACCATGGCCAGCCGCCCGCCAGACGGCGACGGCTGGCTTTTTCAAATAAAACTCGACGGCTACAGGCTGATGGCGCGAATCGACCAGGGTACCGTTACCCTGCTCACCAAAAATGGCTATGACTGGACGAGACGCATGCCAGTGCTCGCCCACGAGCTGCTCATGCTACCGGTGCGCTCAGCATGGATCGATGGGGAGGTCGTCGTGCAGGACGAGGATGGTCGGCCGTTGTTTTCGTCGTTGCAGTCTGCTTTCAGTAGCGGCAAAACAGATGCCTTGCGCCTTTTTGCGTTCGATTTATTGTTCGAAAACGGCCGCGATTTGCGCTCGCTGCCGATCGAGCAACGTCTATCGCGACTGAGCAAACTCCTCAACCGGGTGGAGCTGCAGCATGTGCGTTTAACCGACACCCTGGATGTCGATCCTCGCGACCTGCTGCACAATATCTGCGCTTTAGAGATGGAAGGCATCGTCTGCAAGAGAGCCGGCAGCCCTTATGCCTCCGAGCGTAACGGCGACTGGGTCAAGGTCAAATGCTCGCCACGCCAGGAGTTCATCATTCTTGGGTACACCGGCGCCGCCGGCGGCATCGGCTCGCTCCTGCTCGGCCTGCACAATGACGACGGCCAACTGGTGTATGCCGGTCGCGTGCGCTCAGGTTTTGACAACCGCACGCTCAAACGCCTGCGTCTAGCGTTGGCGGAGCTGGAACAAGCTGACTCATCACTTCCGGTACCGCCCAAACTGGGCAAGGGCATCACCGCCGTTTGGGTACAGCCCCAACTCGTTTGTGAAGTGAAATACACCGAGATTACCCCGGCCGGTAAGGTGCGCCACGCTGTTTTTCTCGGGCTACGCGAGGACAAACCGGCATCAGAAATCAATCTTGAATCGGATGCTCACGACGCACCGTGATTGCGGCGGCACGCCAAAGCATTTCAGGAGGTCACTGTGTATGAAGTCGCTTTTGAAGGCTTTGTGCTTCAGTGCGAAGTCACCGATCTGATTAACGCTGACCCCAGTCCGGGGACATGGGCCAGTGACTGGGACGCCCAGGGTTATCGGGAGCTTGAGTTTCGTGTGGTGTCCGGGGTGGTCTACGACGAGAACGATAGGCCTTCGGATCTTGGTCGAAACGGCTGTGCGGAGCTGTCCGAGAAGTACGCGGAGTTTATCGAAAGCGAGTTGTGGCGACAGATCGACGCGCAATCGCATGACGTGGCATAGGGGGGCTTGTAGGTGGGCAGGATTGACGTCGCCGCGCCTGTGGACACCCACTATGCGGGATCGTAATCTGCAGGCGCGATCGACTCATCTAAAAAAGGCTTATTCATGAAGTTTACCCTCATTCGACGTATCTCCTTTTCGTCTCCTGAAACAGGTCTCGTCTCGAAAATTGTTGCCAAAGAGTTTGAATCAGATATTCCCCCGCAGGTGGGGTATGAATACGAAGACTCCGCCTGGGGCCGAAATGATCATCCCAAGGTCGAGTCGGTAGTGATAAACACAGAGTCAGGAATCTGCACAGTGGAGTTGGAATATCTAAAGGCCGGCAATGCCGATGCAGTTGTCCAATCTTTTAAAACTACTCTGCAGCACCCTGGCTGGAAAGACTGGCTTCAACGGTAACTCCCACACAAACCGCGCCTGTGGCCACAGCCCGCAGGCGCGGTTCTATATGGGCAGTTGTTCGTGATTGATCAGGCGATAGTTTGAGCGTTTCCCTCTGATCGCTGAAGAATGATCCACCGCTCACAGCCTTCGGCAGGTAGAGGAGCTCCCTCGATCAATTCTGCTGGTTTGACTTCAACACCCTCAGCCCTGGCCTTACTTTGAACCAACTCCCGCGCTTCGGCAGGGGAGGCGCAGTGGGAGGTGGTGAACGAGTAACCACTTGCCCCCGCAACATTGCGGTTGATTGCCGTGTAATCAGAACCTGCAGGAATGATTTCCAACCACCTGCCGAAAGGCACTTCCTTGCCATCGGCCGTCGACGCATGCACTTCAAGCACATCGCGCGGATCGTAGTCAGCTGGCAGTGACACGCCAAGCAACGAATCCAGCTGAAGAGTCCCGTTTTCATCGACGCAGCCATCAGCAAGCCAAACCTGAGAACCCCTACCATCTCGGCTGATCCAGTTCGCGTAAGCCGTCGCCAGCCGCGGATCAGGATGAGAGCCGCTGCCCATAGATCTCATATAGGCCCCGGACAGAGGTTTCATTCCTTCATGCCGGTGTTCCGCTGATAATTGCGCGAGGGCCCATGGGGATTTGGTGGTTATTAGCTGGTCATGATGTGAGGCCGCATATTCCTTGTCGGCGAATGCTCGAATGAATCGGCGGCGCATTTCATCTCGGATTTTGTCATCTGGGGCATTGTGATACAGCCACCCGTAAGGGTTTGAAATTCGAGCGCCGATGTAGTTAACGCTGCTAGTGCTGGGATAGAAGTAGGCGCCTACCGGTATCACCAGGTTGGGGCTGGCAACGATGTTGGAATCTTCACTCATTTCGCTGCGAAGTTCGAACCAATCCTCGAGCAGCACCCGGTGCGAGGCCGCATCTTGCCCCCGAAGAAGATCCTTGATCTTGCCGGCGTGGCCAACGACCTCATCCAAAATCTCTTGCTTGAGCTCGTAGGATTCAAATACAGAGGTTCGCATCCATTCCTTTATCTCGCTCCATTCCTTAAGGGACGTCTCGGCGGCATCAACCTGGCGCAGGATGACCCAACGCCGGCTCTTCTCTACAAGTTTGCCTTTGCTGTGCTCGACAATCATGCGGTTCACCCACGCGTGGGGCTCGAGTCGATTATCAAGCTCGTTGTCTTTTGGCGCGGCGTAGACGACGAATTTGCTGTTGCCTGTCAGGGCAATCCTTAGCGGCTGGTAGCCCGACTGTCGAACGAAGGCTTCAATCTCCTGGGCTTGGCGTACTCCGTTCCCGGCCAGTGCGTACATCTGGTCGAGGAGGCCTTTCCACGCCGCTGGGGCCTTGCCATCCACAAACTGCGGGAGTGGCTTGCCACGGTTTGCTGCACGCCATGCAATTACCGTTTGACTGATGATTCCGCGCGCGTCTTCGCCGTGGGCAATGGCCCCATCGGAAAGCGCCTGCAGCATCCGATTGCGGGCATCCCGCTCACTTGCTCGCTCTTGTTCGAGGTGCGCGAGCGCCAGCTTGAAGAAGCGGATGAATTGGATGTGGTTGCTCCGGGCCTCCCGGTTGTGGATGTACCAATGCAGCTCTTCTGGCTCCACTGTATCAAGGCACAAGAAGGTCAGGTTACCCGATGACCAGGTGCGATGGTCAAAGGAGGTCAGATTCACATTGCAGGAAAACGTACGGGCTCTAGAGCCGTAGCCACCTTTCACCTCAACTTTCACGCAAAGCGAATCGGCGATCCTGGCGGCAATTTTCAAGTCGATTGGGTTTGACGGCCTGAAATCACGATCAAAATGGTCTCCACGCGCCTTACAGGCGCTAGGTGCCGTGTCTGGATTCATGAGCTCATGCCACAGGCACAGGACCCTGCTACCAGAGCAGAGGTAAGCATTTTTTTCCTTGATCCATGCTGCAACCGGTTGGCGAGGCGTAGTCTCGATCAGGCCTTCACCGTCATCGTCATGAATAAAGCGGCAGAACTTCTCCTGGAAGTCCAATGTGACAAAGTGCAGCGATTCAGGCCCTGGGTAAAACTCACCGAACAATTTTTCCCGGTGGTCTAGACCGCACATCAGCAGCAGGAATCGTTTGTAGTGCAACGCATAGCGTGCATGGCTGGACAGATGAGCCGTATAGGCCACGTCCTCAAATTTGATCTGTGATCCGTCCACGCCCCGAAAAATCCGGTCCTGGTCATCCCGGGACGGGAAGAGCCGACCGGTGCCTAAATGGCTTTCGACAGGACTGAACACACGATGAACATTTTCGCCATTGCGAACCATTAGGAATACCTTGCGGTTCTCATCGTTCTTGGCTTGGTTGGTCCAACGATCCCCGTAATCAAGATCGCGCCGGGTAGTTGCCATCACCAGGACGCAACGCTCTGTGGGGAAAATTTGACTGACCAGATCATCGTGAATACGCAGGGCGTCAAAGAACAGCTCTTCCTTGGTGAAATCAAATTCTTCGTCGACCTCTGCCCAAACGGCCAACTCCTCATCCATCAACAATTTCTTCTGCGCAAAACTCAGCGGCTGGGATGGGTCGGCCGGCTTGCCGGTGCGGATCGTCTGCACCACGACTTCCGACGTAAAGGTCCAGGGACTCAATGCCCTCGATCAGCTTGGCAACATACGAACGGATATCCTCCGTCTTGGCCAGTGACGCAGCGGCCTTCTCTTCAAAGAAAGGGGTGAGCTTTCTGACAACGGTAGTAATCTCGGCTGTCTTGCCCTGAATCCATTGTGACTGGATGGTCGCCACCTGGTACTCGCGCTCAGCAACCGCCTTCATTGCCTGAACCTTCTCGGCAGTGATTCCGCTGCCCAAGGCGTTGGCAATGCTGCCGGTTGCTAACTGAGACATCTCTTGCCGTACTGAGTGGTCGAAAAGCACCAGGGCTCCGCCTGCTGTATCTGGCTCACTCGGGGCTTGGGCATTCTCACGCAGCTGATCCTCGACCACCCGTGCAAGGATGTCCGGGTTTGACTGAGCTTCGATCAGTTCCGATTGCAACTGCTGGATCGTGCTGTGTATGCGGGCGGTTTCTTCGGCGCGAATTTTATCGGCGTCCGGTTCGTACTCGAACTGGAGCAGGAAGTCCTTCAGCAAGAAGTCATAAGTGCCATGGCTCACATAGGTCCTGCGAACTGTGCCATCGGGCTGAGGGATTTCAATTTCCTCGCGAGTGCCGAATTTTAACGGATGCGCGCGCATGACAATGGTGTGCGCTGCGTTATCGACCCACTTGATTGACTGAAGTAGCAGAACCGAATCGAGGGCGATTGCCTTTTGCGGAATCGCCGCGATTGCGCGCCAGTACTGACCGGCCTGAAGAGACTGGAATTTCTCCACTCGCTCAAAATCCTCGAGAGGGGGGCGGGTGGTTAGCTGGGTGTTATGCGGTTCAGACATGAGGGCATTCCTGCAGTTTCGTTGAAGGAAGGCTCTCACGAAGCTGGGATATGCAAGCCTTCAACGGCGGCATCGATGGGAAAGGGAGGCATGGGGTATTAAGAGCATTCCGGGCCCCCTAAGGGGCCGGTCGAGCGGGTATTACGCTGCAGCTTCGCCATCTTCGGCAGCAGCCTTTGATTCAATGGCTTTGGCTTTTTCGTCAGCCTTTTTTTCCTTGTTACTAATTTCGTCGAGCAGCGCTTTCATCAGGGTCTGGTTCTCAGGGCTCAAGCCCTTAAAACCTGGGTCTGCGATCACTTTCTTGGCAGCGTCATACAGCGGCTTCGCCTGCTTTTTAACGACCTTCTCCAGGCTGGCGCCGGCGATGAAGCTTTTCGTGACGCTCTTTTTGCCGGCTCGCTTGGCGCTTTCCAAACCTTGCTTGAGCACATCTACGGCGCCGCCACGGTGCTTGCGCAGCATGTCCAGAGCGAGGCCGACTGAGCACTCGCCCTGCTGGATCATCGTCACAATGCTGATAGGAGCGCTAACGACTTCGAGCAATTGATCCACGTACTCAGCGCCGAAACCCAGCTTTTCTCCGATTTGTGCCGAAGTCCAGTTGAAGCCGGCCAGACGCTTGCACACCAGTGCGGTTTCGAACGTCGTCAGTGGCCTGCCGGTGTTGCTGGTGTACAGCCCAGCAATGATGTCCTGCAAGCCAATGCCCTTGGTGGGCAGCGTGACGATCGGAATGTTCAGGATTTTTGCGCCTTCGGTCAGCGCGATGCGCAATGCTGCCAGTCGGCAATGACCGTCGGCCAGATAGCAAACCGAACTTCCGTCCTCTTTTTCGACGACAAAGACCTCAAGGGGCTTGGAGGTTTTGAAGCCGTTGACCTTCATACTGTCCGCAATTTTGCGGACATGGGCCTGCAAGTCGGCGTCGTTGACGCGGACGTTCAGACCCTCCATCACGTGGATCTTGTCGATCTCTTTAACCGATGGCATCCAGAGGTCGCGCGCCTTGGCGCTCATCCCACGTTCGAGAGCGCCTTTGATGGAGCCGAGCACGAAATCGAGGGAGTACTCGCTGGCCGGGATATCGGAGTCTTTGAGGGTGGCGACGTGTTCTGTCATGTTCTCATTCCTATGAGGGATCTGGTTCGGCGTTTGTGCCTTTCATGATTCGAGAGTACTCACGATCGCTAAACTGCAAGGCCGCAATCCGGCTACAAATCCGGGTCAAACCTGCGCTTGTGGGGATCATCTGGCTGATACCGCCGGTGGTCGCAGGGTGGACGTAGCCAGTCGAAAAGAATCTTTTTGCGGGGAGTTGGAACACAGATGACGCCGGGGCTTCATGCGACCCATCAGACCGAAAAGCATGGATGGGATCGTTTCATCCCCACTCAACCCCGGGGTTGGTACCGTATTTAGGCGTGAATGGAGGCTTGCCGGATCGGTGCTTGTGGGAAAATCTGCGGTACCGAAAAGCGCCGTATCAACAAGGGGGAAGGATGAGCACGCAAATTGACCACGAGATTCGTGAGGTACTCAACTCACCAGTAGCCAGCAACTGGCTCAAGGAAGCCCTTGGCAAGGCGTTAGAGCGCGATTGTGTCGACGCCGCGAACGATGCCGAAGTTCTGATGGATCTGCTCAACAAGCGCTGCGAAGAGGCCTTTAAAGGGCTCGTTCCTGTCTCCTGATCGGAGCAGTCCGCCATTCTTGCCCGGACCAGCGCCTATCGGCGGGGCTACGGTGAGCGGATCGAGCTCTGTGGATCGGTTAAAACCGGGCAATCGGCGCGATAAAATCCTTTTGGCGCCAACCGCCCTTCGCGGCGGATTATTCCCCTACGACTTCATCAATCAGTCTCTTCTCTGCCAACCGATCCCGAACCGGCGAATGCAGGCGATCGACGTAAAGACCCCGCTCATAAGTGACAATGAGTTGGGCCTTCCACTCGATGCCACTCTGAGTGGCGTCCGGCAGCTGCGCTTTGCGCGCACGCTGTCGTGCTTCGCGGTATGCACCTTGCCACTCCTCTCGTGTTGAGTTGTAGCGACCCAGGGTTGGTTGGCGGGAGAAGGGGATTCGCTTATAGATTTTTTGGGGTGTGCTTGGAGTCAGAGCCGCATTGTTACTTCCTTCGAAATGAAAGGCATCGGACACGGTTTCTTTGTTTCGTGTGGGTGAGGGATTCATCTTCAGCTCCTGTCTTCGGAATAGGGTTATCCGAATTTCCCATGGACTCTTCGAACTGCAAGTTAGGGGTGAAGTGTGCTGCTGGTCACCTGGAACTGCTTCCCGGCCTTGTCTTGGCTCCTACGGCCTCTGTCGTGATTGCACTGGGAGCGCAGCGTGCCCGCCGTGATCTTTCCTGGGAGTGCGTGAGTTCGGGGCGCCGAGTGTCCCCGTCCATATCTCCGCGGTACTTGAGCGTTTTTGCAATCACTGCGCCGGCTAGTCTGGAATTGGCGACTGTAAGAGGGCCGAACTCAACCCAAGGAATGCAACCACCCTGCGATCCTTAGCTGACTGGCTATAAAGCGCAGGAAAATCCTGAAGGAGAACGTATGCCCACAGTGCAGTTCATGTCACGAATTGACGCGCAACGGTATCGGCCGGCAGGCCAAGTGCATTTGCTGTCCATTTCTGACGGTGAGGACGATCAGGCTCTGGTAGAGGCCAGCCGTTGGCGGAGTGTTGAATTTCACTATTTCGTGGATGGTGATTTCGACGAAGAAAAAATGGGGATGTTTGGGTCCAAATTTGAGCATTTGTTTCGCGACTATTTTCTGATCCCTCAGGCCGATCGTCTGCGCGAATCCATCGGTAGGCTGACCGCTACCGGATTGGACATTGTTGTGAATTGCCAGGCGGGTCGCTCTCGTAGCGCAGCTGTGTCGCAGTTCATCAGTGAGACCTACGGTTACTCACTGAGCCAGGAGACTCCTGATGCGAATCAGACTGTACTTCGTATGCTGCGTCGAGATAGTGCTTTGCTGGCGGCATATCGCGCAACGCTGGCGCCGGATCCTGCAACACCTGGTCTCAAACCCGGGGCGGTGAAAAGACTGCTGAGTTTGTTCGCGCTGTGGAGGCCGACCAAGTCCTGACGGTGCTCGGCGAACTCCGACGTACTGCTCTCCGCACTGATCACCCAACCCGGCTATGCCGGGTTTTTCATTATTTGCCCAGATTCAGGCGCGTTCATTGTTTCGATGGGACGGGAAAAAAAGCTGGGGTAGGGGGTGGACGCTGGGGCGGTGGAGCATAAGGAAACACCGAAAGAGGACGTGCCAGATGGTTCTAATAAGTGGTTCGAATAGGGGGGTTGCAGTTTACGAAGCGTCGGTATTCTGAATCTGCTCTCACCTTTCCAGCGTGAAAAAATAAAGCACATTCAAGGACTCACGATGAATCGTATCTCGCTCCCACTCTCCATGCTGGCAATCGCCGTTGCGACCTCGGCCAGTTTCGCCAATGCAGAAAGCTACGAGGTCAATGCCGGACCTAAAGTGTGGAATACCAGTGTCGCTGAAGACCTGACCATCACCGGTGGTTTGACGCTCGTCGACATTAATGGTGATCCGGTGACCCTGATCGAAGTCAATGGCACCGACACAAAGTCCATCACCAACCAGGGCATCTTGCGGGCTTTTGCCGATGGGGGTGTTTCGTTCGCGCTGAATCATGCGCTTGTTGACGGCGATGTGCTCAATGCCGGGCAGATTCAAACCAACGGGCCGAACAGCATCGGGATGTTGATCGACAGCAGCACTGTCAGCGGCTCCTTGTCCAACGCAGGCACAATCACCGTAACCGGTCGCGTCTTCCCTGTAGGGACCCCGGCCACATACGGGATTCTGGTTAAAAACTCGGACATCGACGGCAACATTGCAAACACCAACGAAATCTACGGCAGCGGTCATACGGTTGTGGGGTTGGGGATCGTCAATGACGGCCAGAATCAGATTGGCGGATCAGTAACCAACAGCCGAGTGATTTCGGTCAGCGGCGAACAGTCCATTGCCCTTCAATTGGCAGGGGCAGATGTAAAAGGCGGCGTTTCCAACTCTGGTCTCCTTTACGCCAGTGGTGCGGGCGCCAGAAGCGCTGTGCTCGAAAACACGACGTTCGGCCCGCTGGTCAACACTGGTGTGATTAACGCCGTAGGCGCACAAGGCGTCCCGGACCGGAGTGTGACCGCCATCTATGTCGACAACGTTCAGGGTTATACCGACGGCAACCTTGGCACCGCGGTCATTCAAAACACTTCCACCATTTCCTCATCGGGCGTTGGCATCCTCAATACCGGCGCGTCTGATCTGGTAATCAACAATACCGGTCGAGGCACCATTATGGGCAGCATCGCCGCCATTGATGGTGGTGATCACACGACCCTGAACCTGGGCGGCGGATCGGTAACCGGTGACATCCTTGGCCTTAGCCAATTGAATGTCCTGGAGGACACGTCCTCCATTGTTACTGCAAAGTCCATCGAGGCTGGCTCGCTGAACGTCGGCAGCAATGCTCGCCTGTACCTGCGGACGTCTCAAAGTAGTTTGAAAGGTGATTTGCACCTGGCAAGCGGATCGGCGATGGATCTGATGCTCGCCACCGACACTGACCCGAACACTGCTTACCTCGATGTCTCGGGTACCGCAACCTTCGACGCGGGTTCGGCGGTGAAGGTTTCGGCCAAGCCTTTTGACTTTACACCGACAAAAGAAGGCGTCGAGTACGTCCTGGTGAAAGCTGGCTCTATCGCCGATAGCGGCGTGTCCGTGTCCAGCAGTTCCTATCTGTTGAACGTCAAGCAGTTCGCCGTGGACGGCACGACTGTTAAAGCAGTCGTTCAGGCAAAGACTGACGATGAGATCGGCGACATCGAAGATCCGGACGGTGGCACTGACAACGGCGGCGGCAATGGCGGTTTCCCGCATGGCAACGACAGTGTTTTCAATGGCACCACTGGCGCCATTCTGGCTATGAAAAACAGCATCCTCAGCCAGTTGCAGCCAACCGACCCGGTGTTTCAGGCGTTAAGCAACGCGCAAACCCGCGAGGAAGTGCTCAAGATCGCCAAGCAGTTGACCCCTGAGGTGAACGGTGGCAGCACTGTGGCTGCGCTTTCTGGCCAAACCATTGTTGGTGGGGCAGTAAGCAACCGCGTGAGCAGCTTGCGCACCGGCCTATCGTCGGGCGATGTACTGAAGGAAACCGGTGTCTGGGCTCAGGCGCTTTCCAATAACTCGGACCAGAACAGCCGGGGTGGTGTTGATGGATTCCAGTCCAACAGTGCTGGTATTGCGATTGGCGCCGACGGCAAGATCAACGATCAAACCACGATCGGTGCTGCGTTCAGCTACCTGAACACCAACGTGACCAGCGACAGCGGCGATAAGACGGAAGTGCAGGGCTCTGCATTCACCCTCTATGGCAGCTACCAGCTTGGTAACTGGTTCGTGGACGGGAGCATGACTGCTGGTAAAAACGACAACGACTCCAAGCGCTTCATCGTGGGGACTCAAGCCAAGGGTAGCTATGACTCCGACTTGCTGGGAGCGAGTGTCCTGGGTGGCTATGACTTCCACTTCGACAATCTGGTTGTCGAGCCTCGCGCTGGTGCCCGCTACACCAATGTGAAGATTGACGGCTTCACTGAGCACGGATCGTCGGCCGCACTACAAGTCGGTGGCCAGCGCTTTGAGGTTGGTGAGGCAGGGGCGGGGGTTCGTGTTGCCGGCAACTTCCCACTCGGTATGGGCAGTATTGAACCTGAAGCGACCGTGATGGCTTGGCACGACTTCATCGGTGACAAAGTATCCTCGACGTCCGCTTTCGTATTGGGCGGTAGCCCGTTCGTTACCACAGGTGCTTCGCCTGTCCGTGACAGCTACGAGGCAACGCTTGGTGCCAATTACCGTATCGGTGCGGTAACCGTGGGTGCGAGCTACACCTACCAAACCAAAACTGATTTCGACGGCCAAACGGTGCTCGGCCGAGTCAGATACGATTTTTAAAGCTCATCAAAAAAACCCGCTTCGGCGGGTTTTTTTTCGCCTGATGCCTCCCTCTGTAAGGCCACCAAGGAGCCTGGCTGGTATCGATACGGCCGTGAACCAGTGCTATCTACCGGTAGATTCAAAGCAACAAAATGCCCCCTTGCACTTTAAAAAGTTGAGTGACACTGGGTTCACAATCGTAAACAGTGGTGAACCTATGGCCGCAAATCATCATGGCGCCCCGACAAAACGTGTCTGCGCCCACACTGATATTTTCACGTACCACTATAGGAATAAGGGTGGTCTACGCAGTGATCTGAACTATGCCCACGCTACCTTGTGCGGTGCATGCAGTCAGAAAGTTAAGGATTGGTTAGCTTTTCAGGGCAAAGGCTTCCATAAGCTTGAGCTCCCCAAGCTACAGGGGCGTACGCCCGGCTTGATCAATTGGGGCAATCGAGTTCGCATCGAACGTCTGCGTACGCTGGGCCCGCTGATGAGCCATCTGCAGGCGTCGAGTGATCCTTTGGCCACCGTGGTGCTAAAGGTTCTGGAGTTGATGTTCCAAGTGCCCAGCGCGAGTTACTGGGTTGATGTGGAGAAGCAAAATTACTCTTTGTATTCCCTGCAAGGGGACGTCGCGCTACTGCTTCGTGGCTCCCAGTGCCGCGACAACCCTCAGCGAAGTCCGTCCGTCGTTGGCTTCTGGATGGAGGCTCGGCCAATCGTTGCGCAGGAAGCGATTGCGTTTGTGAGGGACAACCTAAAGGCGTCCATCGCCGCGCAAGTTCCAAGCAGCGATCCCGAAAACGCTTCTGCGTAATCACCTAAGGTGATAATCAGGTTCGCATCACCGCATACGGGAGTCGCCAGGCTTTCCGTAATACTGGGTGGAGGAGGGCGTCAGGTTCGCCCCTTTAGGGCGGCCCAATTGCGGCCCTCGCATTTCGCGGTAATTAGAGAATGGGGCATAACGTTTCGGAGATGCCCCATGCGCGGAAAATATTATCGAATGACCTTACTAGTGGCGCTCGGGATTTTCCCGGGAATCGCGCTTGCCGCACCCGGCGGTCTACAAAACATGGCCGACAATCTGGACGGGTTGATGTCGTTTATTTCTACAGTCATGGGCCCGATGGTTTTGTTGGCGATCATTGTGTTCATGTTCTCAGGACGCTCCGGGCAGTCCGTTGAGCGGAACGCGAGCGCTGAAACATCAGCATCGTTACCGTCCTCAGTAGGGCAGCTTCAGGAAACTGCGGATGGGCCTGATCCGGTTGCGATAACAAAGGCTGATCGCTTGGAGCCCAATCAGGCGGAGCCGCCCAGGAGGGTGGGTCGGAAGCTGCATTTGGACTGAATATGGAATACAGCCATGAGACAGTCATCAGGCAGCTACGAACCTCTAACGAAACCCGCCAAGGCCCTGATACTCAGCTGGTAGTGGATCGGATGCAGCCCAATCAAGCTGACAATAAGGTAAATAAGGCGTGTTAAAGCATTTGGCTAAAGCTTTGTGCAGACGGTCTGTCAAATAGCCCTGCTGGTCATCGTCATTTTGTTTTTGGGATGGATTGAACAGAAACTCTGGGTTTGCGGCCCTGACATTCAGTCTCATCCTTGCTTGCTGTGACCAAAAAATTCCATCCTCCGCGTCTGAAGACTCGACGACGATTGGCACAAGCACTGGGGGAGGCGCATGTCTCCGCTCTTTGAGCTGATGAAGCGGCTTCCATTCACTTCTAACGTCAACAATGGGTGTTGACTGACTCTGTGCTTCGCCGAGAAGCAATTCTGCGAAGTCATGGCACTTCATCAGATTTAAATCGCGGGTTGCTTCGCGGACGTGTGCCGTAACTTGGTCGATGGTGTCATTTGCCAGACGAATCTCGACAGGTGAACCAAAACGAAATTCGTCCGCTATCACCGAGCGCAGATATTCAAAATCAACTAAATCATGATTCACATATGGTCGCTGGGCTTTGCCGGCGAGGACTCGTTCAAAGTTTGGCGCAAGCCAAAAGTTGTAGACCATACGGAACGCCTTGCCGTGCCTGAATCGCGCACCTGGCTCCTCGTCGCTAATGACCGCACTGGAGCCAAATTTGTCAAATCCACGCCAGTCTTGTATCGGGGAACCAAGGGTTCGCAGTCGCTCTTCAAATAACGAATCAAATAGGGGCAGCGACATGAATTGACCTGTTTGGCCCTTTAAATGCGCGTTCAAAGCAGCGTGGCTTCCAAAGCCAAGTGCCGCAGCGATTGCCTCGGAGAGGTGAGAGGACGGAATCTTATATGCGTCTCGAATCTGGTCTTTAAGCAGCTTGAGATTCGGTGCCGTGAGGGTGAGGTAGGCCATGACAGATCCTTAAGATCGCGTCCACCGATTACTCGCCGATCACAGGATTGTGTGCGGAGGGTTCGAGAATCCAAAATTATGCATAGCACCCGATTTAACCCGGTGGCAGGTTGAGTTGGGCGAACCAAGCAATAATTTATGGCTTCCACACTGCTTCGTCAACCTGGTGCCTGACCCATCTGGACAACCCTGACTGGCCCCTACTTCAAATCCGTTCGGAAGCGGCTTTCCTTCCCAAGCTGGGATCTATGGGGAAGCTACGTCAGGGGGCGTGACAGTATTAATTCCCTTGCGACAGTTTTTATTCTCTGAATCCAAGCGTGCCTGTCGAGTTGGGCGCCTCGATCGCGTTTTACCCCAAAATCAGGTCCTCGAGTCGAATATCGGGGTTTAAGCTCGTAAGTACCGCACGGTTCGTCCTGAAGGCCAGCTAGAGCCCATTTACCTGACTATGGAGTAAAAAGGTGCGGACTCGATGGATCACTCTGCAATGACTGGTTTCTGAGAATTAAAACTGTCGCTAAACAATAAAATCTGTCGCGCAAGGAGGGAGCCGCTCCCCGGCCCAGGTAGCCAGCATGCCGGCCAAGACCCTCGTCACGTCGGTCTTCTCACGCGCGACCCTATCAGCGGTGCTGCAGCCACCAGGAATAGCGACGAGGACTTTCATCAGGTAGGCGATGTCGTGGGTGATCGACGCAACCTGCTGTCACGACTAACAAAATAAAGATCGGATACGTGTATTAGGCCTTATGAAGGGCTGGCACTTTGCCTTATATTCGCTCTCGGCCCGATTGGGCCAAACACGCCCCGTGCGGAAGTCTGCGCGGGTCAACCCAACCAGCAAGGGAAGTAACCCATGCGAATCCAAAAAAACCGTCTCATTTTCTATCAGGAGTACAACAAAGGTGATTATCGATGTTAACGATGTAAAGGCAATTCTGGATACCAACCCTGAGGTTATCCGGATCACGCCTGAAGGAACCGCGTTTGCCCGTGCCCAGGATTCGGAGCATGACGCTGAGCCCCGCTTCTACAACAAAAAGTCGGATAGCCGCTACGGCAGCGCCGACCTTCCTGTGGGAGTTCTGTACCTTGGGTTCAGCGACACTGTTGCCGTCGCCGAGGTGTTCCAACCGCCGGGAGATGACACCCCGGTGGCGTATGCCAAGCTGGAGCAATGCTCCTTGCACCAGCTGGTGGCGGTACGGGATTTGAAGCTGATAGACCTGCCGATGTTGGCTAATCTGACGGGTCTCAAGCTGCGCGATGTCGTCCGGGCAAAGGGGCAGGGCTCTGAAGGTTATGACCCAACTCGGGCGCTGAGCAAGGCGTGCATGGAATGTGGCGCGGACGTCGATGGACTTCTGTACACCTCTTCCGTGTATTCGCCAGCCGGCACCCTTGAAGGGTGCAATGCCGCCCTCTTCGACGAACGGGGCGAGCAGGTTAAACCGGTCAGCCACAAGCCACTCCTCAAAGAGCGCTTGTCGAACGGTAAGACTGCCGTGAAGCACCTGCAAGACCTGGGCGTAAGCCTGGAGTAAGCAACACCCGGCCCCCTCGTAAGAGGGGGGCGGTTTTATCTACCGTGCAGGTACTTGTTGTCCCATTCCCGCTTGATGATTCTGCGGGCGGCAGGATCATCCATGAGCGTGTGCATCTCGACGATGTTCTCGGGCTCACTTGGGTTCGAGTAATCGATCTTTGTTATCAGGTGCTGAACAAACAGGTTCATGGCCACCTGGTCTGTGGGATCGACGCCGAACTCGGAAATCAGCTCGGCGATCACAGGCCGGACCTTGTTATCTCTGATCTGGAAGGCTGGGTAGTATTTTCTGCCGTTGCTTTGGTTGGTGTACACGGCGATCTGGCCAGCCTGGATACGCTTGCTCAACGCCTGTTTTGTGATACCCAAAATTCTTACGAGGTCCTTGCTCTCGAGCAGTTCGCATCTTTCTCGGACCCTCACAAAGGACCTAGCTCGCATTTCAGCGATAGCCTCCTGATTCTCGATTTCGATGCTTCTCGCCGCCTCAGCTGCGGATCTCGCAAGCTCAGCAAGGGCTTCTCTATCTGAAAGTTTCAGAGACTTTTCGAGCACCGCTTGCGGCAGCTTTGCGATGAACAGGCGGAAACGTCTGTCCAGCGCAGCCTCAAGATCCACTCTCGAAGTGGGGGCGGACTCTATAGCATAGACGGACATAAAACCTCCTAACGACGCATTGAAGCAGTGATCAATTGGTTACCAATATATGGTCAACCTGTCGATCCGTCAAGCTGTCAACCAAGGCGACGAATATGCTTCGCATCGTCGGAATTCGGTCGCATAAGCGTCGCAAACGTTGAACGGAGTTTCGCTAGTGCGGAAGCGGGTGCGAATCACGGTTGCCTGGGCCATCAAAGGCGCTCCCAACAATCCTGTTCCTGGCCCAGTTTAAGCGTACCTTGCGCGACATGATGGCCAACGATCTCCTGCTCCAGCACCTCATCGCCTGATGCGCCACAGTCGTCTGTATTCTCCGAAGCTTGCATTTCTGAACTGGGTGGCATGCTTGATAAGCCTTCTCGGGCACGTCTCCTGGTGGGGCGAACCCTCCCAGTGCAAGTGGGGTTTGCCCCAGTTTCCGGCTCAGATGTAGCTCCAGTTGACCGTGGCCTCGTGAAACACTGAACCCATAGATTTTTCATCTGGAGATGAGATTGATGTCTGTACCTGACACCAACAACGATCGCATCAGCATTCCGCTAATGCTGGCTTTTCCCGTGGTGGCCATCAACACGTTTGAGATGAGCCGGGCTATTCAAGTCGTCGGTTCGGCAGCGAAGGAACGGAAAAAGACGTTTGAAAGCATGCCTTTCAAGCAAGTTCCTTCGCCCGATTACATTAAGAACCTGGCTGGCAAGGCTGATAAAAACGGTCGAGGTACGGTGATTTTTGACCAGTACTTTTTTGATCGCAGTAAGGCCAATCCTGAAAACCTCCCAAGTTTGAAGGCGTCCTTAGCCACAATTGAGGAGCTCGGTGTGACGTATGTCATCGCCGGCCGGGATGCGCTGTCCGAGGAGTTTGTCTATCACATCGACCTCCCTCCGATGGATCAGCAGGAGGTGATTGACGTACTGCTAAGTGCTGAGCGCGATGTTCAGTTTGCAAGCGAAAGTTTGGCCGGCCGGGCAGACATGACACCAACAATCTTCAGTGATGCCGAACGCGCGATTATCGCGAACCACGCGATGGGGTTGTCTCACAGCCAAATGCGTAACGTGTTCATCTATTCGGCCTATCTGAAGCGTAAAGGGCATGAGTATCTTGGGGAAATCCGGCGGGAGAAAAATCACATCCTGCGCGATGTGGGGCTGGATGTACTGGAACCCGTGGCCATCGACACGGTTGGTGGACTGGGACCGCTCAAGGAGTTTCTGAACGTCCGTAAGGCTGGCTGGGAAAAGAATCTTTCGGTCAAAGGGCTGCTGTTGGCCGGTGTGCCTGGCGGCGGGAAAACGCTTATGGCCAAGGCAGCCGCAGGTGTATTCGGAACGACATTGGTCCGCCTGGACATGGGGCGCTTCTACTCGAAATACCTCGGTGAGACTGAGGCCAAGTTCACCCGTGCGCTGCAGACTGTCGAGCAGATCGCGCCGGTAGTGGTACTGATTGATGAGATCGAAAAGTTCTTCGGTAGCTCGGAAGGGGAGCATGAAGTTTCGAAGCGTCTCCTCGGTACCTTCCTGTACTGGCTCCAAGAGCGGAAGGGCAAAATTTTCATCGTGGCGTCTGCCAACCGGGTGAGTCAGCTACCACCTGAACTGATGCGAGCAGGGCGGTGGGATCGGTGTTTTTTCATCGACTTGCCGAGCATCGAGGAGCGCTCCTCGATCTTTCAAATCCATATCAACAAGGCCAAGGCCAACCCCGCAGAATTCAATCTGCCGGCGTTGATCGAGGGGAGTGATGGCTACACCGGGGCTGAAATTGAACAAGCGGTGGTTGATGCCTTGTACATCGCCAACGCCAAGGATACGGCGCTGAGCCAAGAAATTTTGCTGGCAGCATTGGGTGATATCACACCTACAAGCGTCACCCGGAAGGCCGACATCGACAGCATCCGGCGCCTGGGTGACCAAGGGTTTTACCCCGCCAACACCTACGACGAAGTTCCCGGCTCGACGATGGGACGGCAGCTCAGCGTCGACTAACAGGAGAAAATACCAATGAGTCATATCGTTAAAGGAAAGGTATCGGTTTCCTACACGGACCTGGATGTGCTGGTAAAGGCACTTTCCGGGCTCGGGGAAGTTCGCGAAAACGAAAAGCTGTATCGAGTGGGCGTTGGGTACACGGATGAGCGCTACTCGCTGGTCCTGGTGGATGCCCAAGACCACCAGCGCCGGATCGGATTTCGTCTTGAGGGCGCCGTTTTCAACCAGTACCAGGAAGACTACGGGTCCTATGGGGCCTGGACTGCCCAGACCAGCAACAAGATCGTCGATCGCTATCTGGCGTACCACTACGAGAAACAACTCAAAGCTGAAAACTATAACGTGACGGTGATGACTCAGGCCGATGGCACGCTCGAGGTTGTTGCTGAGGAGGTGGTGTGGTGAAGAAAGTCGTTATCACGATCAAGGGCGGCCGTATCAATGGCGACTTCCAGGGGTTCCACGGCAAGACCTGCGAAACGCTGGAGCAGCGTCTGCGCCCCGAAGGCCTCGAGTTGCAGGAGGTCGAAAAGAAACCGGAATACGACTTTCAGAGTGAAAGTGATCAGGCAGAGTACGTCTCCAGCTAATCGCTCGACAAACCCGAGACCGTATCCAAACCGAGCTAGTGCGTCGACGTGTGGCTGGCTCGCAGGGTAGGTCTGGAGTTATGGGGTGATGTAATCGGATTCATGGCTGGTAGGGCAATGGAGTTTTTGGATGAACAGCGCAAAACAAATCTTTCTCATCGCTGCTGTAGTGGTGCTCATTGGTTGGATTGCAACTGGCTGGAGCGCTTTTCTGTTCCTTGCCCTTGCGTTAGGGCTGTTCGGCTCGATCGGATCGTTCGAGAGTTCAAGTTTTAGCCCGACCTTGGAAGCTGAGGCCACTCGAAGCTCTGTCGTTGTTACGGATGTAACTCCCATCAAACCAGCCGAGTTGGCTTTGCCAGGGCGAGCCATAGTGGCCCCAACAACTGAAGGGGCTGTTAGGCCTTCAGGTAGACGTCTTTTTTTGGATGATGTCACCGACAAGTGACGGAGCAGAGAAGAGCGCTTATGTCTCATAAAAGACGAATCGTCATACGCAATGGAACCGTTACCGGCTTTGCCGATGAGGTCAGCTTTGCGGGGCTTACCGTAACGGGTTTCGACAAGAAACGTGTCTCACGCGTCCTCCCTACGGGCCGCTTTCAGCGCGGTTGCTTCCTGGTGCTTCGCGCACTGGTCAATGATGAGTCAAAAGCCGCGGCGTGGACCAGGCGCTGGCGCTGCCAATGGAACGTCCAGATCGACAAAGAATCGCATGGCCCGTTCAAGAGTCGTTCGGCCGCAATTCACTTTGAGAAGGAGTTCGTTTACAGGCAAGGGAAACTTGGCAGCCCTGTGCAGTTGGTGGGAGCGATAGATAGTGGTGATTGATAATTTGGTCCGGGTTGCAGTTGTTTTGTTGGCGGTTTCATTGGGTAGCATTGTCGGGACTGCGTCAGCTGAGGAAGGCTCGTCCTCGTCGCAGATGGTCAAGCAGGATGTTCTGTCGGTCAAGACACTGAACCTGCGATGGGATCAGTGGAATCATGAGGCAGGGAGTGAGCTCAAGGTCTGCCCGGGACGATTTCGTACAATTGGCGGGGAGATACGGTGCCGGGTTCCCGATGGTGGTCTCAATGGCCTTCTGGGGGGCATGGTCACTGGTGAGTCCATGACTGCTCAGGAAGCAATCCTTAAATTGGCAGGCGGTACCGCCAAGATTCTTGATATCACTCAGAACGGCGACCAGAACAGGTTGCAGATCAAGTTCTCATATCAGGCTACTGGTGGTCCGGTGTCGTCCTTCACGGATCTCAGCGCGATTGCCACTCGCAATCCCACCGAGGCGGACGGCGTCGCCAAATCAGTCCTTGGTTGGGGTTTTGGAATAGGGTTTGGGATCGTCCTCTTCATTGCCGTAATGGTGGTCCACTTCGAGCGCAAAGAAATATCAACCGCCGTGTCTGAGCGAGTTGACAGCCTTACCCGGTTGCGGGTCGAGCAGGCTTCCCAACAACCAGCAGCCCGGGTGATTACGCCTCCACCACTTGTTTTACAGCCTACGCAGCCAGCGCCTCCAACGGCTGTGACGTCTCCAGAATCGACCCCTGCTCCTGGTCGACGGCTCTATCTGGATTGATTTTTCATGGACTGGATTAATCCGATCGGTTGGCTCCGGCCACCCCTTACATCCGCCCAGGTACACACAATGCCCCGCCGTAAAACGTGGGGCCATGTCCGTAGAAGGACGCGAGTTTCGCGTGCGCGAAAACACAATTAGGAACAAGCAGAAAAATGACACAAATCCTTATCGTATTGGCAGCGGCTGTGCTCACTTACTTCTTGTTTGGGGGCGTGACCAAAGTGACAAGAGTCTTGGCCTCCACAACCTTCGAGGTTCTCGGATTCAACGTTCCAGCTCTGTTTGTTCTCTTCGTCTCCCTTATCCTCGGTTCTACGGTGTGGATGTTGTTCGAGGCTTTCGGCATAAAAACCGCAGCCGTAGCCGGGGCTGTAACCATAGAAGCGTTGGCCTTTTACTCCCTGAGTCGTTCCGGTGCGTCGAATGGCAGCGCGTCGCTCTGGCTCTTTAACGCCTTTGCCCTCGGCGGGTTGTTCATCTTGTGTGTTGCACTGCTGGCTTAGGGCAAAGGAAACTCTCATGTCAGCCTCGCATTTGTGCCCTCGCTTTGGGGCGAATCGATGCCTTTTTCCCGCCTATATACGCGACCCTTTCACCTGTCAAAGGCGAGTCGAGGGTCCGTCACATGAAGTTCTTAAAACCGATCATCATCTGTTCCGCGTTCTACATCCTGATCCAGCTTTTTTCAATCAGGCCGGGCATCGATGGCGTGACGTATATGGCAGCAAGTTTCCTTGAGTACCTGGTTTCCGCATTGGTGATCATGTGCGGCCTATACCTGGCTCACAGTCTCACCGGTACGAAAATCCTGACTGTCCTAAAACTAATTTTGATGGTGGTTCTGGCCTCGGCGATTTCCATTGGCGCGTATGCGATGGGCGGCCATCTGAATTCGCTGATCAGCCTGCATCTTCTGGCAGTTACCTCGGCCATCGTTGTGCTTTCGGGTACTGGCATTTACCTGATAGTCATAGCGGCACTGCTGGCCAAGGAGAATGCACCTGCAAGGATCGATTAGCGCGTTGGCCATGGATGGACCTGCTCCCTTTCAGGAGCAATGGTGCTCAAGATAGCCCCGCCTATTGGGGCAAATTGGCGGATCAATGATCAACTGGTTGATCAGAATGGAACACATAGCCAAGCAGGATGCTGCCATGACAGACCTTAGTAATTTCAGACCCGCTCAAACGGATTCAGCAACGGGACCGACGTTTTGGTTGTCAATTCTCGAGAAGTGCTTGTCAGCTCATCCAGTAAGATCGGTGCTCGATCGTGCTCAACGCTTGACCTGCCAATTCGTCCGTGATCGCCTTGATTCAGAAGACTCTTCTGGTGAGTTTCGAAGCCAGCAGTTGAACGACACTGCCCAACTGGTGACGCACGACTCGTGCGATCCACGGGCGGCGCTAAGTTCGTCGAGCGCACGGGTGCAACGATTTGACCGTCTCTACAAGAATGCCGGTATGACCCATCGAGTTGAGGCAGTAATTTATCTGGAATTCGGCGGCGCCGAAGCGGCGACATTTTGGATGAGAAAGCCGAGCGATGAGGCAATTCAAGCTACGCTCAGAAGGCGAGGGTCGCTTAGCGTACAAAATTACCAACTTATTGAATTGTAGAGTGTTCACCGTTCCCATCGTGGGAATGCATACCTGATTATGGGGTAATTTTCTGGGTCGGCGTCGACTACTTGCATACCATAACCGTTGGGTATCATGGAACTTCGATCACAGGAAAATGAGAACCTCGATGCCCATCACTGAGCTCCGACTGTGCGCACCTATCAGCCTCGTAATGGTTGGAGCGGCCTTGAGCACGGGCTGTGTAAATTACACCGCTCGCCTCGAAGGCAATGCACATGCTGCCGGCCGCACGACTGAGATTTATACCGGTGGAATCTACCCTGTCCAGGCGGTACTGCCCAAGTCAGTGAAAGGCGAGGTGTTGAGGGTGTACGTCGAGGGCGATGGGCACGCTTGGGCGACTGCAAGACAACCCAGCACAGATCCAACCCCTCATGAAAACCTCGTAGCAAATCTCGCTGCCAACGATCCCGGCGGAGCTGTGTACCTGGCCAGGCCCTGCCAGTTTGTCTCGAACGAGCATTGCAATCCCAAGACGTGGACCGATCAGCGTTTCAGCCCCCAGGTCATTGCATCCATGTCGTCCGCACTTGACGCCGTAAAATTGCGGTATACGGTGACGCGCATGGAGCTGGTGGGTTACTCAGGTGGCGGTGCAGTAGCTCTGCTTCTGGCTGCGAAAAGGGATGACGTAGTTTCAGTGCAAACGCTAGCTGGCAACATAGCCGTCACGGCTTGGACGCAGCTGCAGGGGTTGACGCAGTTAAGTGGTTCGCTTGACCCGGTGAGCTATGTCGACAAGCTCAGGACGATTCCTCAGCGCCATCTGGTCGGTGACCAGGACAGTGTGGTTCCTCGGGCGGTGTCATCGGCGTACCTGTCAAAGTTGGGCAGTACGCAGTGCGTTGAGATAGCCACAGTCCATGCGAACCATCACGATGGGTGGCGTGCTGCCTGGGCTGACTACAGCCGACGGCCTACCAGCTGCGTGAAATAGCGTTTGTGACCGATGACGATCCGAGAATCAGTAAGCCGGCGCTAAGCGCCGGTTTTTATTAAGGGGGTCAATGCCCAACCGGTGGGGGCCTCAACAGGCGGATTGCACTCGAGGGGCGCGTTCGGTTTGGCGGGCTTGGAGGTGGTACCCATCCGCCAACAGCAACTCCTTAATCGCCCTCGATCGGCGGCAGTCAAAGGGCAGACTGGAGCGGGGGAGATCACGAGCGAGGCTGGAGATGCGCGCGGTTCGTGCGCGGAGCCAGTTGGCGTCGGCAGTTAGTTGTGCATCCGGATTTGATATAAGGATCGCGAGCACCTTTTCTGCTAGGTCAACGGTGAGCACGACCCGGCCCAAGATGTGGAAGTCACCATGCCTGATCGTAGCGGCGTCGTTCGCAGTCATTGCTGCAAGGTTAGAAGGTACCCCGGCGCACACCTTGCGGGTGCCAAAGAGCTTAAACGCCTCCTCAAGAAGATCCCCGGCACTCAGGCGTCCTACCTGCAGAGGAACAATAACCCGCGCTCCCGCTTCAACCCAGTTCCTCACGCGATGTGCATGTTCCGCCCATAGCTCAAGGGTGGAAACCTGATCCCCAACCACGTCGGGCGCAACGATTGATAGATTCCCGGATTGCGCAGTCTGATTGATGAGCGTCTCGTAAGTTTGAAAAACCTTTTCCCAGTCCACGGTGGTGCGCTTCTGGAAGGCGCTGAACGCACCTGAATCGACGAACAGTTTGCCGCCGGCGTTTAGGTGTTTTGGCAGCGTAAGGAAAATCTGGCGTGTGGTGAGTAGTGTGGCGACCACGCCAACGGGCAAGCCAAGATCAGTAGCCGCCCTCAGGTCAGCTGATGAGGACATGCCGGAATGGAACGCGTACTTCCATGGAGTATCTGATACGGACATCGTGTAGTACCTGAGAGAATTCAGACTCCATCCTCTCGCGCTTGCGAAATATGCAAGCCCGGTCCTTTGGCCTCATACACAAGGAGCAGGTTGCGGTACAACACAGATAATTTGGACCGTTTGCAGGGGCGAATACCAGTCACAGACAAAGTGCCGATCTGTGATTCTTTTGCGAAAGTCTCGTGGAGCTACGCCGTGTCAATTCGATCGCTTTTCAATGAACTCAATGAAGTTGGCATTATTGCCGTAGTGATTGACGAAAATTGCTTAAGTGCGGTGCTTGACGGAAGCCGAAGCAGCCAATCTTTAATTGAAGAGTTGAGTTCGTCCTCTCGAAAGAGTGGCTATTTTGTTCGCCTGCCAGGGGCGAATGAATTGCAGGTCGACCAGTGCCTCCGGAAATGGGGGGGCGAAGGAGCGGCCAAAATCTACCACCTCCCTGTATTTGATAATGCCTTCACAAGCGGCGAGGAGCGGATGTTTCTGCGTGCAGAAGCTGCTCATCTGTTGCACGAAGGGTTGGCCAGAATTCGCGGTGCCGCCGGCAGTGATCCAGCATTCGTCGAGTCAATATCTGACGCTCTTTACCATTTACCGAACAATGTTGTTGCTGATGGCCAACGCAGTTTGGAAAACCTGCGAGAACTTATTGGTCCAGCGAAGAAGGTGCTTTTAGAGGCAAGATCGAACAATACGAAATATACTTACTATTACCGAATGATCCCATCGCCAGCTGTTATGTATGTGATGTCGGCCATCGCAGCAGTCGACGCTGTAACGTCACTCGCTCAGGGTAAGTTGGTGTATGGTAGCGTGGTTAGTGCGCTTTCGGTTATATGCGCATTGATTGGGCTAGTATCCTGGCGCAGGAAGAGAGTTAAAGGTTAGTTGTTCTATTTTTCGGATGGCGAAATTGTAAGTCTACAGCAATTACTGGGTAGACCTGAGAGGGTTTCTAGATCTAGTGGCCAGGATACATTTGGTTGGCATTATGAAGTGTAAATCCTTGGTGTAAGAGGAAGAGATGGGGTTATAAGTCTTTCTTATCAATAGGCATTCGGCTTACCCCTTCAGCCGCGGCTCTGCACGGCAGCCAGAAGGGCCACGGCGGCTGCTTAATTCGAGCATTATCTAAAGCATGTTAGTCATCATAATAATGGTGGCTATAATCTGATTCTTTAATTGCACTTTGCCATGGTTTTGCCACGGCCCAGTCCATTAGTTCTGATCGCATGAATGCGCCAGTAAATTTGGTCCTTGCTCACGCAGCCGTAGATAAGGGCTAGATAACGCACGTTTGTGTATGGAATAGACTCAAATTATCTAGTGCTTTCAAGACTTCACAAAACAAAGAGGAATATGACAGGCAAAAGATTTCTTGCAGTGGAGCCTGTTATTAATCATAAAATGTGCTGCCGAGCCACCAGCATGGAGAGCAATGGAGGGCGATTTCACCGTAGTGGAGCCCGGTCTTGCACATTGAGAAGTCCATGAGAGGGTCATACCAAATACGCGAGGTGTTTGGTATGACAACTAAAGATAAATACCCTGATTTTCCAATGGCTATTCGTTGGCATGCAATCAAGGTAGCGCTGTTGGCGAAGGGGATTTCCCTCTCCTCACTTTCCAAGTCCTCAGGTGTGACAGGCATCGCTTCGGCTGGGAATCGTAACTATCCAGCAGCGCAAACTGAAATTGCCAAAGCGCTCGGAGTTTCCGAAGGAACCCTTTTCCCAGAGCGCTACGATGTCGTCTGGAATGATGAGCTCCAGGCGAAAATTGAGTCCACGTTGCCAGAGCTGTTTGATCTGCCGGTTGCGGTCCCTGCGCGCCAGCTCTTCACAGATCTCTTGGAGAAACACTCAGGTAGTCCAATCGACCTAGAAGGCTTACCAAGTGAGGAGCCTGCGCGTTTGACGTGGATTAAAGCGGCCTTGCGTAACCGGGGTTTCGTTCTGATCAGCCTTACCTCGCACCTTGGTATCAGGCGGTCAGCATTGGATACCTTGGGCTCTACCAGGCTGGATAACCTGCAGCATCTAGTGGCCAGATGCTTAGGGATCAGGCCAGAGCAGATTTGGCCAGAGCGTTATGATGGTTTGGGGCGGCCAATTCCAAAGGTTAGGTCGCGGGCTAAGGGGCCAGAGCACCGAGAACCCCAAGTGGTTTATCGGCTTGATCTCACTAAAGGCCTATGGTTGCCGGTGAGGGACCTGGTCGGGTTGCCAGGTATGGCCACCGATGAAACGTTCATTGAACACCGGGCGCATGTGCAAGGGTGGCAGATGCGGCAGCGTTTCGGCGTCAATGAGATCGCCTTTGGATCGCTCCCGGAAGCGACCAAGCAATACCTCCTCACGCCAACCGCTCTTGGGGCAGAAGAGTCAATTGTTCGTTCGCGTAGACGGTTGAGCGGACCAGTGTCGGTTGAGGCGACCGGTAAGCATGAGGCGGCCACCATCACCGTTGTTAAGGTCAACGTGGTCGATAAAGCGGTGCACCTGCAAATGGGAGTGGAGGGTGATCTGGCTGTCCTAAACAGAGAGCAAGTTTCTCTGCTTGCGGCTGCACTCATTGATGCCAGTCAGGAAATCCCTGAGTGAGCATTTGATTCTGGGCTGACAGTTATTTGCTCGCGTGCTGCTCGTGCCCGGCCGTCAGGCACGGGGCTCCACTGTCGCTGCTGCCATCCAACTTCGGAACTCCATTTTTTCACTGCGAGTCACGATCCCAAGGTTGCAGTTTTGGGTTACGACGTATCTTGGACTCAAACATTTCAGGATCTTTAACGATGACGCCATTTTTGAACCTTGCCACTCACATGACTGCATTGTCGGCTTCGCTGTCTATGGAGGTGATGGCAGTATCAACTGATGAACTTCAAGGGCTTTTCGTTGAAGCCCTAGATGAGGCGGAATGCCGAGTGCTTCATCGAATCAGCGCCGGCCGGCTTTACGTGCACCCATTTGCAGCCATGGCGGTTCACTCATCCTGGCTGGCCCGGGTAGCCGATTTGCTCTGCGTTGACGTAGGCGATGAAGAGGGTTCCTTTCTAGGCCCCCATTGCGAGCTTTCCGAGGCGGCCCTCGCCGATCTCATGCGTGCGTGCGCTGTTGCACTTATGAAGGCATCGGACGACATGAGGCGAGTAACCGGCGCAGGGCTTGTTGATGCAGTCAGGCTTTCATCAACGTCGGGTGAGGCCCTGGCGCAATCTCAAGTGCGCTTGGCCCACATGCAGCGTGGACTGCGTCTCGTCTCGGCTGCTTGAACCTCGAGGAAAGATTCATTTGTTTGGTTATGGTGGGGGCTAGGGAAGCTGGCTCATCCGCCGCCCAAGCCACCAGTTTGCCCCCTGAACGGGTACAAACCTGCCCCCTTCGGATCAGCCGGGTGTTTACAGTTGCTTCCATCAATGGCCTGGCGTCGCTAGGCTAAAAGTGGATAAGGCAATTCGTAGATGCAGATTCGATTCGGCCTCGACGCCCAGGAATTGAAGTTAGGCAAAACTGTCCCTGTTATCTGGGACAGTTCAAAGCTTGTGAATGGTCATACGCTGATCGTGGGTATGTCCGGCTCGGGTAAAACCTTCACGCTTCGAAAAATGATTGCTCAGGCACTTAGAACCGCCGGACACCAGATCCCGCGCGTTCACCTTTTTGATGTGCATGGTGATCTGGAGATTCCTGGTGCTTCCGAGGTCCGATTCTCCGAGCAGACGTGTTGGGGGCTCAATCCACTGAAGGTCAACCCTGACCCTCATTTTGGCGGCGTCAGAAAGCGAATCCAGTCCTTCATGTCCACCATGAATCGGACCATGCGCACGATGGGCCCCAAACAGGAGGCCTGCTTGCGAAATATCTTGACCGACGTCTACGCCCAGTACGGGTTTAAGCAAGATGATCCATCGACTTGGTACGTCCAGGACGAGACAGCGGTGCTGATGAGCGATGGTCATGAGGAGCGGTTGTTCATCGATGTACCAAAGGCTGAAAAAGACGAGGCAAAGGCCCTTGGTGCACGTTGGAGTGGCGGACCTCTCTACTCCTGGTACATCAATCAGGATCAGTACGAAGGAGCTGTGACCCGTTGGCCTCCGAAGCTCATGGCCAGAACCAACCCCTCGATTAAAGATGCCCTGCGAATGGCTCAGAACATCCTTCAGCAGTCGTTTCTGGGATCGGGAGCCGACGCGGTCACCTATCTTGAGCTTGCAAACCGATCGGCACAGTCCTACCGCAAGAAGGCGATCCAAGCCCTTCGCAAAGGTGAGGCGAACTTTGAAGATGAGGCTGGAAAGCTCGAGCTGGACAAGGCGAAGAAGAAGGCGATTGACGCCTTCGCGACTTACGTCGAGTCCATCACCACGGGTCGCGAACTGAACTCCCTGATGAAGTACGACAGCACTGACGTGCTCAAGTCTGTTGTCGACCGCCTGCAGAATCTCGATGCGATCGGCATTTTCAAACCGTCGCCGCCGCCGTTCGAAATGAGTAACCCCATCTGGCGTTACAACATCCACGCGCTGTCCATGGAGGAACGAAAGCTTTTCGTTCTCTTCAAGCTCGAGGAGTTATTCATGGCTGCGGTGGAGCGGGGACCTCAGGACCATATTCAGGACGTGATCATCTTGGACGAGGCGCATATCTACGCCGACGATGATCCTGACAATCCAATCAACACCATCGCAAAAGAGGCGCGAAAGTTTGGCGTGATGCTCGTGGCAGCATCGCAGAGCCCGACGCACTTCCCGGAGGACTTTGTCGCTTCTGTGGCCACCAAGATTGTGTTGGGTATTGACGAGATTTACTGGAGGCCAAGCGCGACAAAACTGCGCCTTCGCGAAGAAGCATTGGCGTGGGTAACCTCGACCAAGACGATGCTGGTCCAGCTCAAAATGAAAGGCGAAACGCAAAACGACTGGGCTTGGTGCTCAATAGTCTAATGGAGATAGCAAATTGAAAAATCTACCAATCGCGCTGCTTACGCTGTTGCCGCTTTTTGCATTTGCGGACCAGGCACCAGTTCCACTGGAGCCGGCACGCGATCCAATACCAGAGGCGGCGATGCTAGATCGGCTGGAACGCATTTCCCTACCCATTGGCAAGGGTGCAATCTTGCAGGATCGGCGCGGCTGCCTGTGGAGTGTCATGGAAGGGGAGAAGGCCCCTCGCTTGGTTGCTCTAACCGATGAGGTGAACAAGCCTCTGTGTCGCACCATTGAAGCTGACCAGGCTCCTCTGATTCCGCGACCCGTACTAATCCAAAAATAAAAGGAATCCTTAGGGAATGGCTTGGTGCATTTAAAGCCATTCCACGAAAGGTGGGATGCCTTTGACACGGTTGTGTCTTACACTTTTCCTTGGGCCCGCATGCCGCTTTGATCTGTGAGGATTATGGGCGGCCTGAACAATCGAGGGTTTAGTTTTAAGCCCCGGCCTTTTGGCCAATTTGTTGGTCGCCGATGAAAGTCTGCTCTGGCACAATCAGCGGCATGACATCCTCGCTCAACCTCGACCATATGCCCCCAGAATACCTCGCGCTTTGGCTGAACCTGCCATGCAGTTGCTGCCCGCAAGTAATGCCTCGGGCAAAATGATCCATCGTCTTGAAACGAGTGTTCAATGGCGACGCTTTTATCCAAAAGAATTGACATGTAAGTAACAATTTCATGAGCGAACTAACCAAACCAAAGTCAAGTAGCCACAAATTAGATGAGATCCCCGAAGCTGTGATCCAGCAACTCGGCAAGCGTTCGGACCGCGATCTGTCGGCTGAATGTGGTATTTCGGCTTACTTCTTGAAGCAGAAGCGTCTTGCCTTGGGTATCGATCAATTCAAGCGTGGCGAATACCCAGAAGAAATGCTTCAGTTGCTCGGGAAGGTTACTGACCGGGAGGTCGGTGAGCGGTTTGGTTATCACATCGCAAGCGTCTGTGCTCTTCGGAAAAAACTGGGCGTGGCCTCCACGGTTAAGCCTGCAACCTTACCAACGCTAACGCCATCCATAAAAAAGCGCGAGATAGTTAACTTGCCGCAGGAATTGGTCAGTCAATTGGGAGTGCGATCTGATCAGGACCTATCCACTGAGTTTGGTTTCACCCTGCACTACCTGAAGAAGGAGCGGAAAGCCCGGGGTATCCTGAGTGTAAACGTGCCTAAGTACCCCGAAGAAATGTTGTCCTTGCTTGGGAAGGTAGCCGATCGTGATCTGGTGGCCAGGTTTGGCTACTCATCAACCACGCTTTCTGTACTTCGAAAGAAGTTGGGGATCAAGCGGCACCATAAGGTCTGGACGGCCGAACGCATTGCGCTACTCGGCAAAATTAAAGACTCGGAGGTCGCGGCCTTGCTCGGCGGCGCATTTACAAAGGGATCGGTCAGTCAATGTCGTCGCTCCCTCGGAATACCTATTTGCCGAGGACCAAGAAATGGCGCCCCAACAGCCCTTTTCCTCTCGCTCAGCCGGGACTTAACCACTGAGAAGATGGAAGCATTGCCAAGTACACAACCAGGTTGGACCAGACAATCGACTCAATTGCCGCTTGTCCCCAGTTCAGAAGCCAATTCGCTTCAAGCCTAAGCCAAAGGAATAAAAAAAGCCCCGGCTCATGCTGGGGCTTTTCGTTTGACCAACAAACGCTTAGAAGCGATAGGTCAGGCCGAGGCCGAGGCCATGTGCGCTGTTTTCATACTTGGCGTTGTAGGTGGTGTTGACACCTGGGGCAAGCGGCTTCGAACGGCTGACTTTAACGTCCTCCTCCATCAAGTAGGAGTACGCCATGTCGACAGTGATGTCTTCGGTTGGGCTCCAGCCAGCACCAAGGCTGAACACTGTGCGATCGCCGGTAGGGATGCGTGGCGAACGGTCTTCGTTGTTGGTAGGCGACTGGTCGACCGAGAAGCCGGTACGGAGTGTCCATTCCTTGTTGAGCTTGTAGCTGGCACCGATGGCGTGGGCCCAAGTGTCGTGCCAATTCTGTGGCTCGCTGATAGTTCCAATTGGGCCAGCGCTGCCGCCCAATAGCGGGGATACGCCACTATTGTTGACTGTGATGTCCTCCAGGCGGCTCCAGCGGGTCCAAGTGCTGCCTAGGTAAAGGGTCACGTTGTCGTTCAGCTCGTGGGTAACCGAGAAATCCACGGACTCAGGGGTCTTGATTTTCAGTGAGGCATCAAACTTGCTGCCACTGAAAACGCTGAACGGAGCACCACTGATTTTTGTTTTGCCCTCGAGCTTGTAATCAACCATCGAGTGGTAGGTTAGGCCCAGACGCGTGCTGTCAGTGGCCTGGACCATGACGCCTATGTTGTAGCCTACGGCAGTGTCGTCCCCGCTGATTTTCACTTCACCGTCGTTCGTACCAGCAAAGTTGCCGCGGACATCAGACTTCAATGTGCCGTCAATACGGTTGATGGTCGGACCGAAACCGATCGAAATCTTGTCATTGAAGGCGTAGCTGACGGTCGGCTGCAGAGTCACAACCGAAACTTTGCTATAGCTACCGAAGTAACGGCCGGCAAATCCGTTTTCATAGTCGGTGACCAGGCCGAACGGTGCGTAAATGCCAAATCCGACCGCCCAATGATCATCAATTGGCTTGACGTAATAGCCCATCGGTACGCCAACGGTAGGAACCATGTCGCCATCGAAGCTGCCGCCTGGAGAATTGCTGCCATCTCTGCTGATATCTGTCTTTGCGAGAATGGCAGCCGCGCCTACGGTCACTTGTTCCCGCTTAAGGCGTGCCATGCCGGCTGGGTTACCAAATACAGTGCTGGCGTCATCGGCAGAAGAAGAGCGGCCGGCAAAACCAGTGCCCATCCCGCTGATGCTTTGTTCGTTAAGAGCGAATCCAGCGGCGAAGAGTTGAGTGGATGCCACGGCCACAGCGAAACCGATGGTGTTCTTGAGAAGCACTTTTTTCATTATTATTAATCCTTGGTGGTCAGCGGCGAGGAAATTACCAATAAAATGCTCGCAGCGCCATAGTCTGTATTGCCTGTATTGCAGGAGATAGAGCGGTTTTGTAGGACAATCCAACACAAGTTTGTGAACCCTTCGGAAATAAATTCAGAAGATTCTTTTGTGCTATGGCGGCACCAACGGGGGAGTCTTTAGCGGATTTATGCTGAGTGCTCAGCGCGACTGGTCTCGGTCAGTTATAGATGACTAGACTTTCTCGGTGGGTTGAAGCAGTAACCGCCCGACGTGCCATCCATTAGCATTGGCTCTGAGTGGATCTGGGCACGCGATAATTCCGCCCATTGTTCGGCATTTTGCCCTAGGTTGGTTAGACAACCTGGAGCGTCGCCGACCTGTCCGTAGAGTGATGCCGGTATTGTCCCCGCCATCATTCCGGTGCTGATTGAAGCGGCAAACCCAAGCGCCAAGAGCGCAGCAATGCCCAACCCGGTAGCGATCTTTTTTTTAGTAACCATAACGTCGGCCTCGTCGAATCTACATCGTCGAGGCTACGCATTAGGCCTGGCCCTATTCGCTCTATCTGTGCCATATCAGGGGCACCGGTCGCCAATTATGAGGCCTGCCCGTTCGTGCCCGTGTGGCCCAAGCGTCCAGCAGATGACGATAACTATGCGGTTGACCCATGTCCCATCGCAAAATCCGTAATAGGCAATACTGCCTATGCAAGCAAATAGGCAAGGTTGCCTACTCGTACGGTTTCCGGATCCGCGCATAATGGCCGTGGGCCTTGCTTCTACGCATCTGACGACCTGAATGCTTCCTCTAATGCCGGATTGATCCAGAAGCCTTGGAACGAACGAAAGAGCTCGGCTGCTCCACGCACGTATTGCAGTGCGCTCTCGACGCATATCCACCGACGTTGATTCTCTTCAGCTGCTCGGCCGGTCATGGCGCGGCCAGAGAAAATATCGGCTACCAAATCCCCAGGCTCTGTCAGGAATTTGATAAAAAAATCTGGCACAGCGAATGGCCAGCCGGCACCGTGCTGGGTTAGGCCCAGAGCGTTTAGGGCCTTTCGATGTTCCCGACCGCGGGCACAGGAGTGGCCAATCTGGAGCGTGTTCTTCGGGATGGCGCCGTTGGTGATTCCGCCAAAGCTTCCGGGGCGGAGCCGATAGGCGTTGTCTCCATAGCTTGTGCTACGTTGTTCACCGCCTTGACTCAAGAGCTTTGCATGACGTGCGGTGTGCGGCCTAAGAACCCTTCGGTTATCTGCTTTACACAAAATGGGATCGAGGGCGAACCACAGGATCGGTTCCCACGAAACATTCAGTTGCTGGCGCGTCCGACTCGACCACTGCATGGGACCTGGGGCCTTCGCTAAATTTACCCATGGGATTCTGTCCATCAATGTCAGTCCAAATCGGTCCTCGAGGGCAATAATTGTGCGTTCCAAATACGTGGATCTTCCTGGGGATTTGTCGAGAAAAGAATCATTGGTCAGATTCAATACGAGGCTTCCAGTTGCCGAAATTTTCGGCACGATTGGTTCAAGGACCTGGCAGATAAAGTCGACAAATTCACTCGCCGTGGGGTTGCCATAAGCTCGAGAAATTTTCAGGGGGAACGGGGGGGAAGTCAGGACGAGCTCAATCGGCTCATTGAGTCCGGCCAAAGCGTCTGGAGAAGTTCCCCACAAGGCCAGGCCGAGGTTGGTACTGAACCCAAGCAGGGTGACACCGGGCGAAGGCTTGTTGAGGCCCTTTTTAGCCTTCTCGGTGAGCTGCCATAGCCCTCTGGCACCTTCGACCCGCTCAACAACTCCCAGTGCTTTGAGCGACTGCTGTTGCCAACGGATTGATCGACGGGTTGTTGAGTGTAAATCGCCGGCGGCGCCAATCGGGCTCCGAGCGTTCATCACATGGTCAGGAATCTCGGCCGTGCGGCCCACGATTTGATAAAGCTCATCGTTGCTTAGAGGGCGATTAGGATTTGCCTTAAAGGCATTTTCAACATGCTCGAACAGATCGAGTTGGTGTTTTGCCGGGGGAACAGTCATTGGGTTGCGGCCTCGGGTTGCTAGGCTGAAGGTGCAGAGATGAATAGCCCGCCGCGGAGACCGATGCGGGCATATGTTTGATCTAGAAGGCAACACCTTTGAAGGGGGATGACTCTGTCTCGCCGCCCTGAGATCGACTAAGGGGTTGAGAGGTTAAAAGGCTCAGTCGATCATACGAAGAATGGCAGTCCGCTCAGGGTGCGGTTTCGCTTCGGTCTGGACCGTGGCTAGTTCATCCTCGTTGAGCGGCCGTGTCCCATCTCCTGCACTGGCGTCAATGATGAAGCCGTACCTGCCGCTTACTACATCCTTCAACGCAAAGTAGTAGTCGTGCAGCATCAGGTTGCCGGCTTCGTCTTCCTTATCAATGGCAGTGGAATTACAAGCCGAGAACGCCATAAGGTTTGCGACAAACGAGGCGGCCTCTAGGGTCATGCTTTCCTCACTGTGACCGTATCTGACGACCTTCTTCGCGTCTTGATCCGGAATGATCAGAGCAAATGCGCCGTTAAGGTACTCACGAATTTCATAGCTTCCCCCTTGATACTCACCACCCAGAAGATACGTCATGGCGTTGAGCACCATCTGCTCCCAGGCAACGCAATACACACCCAGTTTTTTATAGAGTGCATCGGGCGTGGTCGGTGTGGTGGTGAAAGGCAGTGCGGTATCGAGTGGTTGAGACATAGTTAGACTCCCTTGAGCAGTAATAGTGGTACCACGCTCTCACAGCTTTCCAATATGCAAGTGGCGCACACTGGCGAAGCACCACTTGCGCTTTTCGGTTGTGGCCGTAGTCTTGCTTCTGAATTGTTTCGCGTGGGTCCCTATACATCTGGTACGCACATGGAGAAAAGGTCGGTGGCTACACCACCTATGACTTGAGGGAATTTGAGATTGACAATGTTCGAGCAGAGACCGACACCCGCGATCAAAATTGCCCAATGGCGAACCTGGTTGGCTGGTGCGCTACCCATATTTCTCAGGGTATTGCCGCTCTATTTCCTGATCACCTTTCTGGCTGCGATGGTTGCAATTGTGTTGTTGCTGACGGTGGGCAAGGCCGCCTTTCACGTCTTCAGCTTGGGGAGCCCGCTCGTATTTATTGTATTGGCCCTGTGCTGTTGGAAAGCAGGGTCCGTCAATGGCTCGGAGTTGCTGACAAAGGCTATCGGCCCCGGCTCTCCTTGGCGGAATTTTTTTAGGCTGGCCACTCCCCTCGCGCTGATCATTGGCGGTCTGCTAAACCTCTTTGCATTGGGGGCAATGCTTAGCTCGGACATTTCGGCGTGGCAGGCAGGGACGCTCCCGCGGTTTGAAATTCCTGACCAGTTGCTTGGGGAAGGGAAGAGGAACCTCCTGGTTATCCTCTACACGAGTGCAGTAGAGCAGCAGCTCAGCATCATGCCTCTGTTTATCATCATGGGGGGTAAGGTCGAGCCCTATCTGGTCGCGGCGATGATGTCCGGGCGTGTCACCTGGGAGAAGGCCAAGCTCTTGCAGGAAGGGCTGTCGAAGCGCGACAAATTGATTCTCGGCCCCATGCGGCTGTTGGTGATCTGTGGCGTTCTCCTGCAGGCTTCTGCGAAATGGCTTGACGCTACAACGAACTCACTTGGAGTGGCCCTGCTACTGGCGAGCATTTGCGGTTGGTTGTTTTATTGCAGCCTTGTGGCATCGGCCGCACAGGATCTAGTGCCGGCTGAGCGTTGAGATTCTGCAGGCGAAAAAAAACCCGACACAGTGTGCCGGGTTTTTTTTCGACCACGCTTTCGCGAGGGTCTGTGCTTTAGCCTGATATGCCAGTTGCCTGGAAGAAACTCTGCAGTGCAGAGTGGAGGCGAGTTAGTCCTTTCGTTCGGGAGAACCCTACTTGATGTAACTATCTCTCATACCATCTGCGGCTGCAGTTGTTATATGGGACTGAAAACTTCCCGAGGCACCGACTGCGGACCTCGCTGACCAGGTTTAAAAAAAACCTTGGCCCGGAACTACACCGAAGTGTTGAGTTCCCGCTTACTGACAGCGGCAGCCATCTGGACGTCTAGAATTTGTTCCTGCTTGAGCAGGAGCAATGACTCGAATTGAGACATTGCTAATAGGGTGCCGGTAAATGCGGCATATCGGAAGCCTGCACCTGAAATCGGACCAGGTCATGGCAATTGAGTATGGGTTGTTCGGTCTGCTGTATGAGCGAAGCGGTTTTGGTGCGGCGAAGTTCAAACAGCTTAAGAAGAGTGGTCCGGGCTGAATCCTGAAGGGCCAGGTAGGGCCATAACGATCGAATGAAGCGCAGGGTAGGTGCTGCAAGCAGCTTGGCTTTCGCCTATCTGGTGAGCAAGCACCAGAAAAGAGTGAGCATAATGCCAGTGGGCCCCTCTGTGAGCAAGCAGTGTCCCTGAAGTTTCGATGGCTTTCCAACCAGTAGGCGTCTGCCATAAAAAAAACCCCTGAAGACTTCAGGGGTTATGGGTTTCATTTTCGCCGCGAGCTTTAGCCGCGCAGCCAGGAGTCGACCGTGCCTGCACCGTACTGCTCCTTCCAGGCTTTCAGACCGCGGTGGTTACCGCCCTTCGTTTCAATCAACTCGCCGGTATGTGGATTCTGATAAACCTTGACCACACGTGCGCGGCGGGCTTTGGGAGCTGCTTGCTTCGCGCCAATTTTTGCCGGGGTAGGGTCCAGCAGGTTGATAATGTCGCGCAGACTTTTTTGATACTCACCCATCAGCTTGCGCAACTTCCCCTCGAACTCCAGTTCGGTTTTCAAACGGTCATCGCTGCTGAGCTGCGCCAATCGACTCTGAAGCTCCTTGATAGCATCTTCGGTCGCACGGTACTCATTTATCAAGGACATCGTAATTCTCCAATTGATCTTCAAACTAAGACTGAAGGGTAAACGCAATGTGTGCTGTTTAAGCTAACCCTGCTGGGTCCGCGGAATACACATACAGAATCTTACACCTGGGGCATGAGATCAATCGGTGAGTTCGCGAACAAAGCCGTCACAGATTGGGACCGTACCTGTTGATCATTAGCTCGCACATTACAATTGTTTTCCGAGGAAAGAATCATTTGAGGCTGTCGTCTTCCAAAAAAATACAGCTCTTTGCAAATGACAGCTACAAAAATGCCCGCTCAAGGCGGGCAGGTGTGTCGCGGGATTTTCCGGGATTCAGTTATTTTTGCCTAGACCCGTCAACTTCATGCCAGGTTGCTGGTTCACCAACTGAAGCATCAGCTTATCAACGTCGTTGACTTCCGAGCAATCTAGCGCTTGGAAGCCAGCATGCCCAAGCATTTTGGCTGCAAGGTTCGGATCACCCAACCGGGTGGCCAGCGCTGCGGCGGTGACAAATCCGTGCTCATAATCACTTAGCGCTTTGAGTGTTGTGCTCATCATCTTTTCCGTATTTAGTTGGGCAACATGCTGGAGCGATAGAGCGCTGACCACGCCAACAAGGTCGCGCTCGGTTGCTCCAAAGCAGCACGGATCATTTCTTCGGCCGATTGCCCGGTGGAGTCATGCACGGCCTGGCCAAGTCGCAGCAGCTCAAGTGGAACGGACTGATCGCGAGCCTTTGTTGCGAATTCATACTCCTTGGCCTGACCGTAGACCGTGGACGCATTGAAGCGGGTGCACAGCATATTAATTGCTTGCACCTCGGCCTCGGGCAGGAGGATCGTCTCCCCATCACAAAAGACCTGACGGACGCCTTTCAGAGCGTCGATGGCATCCAGATATCGCGATGGATCTACCGTTGCCGAAACTGATGGATACTCGGGGTATTCGTGCTTCATGCCGGATATTCCGTGAGGCTTGTTCAGTCGTTGTGAAGCGTCTGGACGCTGTTATGTAGGCCTTTAGCCGTATTTGCGGGCTAAGGTTAAGCCACCAGCTCAACCAATGGAATTCGATTCATATGCATGGTGTAGCCCGTCCGTTGCTCAAGTTCGACGTACTGTTCAAACAACTCAGGGCGCGCAGCCCGACCATTTCGCAGGTCAGCTTTGGAAGCCATCACACAGAAGACGCAGCTAAGGCGATCATTGCCCAAGGCATAGGCGTAGTGGGGTTTCTGCCCGGCTACCGCGATGGCGTCGAACACTTCGGTAGCACTCATGTCATGGATCGGCAGCCATTCGAACCATGTATGCACTGAGTTGCTTATTCCCATACGGCTGAACGCAGCACGCTTGGCACGCCCCGGTGACTCCTGAGCACGCAGCCCAAGGCAGTTCACGATGGTCTTGAATCCGTTGGCCTTTGCGTAACGTCGCACCTCACGCTGGATCGGGCCGCGCTTCAGGTCACTCGTGCACTGGCGGGTTGTGGCTGATGGCCAACTCGGAACTTCCGGGCGGCTCTCATACCTGCGCTCGACCATTTCCAGCAGCGTCTTGGAAGCTGTGGCCACAATGAACGGCAGTGCAGCATCGGCCGCTTGATCACGTGCCAACTCCATGGCTCCAGGCCACTCCATGGCACCGAGCGAAGCGTGAACGACAAGTAGTTGCGACGCAGGCACGCGCTCCAGCAGTCGGATTAACTGTATTTGTGAATCTTTACCTCCTGAATGATTGGATACAAAAAGCGCTCCATCACGAATCAGTCGATCGACTTCATCCTCCCAAGAGGCACGAATACCCACACCATCGCCAAACAACATCTGCAGCTGAACGCTCATGTGTTTTCCTCAGTACGGGTTGCCGTAGAAGGCACCTCGCCAAATCTCAACTCGATGTGGCAATTCTCCCACGTCAGTGCGAAATGCAAGCCCAAACCGTGCCCCAAAAAATCTAGATCTAACCCGGAACCAAGCCATACACCTGCCTGATGGTGACGTGATCGACGTTCGGTGAGGTGGTCGACTGCACTGCCCTAAGCCCCCAAGGACGGGCTGTTATCTCGGGACTTGCATTTTCAGAACTGGTGTCACCATGACGTCAAATATTGGAGGTGCTCTATGACTACCGAGTCTTTCAGTCAGGACCTAGCGGCCCTGATCAAAGCTGTTCCGACTCTGCATTTGAAGCCCGGCGAGCTTGACGGTGGTGCGCCGGCGATCTTTGCCGGTAATGAGCCTGTATTTCGCTGCAGATCTACTGAGCTCGGTCACCGGTATGCCGCTTTGGCGGTGATTGCGTTTGAACAGCTGGCAATGACGCTGAAAAGCCTGTGACTGCACCGAGCAAGGCGGAGCCGGCGGTTACTCCAGTGTGCTCAGCAGCAGCGCAAGCGGACCTGGCGCAACGCGTCTCCTCGGTCTTGTCTCTGCAACCCGAGCTGGCATCGAAGGTGCCCTTATGGACCAAGTTGGTGGTCGCGGCCGTGTCTCCCTTTATGGTTGGGGCAGAAAACGAGGCCTCAGCGCTTCCAAGCTCTGGAGGCGCTGCTGTGGCCCAGACCAAGGCCGAAGTGGGGCTCCATGATGCGATCCTTGGATTCATTTCATGGCTATCCGACACGGGTAAGCCAGGCGAACAATTTTCACTTGAGCGACTCGCTGAGCTCGCAGGGGAATGGGAAGAAACACATGCTTGAACAACACACATCCGCACCTGTGGTCTGGCCTGACTACACGGATTCCGCGCCGGAGCTGTTGACTCTGGTAAGGCGGTTTCTTGAGGATGCCCACGTTAAGCACAAGCTCCATCGTGGGGAGCCCGTGAAGACAACCAACAAAGGGTCACAGCGCCTAATCTCGTGCGATGCGGTCCTCTCGCAAGTTCAGTACAGGCCGGACCGCTATAACGCATTGCGGTTTGATTTCAGTCTCTACATGGGCCACGGGCTGTATGGAACGATCGGAACAATCAGCGTGATATCCGCGCTGCGGCAGGAGCTTTTGTCCAGGGTGGGAGCGGTCGTTGACCAGTCTAAATTCTCAATCATGGACGCAGGTTTTGAAGCGGTCCTGAGCAACGGTTCACTAACGGTTTCGAGTGAGATGAGGCCAGCGGGGGCAGTGCTTAAAGCTCATCTATGGGTTCGTGCCAGCGCTCTGGACCCGACCCTGCGCCCAGAGCATTCTTTCGTCTCCTAAAGCATGATGGCAGATTGATCTGCCGTCATGAGGCCACATGGCCACGAGCTGTATTACAGCAATCATCAACCCTTGCGGGCTCTTTCCCGCTAGGGGAGGGGCCCGTGAATTTCCATGGAGTTCCTCAATGAATAGTTCCCAATTTCTGGTCATGGCGGCAATCGTTCTGTCCGGTTGCGTTGACATGCAGCCAACTGTGAACTCTTCGCCCACCGTCCCTGCTCGCACTGTTCCGGTGTGCCAGCAGTACGGAGGCTCATACCAGTGCCAGTGGATTGAGTTGACATCTCACCATACGAATCCCGTACGGCCTTCGGATCGTCGCATCGTCCTCTAAGCGCAATTCAAATTTTAAACCCATGCGGTGTTCACATCCCGCTTGGGGCGTGGCATCGCTCTAATCTGGAGCAAGAACCATGAATTACATGAAATTTCCGAACGGCAAAATTTGGCCTGTCCTTCTTGATCGCTTGACTGCTTTCGTCGAGGTAGACCTGGATGCCCTGCATGATTTTGACGTCGACGGTCTGGTCAATATTCTTCATGAACTGGCCATTGGAGCGCCGGCGCTGCGCAACATCGAGCACACCGCCAGACATGCCAAAGGCCGTGCTGTTGTGTTCCAAGTTGAGGCGCATGTTCAGTGGTCAGCTTTTGCGGGAGCATCCATACCAAAGGAGGTGGCAGTTCATGAAGTCGTGCAGCAGTATGCCGCTGAACTTGGTTGGGGAAAGGCTGAAGCCACGCATGCGCTGGAGTCCTTCGGAACTGCATATGGCGAGGAGCGGTTAGTTTCGGTGGCCAATGGTCGAGAGCTAAGAACGCCGGCTCGTGGCCCATGCTCGTACGTGCGAATCGTTCAGGCGGGGTTCGAGCTCATGTATTAGGACTCGGCTGAATGGGCATCGGCGCCGGAGGAAGTCATGGGAGCAGTTCTGGGACTTGCTGGTCAGTCGGCAGTTTGTCGGCTCTAGCCCCGGACATCACATAAATAAACAACCCCCCGGTCGCGTCAGTGGCCGGGGGTTTTTCTTTTTCAGGTCGTGGGCCGGTGTTTAGAAAGCGCGAACAGGCCCTGCGCGATTCGCCATACGGACCAAAAAAACCAGGTCGTGAGGACGATGTAACCAACGCCTACCTTAACCGTAAGGCCACCCAACACAACCCAGAGCAGGCTCCAGCAGCAAAGTCGGACTTGGGCGCGAAAATGTGTGGCGAGAACTTCATCAGGACATTTTCTGTAGAGGATGGCGATGACTGCCCCCCCTAAAGCCGTTATCCCGAAGAAGTATCCGGAGATGTAGAGCAGGTAGATCAGCAAGGCAACGCGCTGAGCAGGTAAGGCACGGGCTATGTGTTTTGCGACCGACATTAGTACTCGTCCATTTTTCAAAGCAGATGTGCAGCGCGACAGTGAGGTCCCCACACGCATGCTTACCATAGTCACATTCTCCTATAGACCTTTTGGTCGAGTTGGCCCCGTCCTAGGGACCAAACCCAAGCTCGCTCCTTTGTGGCACCTGAGACCATAGGCGACATCTTTGAGTTTTGGACACCATGATGCTGAACGATCAAAAGGGTGAAGTTTTGGGCGCCTCTTCCGACGCCGATCACTCGCAGGAATGGGATGGTTTCAAGTGGGCCTTCTGGTTCGACTCTGATGAGAAGGGTTTGGCCCGAGGGGTCCCGGAAGGCGAGCTCAATGAGTTTTTTATCCGCTTTGGCGGGTCCTGGGTCATCACGCTCCGGTATTACAGACGGCCTGGTTACGTTGCCTCAGTGATTGTCGAGTTGGTTGGAGGAGCGGAGGCCGCGTGCCGAGACAATTTCATTGGCGAGGCCCTTCGGGAATTTATCCCCCAGAACTTTGGGCTCGACTGCATCTACCGGCAATACGAAGGCCACGACATAAGTGAAAGGGATGGCCGCTGGTAAAGCGACATTCACGACCCCAAGTTCCCAGATGTCCCAGCAGAGATACGAGCTGATTGGCGACTCGATCCACGTAGGCAATCGGCGTCAGAGCAGGCGCAGCGCCTGCAGGAGGGGAGGTGCCCGATACATGGGATCAAAATGAGCTTTTCTGGCATCAGCATGTGTGACGATCACCCCCTAGTTGTGAAATGCACCCGGCAAGGTTGCATGGTCATTGGGCACCGGGGCCGCGGTGACGTAACAGTACTCGCTAAAAAAATCACCGGTACTTGTTCACAGTGGTGCGGGTAACACGTACCCGGCGAGACTCATTCAAGGCGACAACCTTCAGATCTGGCTTGCCATTCCTGAGCATTTACATCAACCACAAATAATATCTGGATGCGCTATGACGAACGCAAACGCTGACGGTGAAACATTGGTGAACGCGCCTGGATCTACCAGGGGAAAATATCTCGTAGTCTGCAAATGGATTGGTGGGCTAGCGCTTGTCTGTCTAATCGGCTATCCAGCGGTCAAGGCACTATACGAACCGTGGCAACCGGCGTCCGTCGATCAAATTCGAACGGTGATCGCCGAGTCGGCCTGTGCGAAAAAATTGCTCGCCGACGCGAACAGTAGCGCTCAAGCAATCACGCATAGGGATCTGAAGCATGTAGCGGATATCTGTCAGCCGGTAGATCAACAGAGCAAAGCGTTCAACTAAATCCAGTTTGCACTTTCACGGCCTTGTGGTCTCATTTAGAAAAACCAAAGAGAGGTCCAAGGATGAAGTCCATCGGCTACACCCTGATCGCTGCATCTATCGCTTCCCTGGGTGGATGCGCCGCGTATGACGGCGCCAAAAAGGCTCAGGTTGACGGAGTGGGAACGGCACAGTCTGCGTCAGTGCAATACGAGTTTCGCGCTGCTGATGAGATGACCATCAAGCACGCAAACAGCGAACCTCAGAAGTTTGCCAGCACTGCGACGGCGACCGACAAGGTCTTTGCAGTAATGGGAATGCCGTCCTTGAAGGCAGCCCCGGCCGGCTCGTTCACAGGTACCCAGTTGCGTCAGTCGACCAAAGAGGAAACGATCCGCTACATGTCGACCGACTCTTCTCGACCAAGCTCAACAGGAAAGGACCTTGAAGCGATTGGCTTAAACGCAATCGGTGGAGACGTGGGTGGCGCCGGCATGGTGCTGAGCCTGGTGGCAGGCTCACCAAAATTCGACCCACGCGTCACGCAAGGCTATGTTGTCTGCTTTATGCCTAAGGTCGATGGGCAGGACATGGCTGCAGCCGTGGCGGGGTGCGGGGCGAAGATGGAAGCCATGTTTGCCAAGACAGTGGTCGACGTTACCAAATCGTATGATCTGCCAAACGGACAATTCCGGTTGGGCAAAATTGAGACCACGTCTGGCTTAAAGGCCGCCAAAGTCTTCATGGGTCACCGAGGTATCCTCGCTGCAGACGGTTACGCTCCTGTAGATCGTGGTGGTTACCCAGCTCGAATCGTGGCTATCCCGGTTGGGCACGAAACCACGAATGGCTCGGCATCGGGATCGCTCTTCGATTCGATGGTGCTTAAGACCCGTGGTGAAGTGACGTCCGAGCAGCTGGCAGCCGCCCTGTCCAAGAACCTGCCGAAGGACACTGCTTTTTACTTGCCTGACAGTGAGCGTGGACCCTCTGCGTTTTATTGAGACTGGGGCGGCCTAGCATCAGGGCCCCCATTCCAATCTTGCACAATAAAATCGCCCTCCATGTGAGGGCTTTTTTACGCTACCTCTACAGCCACAGCCCGGTTAGGACGATGCTGCCTGATGTGGAGATGCAGCAGTAGAGAGGGGGGCACGCATACAGATATTAAGTGGACTGAATAGCGACAAGCTGTCGCTTCATAGTCGCGATGAGCAACTGAAGTTCGTCCAGTCCATCAAGGTACTGAGTCATTCCATGGACAATTTCTTGGTTGATGCTCCGATTGTTGACGCGACCTTTTTCCCTTATTCGCTCGAGGAGAGTACTCGGTAGGCGCGCAGGGTATTTGGCCTCAGGGTCAGTTGAGTTTTTCGTCATGCGTGCTCCTGTTTTAAAACGACTTTGGCGCCATGGTCGTATCGAAATGAAGGTCGAACTGAAAGAGTCTTTTTGCACACCAAGATGGGGTAGTCGACCTCGTTCAATATCGCCGGCAATGTTTGACGATATGCGTGATTCAGGGGTTCGAATCCGACCCTGGATACGGCCTCCATTGGGCCCATTTAGCAGGTTGCATATTTCAAACTATCGGCATGATTCAGGTGATGAAAAACAACCTGGAGGTTGATGTGACGAAAAGTGAAATTTTGCTCATGAGTGCCGATGACTACATGTCCAACGCGCAGCTTGAATTCTTCCGCGATCTGATCAATACCCACATCAGTGAACTCAGGATGCGTATCGGCAATTGGCGGGAGGAACTTGAGCGATTGGAGAACGTGCCTGATCCTGGGGACGCCGCGACTATCGAAGAACAGCGTCAAAAGTTAACCAGCTCGATCCGACGTGACTCATCGGCTCTGGACGAGCTCGTGGAGGCTCTCAACCGGATTGAAGACGGCACTTACGGTTACTGTGAAACCGGCCCGCAAATCGGACTGCGCCGGTTGTTGGTACTGCCCTCCGCCAAACTGTGCGTGGAAGAGCAGGAGCGCCGTGAGGCCAAAGACCGCCATCGCGCAAGATTTGCCGCCTGAAATGTGTGGGGTTGGCTCTACTGCTCAGTGGTGAGTTCAACCCCTTCTTCATAGGGTGAAGAATCGAGCTAAACGCAACTACCAGTCCAATCAATGGGGCAAAACGCTACAAGCGTAGTTTGCCCGGAGGTAAAAATGGACATTCAACACTTAGGCAACGGGACCATTAACTTGAAATACCAGGCCGCCCACAGGGCAGAGCTGTTGTTGATGCGCAAGGAAGCCCGCTGCGTTCTTCAACTTTTCGTCCAGGAGCGGCAGAAGTTGCGATCGGCCGAGCGCGCGCTGGGAATCCTTGATGCGAAAGGTAAAGGGCAGGGGCTTCCAAGGGATGACATCTTTGTATATCAAAGCTATTTGGCTCAAAGCCGTTTTTTTGCCACTCGAATGAGCAACCTGGCTGTCACTCTTGCCGCATATGGCCAAAGGTTAATTGTGCTAATGGACGCACTCACACCGATCTTGACGCTGAACGAGCGCCTGGATCTCGTTGGCGCTCAAGCGAAAAGCCTTCCTGGTGCTGGATGGGCGACGGCTTCACTTGTTCAATTGGTAACCCGGTACAAGGCAGAAGATTCTTCTTCCTGTAGCCGCGGTGAAATGGGGCCGCTATTAGCCTGTTTGTTGGCGAGTCGTGGCGAGTTGATCGTGGTTCAGAAATCGGTGCGACAAGCCACGCAGATCCATTCCCCGATACTGCCATCAGTTGCTTCTCTCATGCTCGTGGCCGCACGGTAACCGAGCCAGTTTGAGGGGCTGATTAGCCCCTTTCGGTTTCCGCGGCTGAGTATCGTCTCCTGCACTAGATACCACTGCAGGAACAGCCATGCTCAACCTCAAACCGCTCATCCCGGCTATAGCCATCTCAGTCGTCCTCTCCCAAGTTGCAACCTTTGGCGGGCTTGCGGCATTCAACGCCTTGCAGGGCGGTCGATATCTCGATGACAAAGTAGCCGCTGCCGTCGACGATCTCATTGTCCAGCGCGAGCTTAAGGAAATTGAAGCCTACGCCAGTGCCCAGTATGCCCGGTACCCCAATGCAGTCGACACGGTGCCAAATGACGCGCGCGTATACGGTGACCTGAAAGCGCGTTTTACCCTGGCCGAATTCTCCGATATGGAGTGTCCGTACTGTAAGCGTCTGCACCCAACAATGAAGGAAATTGTTGATCGCTCTAACGGTGCCGTTAACTGGCAATGGCGACATCTGCCTCTGCAGTTCCATAACCCGGCGGCCCACGATGAGGCAAAGGCCTCCGAGTGCTTCGCAGAGCAAAAAGGCAACAAGGGCTTTTGGGTCTTTCTCGACCAGGTGTTCGAGCTTTCTGCTGGCAATGGTGGCGGGGTAAAGGACTTGCCGGCGCTGGCCAAACGACTCGGTGGCGACAAGGCGAAGTTTAACGAGTGCATGGCCAGTGAACGTCACAAGGACCGGATCAACGAGCACATGTTGATGGGCGAGAAGATTGGCGCCACCGGAACGCCTGCGACGATGGTCATCGACAATCTCACCGGTGAAAAGGAGTTTGTTAAAGGCGCCCAGCCGGCCAGCGCTTTCATTACCGTCATGAAAAAAATGATGGTCAGCGAACGAGCGGACGCTCAGGCCGATGAGCAAAAGCAGAAGGGTGAACAGGTTGATGGTGGGGCTGTTGTAAGCGAGCAAATACTGGGCTATGGCGCTCGCGGCGGTGCAGCGCCGGTGGCAGAGAAAACTGCCCCGGTGGCGACGGCTGATGAAGAACAGGACGCCGGCACAGATGAGCAGTAGAACAACATTCTGAGCAGATCTCTCAGGAGCAGGGCTTGCATATTGGCTCTCTCGGTTGATTCTGAGAGAGCCATTTTGTTTGGAGAAAACCATGTCACACCAATGCGTCATAGCCATTCTGGGGAACTTGCCGGGCCGCGCTTTGCCCTCAAGAACCGTTGACCTCTACGCGCGGGCATTTTCCGAGTTTCAGCTGCAGACTGGGCGACGTCCCTACCGGATGCCTGGCTTGGCAATTGGAATGAGTCACTGCAGCGAATGCGGGGCGCGGGTCGAGCCAGACCTGGTGATTGACGAGATCCTGCTACAGATGAAGGCTTTAGAGTCTGATCAGGAGTATCCGAAAATTGTTGAGGGGGCGATCGACGAGTGGGCTCAGCACGCCCGGGATTCACTGGTCGCGGCGGATAATGCCGACCCTGCTCATCGGGTGGAAGCTGAGGGTCGGGCTAACCACAGCGATATCCAGGGTGCAGCCGGAGCCACTGCCTAATGAACAAGCTCAACTCCCATCGGCGCCGGCCGGCGTTTGGTGCGGCGATCATCAGACCCCTTGCCTACGCCTGCTTCTTCTATTTTGGTGTGGGTGATCTCTTTCCCACCCTAATGCGTCGCCTGGGCATGCTTGAGGCTTCTGCGATCCTATCGGGTGCTGGTGTAGCCTTTGCAGTGTTCTGCGCTGTGTGGGCGCTTCTTGGAGGGCTCCGCTGGGTTCGGACAGGACGTAGTTGGCAGATTAAGGCCCTTTTCTCAGGCTTTCGTGTGGACCCTCGGGAAGACCTTAGAAAAATTCCTGCGCTGAAGGGCGAGTTAAGTGAATCGAAAAAGGTTGAACTCCTGGCGCTCACCAAGATTTCAAGGGGGTGGGGGGAGCTTGAGCACGAATTGAAGGTCCGCGGATTTCGTATGGTTCCCCATAGCCGCGACCTTTGTCTTGCGACGCTGGACTCGAACATTGAGGTGCTATGCACAATGTCGAGTTTGGGATTCGGCTCTAGCTACGAGTCCCTCTGCAAGCGATTTGGGGCATCACCGGATCATCTAGTGCCGCTCCGCCGGGCGATATGACACGGCGGTTTTTCAAACCCCTTGCGCTTGTTTAGCGGCCATTTTTACCTTGTAGGCGTGTTCGCGCATGAGGCCAATCACGACTTGATTGACCGCCAATTGGTACTTCGCACGGGTGGCCGCGACGTACAGCAAATTGAGCTCATCCTCACGCGACCCATGGTCCATCTGAGGGTCCAGTGGGTCCGGGAAATCATCCATCAGTGCGACATTGTCAAACTCAAGCCCTTTCGATCGGTGGGCTGTGGCCAGGATAATGTCGGCTTTGTCCTCCTCGTTTACCGTCATCGCGCGCATCTGACGTAGGCGTGCTTCAAGGTCATCGTAGGCGTTGATGATCTTGATGGCTCGGACCATTTCGCGATCTTTCGTTTCCTCTGCGATGGTCAGGTACTGGTGCCAGTCGCTGAACTCCTTCAACAGCCGTTTGTTTTTGACCTTATCAGTGCGGCCTTCGCTGAACCAATACAGGTCCTCGATGCTCGAGATCTGATACGAATCAATTTTGCCGATCCAAAACACTTTTTTGCCGGCGGCGGTGTAGTCCAGCGCTGAAAGGATGACCCCCATGACCGTGCGGTGGAGCAACGCGGGACGTTTGGCATCGCTGTCTAAGGTGGATCGAATTTTAGTTCGAGCGCCGGCACCTATTACCGGTACCGTCTCGCCTTTGAAACTTAGAATGATGTTGGCAAGGGCGGCTGTTGCTGGCCCAAATCGAAACGACCTGGTCAGGCGAAGGTCAACTGCATCGTCGAGGTCTGGATCATCCAACGCATTGTCAGAACCTCTGAAGCGATAGAGTTCCTGGTGCCGATCGCCAACGAAAATCTTCCTGCAAGATTGTTTCTTGATGAGGGCCAGTGTCAGGCCGTTCAGGTCTTGGCTCTCATCGGCCAGGATGACATCGTAGGTTCTACTGAGGTCCGGATTGCTGAGCAAATACATTTTCAAGTAGCCATCGTGCAACAAGGGTACCGACGTGTCTTCAGGGTCGATCATCCGTTCCCAAAGATACTCTGCAGACTTGAAAACATTCTCGATGAAGCTCGGTGGCATTTGCGAGCCCGGCATCCTTTTGACCATTGGGAGATGGCTTTCATGAAAGGTCTCGAGGGGGCTGCACAAAAAGTTGTTCAAGGTATCGACCACGGCCCTTACCACGGTCCAATCATTCGTATTCAGTACCTTGGCCATGTCCCCAAGGCGCAAACCACCCTCGAGCTTATGCTCGTATTTTGCCCTGTAACCTTTGTAGGCCAACTCGTGTGTGGTCGCGCAGACGACGTTTTTCGGGAAGCGTTTTTTGGCCTCATCCCTGATGGCTTTGTTGTAAGCCAGGTACAGGTACTTGAGGCGGTTATGTTTGCGCGAATAGCCTTCGAGGGAGGTCGTTTTGGACGCACCAGCAAACGCTCGGAGCCTAATGAGCGGTGCCGTGCAATTGAGAAATTCCAGCTGCTCCGATGTCCAGTTAATGTCCACGGCCGTTCCCCTAGATTCGATCAGGCCAATCTAGCAAGGGGAGAGGAGCGCAGGTGTTGAGACTGAGCCTGTAGACGGGTTCGATCTATGACAGATGTTGGTGCCCCAGGCCGGGCATCAATGTCGCTCCGCGGCGAGCTTGAGGAGGGTGAGAATGAGCGGCCCCCCCCACTTTCCGTGAGCCTTCAATGTTTAATGATTCTAACTGGCAACTGATCGTACAGTACCTGGCCTACATCTTCCTGATGCCGCCCTTGGTCATTCTGGTTATGGACAGGCTGGTTCAGTCGCTTGTCCGGAGCGTTTTCCCGTTCTACGCGGTCACAGGTGTTCTTGGTACGCCCATACATGAGTTGGGGCACGTTTTGGCGTGCTGGATGTTCGGTTTGAAAATAACTCAAATCCGGCTCTACTCACCCGACGCGGCCACCGGGCGTCTTGGCTATGTCGCCTTCACCTATCGTCCGTCCTCAACAGTTCACGCTGTTGGGCTGGTGGTGCAAGGTGTTGCCCCAATCTTTATGGCATTCCTATTGTTTGAGTTCCTCTTTCCATTAAACCCTGCTGTGGCTCCTTGGGGAGATAGTGGATTTGATGGATCTGTCTTCCTGGAGGGCGTGGTCGGCGCTTGGACGCTGGTCTACGGGAATCTTTGCGCAGGCGGGATGGGCGCCGTGTGGAGTATGTCCGCGCTGATCATAGCGATGCACTGCATACCTTCGTGGGCTGATATCCGCCTGGCCTTAAGGGGAGGTGTCGTGCTGCTGGTTATCGCGCTTGCTGCGTCATTCCTGTTCAAGGTCGATTTTGCGAGTCAGCTCCCCACAGTGTTGCGTAATGGCCTGGCTCACGCCCAGGGAATGGCGGATGCGATGAGCATGCGGGCGCTTGAGTGGGTTATCTACGCGGTGACCATGGTCACGACATTGGCTGTTGCCGGGGTGTTTGTCATGTTGGTGCTGCCTTCTCTCGTCGTGATCGTACTAAGACGATTGCGATACGGCGGTGCGGTACCGTCTCATCCAGTCGCTGAGCTGGATCGCGCCGGCGGCAGCGACCCGGTCGCTGGGTTTGGTGTTCTTGTCAGTCCGGATGACGGCGTTGAAGGCAAAAATAGGACGATGAATTCTGGTGCCACAAAAAATGGTAAACGCATGGGTGGTCCGCCAGCAGACCAAAATGGAATTGGAGAGGCTTCAGAGTCGTAGGGTTTGCCCCGGCCGTAGGGCCTATCTGGAGAGATCGCACAGGCACGGGGCGAATATAGTCGTCTCACGTTATTAGCGAGTGCCATTTATGCGAATTGTCGTTCTGCTAATCCTGCTTCTGGCGTTACCCGCATCGGCAAGTGACCCGGTATCACTCGAGGCGAATATTGCTGATGCCATCTCTCGCGACGACCTGGACGCCGCTGGTGTGGCATTGATCGAGTTGAAGGAAATGGCCTGTAGCGGCAATCCTGAGGCCGCTGCCAAGATCGGCCGACTCTATCTCTTCGGCAACGGGCTCCTTGGGAGGGATCTTGAAAAGGCGAAGTCATTTTTACGGTTCGGCGCCGAGAGTGGAACCTCTCACTCGGCTGCAGATCTGGCGATCGCGATTGCGACAAACGCTGCTGGAGCTGAGGAGCTACAGGAGGCGGCGAAGTGGGCAAAAGTTGCACGATACGTCGACGGCGAGGGTAGTTCAGATGTCGTTGTTCAACTGGTCAACTTGGCCGCAGCTGGCACCGATCTAACCGTAGGGGTTCAGCGAGGTGCTCGCTGGATTCAACTTTACCGAACTCGAGGTGTAACCGTTGAAGGATCTCCTTGTCAGCCTGGCTAGGTTTGTGAAACCGGGGTTGAGCATCATCGCTGCAGCACTGGTTGTTAACATTCTGTTCCAGATCCTGTTGCCGACATTCAAACCATTACTCCTAGTCTATGGGTTAGCCCTGCTCTTTGGCTTTCTCATGATTGTCCAGGGTGTGGGTCAATGGGCAATTACCTGGTTCGATAGTGGCACCAAGCGAGCCGGCTTCAAGGCCAGGTGCAATCACTTGTGGTCCATGGCGCCGCAGGTGCATGACCATACGCATGACGGGGTAATGCAGGACCTGATGATCCAACCGCTACCAGACGATTTCAGTGGTCAGTGCTGGGCATTTGGGATCGATACCTCAGGTTATCCCGGGTATGAGGCGGTAGGTTACTTGCTTGTCGATGGCTCAATGCTGCACCTCGCTGTTGTCGCTGGGGTGCGTGGGAAATGGCACATCGATTCATACTGCAGAGCAGCATGCACCGTTGAAGGTTCGGTCTTCACCATCCAATCAATTTGTGGTCCGTTGACCGGCTGGATCGGTGTCGGTTCGATGTTGGGCGTTAGTCTGGGTCAAACAGGGGATGAGGGGTTGCGCGGAGGACCTTTCGGATACGTTCGAATTTACAAGTGCGGTGTGCCACAAGTGCTTTACCGGTTCTGCAATTAGGTAAGTCGCTCTAGGTGATCATGGCGCACACCACCTAAATGAAATAGAACAGACCTTGGCAGCAACTGGTGCTACTGCCAAGGCAACTCTCAAAGTGCCCTGCCTCCGTGAGGCAAGGCGATTTTGGATAGACGCATTGCCAAGGTATGAACCAGGCCATGCCTACCACTCCTTCGATTACTTGATCACCCTGCATTCGACGTGAATGGGTTCACTCAGTGGTTCCCAATCGGAGTCTTGAATTGTGGTGGCCAAAGTAGCGGCCTGGGTCATTGCAGCAAGCAAATTTGAGTCTTGAACGTTCACTGCGATGGTGCGTTTCAAGGTTTGCGTCACGAGAACCTCATAGGTCCGCGTGGCTTCATGGTCTGTTGGAATAGTGATCGTGTAGTTCACCAACAGCTTCTCTGCGATCCGCGCGGCCAGCAGGCCGATCGACAAGGAGAGTTTTGATAGCGGGGCTTGATTTGACATGGCGTTCTCCGAAAGTGTGGAGGCCATGTCCCCCAATGGGGAAATGGACCCCACTAGGTTGGAAATTGGTGCTGATGATTGCTATCAGCTGGACTTCACGCCAGGACATCCTGGACGCGAAAGAATCTTTTTGAGGATATCACATGCCGACAGACATGGAGCCAGCCCGGTTGGCCTGAGAGCGATTAAGCCAGTAGGGAATCCTGACAAAAAGCCGGCTAAACGCCGGCGACTTTCCACCAATGGTTGTCAGGCGCTTTGTCTTTGTTGCGTGGAGCCGGATTGCTGGATCAGGTTGTAAATCTCTTCGCGGTGAACCGGTGTCGCCCTGTCGGCTTCGACTCCGATACGAACCTGGTTGCCCGAGACGTTGAGAACCGTCACGCGAATGTCATCGCCGATGACAATAGTTTCTCCGACCTTCCGTGTGAGAATAAGCATTCTTGATTCCTTCTTAGACGCTAGGGAGTCACCCGCGTTATAGGTTTTTTAGTTGACTGATTCTTTGAGCGATTTACCAGCCCGGAAGGTGGGCGCACGTCGGGCCCGTAGCGTCATCGGCTTCCCTGATTGGGGATTTCGACCAATACGTTCGGGGCGGTCCACAACGCTGAAAGTACCAAAGCCGACCAATGTAACGGAGCCACCGCCTTCCAGAGTGGTGGTGATTGCATCGATTAGTGCATCAACAGCTTTTCCAGCAGCGACTTTCGTAACGTCCGCACTAGCTGAAACTTTTTCCACGAGCTGATTTTTATTCACTTAGGCGCTCCTTTTGGTTGGCCTGTACTGTCAGGGCGAAACTAGAAATATCCCATTACATCAAGGTGAAGCTATGAGAGTGAATTGCCCGGCGGGCGCAGGCCAAAGAGTGCGATCAGATCCCCAAATTCCCGTCGACCTTCCCCCAGCAGCTGGAAATCTTCAGTAGTCGGTTGTTGGCCGTGCATCACCTTGGAGTTGACCCTTTCAAGCGACGCAGTTAGATCCAGAAGACGTTGAAGTTTTTCCTTCGTCTCATGAGGTATTACGTCAGTGTCGAACATGTGAAGCGCCTCTGCTCTTACTTTGCCTGGCGAGGAACACAAGCCTACGAGCTTCCATTTCTGCGCAAGCACCTTGATCAAAGGTCGGAGGCGAAATGTCGAGGTCACCAAGCTCCTCTAACTGAAATTCCATGTGATGGCCTGCGATCTTATAAAGCTGCTGCAAAGCCACTTTGACACGTTCTTCCCGACAGCCCACAACACCCCCGACCAGGAAATCATTGATCAGCTCGCATGCCCTGGTAGGTTGAAGGCCGATGGCTTCCATTTCGAGGGCGCCGAGACCAGCCTCAGCCTCATCACCCGAATGAATCTCGATAACGCCCGGCACGACACCGATCACGACATTCAGGGTGTTGGTGCCAGTGGCAATCCCGATCTCAACAGGAAGCTTAGCGTTTGCTGATGAGTAGCTGGTTACTGCAATTGCGCCGTCGATACACATAATGGTCCAAGAGCCTCCGTCTAATCGGCGCATTATCCCGATGCCATAACGATACAAAGGTCCGATCAGTCCCAGTCACAGGGGCGAATTCAGATTGCCTGTGGCGCTGCAATTAATGGCCTGCCACCATCGTCGGGCGCCGTGCCCTTGCAAGAAGGGTAGCCAAGGCATCCCCAGAACGGCCCCTTTGGACCTGGTCGCAGCGACATTTTCTTCTTCTTGCACTTTGGGCAATTCACCTCAGAAATGATTCGCTCCGGTTTAGGTGCGCCGTTCTCAGCAGAGGCTTCTTTGGTGCGGATGGTTGAGAGATCAGGTACAGGAGGCTTGCCCCGTGCCTTGATGTCATTGCAGGACGCTGTGCAGGACGGGTATTTGGTGCATCCCCAGAATGCCCCCGAACTGGTAGCTCGCCGGCGAAGAACACCAGATTTGCAGATCGGGCAACTGACCTGGTCGCCGAACATCTCTGACTTTTGTTCAGCTACCGTTGCTGAGATGCTCGGGTCTGCTTTGATCTTGTCCACTTCACCCGTGAGCACCTGGTGTTGGTAACCAACGACGGCCAAGTACGATGCTTTGCCGGTGGCAATTTGATCCAAGGCCTCCTCAATCATCTTTGTAAAATCGTAGCTAACGAAGCTGAACCGGCCCTTCAAGATGGAGATCACGCCTATGCCCAGTGGTGTCGCGTAAAGCTTCCGTCCTTCCTTTCGAATGTACTCACGCTTGTAAAGCGTGGCCACAATAGACGCGAAAGTTGAGGGCCTACCAATACCCATGGACTCAAGCAATTTTGTGAGCGAGGCATCCGTGAGCCGCGGCGGAGGCTTTGTTGCGGTTGTGACGGCTTGTACTTCACTGCATTGGAGTCGGGCTTGTTCCTGCAGGTCAGGGAGGGATTTGTCTGCGTCGTCCTCATTGCCCTCGTCTTTGTCCTCCACTGCGTCGTCCGGGGTCAGTGCCATCCATCCCGGGCTCAATAGGACTCGGCCTTTTGCCAGAAACTGCAGGTTGTGATCTTTCACTTTGACGGCCGAGAGGAGCAGCGCCTTAGTCGCATAAAATTTGGCCGGCACCATCTGACTTGCCACAGCGCGGAGCCAGATCAGCTTGTAGAGCTTCATCTCATCGCTGTCGGGCGCAAAATCGGACGGTGTAATGTCGATTGCTGTCGGTCGTATGGCCTCGTGAGCTTCCTGAGCGTCAGCTTTGGACGCCCAAGTGTTGCGTGCTGCAGGAAGCGCATGTCCCTTCCCAGTGAGCCATGCACGAATTTCCTGGGCAGACTCTTCGGAAAGGTTAGGACTGTCGGTGCGGTGATAGGTGATCAGGCCTGCTTCAAAGAGCGCCTGGGCCTTCTTCATGGTCTGATCCACGTCCATACCCAGCTTCACACTTGCGGCTTGCTGCAGAGTCGATGTAGTGAAGGGCGCCGGCGCCTTTCTGTCCTCCTCTCGACTATCAAGCTTGTAAACCATGAAGGCAGGCTGACCCTTAATGGCGTCGGCGAGACTTTGTAAATAAGAGGCATGCGTAAAAAGGTCGGTTTGCTCAACACCCATGGCTGCTTGTAGCGCCTTGTGTTGCCATTCAGCAGTCCAAACTGCTTGTTTACCTGGCCAGGTAAAGCTCACTTTCAGCTTGTAATGGTCGACGGAGACGAAACTGGTGATCGCCTGTTCTCGTTCGACCAGAAGCAAAAGGGCTGCCGACTGAACGCGTCCGGCGGATAGGTTGACACCGGCCCCGGATAGCTCGGTCAGTAGCGGTGAGACAGTGTACCCAACTATGCGATCCAGAACTCTGCGTGCCTCTTGGGCCGCCACCAACATCATGTCGATGTCGCCGGCCTTGGAGATAGCTTCAGTAAGGGCCTTCTTGGTGATTTCGTTAAATTTAATTCTTCGGTATTTTTTGGGCTTGAGGACCTCCCTCAAGTGCCAGGCAATGGCTTCACCCTCGCGATCGAGGTCGGTGGCCAGGTACACCATATTTGCCTGTTGAATTAACTTCTTCAGGTTGGATACGACCTTCTTTTTGTCTTCACTTACCTCATAGTCAGGTACGAAGTTTGGGGCTTCTACTCCCATCCTCCTGAGTGGAAGGTCTCGGAAGTGCCCGACGCTAGAGGTAACCTTGAAGGAGTCCCCTAGAAATTTCTGGATTTTTTTAGTCTTGTTCGGCGATTCAACTATGACGAGATCAAACACAATGTTTAGCCCTGGGGAAACTTAGAGCAACATTGCCTTCAACATCGGGTCGCTGGGGGGGCAATTTGCCCCCTGTTGGTGTTACTTGTGCAGCCGTGCGACCTCATCGGCTGTGCCGGCATTGAGGACAGCCCGCAGATGAAACCGCTCATGCTCAGCCTCGCCCTGGCGTGCCATTGCTTTCATCTCTTGCGATGCTGCTTCGGGGAGGTTTAGTGCAACCATCAGTTCACACTGGCCGAGTTTCGACAACTCGGTTGCCGATATTGACCTTGGATGGCGGCCGTTTCGTTTACCGCTCATAGGTTCACCTCTTGGTTCTCGTAATCACACCCATAGGCTCTCACGTTCTCCTGAACTGCAACTTTTTTGGTGGCTGGTTGAAGCTAAAGCAAAGGGGTTGCACTTTCCGAGACAGGGGTACTGTAGTGGTGTGAAAAAAGAAAAGGTGAGTAGATGAATCGTGCAATTGGAGCCTGGAGTGAAAATCTCCCGGATGCACTGAGAGGAGGGCGCGTTGTCCTTTCTGAGCGCGACTTGGCCACTGAGATTCCCGTCCCCCTGCATGGCCGCGGTGATCAGGTGTTTTTGGCTAATGGCTGGCTGGTGCCCGTAGATACCAAGCGCCGAAAAAGCGAATCGGTCTACATGAAGGACGTGATTCAGTTGAGCGTCTACGCCTTTATCCTGGCTCGCCAGTCGCAATCGCTGTTTGGACGTAACCTTCCAGTGTCAGGGACTGGGTTCATTCGAATCTCGAATTCAACGCGCACCGTATACAAGCCTGTGACGCTGCTATCCAGCGCTCAAGTGATTTCGCTCTGGAACAGGTACTGGATGTTGCGAGGGGAGGGGTTGCGCGCTGCGCCAAGGCACCCGCATGAACGGGTTTGTGTATCCTGCCCGAAGAGATCGAACTGCCCGGTGGGGCAGCGCATTCGGTGATTCAGGGTAAAAAGGGGCGAGGCAGAAGTATCTTCTGGCTACCCCTTCATACTGGCTGATATCGCACGCGAGGGTGATTCGTTGGGACCTCTTGGGTAACTCGTGTAGCTCTGTAAGCAAGGTCAGATCGTGCCGGCCCTTCGTAGTAGCGGAAAAACCTGCAGCCCTTGGGGCTTGTTTGGCAGGCGCATCAAATCCATACCCAACGGCATAACTAAAAGCCCAAACTCCTGGGCCGCTTGGGCGTAACTATCCGTCTATTCCTTCGGCTCGCGGTTACCTGAAACATCCTTGCTCATAAAACGCTTGCCGGTGCCGTCCGGTTGAACCGGCTTCGATGTTTGGACGGCTGTGTTTTCCTTATCCAGCCACTCAAACATAGCCCCCAATTCTAGCCCGCCATATGCTTTTGTTCTTTCGTGCAACAGGGCGTAAGACGCATGATCTACAGGCTCATAATCTGCCAATCGCTTGTCTACAACCTCGGCCCATGACTTCGGAAATTTGGAATATACATAGGATAGGACGGTTGTAGCGACGCCTGTTCCGAAGGCGACTGTCAGGCCAAGTTGCAAAGCCGGACCGGCTACAAGAGCAGCGACCGTGCCGGCAATGATGGCCGCCCCGGCACATGGGGACATACGTCCCTGGTTGAGGCTAACTACCGCGTTCTCGATCGCGCTTAGCTGGCGACGCTTTGCGTATAGGTTGTCTTTTTGCATGGTTTGTCCTGATTACTATGGCGCCGTGCCAATAGGAACTATGTTCGTCGGGGAGTCAGCCATTTTAAATTTGTATGCGATGAATCGCCGACGCTCGCTGTCGCCCCAGTAGGTGAGTTCACTACCTTGGTCAGGCACCACGAAGGTTCGCAAGGTTTCCGTCAGATACTTGGCCATGTCCAGCAACCAAATCGGTAGGTAGTGCATATCAGGTCGTCCATCGTCCAGGATCAAAACATAGGCGCGATGGTCTTTCACGCTGAAAGCAATGCCGACGTTTTCCCGGCCCATGACGACGGAAGCACAGGCCAGCTCGTAGCTTTCTGCGTCGTCACCCAATTCAGTTACCAGTAGACCTTGATACACGCCGAGTGCAGCCCGAGTCTGTTCATAAGCGTCAGCTATTGGGGTCTTGCCTTTACCCGAGTTCATCGGGGTATGCGAAATAGTAAAAGTGTTACTCATCGTCATTTTCCCTTTGGGGGTTTAAATGTTGTGTTCGATTGGCTGGCAAAGATAATTCCTATCAACTAGCCAACCCGAGTACCTGCTGGTCATTATCGCTGGCAGGTTTGCCTGCTGGCTCGTCATGGCGATGCTTGGAAACTTCGCTTGAGATCGACATGAATCGCTCGTATTCCTCGATCGGGATCTGCACGGAAATGGTTCCGTTGTTTGCATCAATAATCGCGGACTCGCGCATGAGCTTCGAGATCCCGGTCATGGTCGACGTCATGTTGGTAATCAGCTTTTTACCGATCCGTTTTGTCGGCGCTGAAATATGCCGACTGGTAAGACGTATCTCTGGCTCAGGGATCGGGGCGAGCTGCGTCAGGTCAACTACTTGGACTTGTGGGGTCAGTGGCTCATCGCCGGCGATGACTGCCTTGGCCAACAGTTCAGCCTGCTCACGCTTGCGCGCCTCATAGGCATCGAGAATGATTTGTTCGCTCGAGTCACCATATTTCCGCCATAGATCAAGGGCAAGGAAGGGCTTGATGACGCCTTTTTCAAGCAGAGTCTGGATGGACTCCGGCAGAAGTAGCAGGCGCAGCGTTTCGCGTACATGGGTATCGGTCATGCCAATATGGGACGCGATTTGCTCATCCGGCCAATTGAAGTCGCGTAGGCGTTGATAGCCATGCGCTCGCTGAATAATGCTGAGCTTGAGCTGCTCATTCGAGGTCAGAATTCGCACGCAGGCGAGCTGGTCATTCCCCTTAAGCTCAATGACAGGCAAACGCTTGATGGGGGCGCCACGAGAAGCGGCCAATCGCGCCGCACGCAGCCGGCAATGTCCGTCACGTACATAGCAATGCCCATCGACAACTTGGACTTCGATCGGCTGAAACTGCTCGCTTCGCTCCCAGGCGAGCGCCAACCGTTCGATGTGCTTTACGGTGTCTGGTCGCTCATAGTCACGAAGATTGAAACCCTCCTGTTCCTCAATGAGGTCAAGGGCCAACCAAGTGAGGTTGGTCTCCCCGACATTGCCGGTATTACCTGACGCGACAGCAACCTCGCAGAACGTGCTCAGGTCATTGGCTAGGGCCTGGTGGTGGGCAGTGCCTTCTTGGTTTTCGTCGTACTGATTATGTTCCGTCATCGTCGTTATTCGCTTGTGCAGGTGTGAAGCGGCGGCATGGCGCTGGGAATTTGCCTCCGGCCCGAACACGAGAGCGATGTTCAACGAGTCCCGGTCATGCGTTCAATTGCGGCGGGTAATCATCGAAGTGCTACTTCGGTTCTCGCTGACCACCTTACCGCTGACTGCAGCTACCAAGGGGGGCATCCGACCCACCAATGGTGGCGAATAGGGCCTGTGCCGGACTTGATTTTTGGTACGGTCCCTGAATCTCAACTGATGAGGGGACTATTCATGGGCAGTGCAGAGCCGGCCGCGCAATTTGCAAAACGATTTCGTAAACGGATCTCCCTGAGATCGTTGCTCACAGCTCATGAGGAAGTCTTTGGTAGCAAAGAAAATCACGGGCAGGTGGAAGAAATGAGCAAGGCAGAAACCACAAGCAGCATGAATAATATTGGATTGGACCTGCAGCTGCGAATGAACCGTTTGCATGCCCTTCCCGAAGGTTTGGAGGAGTCATCGCATGGGAGCTTATGGGGAGTTCGGCTCAGATACCTTCTCGTCGTTGAGTTGGTGTTAGGCTCGATGTTCGGTGTGATATTGGGTATGGCCACCTACGACACGCCCGTGTATTGGTGGATAATTCATTTGCTTCTAGGCTAGAAACAGCCCGGTGTGACCGGGCTTATGCTCTGTATTTCTGTCCCGCTTTCTATTTGTAGGAAAGACACTTTCCACGGAGTGTCGCGGGGACGCCTTGTGGGCCTCCCAAGGCAACAATCTCCCACTCGCGCTCTGTCATTTCCATTCCTGCGCCTCGGCACAGTTTTCGATACGCTCTTTCGTATTCCTCTTTACTGGCATTGAGTGCATAGGAGCGGGGGGCGGGTTGTTGATCGGGTGGTGTGAAGGTAAGGGCCTGGTCGATGGCCTTGTTCATCCCGTGATTGAGTGCGGTAACCACTACGCTATTGCCAGTGCCCTGTCCGGAGCGTAACTGCGCGTAATTACCCTGAGTGGTCATTACCTCATCCTCGCTACCCATCACGTGTTCGTACGCGGGTTTTCGAAGCGCCGCACCGCCGCGGCCATCATGACCCCAGCTGCTGTAAAACTCGTGCGCAACTCTTACCGGCACGTACGCCGTGGCGTCCTCAGTGATCTGGTCATAGGGATGTTTGTGGGTGCTTGTGCAGGCCGTAAGAAATACAGCCGCCGCGATAGTGATTGCCTTTGTCCGGACCATTTTGCCCTCCCATAGTGTGTGAGGGGGATCATATGGCTGTGCAAACTGCTGGTGTGGTGAGTCCGACCCGCGAAGTGGTATGGATTCAGGCACCGCTTTTCCGACATCTAGACAGAATGCGTGCATCAGGAGGACTGCATGCAATTACTAAAATTATTAAAGGGGCTCGTTACGCGTCCCTCAATAGATGCTGGGCGTGAAGGCAAGCGCAGTCTTACTATTAACCAGATTCAAGAGCTGGAGCTTGAAGACCCCGAGCTGCAGAAGTATTTGATGCGGGGCGACGAGGCCTCGCTCAAGTACCCACCTTTTCTGGTCGGCCTGCCTGCAAGGGTTCCGGGCAAGTTTCTTCTGAATGCCCACGCGGGAAAAGTGCGCGCTATAGCCAGCGGTATTGGACTCCCTCCCAGGGAGTTCAATCGTTTGATTCTGCCGGTTCTCGACTCCTTCGCCAGCTTTGCCCACATGCTGCCGGCATCACAGGCCCACCATCACCGCGGTGCCGGTGGGCTGCTGGCGCACTCCCTTGAAGTGGCGGTGCACGCGCTGAATGCGTGCCAGGTGACGAGTTTTGACCACGATCGGTATCCGGCCGAACGAATCAAAAGACGAGATCGATGGAACGCGGCGGCGGTGCTCGCTGCACTTATGCATGACGTGGGCAAGCCGCTTTACGACCTGAGAGTGACCGATGCGTCAGCTGAAAAGATCTGGCAGCCGGTCGCCAACTCGATTCCAGAATGGGCGCAAGAGAATGGCGTCGAGCGCTACTTCTTCCACTGGAACCCAAATCGGCACGATGTCCATAAGCATCTGTCGACCACGATGATAGATCGCCTTCTGTCAAAAGAGTTGCGGTTGTGGCTCATGGAGGCGGGGCAGGATCTCTATTTTGCGATGGTCAATGCGATCGCCTGTGATGACGAGAAGAGCATTCTAACGGGGCTGGTCATCAAGGCGGATTCGACCTCTGTAGAGGCGGATCTCAGGAAATGGGGCGGCGACGCATCTGGTAAATCAGCGCTGGGAATCGGCGTGCCCGTTTCCTCGCTCGTGGTCGATACGATGCGGCATCTGAAAAGCATCGGTGTCTGGAAGGTTAATGAAGTTGGGCACCGGGTTTGGGTTATCGGTGACGGGGTCTACGTTGCCTGGGTGCAGGGCGTTAAGGACATCACAGAAGAGTTGAATGAGAAGGGCGTCAAGGCGGTACCGCGTAGTGCGGATGCACTGGGAGAGGTGCTGCTAGATCACCATATCCTTGAAAGGTCCCCAGATGGATCGATCTACTGGTCTGTTTTTCCAGATCTGCTCAGTGATGGACGTCCCAAGCCGATTAAGTTGAAGTGCGTCAGGTTGGCGGCGTCCAACCTGCTATTTCCCTTCGAGCCAGTACCACAATCCATTGCGGGTGTGGTGGGTGAAGGCGAGCACGAAACCAGATTTGAGGCCAACTCCAACACCGGAGCTGTTGCGTTGCCAGGAGGGGGCGTTGCGTCGCAAGCCAATGATCCACTGGCGGCTTTCCCTGCTCCTGGTGCAAACAATCCGGCGTCCATGGAGCCGATGTTTTCCCTAGGGGGCGCTACTGTTGATGCCTTTGCTCCAAAACCTGCGGCGGAAATTTTCAGCACGCCGACTCTGACGGTGCCCGACTTCTCTGCTGCACCTGGTGGGGCAGACCCCTTTGGCAATCCTGCTCCGAAGCAGGCTGTACCGAGTATTTCCACGGCAGTTGCTCCGCAATTGGCCAGCCCACCGCCGAGCACGTCTAACGCTCCATCTACACCGCAGTCATCACAACGGACAAAAGGGGCAAAGGCCACTCTGGAGAGGGTGGCCCCGGGTTCGGCGTCCGCCCCTCAAATCAAGATTGTTGGGGCCCCGTCTCAAGCAGCGACAACAGAGCAAGGTATTGTCGTAAGTGGACAGCAGCAGGCAGTTGTTGAAGGGATCAAAATTGGTGGTAGGGATGCACCCTCAGCTAAGACGGCAGCTGCTGGAAAACAGAGCAAGGGAGGAAGCACTCTCGCAGGTGGCGCGAAAGACGGCCGGCTACCCAAAGCTGGCGAGCCCGAATTCTCACTACCGGAGCTTGCTGATGATGCGCGACTGTTCCCGGGGCCCTCTGCAGATGAGTTTCCGTCGCCAAAAGTTCATGCGACCATCTCGCCAGCAGTACCCGCGGCAGGGGGGAATCAAGTTGGAAACGGCGGGGATGATTTAACGCAACGTAATGCTGAGTACGCCTATAACTATGCGGACATTGACGATGATGTGCTCGAGCTCGCAGGGATGGCGATCCCTGATCGATCTTTGAGGCCTGCAGATGCCGAGCAGGACAAAAGACCCAAACTGGCTGTGCAACTTGGTTCTGTCGACAGTGACGAAAATGGTCAAGCTGAACAGTATCGCCCTCGAGTATTCCCGCGACCGGCGGTGGTCACGGCCCCAATAAAGCCAGGTGGGCATGGGGGCGAGGTCAAAATGGTCATTCCCCCTGAGCTTGCGGGGATGGACGAGTTTGGATTCGGAGATCTACCTACCGAAATATCTCTTGAGTTCCTTGGTGATCTGCCTACGGGTTCCCCGATTTCAGTAAGCCTTCCTAAAGGCATGGAGCGCGTGCTTCATTCTCCGAATTTCGATATAGCGGACCCGGAACCGGCCCTGGTGGCTGATGAGCAAGAATTGCATTCGATGGTATCGGAAACACTATCGCCTCATCTGGAAGGCCGGGATTTGCTGGCAGACTTTGACCTCCCGGTAATGAGTTCGAGTGTGATGCTGCCGAGTGTGGACTTAGAACTCGACCTTGAACCGGACGTCGACTTCTTCCCGCCGGCGCAGACAATGCCTGATTGGATCGAGGAATCTTTTCAGGATTTACACCCCGAGGCTCAGGTGAGGCTTGATCCGCCCGTGACAGCACCAGCTCCTGCTCCTGCACCTGCACCTGCACCTGCACCTGCATCAACCAGACAGGTTACACCGAAGATCAGAGCTGAAAGGACGGTTCCCCAGGGTGTTGCACCGGGTATCAGTGTTTCAAAAAGTGCTGGTGAGCCATACCCGGAAATTAAGGTAGGGCAGCCAAGAAAGCCTCGAGAGCCATTGCCAAGTACCCCTGTCGAATGCCTCCCTCTGCCGGAAGAATCTTCTGCGATCACAGAGAGTTTCAACGGGTATGTGTGTTCGCCGAAGGAGTCAGCCGAGTATGAAGAGTTTCTTGCGCTGACCCCGGACCTGTCGAAGTCTTTGAGGTGGTACGCATCCAATATCGACAAGACTGTCTCCATGGTGAGTTACAAGCCAAATTTCGAGTTCGCAGGCGGGGGGTTTGTTATCGACGATCTGCCGAAGCTTCAGAAGGCAATGTGGCTTTGGGACGATTTCACCGGAACCATGACACGCAAAGCGCCCAAGAGCGTCATGCTGAACTGTTACCTGGGAGCCATATTTGAATACCTCACAAAGGGGAAGTACCGCCACTCGTTAGCAGTTGCAAAGGATCAAGTTGAAGCGGAAAACTTTCGGCGTATCGCTACGGCTGCACTGGCGCTCTGCAAGGAATCGGAGCTGAACGGAAAACGAGTTGTGAGCATTCAGCCCAGAAAGCTGAGTGATATTTCCAACGCCCTTCAAGTTGACGAACCGACTCTGAAGAGGGCGCTAATTGCTACTCATCAATACCTCTTAGTCAGGAACAATCACGTCATAGAAATTGTGGACTAATAGCGATGAGTGAGTGGGCGTATGAGATGCCATGGAGGCCCAACTTTGAGGCCTTCGAGGCTAGTGGCTGGGTGCTTGGCATGGCGGCTACAAGTGCTGTGCACTTACTCACCGACTTGCCCCCGCAACCATTCTATTTGTCATTGATTGTGATGGGGGGCTTCGCGCTGCGTCGCATCCCCGCTGCCGTGCATCTCTATCGGGTGAAGCAGGGCTTGAAGGCAAAGCCGGCAGTGCTGATGGGGCAGGACGAACTGATTGAGCAGATGCTCAAGAACAGGGGGAATTTGTTCCTGGGTACAGGATTCAAATGGACGCAGAGCGAGGGGCAGCAGGTATTCGAGCTGCTAAAGCGCGACATCACCAAGCTGATGCCGAAGATCCCCGATGGGTTCATGGGTTCTCCGTGGATTCATGGCATCTCAATGCAGCCCGATCGGCCAATCGAGATGAAGGAGGACCTGACCTCGCTCCATACCCTGATCGTGGGCACGACGGGCTCGGGTAAGACCCGGGAATTTGACATTTTGATCAGCCAGGCCGTCCTCCGCGGAGAGGCTGTAATCATAATCGACCCCAAGGGCGATAAGGAGCTTGCCGAAAATGCCAAGCGTGCTTGTGAGCTTTCTGGGCGCCCTGAACGGTTCAAATATTTCCATCCGGCCTTCCCTGAAAAGAGCGTCCGAATTTCGCCAACCAAAAATTTTGGTCGTGCAACCGAAGTGGCCTCGCGAATCGCGGCGCTGATGAAATCCGAGGGCGGCGATCCGTTCCAGGCCTTCGCGCAGATGGCTTTGAACAACGTAATTCAGGCGTTGCTGTTGTGTGGCATGTTGCCGACCCTCGTCGAGTTGCGGCGTACGCTCGAGGGAGGCTTGGCGCCTTTGGTAATCCGTTCGATCAAAGCATACGGAGAAAAAGTTCATCCGCACTTTGAAGCGCTAGCACGTGCTGCCTTGAGCAAAGCCCAAACAGATGAAATGAAAGCGAAGGCCCTTCTGGGCCTCTATAGAACAGAAATCGTGCCGCTGGCGCCAAGCTCGGATCTGGAAGGCCTGCTCTCGATGTTCGAGCATGACAAGGCTCACTTCGGCAAAATGATTGCATCGCTGCTACCAGTTCTGAACATGCTTACAGCTGGGCACATGGGGCCAATCCTATCGCCGAATATGGATGATCCTGATGATGAGCGTGAAATCACCGACTCTGGCAAGGTTATCCAGGGGGCCGAAGTTCTCTACATGGGGCTGGATTCTCTCTCCGATAGCATGGTTGGATCGTCTATAGGCTCAATCTTCCTGGCCGATCTGGCGGCTGTGGCGGGCCAGCGATATAACTTCGAAGATCCGGAGGAGCTTAAGCGCCGGCCGGTAAACATTTTTGTTGATGAAGCTGCTGAAACAGTAAATGACCAACTTGTTCAACTACTAAACAAAGGTCGTGGTGCTGGCATGCGCTTGTATGTGGCTACACAAACTATTGCCGACTTTGAGGCGCGGATGGGGTCTCCAGCGAAGGCTCGACAAGTCTTGGGTAACACTAACCATGTTATTGCTCTGCGTATCACCGATCAGGAAACCCAGAAGTATATTGCGGAGATGATTCCTCCGACTTACTACAAGTACGTCATGCGGACCCAGGGGAATTCCACCAAAGATGATCCGCATATGCATTCGCTTAACGTGGGTGAGCGTCTTATGGATGAAGAGGGTGAACTATTCCCTGCGCAATTGTTAGGGCAGTTGCCTAATTTGGAGTTCCTGGCGATTCTGGCAGGCGGTAGAGTTGAGAAAGGCAAAATTCCAGTTCTGACTCGTCCTAAAAATTATGAAAAAGCAGTTGAGCGTGCAAAACTGCTAGTTAAAGAGGCTGCATAATCGTGCGATCCCGTTTTGAAGCTGTTACGCGTATGTTGCCAAAAGCTGACAAGGCCAGAATGGTTCTGAACATCCTTGAAGCTGATTGGCCGACCGCAGTGGAGATTGTTCCTGCTGCTCTTGAGTTGGTTGGCCTAGAGTCGACTACTCCTCAGTGCGTGGAACTACTGAAAAATTGCTTGTCATCATATCAGTCCTATTTGGGGAGGAGCGATCGCGCGAGGTTAGTCTCCTTTCTTGATCCGTTTCTTACTGGCGTTACGGCACTGTTACTTCAAGACCCAACGCCTGAAGATTCGGTGCTAGAGATCCAGGGCTTGTTAGATGGTGTGATAAAAAATCATGGCAGTGCGGGGGCGCGTAACAAAATCGAAGAGATCCTAATGCCAGAAGGTTCTTCTATCGGACGCGTCTGGCGGGATATCAAGGAAAACTGAAATGGCCGACGTCGAAGAAAAGATGCCCCAGGGGCTATGGGCGACTTTGGTGTTTATCTGTATCGAAATACTTCTGATCGTGTGCATTGTTCCCAATGAATTTATCGATATGGCAATTCTCAAGGAGCAAGATTGGGGTGAGGTGCTGATGGGAAAAAATCAGCATGATGGCCTCATTAATAAAACGAATCAGCTTTATAGCAAAATTAATCTGGAAACAGGTCTCAATCAAACGGTTCAAAGCTTCTTTGTCCCAACAGCGGAAGAGCGTGAAAAGTCTAAGGCATGGGAAGGCCTCGGCAGGGTGTGGTTTTCATTCATAGGAAATCGCGGCGAAGCATTGACCAAAGTCATGTATCACATTTACTACCGTTTTTTACTACTGTTAATGTGGCTGCCCTATATGGCCGTAATTTTAGTGCCATCAGTGCTGGGCGGCTATATGAGCTGGAACATCAAAAGATACACTTTTCGCCATTCATCGCCATTCCTCAATACGTACAGCTCAAAAATCATCGCCTTCATCATTGCGAGCCTCTGCGTTAGCTTCATCGCGCCGGTTCCAATCCCGCCGATGATCATTCCGGTGGTGATCATCACGCTGTTGCCCATCGCCTGCAGCTTGTTGATCGGAAACCTGCCAAAGCGTCTTTGATGCGCCTTCAGGAGGAATGCTCTTTTTTTGGAGCTTCCTCTTTTGACCCTTTCAGCGGGGCGGATTCGCTCCAAAACACTCGACCTAGACCTCACCATGTGCTCAATGGTTGAGGTGTCTCATGAAAAAAGAATTTGTTGTTCCTGTCGCGATTTCGACTCTGTCCCTTTTGGTAGCCGTGGGCTCATATTTCCTGATTGACCATAAGGTTAATCAGGCAGTGAACCTGACAAATCAAGTCAATGAGCAGTTTTCCAAGGTTAAGCCTTGGGCATTCAAGCGGGACGCCCTTGATTCAGTGATTGACGAGAACAGGATCACGGCGGCGATTCGAGGAAAAGATTCTTCTGCGCCAAATAAGCCTCGTGTGCGTGAGCCACAACCGGCTCAGATCGATCGACGCTACGGCGATCCAAAGGCTCAATTTACGCTTATTGAGTACTCGGATTTTGAGTGCACTTTCTGCAAGCAGTTTTTTGCGGTGCCCAAAGCGCTCGCCGACGGATCCAGAGGGAATATATCCGTCATTTTCAAACACGTTCCAATCCATGGCGATGCGTCACGGCGAGAAGCGTATGCAGCAGAGTGCGCAGCTGCGCAGGGTGGTAACGACGCATTCTACCGGATGGCCGGGGCCATATTTAGTTCAACGCCTGGTAATGGAACCGGTACTGAAAAGCCACTCAGTGTTATCGCAGAAAGTATTGGCCTTGATGGTGTTGAGCTTTCAAAGTGCATGGATAACGAAGACTTCTACGCCAAAATCAAATCGGATTTTCAGGAGGCGATTGATCTTGGGATTAACCAAACCCCGACTACGATCGTGCGCCACAACGTTACAGGTCAGCAGGTCAGGTTGGACGGCGCAGTTACACCTGAAGCCATCATGAAAAGTTTGTCTAAGATCGTTCAAAGTCCTGGAGCAATGAACTAATGCAGCCTGTTCGCATTCCTCAATATGTTGATGATCCACCCCATCTCCTCTTTTGGCAGGCTGACGAAGTTGCGCCAATTGGCATTGGTCTTGTTTTTGGTATGTTCACTGGCTACGCGGCCATTTGTACTATCGGCGGTTTCTTGCTGACTCGATGGTACAGAAAATACCGTGATGATCATCCTGATGGATTTATGGTGCATATGATTTATTGGTTTACCGGGTTGACTGGGGCAAAGTCCAGAACGATTCCGAATCCATTTATCCGTGAATTCCATTGAGGCAAATATGTTATTCAAAAACTTCAGGCAGTCGTACCGGGGAACGGTTTCGGAGAACAAATTTCTTCGAGGTATGGTGATCGCGCTGATCGCAATTGACTTGTTTGCGATCATTGGCTGGCTTAATAAAAGCACTGTAATCGATATGCAGCCCCCGACCCTGACCGAGCGTGCTTGGGTCGACGAATCATCTGCATCTGATGAGTTTGTGGAAGGTTGGGCGCTTTATATCGCTGACCGTCTCGGCAACGTGACACCTTCGTCGTCAAAAGTGATACGCAAGTCGATTGAACCGTTGCTCGATACTGATATATATCAGGATGTAGTGAATAAAATCGAGGCGCAGGTACTTCAGATTCGCCAGGACAGGGTGACCCTTAAATTTAACGCAAAAGACGTTTTGCGTGATCGGTCGAATACAAGAAAGTTTTATGTAACCGGCCGATCCTACATGACGGGGCCCAATGGAAAGCCTGAGCCAAAAAACGTCACCTATGAACTTGACTTGCGAATCAAAAACTACAAGCCAGTACTGACCTTTGTCGATACATATGAAGGTCCACCACGAACTGAAGATGTTATTCGCCGCCAAGAGAAAACCACCCAAGCTCGTAAGCGTATGGACCAAATTAATAATGAAAAGTAAACAGGTGAAACTAGCGTTGATTCTCACTGCGTTTGCGGCTGTTCAAGCGGTTCATGCGCGAGAGTTGAATATTCCAAAAATGCCCACCGCCTCGACAGAGACTCTGGTGGTCGATGGGACGCCGAAATCGGTTAACCCCTCCGATTACGGGCTTGAAGCGGGCGAGGCGGATGCACACGCTGCTCTGGAACAAGAGGCCGCGAAAAAGGCTTCTGAGCCAGCCGCGAAGCCAGCTGCACCAGCGGTCGCTAAAAGTGCGCCTACCCCGGCAGTGAAGAACGACACTGACATGATGAAGGTGTCTGGTGGCGGTCGGCAGGGTGACCTTCAGGCGGTACCTGCGTCCGTGGCCAAAACCACCGCAGGTGGTGAGGAGTCGGTTGCGATGGTGTCGTCCCTGGAAGATGTCGTTGTCCAGCCCGGCGTGAACACCATCGTTCCTGTAGCTATTGGTCACCTAAACCGAATCGTTACGCCATTCGAAAAGCCGATCGTCCAAACCGTCTCAACGAGCTCTGTCGAAGTCAAGGGCAATGTCGTTTACGTTTCGACGCAGGATCAAGCGCCGATCGCCATGTACATCACGCCGAAGGACGACGAGTCGGTAGCGATCAGTCTGACGCTGGCGCCGCGGAAGGTGCCGCCTATTCAGGCCAACTTGATCCTTGGACAGGCGCCAGGGTCTGGTGGTCGCGCTACTCCTGGTGGCATGGGCGCCTTCCGTTACTCGGGCCAGGCTAAAAAGTGGGAGGAGGGGCAACCCTATATGGAATCGATCAAAGGGATCATGCGATCACTGGCTTTGGGCGGCATTCCAAAGGGATTCTCCATGGGTAAATTGAGTCGCACCGATACGCTCCCCGCCTGTTACCAGGAGGGCATCGCATTCGACTTTTCGCGCTCCCAAATTGTTCTGGGTCATAACTTCAAAGCCCTCGTGGGAGTAGCCCGTAACACTTCGGCTGTCCCGGTTATGTTCGACGAAACCTCCTGTACGCATCCGTCATTGGCCGCGGCTGCCGCATGGCCTCGGAATATGCTCGAGCCAGGTCAGGCGACGGAAATCTACATCGTGACTCGAGTTGGTGACGCGCCTGCAGAAGAGTCTTCCAGGCCGAGCCTGCTGAACTAAAGGGGGGGTTATGATCAAGTCAATGTGGTCGGGTCTGAGCCCGAGTAAAAAGAAAGTTGTGGCGATTATTGGTGCCGTCGGGGTGGTTCTTCTGGCCGTCTTCGCGATGAGTTCGATTGGGGGGAATGACCAGCGTAAGCAGGGTGGCAAGCAAACAATTGGCCGTGTTCTGTATGACGGTGATCCTCGTTCCGTGGGCATCGATTCCATCAACTCTAAACAGCGCGACCAAGAGAAAACCATCACTGAAGTTCAGCGCAACCTCAAAACCCTGTTGGAACAGAGCAACAACCAAAAGGTAATTACGGACAGCCTGAAAACCGTCCAGCAAAGTGTTGATGATCTTAAGGGGCAGGTCTCTCTCGCTAAGGAGCAGGCCGACAAGGTTGCGGCTGAAAATCTTAAGCTCGCGGAGGAAGTGCGCACCAATCAGGCGAAGGCCCCACCTCCTGAAAGGGAAGTCGAGCTCAAGGAAAAGGAGGAACGAATCCAGCGTGAAAAGGCTTCCCAAGACCGTTTCAACGCCGTAGGAAACGATCCAAATAAAAACCAATCGGCCTTCTTTGCAAATGCGCCGGCCCCGGCCCAGGACCCAGTCAAGCCAGGTCAGGCCCCTAAGAAGGACGAAAAGCTGACGATCAGATCTATTGGCAATGAACAGCCTGATGAGGCGGACGGCAAGGACGAAAAAGAGCAAGAGGTCTTCTTGCCGGCCGGCTCCATTATGTCGGGTGCCTTGATTACAGGCCTTGATGCGCCGACCGGTACTAAGGCACGCCAGGATCCTTTCCCGGTTCTTCTGCGGATCAAGAAAGAGGCCGTCCTTCCTAACCGATTCCGAGCTGACGTTCGTGAGTGCTTCTTGATTGCAAGCGCCTTCGGCGACATGTCCTCAGAGCGAGCTTATATGCGTGCTGAAACCATCTCATGTGTTCGTGATGATGGCGGTGTTATCGAGACCGGTATGGATGCCTATGCGGCGGGAGAAGACGGTAAGGCAGGTGTTCGTGGCCGCCTGATCTCGAAGCAGGGCGCGATCCTCGCCCGCTCCCTTGCAGCTGGATTCATGCAAGGCGTCAGTGAGGCGTTCAGTGTTCGCCAAGTGCCGAGTATTAACGTGACGGGTACAGGGAGCAGTGGCAGCAATAAAGGCGTTGTTGATCCGGTGTACCAACAGGCATTCAACTCGCAGGCCCTGCAGGGCGCTGCCATCGGTGGTGTGGGCTCGGCGTTGGAGCGCATTGCTGACTTCTACCTGGAAATGGCTGAAAACCTTTATCCGGTTATCGAGGTAGATGCTGCCCGTGAAGTCGACTTCATCGTCAAGAAGGGTGTCCAGCTGAAACTCATGTCGAAGGCGCCACGTCGCTGACCCAAAACAGGGGCGGATTCGCTCCTGCACCTAACAACATATTTGGATACTTCAATCATGAATTTGATTTCAGCGGTGAATGCTTTCCGATTTTTGGCCCTGGCAACAGTGGCCGCGGCCATGACCGGCTGCTCGTTTTTGCAAGTTGGTGAGTCTGAGTACTCCTGTAAGGGCATGCCAGACGGTGTGACCTGTATGTCCGCTCGCGATGTTTATCAGCTGACTGAAAACGAGAATTTTCGCCAAGTAGTGGAGCAGAACCAGTCGGCCAAGGACCAGGCGATAAAAGAGGGCAAGTCGATTGAGGAGGTTCTCCCCGCGGTGCAGCCCCATATCGCAGCTGGCGAGCGCTATGTCGTTCCGAAGCCAGCCCGTAACCCGATTCCGATTCGTTCGCAGGCCACTGTCATGCGCGTCTGGGTGGCTCCGTGGGAGTCCGATTCGGGCGACCTGAACGTGCCTGGATTCATCTACACGGAAATTGAACCGCGCCGTTGGGAAATTGGTACGCCGGCGCCTAAACCGACACCTTCCATTCGGCCACTGGAGTCGAGGAAGAACACCTCTTCACCTGCAACTTAAACATTCCCCAACCAGCATGACCTAGGAGATACACCATGCAAATGAGCATGACCCCAAGCCAAATCCGGCGCACGAAGGACGTAATGAAGTTCGGTGTGGCACTGATGCTCACCGTCGCAGCAAGCAACGCACTCGCCGGCACCGGTGGTGACAGTTTCGACTCAATCTGGGTAACCCTGACGGACTGGATGCAGGGAACCTTGGGGCGGGTCGTGGCAGGCTCAATGGTCCTGGTCGGGATCGTATCCGGCATCGTACGTCAGTCGATCATGTCGTTTGCTACCGGCGTTGGCGGCGGCGTTGGCCTGTACAACACGCCGACCATCATCGAGTCGATCATGACCGCCACCCTCCCGGTTGCGCACTCTCTCAACTAAGCAACGAGTACTAACAAAGCCGGCCGTTGCCGGCTTTTGGGTTTTCAAACCAGGATCGGGAAGATAATTGTGAACTGGATTAAATCGACAGGCCTTCTTGCGGTGACGTTGATGTCGGCTGTCTTTTCGACTCAGCTCCTAGCTGCGACGCAATGCGTTGAGAGTGGAGAGGCGCTGTCATTGAATCCAGTTGTAGCAGTCGTGGGCGAGACACTCAGTGTTACTTATGCCTTGAACCGCGTCGGATGTTCGTCTACAGGTTCCTACAGTCTTCCGATCAATGTTGGCTCGCCAAAGGGCGCGAACATTGGCAAGTGCGAAGGGGTAAGAACTAAGGAGACGTTCAGCTGTACGGGTGCTGCCGCATTGCCGCAAGGATTCACCGGACCTTTGGTTATCAGCGTCGGTAAAGCACTCGCGGAAACGATTGTTGAAGCGAAGAAAACCCAACCACATGCCGATGACATGGAGGTGCTCAATAACGAGGACGAAACACTGGTTATCCCTCTCACCCTCACAGGTGCGGGAGTCCAGGCTGAGTCCTTCGAACTCCTGGATATGCCTTCGAAGGACATCGGACAGTTCCTGTTGAACGGGTCCGCGGTCACCTTCAAGCCATTTCCGCAATGGTCTGGCGTTACGTCATTCACCTATCGAGGCAAGGACACCACCGGTAACTTTTCCAATGCGGCGACGGTTCGCGTAGTTACCAGCCTGGTAAATGATGCGCCGATGATCATTCCCCACCCTGCAATCGGGGTCGAGGACAAGCCCCTTGTATACGTGCCTGTTGTTCAAGATCCAGACTCGGTCGACATTTACCGGTTGGTGGTGGAGGCGCAGGGAACTCACGTTACCGCTTTGGTTGAGCCGGACCTTCACTCTCTCAGAATTGTTCCCGAAAAAGACTGGAACGGTTCCGATACCATCAAAATCAGTGCGGTAGACAGTGCAAACGCTAAGAGTGAGGTGATGACCATTAGCGTCATCATCCAGCCTGAAAATGACGCGCCTGTTCTCACTCCGATATCCATCGTGGCCAACGAGGACAGCGAGGGCAGGGCCAAAATCGTCTATGCGGATCCTGACGGAAAGGACCCATATCGATTTCTAATTGATAAACAACCGCCGCTTAGTGCTGGCGGTTGTGGTATTGACGGGGATGAAGTTGTCTTCACACCGGCGAAGAACTGGAACGGGACAACGGAGTGTTCTGTCGTGGTGGTCGATGCTGACAGTGGCGCTTCGCTTCCAGCCACGGTGTCAATCACTGTAGTGGCGGTACCAGACAAGCCAGTGGTGGAAACCAGGACTCTGACCTTGAATCAGGGCGACTCTTCGACCTTCAGCCTTGTGGTGACTGACCCCGATGCCGGCGACAGTTACTCGCTCAGTAGTTCGTCAATTCAAGATGCGGTTTTTGGATCGTTTAGTTTTTCTGGGACAACCTTGTCGGTTGCTCTTAACCCAGAATTCGTTGGGACAAGATCCATTTCGTACACGGCAAAAGACTCGTTCGGGTTGGTGTCTGCACCTGGTGAACTGACGATCAAGGTGCTGCCAGTTGCCAAGAAGCCTGTCGTCGCTCCCGCTCAGGCCTATACCGCTACCGGTACACCTGTGGTGTTAGATCTCATGGCCACCGATCCAAACCATGACACGCCACTTGCCTTTGCCATTTCTCAGACTGTCCCGGTCGCATCTGGGACGTTGAGCATAAGCGGTAATCGATTGACCTACACGCCTGCGGCGGGATTCGTCGGTACCGCGACCGCTTACGTAGTTGCTACTGACCCAGGTGGCTTGGTGTCGGCGCCTCAAGCAATATCTTTTATTGTCCAGGCTGACCAGAGCTTTGCCTTCGACCCCGATAGCCCTGACAGCCATACGATCATCATTGTTCAGCAGCCTGATCCGGCGGCCGGCGTGCTAACAGTCAATGGCTTGTCGTTAACCTTTGCACCTGTGCAGGGTTATCTTGGAACGGCTACGTTCACCTACAAGGTGCGGGACTTGGCGGGTCTTGAGTCGGATATCAAGCAAGGCACAATCGATGTAGTCAAAACCAATTACGCTCCTACGTCTGCGAGCGTGGCCATCAGCGTTAACGAGGGTGAGGCGTCGAGCCCCGCGCTGCCGACTGTAGTTGATGAGAACCTGTACGACGCTGGGATGCATACTTTTACCATCCCTATCCAGAGCATGACTGGGGTCGCGGAGGTGGTGAACAACCGCATCATCTACCATGCCCCGTATGGCGCCAGCGGTGTGAAAACCTTCAAGTTCATCGCTCGAGATGTTGCCGGCGCTGAAGTCGTTGGGCTGGCGACTGTGAATGTGGTGCCCAAGAATTTCCCACCAACCTCGGTCGATTTGACTCTTGATACCCTAGAGTCCACGCCGGTAAGTGGCGTTCCCGTCGTCGTCGATCCAAATCCAACTGACACGTTCACCTACACGGTCGACTCGAGTCCTATTGCTGGTACTGCTGCGGTAGTAAGTGGCAAGGTTGTCTATACGCCGGCTCCGAATTGGGTTGGCTCTGATCGCTTCGCCATTTCAGCGTACGACGTCGCTGGCGCCAGAGTGAGTGGGCTGGCTTACGTGACTGTACGTCGGACTAACGTCGCGCCCGAGTCGCTGACCGGCAGCATAACGGTTCGAGAGAACACCACGAGTGCACCGTACTACCCAGTCATCATTGATAAAAACCTGTATGACATGGGTAAGCATCAGTTGGTGGTCAAAGCGCAACCTTCAAATGGCACGGTTTCGACTGAAAATAACCGACTGATCTACACACCGAAAAAAGACTTCATCGGTGATGACATCGTTACGGTCGAGGCAACCGACCTGGGCGGGCTCTCCGTACAAGGGGTGGTGGCTCTTCGTGTCACCAAGAACAATCTTCAGCCTGAGACAGCAGCGCTCAATATCCAGACGTACGAGAACACGCCGTCAGCTGAAGTAAGCCCGACGGTGGTCGACCCAAATGCGTGGGATCAATTTACTTACGAAGTGATAGCTCAGCCGGAGCACGGTTCCGTGGTGGCCGGGGCGAATGGGTACGTGTACACCCCGCAAGCAAAATACACTGGCAATGACAAGTTTGCCTTCCGAGTCGTTGACGTGGGCGGAAGATACGTCGAGAGCGTGGCCAAGGTAGCAGTTCTGCGGAAAAACACTCCGCCATCTGGTGTGACACCGGACACCGTGTATTTCTTCGAGGGCATCGGGGGCAAGCAACGTCTGGCTGCCATCGACGATAACCTCTGGGGATCGCATACCATCGAAGTGCAGTCACAACCAGGGCACGGTTTCGCCTGGTTCAATAACGATATGTTGAATTTCAAGACCGATGGGCGAACTGAAACAACCATGACCGTCAAAGTGACGGATCAGGACGGTCTGTCGGTGATCGTGCCTGTGCGGTTGGTGCCCAAGAGTATCGACAGCGTAATCGATCAATTACCGGTTCAAGAGCTCACGAGTAGCAAAGTGGCCACGCCAGCCATCACCAAAGAGTTTCTGCGCGTGGATGGCCGACCAGGCTTGCTGCTGACCGATAAGGACGCTATAGCGGCGCTGGGCAGCGACATTGTCGCGGTGGTTGAGAAGTCCTCAACTGTTGGCTTGCGTATCGGTAGGAGGCCTTTGGCGCCGAGTCAAGGCACCCGGTTGTCAGTGGAGTATTTCACTGCGGACGCGCTTGGATCTGCATTGGCTGGTATCCAACCGAGTGCCAGTGGTCATGGCCGGGTACTGCTTGTAAGAGGGGACCTGACGGGCACTGCCTACGCAATACCCTTTGAGGTGTGGAAGCTTGAAGGTGCGGTGAAGACAACCGCCGATTCAGCTCCTCTGGGTCTACAAACATTACGCGCGCAGTTCGAACCGTCTAACACCGTGTGCTTGAACACAGTTCGCCAGGCTTCTGCGGTGAACGGTAACCCTTATGACAATCCTGTTTGCCTTTTGGAGTTCACACAGAAACTGCCAGAGTTCAAGGATTTGTCCAGTGACTCGACTTTGGCGATGATTGGGACCGCTACTGATGTCGGTACGTACCCGATCGAGGTGACTTCCTACATCGTCGGCGCCGATGGCGAAAAAAGTCTGTTGGCGACTTACACCAAGTCTGCCGAATTTGTTTCCCCAGTTGGCGCTGTGAAAGTCGGACCTAAGTATCCATTCACGACGGCGTATTACAAAGTCGAGGATTTGGATGTTGAGTACGTCCAGCAGGTAGGGCCTCCATGCGATCTAACGATTATCGAGCGCCGGGCGATTTCAGCAGCTGCGTCGTTTTCTACAAAACCCCTGTGCCTGCTTGAATGGACTGAAATCCCTGTGGGGATGGTAGTTCGTCCAAACTGGGAGCGACCATACCTCCAGGGAACGGCAACTATGCTCGGCCTCAACACGTCGAGCTGGAGGCTGTCCGTGTTCACGCCATCCGGTAAAAAAATCGATCTTGGTCCCGACACTTTTACCTTTACCGCGATTGAACCGAGCCAGGCGACGGTTACCTATGAGTCCAGTACGAAAGTCAGCGACACACTCCTGACCTCGCCGCTTGAGGGCGCGTACATCGGTGACGCCGTGATCCAGTCGGTAAGTGCAAGGCTGATGCTCAAGCACAACCTAAACCTGGGCGTGGAACAAACCGAAGATGCAGCTCCAGCCTATGGCGCGACGAGCAAAATCTATCGGCGGATTTACACGGCGCCGTTTGATGCGTTGTGGCAAATGAGGAAGCTCCACGTAGACGCTGCGTACAAGGTTCTGCCGGATATCGCGACTCACACAGAAGCCGATGTCCTGGCCGTTCCTGACGAGAGTGTTGTGCCAATCATCGACAACCAGAACGGAAAGATTCTTTCAACGGAAAGCCTTGAAGTAGGGGTGACCATAGGGGATGCGTTCGACACTAAAAAAACCTACTCGGCGGACAGGATGGGAGAATGGGAGATTCGCCTCATTCTTAAGCCATCGTGGAACACGGTGACGGAGCTGGCGCCATGGCAAAAGACTGACGGTGCCGGCCATACTGCTTTTGCGATACCTGTTGAAGAGTTGGCCGGTAAAAATCTGCGCATTTACGCCGAAGCACGAGTCATATCTCCTGTGCCAGAGTACAAGGTCACTCGCACATCGCCTCGACCTCTAAGCCTCGCAATCCTGAATGGTGCAGCACTCGATGGGTCGATCAGGTCACTTCGTTTGACGGGTGAAGCCCCGCTGCGCGTGACGCTGTTTGCTGATGTGACCAATCGAGCGTGGACCAAGGACCTTGGGGCGGTTCGCTGGGAGCTGTCGACTGAGGGCGGCCCGTGGGTCGAACTGCCAAACAAGAGTCGGACGCCGCAAAGGATCGCCATGACCTTGCTGAAGGGCAATTACAAGGTCCGCGCAGAGCTCACGAATAAAAACTCTGGGGCTAAGTCGATGACCGATGAGATCGAAATCATTGTGTACAACGTCCCGAAAGGAGTGTTGAAGGGGCCAGGGAATACCTTCCTGGATGCATCTGCCCGGTTCAGAGTTCTGCAGTTGAATGCCCAACCAATTGACCTCTCAAATATCGAGGTTGAATGGAGCTTGGATCGCGGTAAGACGTGGGCGCTTGGGACCGATACGAACATCCAAACACGCAGTACAGAGCAGCGAGTGAGCGTCTATGCGCGCATGCGTTACAAGGACGCACCAGCTGACGATGTTCACGTATGGAAGGTCCTCCGATCTGGTGTCGCTTTCCGGAAAATCAGACCACCACGGGTGCAACTGATTGGTCCGCGCCGGCCTGAGGTCGGGAAGGAGGCTACCTGGGTAGCAAATATGCTGATGCCATACCCAAACATGGACCTGACCATGGGCGGGGAATTCATCATGCCTGACGGTACAACGATCGTGCCTGGCCAAGAGGCCAAATACACGCCGGTGGATGCCGACATTACTGATGCAAAGACCTACCTCAGCTACAGGGCTTGGATTGACGGCTATCGCGATCGTGGAGGAGAGGGCATCACGCAGCAGCGCATCACTTTCTGGATCTATGACTGGCCTGAATGGGCTATCCAGCCAACCTTCAGCGCAGAATACGCCCCGGCGGAGCTCTCACTGCGCGTACGGAACATTGGTGAGTTCAAAGCGGTTGAGGGCGTGTACTACGACTGGGAAATGCCGACGATGCCTGGGTACGAAGTCGTGAAAGACGACACCATGGTTCTCAGGATGCTCAATATCCTCGAGCCCGCCGTGTACCCCTTCAAGGTCCATGTCTACGATGCACGAGGCAACTACAGCTTGGTTGAGCGCCAGATGACCTTCAAGGAACCACCCCCTTGGACCATCAATCTGCTGTGGAATGGTGACAACAATGCTTCCCGGGCGCCTTTGGGCATCATGATTCGACCTCAGATTTCTGGTGGCCACCCTAAAGATCGGATCACCAGCCTGAAGTACAAGTTGAACGGCGAAGAGATCGATACGGGAGGCTCTCGCTATGCCAGGGCCACCTTGCCGGCTGAGGGGCAGTATCAGGTAGACCTCGAAATTGAAACCCAGATGAACAAGGGCTCAGATGGGAAGGTTGAGATCGATGTGAAGAAGAACCAGCCACCCACTTGTGAACTGCAGGTGAAGGAGGGCGGATCCGCGTGGTCTGCACTTGCCAAATGCACGGATCCAGATGGGCGAATCGCGAGGCATAACTGGTACGTGAACGACAAGGTACAAGGACTGGGAGGGTCGGCAATCACGATCTCGAAGCGAACCTACCCAGACGCACCGAAAATCGTCCTGTTCGCTACTGACGATTCAGGGGAGGACTCAGCGCCAGTTACCTGGTGATGCAAAAAGGAGGGCGCCATTGGGCGCCCTTCATTTTTGACCCTGCTACAGGGTCAGATTCGAACCTAACGGGGAGGCAAGTTCTCTAGCCTGATGACATCGAAATCGAGGTGTCCTCATGCTCAGAAGAATCTTTTTCCCCCTCCTGCTGGCCACGTCTGCATGCGCTTTGGCTGCCGAGCCGGTTGACGGCCAGCACAATCAAACCGCACCGATGCCAATCAACGGAATGATCGCGGCGGTAAAGAACGGGAAAATGGCCTTCGTTAGCGATAACGGGCGATTCGTGTTCCGCGGATCCATGTATGACACGTGGGCGCAGAAGGAAATAACAACCCTCGAAGAGGCCGAGCAAGCCTCCAAGTACATTGACCTCCAGAAAATCAAATTCAATATTGAAGATCTGGTTCCCTTTACTGTCGGATCCGGCTCCAAAACTGTCGTCGTCTTTACAGACCCACTTTGCCCTTCTTGCGCCAACCTTATTTCCGATCTGAAAAAAGTCGATGGTTACAGTTTCAAGATTGTTGAAGTTCCGGCACTAGGTGACGAAAGCGCAAAGATCGTTCGAAGTCTGCTCTGCGCAAAAGACAAAGCCGCCGCATTCGATATTGCAACAGGCAAGGATAAGCCAAAGGTAATCGATCAGCGCGGAAACGACTGTGACACCTCGCCAATCGGCAAGCGGATTATTTCGGCTCAGATGTTCGGTGTGAAAGGCGTTCCATTCATGATCAGGAATGATGGACTGATCAAGCATGGTTATGAGAAAGGAACCCTCTCAAACTGGCTGATGGGAGCAAATTAAGTGACTGCTTATGCCAAGGCAAACTACCCATTAGCCGACCTTCTGAGTGTGATCGCCTATGACGACGACAAAAAATATTTCGTCATGGATGATAACTCGGTTGGATTTTCGTTCTTGTGCCGGCCTTTGCCTGGCAGTGACGGGAAGGAAGGTGATCAGCTCAAGTCTGTGATGAAGCAGGCCTGGCCCGCGGGCACGACAATCAACTTCAATTTGTTTCCGTCACAAAATATCAACTCCCAAGTAAATAGCATGCTCAGGATGCGGCTGGGGTGTGAGGACAACATCGCACACCAGGCAATTAAAAGCCGGGCAAGCTACCTGGTAAATGGCACCTTAAAACCTATCGATGATTACTCCGGGATCAAGGTTCGTGAAATTCACGTACTGATCACCGTAGTCATGCCGATAGATGACGTGCTGCCGTCCGAAAAGGAAATTCAGACCCTGTCGGAGTTGCGGGCACAGTTTGACTCCACCTTTAAAAGCATCGGTTTTGCTCCGCAAGCACTGACCAATCACCTCTACCTGGAGATCATGTCTTCGATCCTGAACCAAGGCCAACAAGCTTCTTGGCGGGATCGCATGCATGCCGAAGCGGAAGATGACAAACCGTTAAAATGCCAAATCCTCGACTACGACCGAACCGTCGAGGTTTTCAGCGATCACCTTAAAATCGGTGACACGCTAGTAAAAACGCTGAGCGTCAAAAAATTTCCTCGGCAGACGCTTCAGGGGGCTGCTGCGTGGTACCTCGGCGATTTGCTGACTGGTGCTAACGGCATCCGCGAAAACTGCTTGATCAGCTTTACGGTGTATTTTCCTGAACAGCAAGCAGCGAAAGACAAGCTCAGTACCAAGCGTCAATGGGCAAACAACCAGGCATACGGACCGCTTCTGAAGTTTGTGCCAAAGCTTGGGGCAAAGAAACAAGGCATGGATGACCTCTTCAAAGAGATTGAAGAGGGTGAGGCAGTGGTCCGGTGCAACATGACGGTGGTCATTTTTTCCAGTGACCGGGACCGTCTGGTGCGTGCGACGTCGGAAGCGCGAAACTATCTGGGTATTCGACAATTCACCCTTCTGGAGGACAAATACTTCGTTCTTCCGTTGTTCTTGAATGCTCTTCCCTTTGGTGCCGACCGCAAAGCTATCGACGAAAGTTACCGCTATAAGACGATGGCCATCACCCATGCGTTGCCGTTGCTTCCAATCTATGGGGATTGGAAGGGTACTGGTTCACCGATCATGCAGTTTGTTTCTCGGAATGGGCAGTTGATGTCCTATTGCCTGTTTGACTCAGAAACAAACTATAACGCCACGGTCGCAGCCCAATCCGGGAGTGGTAAGTCGTTCCTAACAAACTATCTCATCACCGCCTATCAATCAGCAGGTGCCCAAGTTTGGGTTATTGACGTTGGTAGGTCGTATGAAAAGCTTTCCAAGGCGTTTGGTGGGGACTTTATCGAGTTTACGCCCGAATCGCACATCTGCCTGAACCCGTTCGAGTTGGTGCAAGTTTACCAGGATGAAGAAGACGTTCTGATTGGCTTGCTCTGCGCAATGGCGGCGCCGACACAACCGCTGATCGATTTGCAAATCGCCGGTCTTCGTCAGCATTGCGCAATGGTCTGGGACGCCAAAGGGCGTCAAATGATTGTCGATGACGTCGAGCAATCACTTCTGGCGGACAAGGACTCCCGGATCCAGGATATCGGCAAGCAACTGTTCCCGTTTACCTCGAAGGGTATGTACGGCAAGTACTTTAACGGCCGAAACAACGTCGATTTCAAGAACCCATTTACGGTTCTTGAATTGGAGGAATTGAAGGGGCGGAAGCATCTTCAACAAGTGGTCCTCCTGCAGCTGATCTACCAAATCCAGCAGGCTATGTTCCTGGGCGATCGGGACAGAAAGAAAATCGTTGTAATCGACGAAGCTTGGTCGTTGCTCACTGAGGGCGACGTGGCCAAGTTTATTGAGCACGGCTATCGGCGTTTCCGTAAGTACAACGGCGCAGCCATCACTATCACGCAGTCCGTAAATGACCTGTATGCAAGCCCTACGGGCCGTGCCATTGCAGAAAACTCGGCGAATAGTTTCCTGCTTGGGCAAAAGCCTGACGCGATCAACATGATCAAGCGGGAAGGGCGTTTGGCGCTCAGTGAGGGTGGCTTCAGCATCCTCAAATCGGTTCATACCATTCGGGGCCAGTATTCAGAGATCTTCTTTCAGACCGAGCAAGGCACCGGGGTTGGGCGTCTCACCGTAGATAACTTTTCGAAGTTGCTTTATTCGACAACACCAAAAGATGTCAGCGACATCAATATTTACATCGGCCAAGGGCTGAATACAGCTGAGGCGATTAATGCCGTTATGCGAGATCGTGGGGTGGCAGCATGAAAGATATTCTTTTAAACGCATTTGTTTCTTTGGTTGTGGCAGTTGCAGTGGTTTTTGGTCATGACTTCATAAAAGTTCAGGATTCCGGTACGCCAATTGCGGTGGTTAATTATGATGTTGTAGCCGGCCGCGCTACTCTCGATTCGCCCGAGAAGGCGGAAGCTGGTTATGAACAGCTGCGGGCTTCGGCAAATAAGCTTGCGGCGGCGGGGTTCGTAGTGATTGATTCGCGTGCGTTGACCGCATACCCGCCGGATCTAGAGGTGCCTTCTCCTGTTCAGGAAGAAGAAAAAACCTCGAGGGCGAAGGATGAATAAGCACGCGCGTTTTATGATTCGTGCTTTGCCACTAACAGCATTAATGGTTGCGGCAAGCCTGTATGTGACCACGCGCTATGGAGTAGGTATTGATCCGCAAAAAAATACTTGTCTAGATTGGCGTGTGTTTATCATTGATAAGCACAATACGTCTGTCGAGCGCGACGGTATTTATGCGTTCAAATCAACACAGATGGAGCCATACTTTCGCAACGGTACTGTCATCATAAAGTACGCCCGTGGCGTTACGGGCGATCGCGTCACGGTGAATACTGACCAGATCTCTATCAATGGAACGGTTCGCGGGCAGGGGCTTTTGTTGGCCGATAAATTGGACATGCCAACAACCCGGTATGTGCGAGACGAGATTGTACCGCTCGACAAATTCTGGTTTATGGGAACCTCCTCAGACAGTTTTGATTCCAGGTATTGGGGGTATGTCGGTCAGAGCGAAGTTATTGGTAAGGCGTACCCGATATGGTAGGTCGGACTGCTGCCCTGGTGTTTTTGTTGATGGCTCCCGTGACCGCCAGCTTGGCTGATTTAAATTTTGCCGCCCAAGAAAAGGCTGCTATTGAACAGTTTTCAGCAGAACTTGATCAAATTAAGCATCGGACTGACAGTCAAGTTGATTTCACTTTAAAAAATGAAGACTTTGCGTTGGCTAAAGCTCCTGCCCCGCAAGCGCCTGAGGCAAGCGCTCAGCCTGCTATTGATGATAGAAAAGTCATATATCAGATATTTGTGTCTTGGTCTCTTGGAGAGCAGGAAATCAAGGGTCTCCTCGTTCTATATAATGGCAACAAGACTGTAGAGCTCGTTTTTCGTGGCATTCCAGAAGGAATGCCGTTCCCACAGGCCTTGGCTAAACTTCAGAAACTGGCGCTGGAGACAAAGTCGGACACCCCAGTATTAATTAACCCCGTTGTATTTACTGATGCGGCTGTGACGACTGTTCCGCAAATACGAAAAATTGTGGAAGGTGCACCCCAATACATTATTGCTGGTACCACTTCTATCGAGGCGGCCGATAAGGAATACGGCACAAGGAAGAAGCTTAGTCTGGGTTCCGTGGGGCCAACGCTCGATATAGACGAGCGTGACTTGATTGAAGTGCTAAAGGAGCGCTTGGCGAAAGTTGATTTTGCCGAATTAAAGGAAAAGGCGACCAAACGGTTTTGGGACAAGCAAACCTTTGTCGACGTCCCCACAGCGACAAGCCATCGCGTGCGGAAGCTTGACCCCACCGTCACGGTTCCTGAGGACATGACTGCTGCAGATGGTTCATTGATCCATAAGGCGGGTGACCGGATAAACCCACTGTCAATTCGTCCATTTACTCAACGACTAGTGATCATTGATCCAGTTGACCCAAAGCAGATCGATCTAGCTAAAGCCGAAATCGCGAAACACGGCAACGATCAGAACGTCGTGGTCATTCTTTCAAGGGTCGACCGAACCTCTGGCTGGGAGGGATTTACGAACGTCCAGGACCAAGTAGGCAGAGCTGTTTACCTTCTCAAAGATGATGTCAGGACCCGCTTCTCAATTGACGTTGTTCCATCGGTAGTTACGGCGGATTCATCCAACTTTTATATCGAAGAATTCCCAGCAGGGGGGCTCAAATGAAAGCTATTGCGCTTCAGGCAATCCATCAGCCCAACGGGGGCATTTTGGGACACGAGGTCCTTGTGCGCCAGTCCGTTGGTGGCTCCTGGGTGGGGCCTGGGGCGTTTATGGCAGGTTCAAACCCTCAGGCATGGGTAAGCATGGACCGCGCTGTTGCGCAGATGCTGATTAATCATGCGCCCGATCTCAGAGGCCGCGGTGTGTCCTTCGTGAATGTGAGCGCCCACACTCTCGCCGATCCCGCCGAGCTTTACGCTGTATGTCGGTCCCTGGCCAAACTGACCCAAATGGGGGTGGAGGTTTGTGTAGAGGTTTCCGAGGCCTTCGACGCCATTGGCAGTTCTTTCAATCAGGCAATGGGCGTAATCAAAGACCAGGGCCTCTTATTGGCAATTGACGACTTCGGTATAGAGTGGTCGAACTTTAGTCGCTTGAGTTCCTACCCATGGGACTACTGTAAAGTGGATTTAACCGCAGTGTGGAATAGTGACAATCTCGATTGGCTAATCGAGGTGAGGGATTACTGCAGTGCCAATGGCATTGGGCTGATACTGGAAAAGCTCGAGTGTTTAAAAGTTTTAGGAGGATTGCTTAAGCCTTTGAACTCTGCTTCGGTGCAAGGCTTCGCTTTGTCCAAACCGTTCATTCTTCAAATCAATTCTTTCGCTGACTGTTCGGCTACACAACAAAAGGCGCAGCAATCACTGTGATGAAAATCAAAGTCATTTTGGCCCTCCTACTTTCGGCTGTTCTGTATTCTGGTTCAGCTGCCTCTGATCAGACAGTTACAGATTCTCTTTCATGCCCCAATGCGCAACTGTTCAGTGGGAAGCTCTTTACCGATGTCTGTTGGGCGTGTTTGTTTCCCATACGAATTGCCGGTGTGAGCATCACACCAGGTGACGCCCCGTTCGGAGCGTCTAATAAAAGCCTCTGTATGTGCGAGGACAAGCTGGGATTGTTTATGCCCGGCATCGTTAACTCCATGTGGGAGCCTGCGCGACTAATTGAGGTGGTTAGAAAACCTGGTTGCTCTCTTGCTCTTGGTGGCGTGACTCTACCGATAGGCGATAAGCGTCTGTGGGGTACTTTGTCCGACGCGACTGCCGGGAACGGCATCACAAAAGAACGCACGTCCTTTTACAACGTTCATTACTACGCGTTTCCATTGCTCTCGATTCTTGAAATGTATATGCCAAAACGCTGTTCTCCGGATGGCTATGCGGACTTTGACATTATTCAGCTCTCCGAAATTGACCCTACGTGGACCAATGACGAGCTGGCGTTTTTTGTGAACCCTGAAGCGGCAGCTGTTGCGAATCCTTTGGCACAAGCCGCCTGCACTGCTGATGCGGCGTTAGGTGTAGTTGGCCAAGAGCCATTGACGTCGCTGTGGTGGTGCGCAGGTACCTGGGGGGAAATTTACCCTATGGCTGGTACGGCTCTACCGAACGACTTTGGACGTACAACGTCACTCCTGGCTGCTCGCACGATTGCAACTCAGCACCGGCGTGGACTCGCGCACTTAACAATTGGTGACGCAACGATCTGTAGGGGATCGATATTTCCGACTATTCCAAAATCCCAATACAAAATGAGTATGTTTTTTCCTAGAGCTGAATCAAAACGTGCGCACTTCATCGGGTCTCACCCACTTACATGGCAAGGAGGAGAGGGCCGTGTTATCCCGCAGGTTGGTGAGGATGCACTTTATATGCTGTTTCGTTGGAATGACTGCTGCAATACATTGTGAGGACACATATGACGACTGCCGGTAGAGTCACAGCAGCAGCCACCCTGTTGTTTTATACCTATTCCTGTTTTTTGCCAGCTTGGGCGGATAATATTGCTGCGTCGGCATCTGCGGGTAATGCTGCGGCCCAAGAAGCCATGTCGGCGTGGACACCGCCTTCGGCTTCAGGAACCGCTATAAGCTACGGATCGGGTAGTGATAAGCAGAGTATCAATATTTCAGAGTTATTCCCTGGGGCGGGGAAAAGTGACGGGGCCTCTGACCTTTCTAATTTATACGGGGATGACAAGGGTACGTTGAGTGCTGGTTCGAAGGCGAATACAACACTCAACAGTGAAAACTCCATGAGCGGTGATGCATACCGTTTGTTAAAGAATACCGCAGGCACAACCCGGCCAGACCTGAATAATGATCCACTCTGGACCAATAGCGATAAAATTATCGACAATCAGGATGTATTTAACAAAGAGTTTTCCGACTGCAAGCAGATAACCGACACTAAAAAAACGACAACGATGAAGCATGTTTCAGAGTTGAAAACCTGCGAGCGAGTTACCGACAAGTCAGGTTCTTTTACTCTGAAACACGATTATCTTGCCGGTGTAATCAAATACACATCTGGTCCAACCAATATTCAGACCTGCGGAGAAGGCTGTGTTGACATCTGGTTGGGGCAGGTTGGCGATAACTATTGGAGTGGTTACTGTACTGTCTACGAAAATAAAATGGAATTTGAAGTAATTAAGCCTGAAGCAATTACCAATGCTCAGTTGGTATATGCGAAATGGGACGACTATATGCAGGTTTGGGTCGGGCAGACAAAAGTCTGGTCTGGACCTAACGGGAATTTCCCCCCTGAAACACCCGGCGCGTGTGAGCTCGGTACTTCATGGGAAACAGCGCCAAATGTCGATATGACATCTCTCTTAAAAACAAAAGGGATAGTTCCATTTAAAATCCGAGCATCCGTCGCAGGTGCAGGCGAGGCATACGCGAAGTTGCGTGTTCACTTCGATCCAACCAAAGTGATCAGCGATGACAAATGGTACCCGCAGGAGGCATTGGACGCGATTACAGCCGTGAATGACGGTGCCTGTGAGGGTAATTACGTTTGTACCAAGATGCCTCCTCTATCCGAGGACGGTTGCTCGTTGATCAACGGGGTCAAGGTTTGTCAGAGTAACTTTGCGGCCTCCCCAGTGCCGGGTATTTCTCCGCTCTGCCAAGAAGTGTCTGTCGATACCCAGTGCGATTTTTATAAAGGTCCAATGGACTGCTACACCGATGCTCAAGGGCAGCAACAGTGCCCCGTCAACTCTGACAAAACATGTTCGGTCACCCATAACCTCAAGGTCATTGAGATTCCGTTTGCGGCCAAGGTAGCCGTCGAGGACAAAGCAGGTGCAAATGAAACCAACCGTATAAAGGTCGATTTTCTTGCCGGCACCTTCACCAACACGTCGAGTTCATCGCGGTCCGATAGCTCTCTGGACAAGGTGAATTACGATTATATTTGTAAGAGTGGACCTAATGGTAAGCCGATGCCGCAAAAAATAGCGGTGTCTTCCATTGGGGTTTGGACGGGTCATAAGTACGCTCCTAATACCCTTACGGTTGACTCGGTAAACATCGTTCAAATGCCCAGTTGCCAAAACGGCTTGCAAATGATCGCTGATATCAAAGACACGGGGAGTGGTAACCCGGGCTGGTTCTATGCGCATGAATTCCGACTCAAAGCAGTCCGTATCAACGCGGAGACTTACGGTCCCCAGTTTTGCATCGACGCGGCTAACAAAATTCAGAAAGGGCAGTGTTCGGAGGGTGGCACCGTATCTGTCACCAAGGGCGTGACCTCAGGCTGTCTGCCGCTAAACGGAACTCAGGTATGTCCTGGTGATGAGATGTATAACGCGATGCTGCCTGCGCCGGTTGCGGGCGTCGATAAGCTTGCGCTGGCTATGAAGGTAGAAGGATGCGTAGAGGGTGGCCTAACTCTCAACTCTTGTCAGAAGTTTGAGAAGGACAAGTCTTGCGGATTTATCTCGCAGAAGTGTGTATCCGGTGCCGCCGGTGCATCTGGCCAGTGCTATGTGACAGAGGAGGTATGGGATTGCGGTTATGACGTCGAAGTGCCATCTACAGAGACGAGCAGCTCCTACCAATGTGATGGGCCTGTGAGATGCCTAGGAACTGAATGCTTTAACCCGGTAGATGAGAAGTCCACGGATTTTGCCTACGCCGCAGTGGCACTTCAGATCGCCCAATTTGCCGAGCATGACCTCGATTGTGGGAAAGACCCGACGGATACGACTTCGGATAAAAGCTGTAAGGTTTGGAAAGGCGAGGCTATGGAGTGCAAAAAAGCAGTGGGTGGTTGGGTCGATTGTTGCGAGGCTCCAGACGGTGTCTCGCTCATGGATTACGTCACTCTTGTGTACACGTCCATCCAGCTGAGTGAGAAGGTCGGAATTATTGATGCGGCCCCAACCCTGGAAAGTGCGTGGGCTTTCAGCAAAACACTGATCTCCAGTGGCTGGGATGCAGCCTGGAGTGCTGCAGGTGCTACTAACGCGGCGGTTACAGAAGTTGCTCAGCTCGGGGTGATCAGCGCTTTTAAGCAGCAAATGATGAACTACGTTGCAAACTGGACCGCCCAAACATTCGGGCCGGCCGCAGCGAATATGATTTTCGCGAGTGGCATCGCTGCCAATGGCGCGAGCGATGTCGCGTACGCTTCAACTGATGCTGCAACAGGAGCGGTCACGCCGGCAGCCAATGCGACCTGGGCATCGGGCCTAGCCTCCGTGGTATCGGTGGTGATGATCGCGTACATGGTTTACCAGATCGCCAACATTCTGGTGAATATCATCTGGGAGTGTGAGGAAAAGGAGTTCGAGCTCGGAGCTAAGAAGGAAACCAAGGTTTGCCATTTTGTTGGTAGTTATTGCGCGTCAAAGTCACCACTTGGCTGTATTGAGAAGCGGGAAGCCTATTGCTGCTTTAACTCGCCTCTGGGGCGGATCATTCAAGAGCAAGCCCGGCCGCAACTCGGTATGAAATGGGGGGAGGCAGAAAATCCGTCATGCGAGGGTTTGGCCGTTGAGGACCTCAGCCGCCTGGACTGGAGCAAGATAGATATATCCGAGTGGATTGGTTTGCTCCAAGTAACCAACAACTACCCCACTATCGATAAGTCGACGTTGGATAAGCTGACTGGCAAAGGTACCGCACTCAGCATCGGCGGTGACCGGGAGAACACTCTGATACGCAATCAGTCTCGGTTGGAGGATAAGGATTTCTCGGGGAGCCGAAAGGAAGCCGAGGATAAGGTACGGAAAAATCTCAATTAATAAACAATGAAAAAGGGCGCCAAATGGCGCCCTTTTTCATTGCTGTTCTTACGCAGCTTGTTCTTCTTCCTCGATGGCTTCTTTCGTGCTTTTGTCGACTTCGGTTTCTTCTGCCGCTTCCCCCAGGGATTGCGCGATCGATTCTGCATAGGGCTCTTTCTTGCCCTTGTTCCGCGCTTCGCTGGCCATGTTCTGCAGCTTACGGATCACTTTCATAACCTGGCGCATGCGCTCGTTTGCCACCAGGCTGTTCTTGTCAGACGGCAGCAGGCAGAGCAGCCATGCTGTCTGAGCCTGAATCAGCATTTGGTCGAAGGCTTGAATGATTTGCGCAAACCGCATGATCGCCGGCGTGGAGACGGTAAAGGTATAGGACTGGGCGTTGTCATAGCGGGCGGTAATGCCCTCTTGGCCCGCCGCCTTGATCATGTGAGAGTAACGATCGCGTTCTTTGTTTATCTCGGTTTCCAGGTTGATCAACATCGTTTCCACGGCCGTGATCACCCCGTTGTAGTCGAACGCTTTGTTCGACTGCGCCATTGCCCGTGCCACCACGTCAACGGTGAAGAGGGCGCGTGCCGCACCTTCAAAGCAGCGACGATGTACGCGTTGCGCTTGCTCGGTATGGAGTGTGTAAGTGGACTCAAGAGTTGCGCTGGAGTACCTGCCTTGCGGCTTGAAATCGTGTCCGTTGGCCATTGCATGGCTCCTATGGGTTGGGGAGCCTTAACGATATTCTTATGATGCTTTTTGGTAGGTTGAATCTGACCCGATGTTAGGGTCAGAAGCTACCCTAGCCGCTTTACACCTTCCTGAAGGGCAGTTATGCTCAGGCCTAATCTTCACCCAAGCATGTTGCTTGAGTGTTGTCCCAACAGGTCTTACCTGTTGGGGTTGTGTGAAGCTGGGCACCATACCTAGCACTCAATCGATCACGATTCGCGGTCGTGATTTTACCCAGAGGGGCTTTCTGTCCCTTTGGGGTGGAGGCTCCTCATTTTTTGCTGGAGGCCTCCATGAAATCTGCAATCCTCTCTACTGTCCTTTCCGCTCTCGCGCGGTTAGTGATGGTCCTGTCTGCTGACACTGCACATGCTTACAACTCTTACGCTGGCCATGTAATGGCTGATCAGGAGGTGAGCAAATGAACAACCTTCCTATCGTGTTGCTCATTCTCGCTGTGGTAGTCGGGTACCTCTACCTCACTCGTACCAAGAAGGTTGTTCCTCGCCAGGATCCCAAGCTTGGTAACGAGAAGGTTGATGATCTGCATGTGTCGCCTAACCAGGCCGCTCATGCGAAAGCAGCAAATGCTTCGCTCGGTCTTAGCGCCAAGGATTGCCTCGCTCTGCGTGGCGCCACTCGCACTAACCAGCTTCCGAAATCGATCGATTATTCGACCTATGACGAGCCGACCTTCCAGCGTCGCAAAATCCAGCTCAGCTTCTGAGCTGATGGGCTACTCACTCTTTGAGTGAGTAGTGCTGCAAGGGCCACCCTTCCCAGGTGGTCCTCCAAAGTTCTCGCTTTGAGTGCTTTGGTGGACCACCTGGCGAGGAGCCCTCCATGCAATACCCAGTTCAAGCGTTCTATCTGATGGAACTACAAGAGTTGCTCCTTGGCGGTGAAACGGTACGTGTACCGGACAACATCGCGAGTACGGTGACTCCTGAGGTTATGGACATTCGCTATGTCAAGCGATGGGCCGTGTATAACCACATTCTTCCCGAGACCGCGGAAATCGGGATCACAATGTAAATCCCTTCGATAGCGGGGGGGAGTTCGCTCCCCCTTGAAGCTTCTTTTCTGTGGCCTTGCCTCAAGCCCATTGAAAAGATTCTTCTGTACCTGCTACCTGGATTCCTGTTGGTCATTGTTGACCTTCGGATGCAGAAGCTGGACTGCTTTTCCCAGCATTAACATCAATCCCCTAAGGGCCACTCATACCCCGTAGGGGCGTGCGCCCCGGTTCTATGTGGAGTGACAACATGGCGCGTGGCGTAAATAAAGTAATCCTCGTTGGCACCTGTGGCCAAGATCCCGAGGTCCGCTATTTGCCTAACGGCAACGCGGTCACCAATCTGAGTCTCGCTACCAGCGAGCAGTGGACAGATAAGCAGTCGGGCCAGAAAGTAGAACGTACTGAATGGCACCGTGTCTCGATGTTCGGCAAGATTGCTGAAATTGCCGGCGAATACCTTCGTAAGGGTTCGCAGGTGTACATCGAGGGCAAGTTGCAGACTCGCGAGTGGGAAAAGGACGGTATCAAGCGGTATTCAACTGAGATCGTCGTTGACACTCAGGGCACCATGCAGTTGCTCGGTGGTCGCCCTCAAAACCAGGACGGCTCACAGGCTTCCGGTGGCAGTAATTCTGCCTCTCGCCATCAGGCTGCGAGGTCTTAGTCTTAAAACGCAACAACAGTCGAAGCCTGGACCATTATCGGACTTTGATGATTTCGCTTGAGGTCTTGCCTCTCGTGAAACACTGCTGATCCAACTCAAGCAATTCATCCCGCGCGGGGCGCAAATCCCGTTCGGGGTTTGCCTCCGCCTCTTAACCTGGAGGTAACACATGGCTGGCAAACAAATTTCTCAACAGCGACCACCCGTGAAGCCTGAGCAGATCAATGATCTGGTTAGAAGCACGGAGCAGGATTTCTCGAACATTGTGAGTGCGATGAATAGTCGTATGAACTTTGCCCAGGAAGCGCTTTACGCCTACCAAGCAATGCTAGGTAATTCTTACCTGGCATCGGTAGCAATGAACAACAAGGCAAGCTTTGCCTTGGCGATGCAGCAAATTGCTTCGTCGGGGCTCACGCTGAATCCGGCGATGGGGCTGGCATATCTGGTGCCCCGCGAGGGCAAGGTGATCGCCGACATCTCCTACCGGGGACTGATGAAGATCGCTACCGATAGCCGTGCAGTCGATCTTGTGGTGGCCTGCTCGGTTTACAGTCGTGACACCTTTAGCTTTAACGGTGCCAATGACGAGCCGATCCACGTCTACGATCCATTCCTGGCGAAGCATGATCGGGGGGAGTTCCGCGGCGTATACGTCAAAGCGTATCTGTCCATCGGTAAGCTTCTCGTTCACCCAGTCAGTGCTGAAGACGTCTATGCCGCCCGGCAGTTGTCTTCTGCTTGGACGAACTCGGACCCGACGAAGAAGAAGGGGCCTTGGGATACTCACTTCGACTCAATGGCTATCAAGACGGGTATCAAAATTGCCCGGAAGTATTGGCCAATGACCAGTCCCGCCCTCGATAACGTTATCTCTTACCTCAACGAGGAAGGTGGTGAGGGCTTCGTAGGTGGTGCAGTCACGCTCGAAACTGCGTCGAGGGAGATGCATGGTCCTTCGTCGGCAACTCAGACCAATGTCGTTAACCTGCACGATGGGGTTGTTTACGACATTGATCCCAATCCAGTTGGCCAGCCTCAGGCAGATGCCTCACCAGTTGGTGATTCGCATTTTGCCCAGATGGATCAGCCTCGTAACCAGGGGCCAATTCGTACTGAGGGTGAGGTTGGCGCCGGATCAGCGCCACGTGATGTGAACGAGACGCTTATCCGTCGTATCGATCAAGTGCATGACCGCTCGATGCGTACCGGTGCCTGGCAGAGCGCATTCGACTGGGCTAGTGCCCAGCTGAAAGGCGATTTGCTTGAGCGAGCAAACAAGAAGTTCCGTAAGGGACAGTCTGAGTACCTCGCAAAGCAGAAGGTACCTGCGTGATGTCAGTACTCAACCCTAAAGGGGGCCTTGCCCCTTTTGGGGCTGGGTTCCTCCACTTATGGAGGCACAATGAACGTTATAAATTTGCGCCAAAGGAGCCCGCAGTGGCACACCTGGCGAAACGAAGGGATCTCTGCAACCTCTTCCGCTGTGATCTTGGGACATCATCCGGAGAAAACACGGTGGCGGTTGTGGGCTGAAATGACCGGGAGGGTTGCTTCCATCGACATTTCGATGATCCCCCAAGTTCGCTTGGCAATCATGCTGGAGCCTCATGCGATCGCTTGGTACCAGGATCGGTTCGACACGGTCTTGCTTCCGCTCTGCGGTCAGTCGATAACCCACCCTGTGCTCAGGGCGAGTTTTGACGGCGTGGATCCGGAGAATCGCCCAGTCGAAGTGAAGGTCCTTTCGGACACGAACTTCGATGAGGTGAAAAATCTGGGAGAGCTCTCCTCGCACTACAAACTCTACTGGTGGCAAGTTCAGCACCAGATGGCTGTGTCGGGGGCAGAGAAGGGCTTTCTTCTGTTCTACCACACCCGGCATGTCCCGATTGTCTTCGAGATTCTTCGAAGCGATCTGGCCGTAAAGCTGATAACCAAAGCGGCGCTAGAATTCTGGGCGCTCGTTGTCACCGACACAGAGCCGGAGAAGGATCCTCTCCGTGACTTTTTCATCCCTGAGGGTGAGAAATTGGCGGAGTGGGTAAAGCATGCGGCCGAGGCCAGGAGCATTGACCGTCGTGTCAGTGAACTCGAGGCAGAGCTGAAGTTGTTGAAGTCGCAGAAGGAAGGCGTTCAGAAAGGATTGGTTTCCCTTATGGGACACCACATGCTGGCTGAAGCCGAAGGTGTTCGGATTTGTCGGTACCAACAGGCCGGCAATGTGCGGTGGAAGGAGTTGTTTACCAGCCTTCACCCGGACTATCCAGAGGATAAATTGCAGTCGTATCGCGCGCCGGTATCGGAGCGATCCCGATTGACGATTGATCCAGATACACCGCTTTCAGACGCGGCGCTGGCGCATCTTTTCGAGGCCGAGACTGTTGACCTGGAGGGTGGTGTTCAGGCATTTTGCTATTAGGAATTGGGGGCCTTTCGGCCCTCATTTTCTCCCTCAAGAAACCTGCGGTAAGCACGTCCTTACCAGAGTTTTCTGAATTTGTTCCTTCGCCATGTGGCATGGGAGCGATAACGCAGCTGTTCGTTCTAACAGCAAATCTCAAACCCCCTGGGGCATCCATTCCCCAGCAGGGGAGTGGTGCCTCTCTTTTCTGGAGTTGCACCATGAATTTTCAAAACATCATCCCAATGAGCTCGTTCGGCGTAGTCGGCAATGAAGCGCAAGTTATGGCTCCTGGCTTCCCAGCTGATCATGAACTGATGGAGCTCGTTCCATCGATCAACCCTCACTACTTCTTCCGCACCATCCTGCGGTTGCCAGTAATGAACTTTCTCTACTCCCATGGTGGCGACTTTCTGTCCCTTGTGGGTCCGACTGGCGCCGGTAAAACGTCTATCCTCGAGCAAATTGCGGCGCGTCTTCGTTGGCCCTTCCGCAAAGTAAACGCTCACTCAAGGATGGAAATGCCTGAGCTGGTTGGTTCGACCTCACTCGAATGTGAACAAGCAACGGGTGATCAACGAACCTCTTTCCGCTACGGTCCGTTGGCCCTAGCAATGAAGGAGGGGGCAATTTTTGTTTTGGACGAGGCGGATGTACTCGATCCATCGGTGTTTGCAGGTCTTAATGCGGTGCTGGAAGGTGGCGCGTTGGTTCTTGCAGAAAACGGTGGTGAGATCATATACCCGCATCCAAACTTCCGTATGGTCATCACGAGCAACACTCGTGGTCAGGGCGATGACACTGGTCTCCACGGCGGCACCATGGCGCAGAACCTTGCGACCTGGGACCGTTGCCGGATGATCGAAGTACCATACATGAGCAAAGCGGAGGAGCTTCAGATCCTCTCTTCGACAATGCCAAAAGTGGATGTCGCCATTCTCGAGAAGATGATCGATATCGCCAACGATGTGCGTAAGCAATTCGTTGGCAACCCTGAAATGGAGTTGAAGCCAGGCCAGCCTGGGCTGACGATCACGTTTTCGACGCGCTCGCTGCTGCGTTGGGCTCGGATCGCTTCAACCTACAATGCTAACGCATCTGCAAAAGCAGTCTTCCCATCACCAATGGGCCAGGCTCTTCGCGAAGCGCTTACCAACCGTGCCGACAAAGCGATGCGTGTGGTTGTTCACACCTTTGCCAAGGACGGATTCGGTGCCGCTTGGGGTGCTGATCCTGTTCTGCAGGCGGCATAAATCATGAGCATTTTCTTCTCGTGTGCAGTCGATTCAGCACAACGGGAGCCTATCCGACTGGCACTACAGGATCTTGATCCTGTAGCTGCCAGCCTGGGGCTGTCATCGTCGCTGAAATCCCTCGGTGGTTTGCTTGAAGGCTCTCTCGCTTCTGGCGAGCTGAAACCTGATGAAGACCTGGAAAAGATACTTCTGCTGTCGGCAGTCGCTGTCAATCTTGGGCCGATAAACAATGGTGGTCAGCTACTCAGCTTGGCCACCGCCGGCGGTGAATCCATTGCGTTGACGAGTGCTAAAGAATGCGATGCGTTTCTGATGCGGTTGTTGAACGTTGATCAGTACAATCATGGTGTTCAGATCTTGATTGCCCTGGGTGTACTGCCGAAACCCTTGGACCTTTCTTCCTTCGCCAATGCTTTTGAAGGCGAGTCTGTGTTCTGTCTATAGCCCTTGCGGGGCTCGTCCCGCAAGGGGCGAGCTCCGATCGTAATTCGGAGTTAGAACCATGAATTTGTCACCTGCGATCTGTAAGGCCGTCGAGTTGTGCACCGGCCACTTGCGCAAGGAGGATGTACAGCTTCTTGAAACAATCGCGGCTGAACATCGAGGGCGCTTCAGTGAGTCTGCTGAATTCGTCCCAGTCGTCTTCGATACCCGTCATGGGTTTTTGATTGCGATCGGTGAGCTCACGGTCAACGCTATTGTTGCTCGAGGTGCATCGTCCGAGTTCAAGTCTTTGCTTGAATGGTGCCTTGCACCTTCTCAGGGAATCCTCTATCTGGCTTTCGACGCTGATGCTGAGCAGATAGATGATTTACCAATGTTTGATTGGTAAGAAAGCGGGGGCCTCTGGCTCCCGCCTTCGAGCCTGCTTTGCTATAGTCCGGCTATAGCAAAACAGGTTCTCAGCGTTGCTCATGCGAGCAACCTGCGTTAGTGACAGCTACTCACTCAAATCCGCAGCATTCTTACTTAAACCCATTGGGGGCGACCTTCCCCATATGGGGCAGACCGCCTCCACTTCCCGGAGGTGCGTCATGCAAAATTCTAATCTCGTTCAAGAAACTCAAATTCTCAGCAAGCTTTTGCTGGTGGATTTGAACGTCAGTATCTGGTCCGGCCGCAAGAAATTGCGCGCTGAGGACCTGGGTGTAGATCTCAATCTGCCCCCATCGGAACTGGCCTCATTGGGTAGCAAGCGAATTACCGATCCTGATGAGATCAAGGAATTCGATCGGCTGAAGCGGCGCGCAATTCGCCTGCTTGAAACCAACGGTGTTCGCTTCATGGGGGGCTACGGTCTTCCAAATGATGTTGCGCCGGCGGTTGCAGCTGAGCTGCAGGATATCCAGCGGTTGTTCACCCAGCAGATTCAGATTTTCATCGGTAAGTACGATCAAATCTGTATTGACTGGATGAACAAATGGAACGGTAAACCTCAGTGGCGTAAAGCTATTGAGAATGCCATCACTCCTAAGGCTGTCGTACAACAACGACTGGGCTTTCGCTTCACTCTTTGCCGCGTGGTGCCCGATGCTTCGGATCCCACGCTCTCCAAAGGCTTGGAGCAAGAAGTTCAGGGGTTGTCGGGTCAGCTGTTTCGGGAAATTGCCGATGCAGCTGAGGATCTTCTGGATAACAGCTTTGTTGGAAAGGGCTCCGTCAGCCGTAAGGCTGTCAGTGCCATGCTCAAGATGCACAAGAAACTCAGCTCGCTGGCTTTCTTGAATCCGAAGGTACAGGACGTAGCCGATTACATGATGGCCGTGATCGGTAAGCTGCCAAAAAATGGTCCCTACGAGGGTTCGCAATTTCAGGATCTGTTAGGCCTGATCATGAACCTTTCTGACGAGACCAAAATTCTCAAGATGGCTGAGGTTTTCTCGAAAACCTCCACCGATGTCCAGTCGACCCTTCAAGTGCAGGCTCCGCTCGTTATTGATACCTCTATTGCCGCCCCGGTCGTAGTCGGATCGACGGAACCACACCTGATTGACGATGTGGAGACAGCGTTTGACTTGGCGGGTGAAAGCCTACTGGCAAGCGATGTTGCGGTTGATGGTGGCCACACTGCACCTAGCGTCACGCTCGATGAGTTGATGACTGGTACCACCCTTGAGGGTGATATGAGCATTGGCGAGTTGTCGGCACTGGCTGAGCAAATCCAAGCCAGCGCTTTTCAATCGGTACCCGTTGTTGAAACAAGCGCTTTACCTGCGGCCCACATTGTGGCGCCTGTGGTCGAGTTGCAAAGTGGCGCTATCGAGTTCTGCATGTAAATCCAACCCCTCGGGGGCACACCTGCCCCCTATGGGGGCGGAGTGTCTCCACTACCTGGAGGCAACACCATGAATAATTCTCTTCAAACAGCACTCCCGATTATCGCTCGTTACTACTGCGATGATCTGGGAGTGACCGTTGTCTGGGGCGGAAGCCAAGCTTGTACCAGGAACAACGTCATCTACCTCCCAATGATTGAGGCGTCGTCTACCATGCTGAATGTGGCCCTGGGCTACACGGCGCATGAGTCGGCACACATCAAATACACGGATTCGACGGTGTACGACAAAGCAGGACTCGAACCACCGTTCATTGGGAAATTTTTAAACCTTCTCGAGGATATTCGAATCGAGAAACGCATGATGACTGACCATTACTCCACCATTCACCCCTTAGCTGTGACGGCTCAAGAGGTGCTTGGGGGCGAAAGTGATCTGTCAGGCATGACTGAGGCGGTACTGCTTCACGACGGTTGCTTGCTCGTTGGGCGCGCAAAATTGCTCAACCAACCGCTCCAGCGTGAAGCGGATAACCTTATCTTCAAGATGAGGGAGGTTTTCGGTCCTGGCCGTAGTACCAAGATTTTTGGATTGCTCAACCAGGTCACTGACCTTCCGGACACTGAAGCTGTTTATCAACTGACCCACCGCATCTTGGATGTTCTTGATGAGGACGAGCCGGAAGACGACCAGAGTCAGCAGCAGAACCAACCGTCGCCGAATTCTGGTCAGGGGTCGAACCCACCGGATCAAAGCGGACAACCCCAGAGCCAACCTGGTGATGGGACGGACGATGGATCTGCCACTGATGAATCAGGCGGTACCGATGATCCAAATGCAAAAGCTGATGGTTCATCCGGAGGTGCTGGCGATCCTGGCAGCGATCCTTCTGGACCTGATGATGCACAAACAGCCGGCGCTTCTGCCGGTCAAGGTGCAGCTGGGAAACTGAAGCAGAAGATTCTTTCTGCAACGGATGCAGACCTCGATGATGCTAAGTCCGATATCGGCGGGGAGGCTGCAAAACTGATAGGCCAAGCTGTTGACCATTCAAGTCCTACACCTGCCTCGGTAGTGAAGGATGCAGTGGGCTCTAGCATTCAAGGGGGAATCGTCGTTCAAAATGGCCAGCTTGCCTCCATGGGGCTGCGCCAGGTTCTCAATGGACTGATTCAGGGTTCTCGCGACGCACGCGTAAGTCTGCGTCGCACGGGCAGCAAAATCGATTCCTCGCGCTTAGCGCGGGTTCGGGTTGGGGAAAACCGGATATTCCGGCAACAAGAACCCGTGCAGCGCACGAATGCGGCAATCGAAATTCTGCTCGATGGATCTGCGTCGATGGATTCTCATGACAAGGGCAAAACAAAAGCTCCGCTTCAGATTGCCGAGGAAGCCACCGTTGCAATCCTAACTGCATTGGAGGGGATTGCTGGCGTGACGACCGGTGCGATGGTTTTTCCACGCAATGGTGGGCATGGAACAGCGGTTGGCATCTTGAAACGGCACGATCAGCGTCTTGTTGGTGCAATTCAAGAAGGACGGTTTGGCCTGAAAGCAACCGGCAGTACACCTTTGGCAAATGCGATATGGCCAGCTGCTGGAGATCTACTGAGGGCCAAAGGCGAGCGGAAAGTAATGTTCGTTATTACCGATGGCGACCCCGACAACGCTGACCAGGCTAAAGCCATGGTTGGTCGTTGCAGGGATTCAGGAATCGATGTGTTCGCGGTCGCTTTTGGGACTGCCAACACAGTGAAGCTCCAGGACGTCTTTGGTAAAGACAAGTGGCAATTTCTGAGTGATCTCGGCGAATTGCGCGCTGCGTTAAATGGCCTGGTTCAACAGGTTCTGACACAAGCCGCGTAAGCGGATTCAACCCAAAGGGGGTATTTCACCCCCTTTGGGGTGGCGTACCTCCTCCTAACCGGAGGTATACCAATGCAATTAGCCATGTTGTTCGGAGAGCAGTCTCAGTCCGAACTCCCCGACAGCCTCGTGAAGAAAGTTCGTCGCGCACGTCGCCAGCAAGGGGCCAGTGCGGTAGACGTTCAGCAGTTCTCAATCTTTGACCTTCTGGCGCTGCCTGAGGAGGAGTTGGGACCGGTTGAATGGACGGATGACGATATCGATGTGCTCAGGGAAAAACTGTTGTTTGAGGCGTGCAGTATCTTTCTGGACAAGCGCGCAGCACTCGGCACTCGGAAAGATCGTTGGGCATGGATCATGAGCGATGTGATTTCACCATTCTCGTTCAAGGTCTGCATCAGCGCTGCTGGTGTCGACTGCGACAAGTTCCGTGAAAGTCTGGTTGATCTTTGCCGCCGGGAAGGGGTGATTAATCAACTGCAAATCGCAGCATAACGAACACCTCCTCCAGGAATGGGGGAGGGCATTTGGAAGCAAATACTCAGGCCATTTGGCCTGTGGTACCTGTTGATCAACGACTACTAAACCGCTGGGGCGGTACCTCCCCAACGGGTGGTGCTTCCCCTGAAATATTGGAGGCACCATGCGCTATAACACACAACCTAAACTCGAGTTTCCATCGGTGGAACTGTTCCCTTACCGGGCGTCGGGGCATCTCCGTTCACGAGATGAGTACCAACAATTGGCGGCAACCTTGCAGCAATTTGAGCAGGGGCGCCGGGGCGAGTTTCTCGAACGGCTGAAACAGTTCAAGGCGGTAGGAGAGGAGTCCATACGATCTTTTCCAGCATCGCTGGTTGAGCAACTTTGCAACTACGAGATGCCGCCGGCGCCACGCGTTCTGGTGCACTCGCCTGGAGCGTATGTGACGCATGCAAGCCATCACGTGGTTGATGATGCGCCGTTGGCCTCCATCGATGATTACGCGGGCTACGGCGAACACTCTGGGGGCATTCCTGAGCACCTGTTAGAGCCTGGTCATTTGGAACCACCTTTTGAGGAGGTTCCGCCTGGTGACTACAGTGATACGCCTATGGGCGCTATTACTGACCACGTTTTGCCGGCGGATGTACTGGCCGACGACAACCAGGTTGATTGGTCAGGCGCTAAGGAGGGGGTCGTTTCCCAATATGGTCACTACCACTACAAGTTCGACAAGAACGAGTCCATGTCGTACTTGGTTCGTCTTGGCCGAAATGAGTACGTCTGGGGCATTGACCTGGAGCGTGTGGTGAACCTACAGAGCATTCGGAGGGGCGATCATGTCCAGCTGAAATGCATCGGTAAGCAACCCGTCGAGGTTGAGGCGCGTGTCAAACAACCCGATGAAACGTACAAGATCGAAACACGGATCGTGCAACGTAACACCTGGGTAGCACGCGTTATTGCTCGTGGGCCTGCACAAGCGAAATAGTAACTAAGCTCGATCAGGGTCGCCGTAATGGCGGCCCTGGCTGAGTCTTCAAACCAAAGGGATTGTGCCCTCTCGTTTGAAGATTCTTTGTGCCGGAATGATCTGGCGCACTGAAGCTGAATAATCAGCACTCAACACCCTGTGGGGTTTCATACCCCACTCCGGGGTATGGCTTCACTTCCAATCGGAGATATCCATGCCCAACTTTAAAATGCTGCAGTCGGTTTTTACAAAGGCTGCTGCCTTGGGAGTTCTGATTCCCAATGAACTGAAAAATTTGCCCGACGTCCTCAATGAATTCGTCACTGTTGCTGACGGTCTCGTCACTTCAGCTGACAACACAGGTTGCTGTGATGAGCTGACGGTTGTTGACGCTGTGAAGGTGGCAGCGCTTTCAAAGGTGGTGAATTCATTTCGTGATCAAATCTGCGAGCTCAATCAGCCGTCGATTGAAGTTTCCCTTTCGATCTTCGATCGCCATGGTGAGCCCTATGCAAGTCGTGTGGTGAATCTGGCTGCTGCAGGCGTTTCAGATGTTGTTGACCATGCCGCGCAGGCAGTGCTTTTGCACCGTGCAGGCAAGAACATGGGCTCTGTAATGGATGAGCTTGAATCGGCCTTGGTCGTCTACGACGTGATTCCAGATGAGGGTGATTGGCCCCTATCCGGCAGCACTGCCAACGTGAGGATCGACCTTGAGTCGATTGATATCGCGACAGGGCCTGTCTATGGCGGGGCTACTGCCGCGAGCGGTAAGCGTGCCTTGGTGGATCGAAGCATGCTCCGCGGTGCACCTGTACACCACATGTATGTTGCCTACCCGGGTGGTGGCAAGTTCGGCATTCCGCCGGAAGCTACCCGTGATGGCGCTGAGCGTTTGATACGTGAACTGGGCATGGTTCCAATGAACCTGGTCGTGGAAACACAGGAGCTGGGACCCGACAAACTACCAGAGGTCAGTCTGACGGTTAGTTTGCCGGGGAACGCGGTTCTGATCGGGGACATCAGCGATGTAGTGATATACGCCGCCGAGCATTGGGATCTGCGATTCCGATCGCTGCACCCAGCGGAGCAGAGTGAAGTCGTGGATCGCATGGTCCGCACGGTGTGTGCTGACCGCTAGGGTCATGTTCGCAGCGTTACACGCAGCTCCATAGACGTTTTAACAAACCCTTGCGGGGTGCAGTCCCGCTTGGGGCTGGCCCTGCTAATTCCAGGAGTCAGAAAATGAAATTGAAAATCACCGATAGCTCTCAGATTAAGTTTGCCCAGCGTCTTAGATTCAACGGCGTATGGGTGCACGACGTCTGGGTCGACGGTCAGTATTTCCAGATTGAAATTGGCGACGATTCATTCAAGGGCCGGCGAGAGCTCTTCAGCGGGATGTCCGATGTTGAGTTTGAGCGGGATGTTGTTGATCGTATCAACACCGTCACCATGATGGATCGCTCAGCTCCTCCTGAGCCATTGGTGACTGCGTTCAATCAATGGCGCAAGGAACTGCACGATGAGCGCGTTGAGCGCCTACGTAGCCAGCCAGAGCGCTACGGCACTATCAGCGAGGATGATCCTTTCATACAACCATATCCGGATGTGGTCGCTGCTCGTTACGAGCCGGGTCAGGGTTGGGTGAAAACAGCCGCAGTGTCGCTGTCTGCAGCCTGATCTCAAGCCTAATTCAATCTCACAACCTTCAAGTGCATCACGCATGTGGTGCACCTCAAGGCATAGGAGTGCCTATGAAATCTGGAACCAACTCGACTCACCCGATCAAGTTTGTGGGGCAGCTTTCAGTCTTCGAGAGCCCTCATTCGGACAATGTACTGCTCGTCGATCGTGCAGAGTACAACCGATATAACCGACTGGTTTGGGTGGCTCTGCTTCCAGAAGATCCAGTTGCGCTGGAGGCAATTTCTCTTCACCGAGCTACGAAACCCTAGCGCCAACCTTTCCGCATCAACCATCCTTGGTCATGCCAAGGATGGGCTTTTCCAGATCACATCCAACAGGACTACCTGTCGAATGTGATTTCCCAATCCAGCATGTGCTGGAGCGGAAAACCAGCTGCATTCGCAGCATAGGCTTCGGCCTTTCATAACCCGTGCGGGCACCGTCCCCGTTTGGGGATGGGTCTGTACTCTCGGAGATGACCCATGACTTTAATTTGCAATCACGGTACGCAGCCTTCCCGGGCACGTGTCTCCTGGCGCCTGTCTTATCAAGGTAAGCATGAATACGACTGCTCATTCTTGGGCAGTGAGTTTCGCGTATCAGTCCGGGTTGCCAGAGAGCGCTATCCGGTTTTCTGCAACATGAGTGAGGTCGAGTTTGAGCGGTGGGAAAACGGTCAATCCGGCTATGTGACCCACAGTGATCCTTCAAAACTCACGGCTGAGTTCGTGGCCACGTTCAATCGATTGCGCTTCGAGGAATGGCAACAGCAGGTGCAAATCATGCTGAGGCAACCCGAGAAGTACGCTGACTACACACCCAAGCATTTCCCTGTGTACGTCGGTGCATCCTACGACAAGTCAGAAGGCTGGGTTCGGATGCATGATTTCGAGGAAATTCGGGCTCTGGCCGGGATTCCCGAGCACATCGCAGTCGACCCAACGGTTCTTCACTAAAACCCTCCGCCGGGCCATTGTCCCCGCGGTGGGGCATGGTCCGGCTCCAACCTGGAGATACACCATGAATGCCAACCAAGCTCTGATCGTTGTTCAACGCCTGCTCTTCAATGCAGGGTCTCGGTTGAAGCTACGATTGGTTTCACATGTAGGGGCGGATTACTGGAGTTTTTCTGTTGTTGGCCGCGGCCGAATGGGCAAGAAAGTCATTGTGCCTTTCATCCAGGTAACCGACGGCTTCAGAATTCTGGGGATCCTGGACCAGACGGGCCGAAACGCTCATTGGCTTTTCAACGGCCAGGCTGGAACCGGTTGCCGTCAGATTGCCCACTACGGGGATCAAGGGCGCACGGTTGTCTATCACTCGAAGCAACATTTGACCGAGTGGTATGGCAGGAGTGTAGGCAGCGCCGATCTTTCTTCCGCATGCAAGCAGATCATTGCCTGTGCCCCGGATCAAGAGACGCTGGTCCTTCGTGATCTTGAGTACGAACGTGACGACCAGCGAATTGAGTTGCCGTCCACGTGCCAGGCTGACGTCGTGCAGCGATGCATGGATGGGGAAATTGTTCCTGTCCAGGTCGAGCACTACGAAAGGTTGATTAAGGAGTTCGGCGTCGCAGTGCGTTTTGGCAGCGGTGAATACTGTGGCCAACTGATGTCGATCGATACATCCAAGGTACTACTTGCCGGTCAATTTATGGCCGCGTGAGGTCCGGTCCTCCTTGTGATAGGGAGCGTTGGAACAACCTGTGAAATCATGGAGTCGGGGCGCTAAAACGCCCCGGTTGCATGCTGCGCTTTGCCCAGGCAAAATCCAGTTCAGTTACCCAGTTGCTTGTGCAACTAGGTAAAAATGAAGCTGGTATCCCAGCATTTCTCTCAACTCCGGCGGTACTCGTTCGCTAGGAGTCAAAAGCTCGTTACCCATGGTGCGAACTCGATGATTTTCAGCCAGCTGACTTTTGCGTTCGTGGTCGAGAACACCTCGTCGCGGTTGAACATCAGCAGCTGACCATTCAAAAACTCAACCTGCGGGGGTGTGTTCCCTGCGGGAGCATGGTCCCGCTCAATCTGGAGATGACCATGAATTGTAAAACCATCCAGAAATACATTTTCATCTTTGTCAGCAGCTATCGTGGGACGCATTCCTATGAAGCCAAGTTGATCGAGAACGGAATTGTTGGCCAGACATTACGGCTCTCATGCCGAGTAGCAACTGATTCGTACGAACAGCCTTGCACGCTTTCTCGTGAGGAGTGGGTAAAACAGGTCAACGGAAAAGTTGGGATGGTTAGCACCTACCCATCAGAAATGCTGACCGATGAGCTCGTGGCTACCTTTAACCGATGGTTGTTTGATGAGTGGGAGCGAGACGTAGCCAAGATCATCGGCAGCCCTGAGGTTTACGGCACTGATGTTCCGAGCCTCTGTCCTGTCTTTGTGGGCGGGAGGTACGACGCTGCAACTGGGTGGTGCGCCCTGCAGGCGTTCGATGATTTGGTGAAGCTTGCCGGCCTGCCGGTAGAGCGCTGCTGGAATCCTCGACTTCAAGGCGTAACCCGGGAAATGGTGACTGTCGCCTAATAACTGGTTTTTTTACGAAGGCCCAGGCCTTTAGAAAAGAATCTTTCCATTCTTCGAAGGCCTTGAGGTCTTCGAGAAAACAAGCTGGTCACGCCAGCACAACTCAACCCATAGCGGGGCTTCATGACCCCGCATTGGGGTCATGGCTTCGCATTTAACCGGAGCTCCATGATGAAAGTTTTTGCATACGTTCAAGCCGTTGAAAATGAACTCTATAACGTTTTCGTAACGAATAAGGTTCACTCCAATGAGCGTTGGCTGACTGCCGTTGCGCCAAACACCAAAAACCTGTTCGAAGGTTTCAGGCTGGCATTAGATAAGTTCGAGGCAGGCCAACGCGAGTTTGTGAACCTGGACAGCATCCACGTCACGCAATTAGGTGAGGTGGTCGATGACGATGTTGCCATTGGTCAACACCGTATGTTCCTTGTGACGGCTGATGAGCTCTATTGGCTGGCCAACAAAAATGGACAACTTGCGACATTGAGTGACCTTGAGTCCACTCTGCAGTCCTACCTCGGGACTGCTACTTGTGTCCTAAGCACGGTCAGCGATGAACACATCGCCGCCGTGGTCACCAACTACTCGCCGATTGAACATCTGCGACCTCAGGTTTTGGTGCTCATGAACGACGGAAACCCGGTTGGAGTTCAACTTTTCGGGCTGCCGCCGTCAACGGTGATCTCCGTCCTGGATGTGATCCACCCAGATAGCGTTCATTGCTACAGAGACGAATACCTCGGTGATCTTGTCTATGAACACGGCGACGTCAAAAAGAAGGTTCGGAATGTCACCCCAGTGGTGCAGCGCCTGAACAGCTTTTCGCAGCTTGCCAAATTGATCTAACCCACTCGGGGCCATGTCCCGATGGGGCGTGCCCCGTACCTCATCCTGGAGTACGACATGACTAATAAATCCAAGCTTCTCGTCAACCTTGATTGTATGTTCATTGGAAGTCACTCAGAGGTGGTTTTGGTTCCGGCCGATCTCACCCCCACAGACTTGCGTGACATCGAGACCTTGCGGTTCGGAACGGTAAACGTCGGTGACTATGTCATCGATACCCAGAACGGATCCCAATACAACTCACACACCGAATGGGTCGGCGACGATGAAAAGCACACGCTTGAAATCGTGAGAGATACCAACGGGCGATTGAAAATACTTAAGCAGGAGACTGTTGTTTCTGAACCGGCCATGGCGCCGTCTGCCAGCGACGGTCTTTTGTTCATTCAACAAAATGAAGACTTGCACACCATCATTGCAGCTCTGCGGTACTGGCAGCAGATGGGTATGTGTGACCCCTTCAAACGGTCGGATGAAATGCATTCATTGTGTACAAACAACGATGAGCTTGAGTCGTACTGTGACGACGACGTCGACGACCTGGTCATGAGACTTAACGTCGAGATGAACCCCAAGGATTTCTTGGAGGACATTAAGGCAATCGTTTGATTGTGAGGTGCTGGCCCATATGGGTCGGCCATCCTCAGAATGCTTTTGAGTGACACTGTTCAAGACTCAGTCACAAGCATTCTTTGGCCTCTCATGTGAGTAGCCAAGATACCCAGCTGGTGGTCACCAGCACTCAAACTTAAAACCCACCTGGGGGCATTCATCCCCAGTGGGGGTGGTGCTTCCAATCACTTGGAGTTCCACCATGACTACAGTAATCAACACAACGATTGGCGAGGCAAAGGGCGGTGTAGCGCGACTCTGGCTTGAAGGCCAGAAACTCGTTCATGCCGGCGTAAAGGTTGGTGCTAAGTACCTGCTTCGAAGCAATGAAGCATCCAAGCGCCTCGAGTTGGTACCGGTCTCCGGCGAGACAATGGAAGCGGGTTCCTTCACTGTTTCTAAACGTGAACGCAACGGTGTCGTCACGCCTCTGTTGGAGGTGCGCACCGATTTGCTAAAGAAGTTCTTTGAAGGCTGCGAGAAGGTTCGTGTTGCCATTCGAAGTGGTCGCATTGTCGTAACTGCTCTGCAGATCGACCTCAAGATCAAGGAGCGTGTAGAGCGTATTAAACGCAAGCTCACTGAGAAGGTGGCGCTGGCGAAGGGCTCGCTTTATCACGGGAGCGGCATCATTGATAAAGCGCTGCACTCAGGCCTGTTGGTCGCGGGTGTTGCGTCTTTCATACAAGTCGGCGTTGAGGTCGATTCAAATTACCTGGATGCGTCGCTACGTAACAATCCAGAGCTTTGGACCGAAGAATCTATCGCGATCAATACTGACATTCGTGACCTCACCTTGTCGGGCGACGTGCCGCAATTAGATTGCGTGGTCGCCGGGATCCCCTGCACCGGGGCCAGCCGCTCAGGCCGCTCGAAGAACAAGATACAGAACGCGGAGGAGCATTCCTCGGCAGGTACCTTGTTCATCGACTTTCTGGACTTCGTAAAGGCCTCTAACCCTGCGATCTGCATCATCGAAAACGTGCCTGAATACTTGGACTCGGTATCAATGACCGTCATTCGCAGTGTCCTGACTTCGTTGGGATATGTGTTGCATGAAACGGTGTTCAGGGGGGCTGATTTCGGAGTGCTAGAAGACCGGAAGCGGATGGTGGTTGTTGCGATAACAAAAGGCTTGGGGGAGGGCTTTACCTTTCCGACGCCCACTGACGTTAAGCCAGTAAAAGTCGGCGATATCCTCGAGGAAATACCTGATGACTCACCCCGGTGGAAAAGCTACGAGTATCTCGCGGCAAAAGAGGAGCGAGATATTGCGGCTGGCAAGGGTTTCAAGCGTCAGTTAGTCACAGCCGACAGCACCTCGGTTGGGACTGTCGGGCGTGGCTATTTCAAAGGACGGAGTACAGAGCCATTTCTGCAGCATCCTGACCCGTCCAAGTCAGAGCTCAGCAGGTTGTTCACCGCTACCGAGCACGCACGTTTGAAAGGGATTCCGCCATCTATGGTGGAAGGGTTGTCAGAAACGACTGCCCATGAAGTTCTCGGACAGTCGGTCGTTTATCCCGTGTTTCAGGCGGTTGGTTGGGCGCTGGGTATGGCATTGACCAATCAGGTCATCAATCCTGTTTACACAGCTCTCCAGGAGGAGGGGATCGACAGCTACTGCATGCAGATCTGTGGGGGCGGAATCTGTGGAATCGGCCCGGTATGTCATATGGGAATCGATGCCACAACCCACCTTCCACCGAAGTACATCAGTGGTCAGCAGACCGAGCTTGCGATGTTGGTGTAGGCAAGGTGTCCAAAACTTTCCTCAGGGGGCGACATGCCTCTTGGGGACGGCGTACGGCACTAAGGCAATGCTTGGCCGTTTCAGTGTGGGTGGTTAACGCTGATGCGAGATCGTAAGTCTCGCTTGAACGGATATCGCTGTAATTATTTATCAACCCTGGCGGGCAGGTTCCCCGTCAGGGGCACGTGTTCGCCTCGATCGGAGGTGCCATGTGATGAATGTAATTTGCCAGGCAGCGCGGATGATGGGTAGTCGTAAAATCGTGCGAAAGGGGACTGCGAAGACCTCTGAATGCACGATTTTTCTGTGGGAGCTCGATGATGGAAATTCACTTGAGCTTCTGCGCAATGAGGCACCCACGGCGACTGCGCACTTTGTCAGTGTCAGGGAGAGGACGGAAAGGTTTAACGACCTGCTTCAGTACTACGAACGGCACGCCAAAGTTTTCAGCCCAGACCGCTATTTGGCGGCCTAAGACAGCGACTCTTCGATCGTCCCAAAACTGGGGCGGTCGAAGTTCTCGCGCTACCAGGTTGGAAAAATTTGTCGTATATTCACCGTGCATCTCCACCGGATGCTCCGTCATGCAGCTGACCCTTCAGCACCTCTTTTTGACTCCCTCCCGTTTCTCGACTGCTTTCCCAAGCTAAGTTTGCGAAAGCAATTGATTCTTCGCCCCCTGATGTCAGGTGGTGAGATGCCCAGCTGGTGGTTTACCAGCAATCACAATCCCTAAAGGGGCTTCATGCCCCTGCTGGGGTGAGAGCCTCCTCAATCTCTGGAGGCACCACCATGTTTATCGAAACATCCGATAACTCAAACGTTTTTCAATTGCTCGGTGAGACCGTCACGGCCGATGAAATCATCGAGGCCGCGAACGAAATCATCAACAAGCGATTTGCAAAGGGTGCTCGCTTTGATAGTCCGGATCGTGCTCGGCACTTCTTCAAATTCAAGCTGGGCGAGAAAGACCGGGAGGTGTTTGGCGTGGCCTACCTAGATGCCCAGCATCGGCTTATCGCGTTTGAGGAGCTATTCGCCGGCGGCCATCAGCATGTAAGTGTCCATCCTGGCGTGGTTGCCAAGCGCGCACTGCAGCACAATGCGCCAAAGGTGATTCTGGCGCATAACCACCCCAGTGGTGATTGCAGCCCATCGCCTGAGGACCTCTCCATGACGGCATCTCTGAAGCAGGCTTTGATGCTTGTGGAGGTGACGCTCATAGACCACATTATCGTTGGCAAGCAGTGCTACAGCCTGTGCGACAACGGTCAGATCTGAATTCTACCCCTCGGGCGTATCACATCCCGGTAGGGTTGTGGTGCGCCACCTCATCGGAGACGTACCATGAAATTTAATTCCTCAGTTGTTAGCTATCCGGACCGTGGTCATTGGGGGGATAGCCGCTACCGCGGTAACTGCACAGGCGCGATCGTACGGGATTTCTTTGGGACGTATCACACCCGAAAGGATGGTCTTGCGTTTGACCCCAGTATCGGTGGCGGAACCTCTGTCGACGTCGCAAACGAGCTCGGTATCCGGTTCAAGGGTACCGACCTGCACCAAGGCACAAACCTGTTGCTGGACGACATGCGGGCCTACCTTGGAGAAGAGGCCCACACCTGTTGGTGGCATGCACCCTATGCTTCAATGCTGGTCTACAGCGGGGAGGTCTGGGGGGAGCCAAACAAATGGGACATGAGCCGAATGGCACTGGCCGAGTTCACGGAGGCGCTCGAGCTTTCCATCATGAACATTCATGACGCCGTCGAAAAAAACGGTCACTACGGAATCCTCATGGGCAATCTCCGTCGGCAAGGTCAGTACTTTAATTTGTCATCGCTCGTCGAACGGGTGGCACCGGGTCGGCTTGTTGATGAAATTATCAAGATCCAGCACAACTGCGTTTCTGATCGTCGGGAGTATCGAGGCAATATCGTCAAAATTGCCCACGAGAAGCTGTTGATTTTCAAGAAGAACAAGGACTCTCTGTTCTTTCTTGCGCAGGTCGACAAGCGTGCTGCGTCATGGGTTGGCACCACTTGGCGGGCCGCGATACGTCGCATCCTTCAAGGTGGCAAGGTCCTCCATCTCAAAGAGATAAACCAGCTGATCGCGCCGTACGCAGGTTCACGGTCAAATCAGCACTGGGAGGCAAAAGTTCGTCAGGTAGTCCAGGACGCGCGCTTTTTTGAGCGTGTTTCGCCTGGTACCTACCGGCTGGCTGCCTGATTCGTCTCGCACCGCCCTGGGAAGTCCTGGGGCGGTGTAGAGACCGCTTTGGCAAGAGCATTGCTCAAGCGGTTTCACTCGAACCAATGTTGGTTCGATTTGAAAGCAGCTGCACTACTGCAGCATTAAAACCAAACCGGCGGGGTTTAGCTCCCTGTCGGGGGTTAGCTCCGCCTCAACCCGGAGTTAAACCTATGAAAAAAAATCTTGGCATCATTGGTGAGTTCCTTGGCCACTTGGTCATGGGAGTCATTTTCTTTTCCCTGCTCGTGCTCGCGAGCCTTTTGATCTCGACGCTTACCAGTTGGGTGGGGGGCTTCGAAGTCGGTAAGGACCTGGTCCCTGTTCTGAAACTCTTGGAACATGTGATCTTGTACAGCGACTGCGTGTTCTTGGGCTGGTGGACGATCTATTCGACCTACCACGCCAGCAAGGCTCTTCTGGCCTGAACCGTTACTAACGGGGCGGCCTGGGGCATGCCCTTATGCAAACAGGAAAAACTATTGGAGATGGCTATGAATGCCTTCATTCGTGGCTTCAAGCGCGGTGTACAAGAAACCCTTCAAGGCTTTTGGGCACCCGCAGTAGCGTTATGGGATTTGCTAAGTACCACTACGGATAAAATTACCGGCGATGTAACGAAGCAAGATCGGTAGCCTTCCTGTTCCATGTAGCGACCATCCAGCATCAGCTGGTGGCCGCGGCCTCTCACTTTGCGGTGAGGGCCAGATCACCACTCAGGGTTAAGCCCTGGGTGGTTGATTCCATGCCTGAGTTGAATGGCTTAGGCCTTCAGCAATCATTACAAAATCTAACCCCGCCGGGTACATGACCCCGCGCTGGGGACATGCCCGGTTCCTTTTGGAGCAGGACATGAAAAATCAAACCACCCTGATCGGAAACGAGCGATTGGACCTACTCAAGGTCGCTGTTAACGCAGGTTTGACGTTCGCTGATTGCCAAAACCATTTTGGTGTTGATTCAAGCACAAACCCTTTCGCAAAAGCTGCGCAAGCAATGTATGCAGAGGGGAGTGACAACAACATCGAGATCGGCGAGAGAGTCGTCATCAGCCGCTGCGAGTATGGAGCCTTTGTAGAGGCTCGTGTCTTTATCCGGGACTTTCAGGCTGGGTTGCCCGACATTGTCGAGTTGATAGACGGGCTGGTGCGACACTTTCACACCAAATTTGGACCTGAGCTCTCACAGAGTTGCCCTGTTCTACACGGCAAGGTTGCGATGCTCGAAGACTTGTTTACCAATCACGGTGATGAGCTCGAATCGCTTTCCGGCAAGGCTCCTGAGTCCATCCCCAAAGCAAGGTTCGTGTTCGCCGGAATTGTTGAAGAGAACTACACCTCAGAGATCATTCTTAACCTTGTTCGAATGGGCGAAAACTCTGGCTTTGATCTCGACCAGTGCGAAGCAATTCGCAACTGGCTCGAACACAATGCCAGGCTTCTGGACGCTCAACTGAGAACTGTCCAGATGACATAGAAATCACTTCCGTTGGCTCACCGCCTGCAGGGTGTCCGAAGAAGTGTTTGTTCACGATGACCGTAATGGAATTCGTGTTCGCGCTGAGTCCATTTAGGACGATGCAGTAAAGGTGCAGCTGATCCCTTAATTTCAGCAATCCAGCAACCGCGGGGAGCTTCTATCCCTGCGGGGTAGGGCCTCCCGCACATTAAAGGAGTGTCCCTCATGGAGAACCAAAAAAGCTCTCCGCATCAAAAACCTTGGTATGCACCGTTGGTGCATTTCCTAGCTCACACGGTTGTGGGTTCCGGCATTTTTATAATAATTGCCACGCCTTCCGTATTTCTCGGATGGCTAGTCCACAAGCTTCGTGAGTATCACGTCGCTGAGTTCACGCTCAGCGTTCTTACGTTCCTCGAGCACGCGATCCTGGTGGTCGATGCGCTTACCTTTCTGTCGTTCCTGGGCTTTACGTCCTGGGCTGCGGTCAAGGAGATGAGACAAAATGGCCATTAATAGCGGTAATAAAAGGACCCTGGTTGAGCACTGCTTATCTGAGTTTATTAAGGCAGCTCAGCAGGCCCCCGCCATCTATTTTGCTCCCGTTCGTGGGGCGATTTCGGGTGTCATCTGTCAGTGGCGAAAGCTGCAGGCTCGTGACTCCGATGGTGGGACCCCAAAAGCGGCCTAATTCGCTTTGAACAGAGACCGATCAAGGTATATGCTGAATTCATGTAACGCGAGGAGCTGACCATGATTCGCAAACACCTTGTGGGTTTCATCAAAGGTTTCAAAGCTGAGTTCGTTGTTGCCGCGAAAGCTGCGCCGGCGATCTTTTTCGCTCCTCTCGTTGGAGCGATTAAGGAAGTCAGGAACCAAGCGAATAAAGGTCTTTAACTGCTGTCCTCGCCCCTCTCACGCACCTATACCCTAAAAATACATAGGATGTGGGTAAGTGACCGCAAGGAGTTGTCTAAATTGAATTTTTAGACCAAT
>NZ_JBXAFA010000015.1:0-204333 GCF_058792515.1 Pseudomonas sp. MT92
AACTGATGCTCGTACCGGGCGTACCAGTTCCACACGAACAGCTCGCAGTGGACGCTGAATAAACGCTCCGTTTCGCGCTCCACCTCATCGGTCAGGGCCGGCAGCGGTTCAACGCCGGACCGGTCGAAGAGCACCAGGCGCTGGTCTTTGGAATGGCCGGTGCCGATCACCTGGACGATCAGCCTGTCGGGCTCGCAGCAAGGGCCGGCGGATAATCTTCCCAGGCGCTTCATGATTGGACCTGCGTGCAGTGGGTGCTGCGTTTCAGATCAAGGCGCAAAGGTCGGCGGGTGGCTTCCTTGCCGGTGGACTCAAGGACTTGCAGATCCTGATTGAATCCCTGTTTGTCCTGGATAAAAGAGGCTGGGTCGGCAGGGCTGAACATCACACATCCCTTGTGCTGGTTTAGTAAGGGCGGGACTGTGGATGAGTGAATACGGGATTAATGCAGGGCGGCTCGGTTTCTTGTGTGGGAAACGTGTTTTTGTTGTGTAGGATTTTTCGTTTGGCTCTTCCAGAAAAAGAACGCCTCACATTACTGCGGGGCCTTCCTTGAGATTTCGGAGCGAAACCTGGAAGCGGGGGAAAACAGACGGGAATCCTTTTCACATAGAGCACTGTCTATGAACCGAATTACTAATTACACAGCGTAACTAATGATGTTCCCATCCCCGCCTTTATCCCCTCCAGCGAACGCCATACATTGAGCTCCAACGCCTCTCCCATCATCCCGACGGGAAGGTCACTGGAGATTCCTCAATGCCTTTCGTAAGCGTGCGCATCACCCGCGATGGCGTGACCACTGAGCAGAAAGCTCAGGTGATCGCGCAAATCACTGAAACACTGGAACGTGTCCTCAACAAGCGTCCAGACCTGACCCACATCGTGATCGAAGAAGTCGACACCGATAACTGGGGTTACGCCGGGATCACCACCACTCAGTACCGCCAGCAACTGGCGCAAGAGGGGCAGTCATGACGCCGTCGGTGACCATCGATTTCGTCTCCGACGTGGTGTGCCCATGGTGCGCTCTGGGGGCGACGGCGCTGGAGCAGGCCATCGAGAACGTGGCGGGTGAGGTTTCGGTCGAGCTGACCTACAAGCCTTTCGAGCTGAACCCGAACATGCCGGCCGAAGGCGAAAAAGCCGTCGAGCACCTGATGCGCAAATACGGTCGTACCGCCCAGGACGTCGCCAATGGCAAAGCGATGCAGATCGAACGCGGCAATGCCATCGGCTTCAAGTTCGACCTCGAAAAGCGCACCCACTTCTACAACACCTTCGACGCTCACCGCTTGCTGCTTTGGGCGTTGGAGCAAGGGCGTCAGGTGGTGCTGAAGAAGATCCTGCTTCGCGCTTACTTCAGCGAAGGCCAGAACCCGAGTGATCAGCAGACGCTGGCGCGGTTGGCGGCAGAAGCCGGGTTGGACCAGGAACAGGCGAGCGAGGTGTTGGCGTCTGGCGCGTACGCCGCCGAGGTGCGTGAACTTGAGGCTTTTTACCAGCAGCGCGGCATCAATTCGGTCCCGGCCCTGGTGTTGAACGACCGTCATCTGGTGTCCGGTTCGCAATCGGTCGAGTACTACGAACAGATGTTGAGACAAATGGCGTCGGCCTCCGCCGAAGCCTGATTACTTACTTTTTCAAATCATCATTTATCAGTAGAGGTTCATCATGAGCAATTCGAAAAAAGTCGTTGTCATCACTGGCGCATCCCAAGGTCTCGGCGACGGCATGGTCAAGGCCTTCCGTGAACTCGGCTACCAAATCGTCGCCACTTCGCGTTCGATCAAGCCGTCGACCGATCCGGACATCCTCACCGTGGCCGGCGACATCGGCGAACCGGCCACCGCACAGCGCGTCATCCGTGAAGCGATCGCACGTTTTGGCCGTATCGATACGCTGGTCAACAACGCCGGGATCTTCATCGCCAAGCCCTTCACCGCGTACACCGCTGAAGACTACGCCAACGTGCTGTCCGTGAACCTCAACGGCTTCTTCTACATCACCCAGCTGGCCATCGCCGAGATGGAGAAAAACGGCAGCGGCCACGTCGTCAACATCACCACCAGCCTGGTGGACCACGCCATCGACGGCGTGCCATCGGTACTGGCCTCGCTGACCAAAGGCGGCCTGAACGCGGCAACCAAATCCCTGGCCATCGAGTACGCCAAGCGCGGTATCCGGGTGAATGCGGTATCGCCAGGCATCATCAAAACCCCGATGCACGGCGAAGAAACCCACGCCGCACTGGGCGCGCTGCACCCGGTCGGGCACATGGGCGAGATCGATGACATTGCTAACGCGGTCGTATACCTGGACGGCGCCAAGTTTGTCACTGGCGAAATCCTGCACGTCGACGGTGGTCAGAGCGCGGGTCACTAAGACCTGGGTTTTAAAGCGGTAGAAACAACAAAGCCCTCGTATTGCTGCGAGGGCTTTGTCGTGGAACCTATCCTGTCATTGAGGCGGTTGCGTGAATGGGCTGTCCGTTGGGGGCCCTGTAATCACTCGACTGCGATCGTCAATTCCGGGTTGCCGAAGCCTTTGAGTTCTGCGTTCGATTTCTCGAAATAACGGCGCCAGAAACCTTCGAGGTTCTGGATCATCTTGCCGCTGCGATAGCCGTTCTTGATTTGCGTAGGCACGAATGCCGCGCCGTGAACGTAGACCCTGGCCCCGGAAAAATCTGCCAGCAATTGCTGTTTTTCGACCTTCGCCAATTCCACGGCAGGGTTTATCTCGCGGATGCCTTTGTTGGTGTAGAAGCTGCCGAAGTCACTGTATTCGAGCATGTCGGACATCAGCAGGATGACCCGCTCGTTCACGCCTTCGGCGTTTTTGATGTCATCGCCGATGGACTTCAGGCTGAACAGGATTTCGCTGCGCGGAATGTCCGAGCTGGATTTGCCCATTGCGTTGGAAAAAGCCTTTCCGAACCGTTGGTACAACGCAGCAGACTGACCCTTCAGGCAGGCATCGAACTTTCGGCTGGCCATCATCGGTACATCGCCGAGTACGGCCGGATCGATCGGTTTTTCAAGCTCGCCGGCGAATTGCAGGCGGGTGTAGTGACCTTCCAGGTAGGCGCTGAACGAGTAAAGCCGCAGCTTGTCACCGGGCTGGATGAAGCGCTTGATGTGGCCCCAGGCGGTTTTTTGCAAGTCAGGCGTCAATGGCGTTGTCTGATCGACAACGACGGTCAGCAGGCGGCCGGAAGGTGCACTGCGAAAGTTCTCGATTTTCGCTTGGGCGTAGCAGCTCGGGACATCATTGCGCTCCGCTGCCACGAGGGCAGCGGGGGCAAATGCCAGAGCCAGGATCAGGCTCTTGAACTTCATTAAGCCTCCGACTTGTCGAGTAGCTGGAGTTTGCGGGCGCGGCGGATGACGGCGGCGTCCACGCCTTTTTTGGTGGCCACGTAGTCGATGTCGTCTTCCTCGTAGCCGGTCAGGTCGCCGAAGGCGTTGTGATCAAAGGTTGTCTGCGCAGGTGCGGCAGTCGGTGTCGGCGTCGGGGCTGCTTCAACGGCTTGGGCGACTTCGGCCACGGGGGGCTCGACCGGTGCAACAACGGCGGCGGTCGTTGGTGCCGCGTTGGGTTGGGCGTTAAAAATGCTCAGTCCGGCAAACTGCTTTTTGAAATCTGCCAGCGTCGGATCATTGTCGGCGATTTGCTCGAAACGAGGGCCGGCCACCGAGATCAGGTCGTTGATCCTTGCGTTGTCACCGGCTTCAATCGCGGCGGACAGATCTGCCACGACCTTCTTGAAGTAGTTTTCAATGACCTTGCGGCTTTCTTTGCCGAGGTTGTCGGTGACATTCTTGCGCGCCTTGGCTGCGTTCTTTTCGTCTTCCTGGGCGATATAGGACTCGAACGTGCGGTTCAACAGGTCCGAACGCAGCGCTTCCAGTTCTTTGCCGCCGACGCGGAACACCTTCATTTGCAAACCTTGCAACGTGCCCAGCGAGGCTTGGGCATCATTGGCAACCCCACGGGCTTTGTTGGCGTGGTAACGCATGAAGTCATCGGCGCTGGAGAATTTGTGCGTCCGTTCCCAGGCCTTGCGTGAGTGTGTGCCGGCAAAACCGAAGATGAAGGCCAGGTACGTCGAGCTCGCCTGGATAAAGATAAACAGACCGCTCAGTACGGCAAAGGTGACCAGCGATGCACGGTGCAACGAATCGATCTGATCTTGAGCCGATTTGTGGGTGGCACTGTCGGACAGGGCTTTCATGTCATCCGGAATCGGCACGTTGTCTGCCGCCGGGAAGTCATCTGCGGACTGCATCACTGCAGGCGGATTGGCGATCAAGTCGGATTCTTGAGCGTTGAGCGTCTCGGTACGGACCCAAAACGCGGCCACCGCCAGACCAATGATGAATACGCCATAACCGATCAGCATGGTGAAGCGCTTGGCCGGCATGTCGCCATCTTTATCCACTTTTACGCGGTTCAACATTTGTTGATAGGGCGCGCAGCTATCGTCGTCGTTGGTGTTGTCGATGGTGATGATGTGGGTACTGATCATGTCGCCGCCCGCGCCTGTGCGACGCAGGTTTTCATAAGACATGATGTTGTCGACGACGCGGTTCTTGTAGAGCGCGCGGCCGGCAAACTCGGAAAGGAACAAACCGATGATCGAGATCACCAGGCCGATGGCGAAAGCGCCGGCCAGTGCGGTGTTGGGTGTGGCCAGTGTCAGGGCAAAAGGCGCCAGCGCGAAACCGAAGGCCGTGGCCTCGATCAGCATCAGGACGATGATCAGCGTCCACAGGCCAAGGCCTTTCTCCCGCCGGCCGTCCTCCTGGATCTTGCCAAGGTAGTCCTGGCTGCGACGGAAATTGGCTTCCGAGGGCTGATGTTCCCGGTAGTACTTATCGTAGAACGAGCACAGCTCCAGCTCGGATGAAAGAAAACCGATGGGCTTGGTGTTGGTATCGCTTGGCTTTTCCTTTTCGCCGGGATGTTTGACCCAGTGGCTGATGCGGCCAAGTCCGGGCAGGCGAATACGGACTTTCATCAGCCAGTACTTGAATGACGACCAGTAGACAATCACCGGGATTGAAAGCAGGACGGTAAAGACCACCGGAATGATCACGTACCAGTATGCGGTGAAAAACGAACGGAAAATTTCGAGCATTGCGTGTCCCTCTAGACTTATCGGCGCTTCGGTGTGAACTGAGCGACGTAAGCGTCACCCTGTTTCGGGTAATAGATTTCGCCAGCGATGGCGCTGCCAGCACGCTTGTCGAAAACGATGTCCATGCAAGTCACTGGGGACTTGGACTGGTCGACGGCAAACACCCGATAAAGAATCTTGTTCTCCCCTTCATAGGTATTAGCGACGGAGAGGTATGGCTGACTCTGATGCTTTTGCGGGGTTGCGTAGTCGGTGATGAATTGCATTTTCGGCGCTTGAGCGACCTTGGCGTCGTCACGCAAAACCGCAATCGGGCCAACGGTGACGGAGTGACCGTTGACCGCAGTTGCCCAGGGCTTGCCAGTCAGGCCAGGGAAGAATTCGTTGGTCGCGAACTCGTTCAGCGGCTTGTCATCGGCCAGGTTCTTGACTTGGCCTTCGATACGGGGAAGGTCGGCAACACATGAACTCAAGGGTGCAGTCGCATTGGCGGTGCCAATCAAGGAGAAGGGCGAGCTTTTGGGTGTGATGCCCATGGCCAGGATCGAGCGAGTGTCGGTGACAGCATTACCGCCGAAGTCGACACCTCCGTCACCGCCCAGTGGAACAATGGCTGATTTGGCAGGGGAAGCCGTCGTGGAGGCAGGCGCCTGGGCAACCGGTTGTGGCACTTGCACCGCAGGCTGTTGACTCGCCGTCACGACAGGTTTGGCCGGGGTCGATTTAGCCACGGCCGGTTTGGCCTTGGCCGCAGGCGCGGTGCCATGTGCCAGGTACTTGGCGTTACTGCGCTCGCTACGGACGCGTTCAACCAGCAATTTCTCGTTGTCGATCTCGACGAATTCGACGCGACGGTTCTCGGTACGACCTTGCTCTGTGTCGTTACTGGCGAGAGGTCGAGACGCCCCGGCGCCCTGATAGTAAATGTCCTGGCGAGCGATACCGGCATCCGCCAGGATCTGGCCCACGGCACGAGCGCGTTGCTCGGACAGTTTCTGGTTGAATTCAGCCGCACCGGTCGCATCGGTGTGGCCAACCACCAGAATCTTCTTGAGCGTCTGAGGGGTTTGTTGGGGGGCTGGTTGCTTGTCGGCCAATGCTGCGGCCAGGCGCGTCAGTTTCCGCCTGCCTTCAGTGGTCAGCTCCGCAGAACCAACAGCGAACATTTCGGATGACTGCAGTTGAGCTTCAACACCCACGGACTGCACGTTCGGTGTGGCCGCAGGCTGGGCGACGTTGGCATTCAGCTCGCTGACCTGCATCACCAGGCCTTCTTCTTTTGCGACAGCCTGAAGCTTCTGCACCCGCTCGCGGTACAGCAGCGCGACGCCACACCCGGCGCCTGCGCCGATCAATGCACCTTTCTTGTAGGCATTGGCGTCGCCTTTGGTTAACGCGACGACTGCAACCCCCAGGACCGCACCCACCGCGCCACCGGCAACGCAGGCGCTTGTCCCGGAAGACTGCCCCATGTACTGATCGACGTGGGCGCAACCACTAAGGCCAACGGCAATCGCGACGGCGAGCGCTGTCGGTCTCAAAACATGATTTAAAAACATCCGAATGCCATCTCCCCATTCCATAGTCCGTCAGGCTGACGGATTTTTCTTCGGCCAATGGCCGAATGCTCCAGGCCCGAGGGGATCAAGCCCCCCTGGGTGTCTTCTGATTGTTTGAAAAAACGCTTTCCAAAGGCCCGATCTCTCGTGCCTGCGCAGCAATGTTCGAAAACAGAACGTCAAGGCCGGGCGGCATGCCCGTTGGATTTTTTGATGTGAAGGAATGCCTTCACCGTCCTGATCCAGGGTCGGTGTGGCTTTACGCTTGTCTGGGGTCTTGCGTGGTATTGCAGACGAACAGCACTAAAGCCGCGCGCATGGGGCGCAGCCGCAAGAAAATGCGTGATGCCTGGGTTGAGGCAGAAGCTCATGGGAAAAATATCCGTATAAGTGCAAGCCCTGAGGGCCGACACATCCATGTCCGTATGCCGCTGTACTCGCGAGGAGGAGTGCAGGGGAACCACCGTGGCAATGATACTGCTGTTTTGCTACGTGGTGGCACTCTGATATGCAGAAAAGCCAATGAGGTTGTGGGCAGAAGCGAGGGGGGAAGCTGGGAGGAGAGGGGGGGACAGAAACAACAAAGCCCCTGCATTTCTGCAGGGGCTTTGTTTTGTATGGTGCGGCACCAGACGAACGGTAACTTTCGGCAGGACTAGGTTTCCTGTGGTTCTGGAAGTCGGTGGAAAATTTGGCGTACCCCGACAAGTAACTATAAATAAATCAGCTAGTTATGGCTTTCTGTGGAATCAAATCCGGGATTTATAAGGCATTAGTATGCTGTCGGCCCGCATGTAAATCATCCAGTGCAGTGGCATATGGCCCGGGAAACCTGCTGAGGTTGAACGTTGCCGACTATTACTGCCATGGGTAATGGGCAGTAATCGGCCAAACAGCAGTCAATCGGATGCGTCTAGGACATATGGGGTAATTTATCGCAGGATCGGATGGTGCAACTAGTTTTCTGACTTTTTATTTGTGTTATTTATTAAGTCAGAAAACTAGAGTGGTGTAAGGCACTACGCGATGATTTTAGTAAATGTAATTGTTGTTAGGGGTGTACTCTTTTCTCTCCATGAGGTTTACTTTTTTGACCGAGTGTCCATGCTTTAAGAATTTGTAGACGAAATACCTAGAGACTTTCTCTTCGTGCGTAGAAAGAATTATTTGTTTTTCTGAGAATTCATTTCTGAGTAGTTCAACTAGAGAAGACATATTTATGTCATCCATCGTCTGCACTGGATCGTCAATAAGAATGGTAGAAAAAGATTTTGCATAAACTTTGTTCAGCGCAAGGGCTAGGGAGATCACAACGGCTGATATGTCCGGAACTCATAGTGTTTAGAATGTCATGGTCACTTTTCCAATTAGAAACAAGCCGAACATTTTTTAGCTCATCTCCTCCAGTTGGGTCTTTAATAAGAACACCTAGACCTAATCCTGCCTGATGGGCTTGAAGTATTTTTCCGGAGTAAATATAAAATGGTATTTCGATGTCAGTTATAAGTTTTTTTCTGTATTGTCTAATTTGAGTGCGTAGAGTACTCATTATCTCAGTTAGCTCTTCCCCTGATTGCTTTAATGTTAAGAATTTTTTGTCAAGCGCAGTAAGTTCCATTGCAATATTTTGGAGTGAGTTGAAATAATTTTCTTGAATATACTGCGTCTTCTGATCGGCCCAGTCTGCGATTTCGCTCGATATATGTTTGGGATCGCTAGAAAAATAGTCTCGAAAAATCCTATCAAACACATTGCCACTGTTTGCATCGTGATAATTTTCAGCTGGTGCACCAGATGCACTTCGAATACGTTCCGATAACTCGCCGACAGCGTGCTGGATATCGGCATCAGTTCGAAGTGATGGAAGGTCGACAGTTAAAAGATCTTCAAATTCTATGTTTTCACGTAGAAGCCATGCGTGTAGTTTTTGTAGTGTATCTTGATTGTCTCTTGCTCGGGCGAGATTGTTTAGGTCGTTTTCAGAGGGGGAGGGAGTTTTCTCTAGAAGGCTTTTTATTTTCTCTATCAGAGGCGCTAAATGATTTTTGTAAAAATAGTCCCTCATTGTTACTAGTAACATCGCCTGTTCATTAAGAAGCGCTTTAATTAGATTTTCATGATCAGAGACCGCCGCAGTTAGTAGATTGTGGGTTTCATATGGATGCCCACAGAATAGACAGTTTTTCTCATCAGGTAAGACTGATAGGGCCCCACTAAGGTTATTGTGATGTTTTATTATGTCGCTATAGAGCTTGTCTAAACCTGAACTCTTTTGTTCCTCTAGGAGCAGTTCGTCAAGTTTTTCATTGAATTCTAAAGGAGGTGCAGATTGCAGAACTCTAAAAAGCTCTTCAATCGTTGGTATGTCTTTGATCCGTTGGAGGTTACCGCAGGTCAATGTACTTAAAACTTGACGAAGAAAACTGTTTCTTGCGCCAAGTTCGTGAAGGTCGGTTATTTTGCTCAAAAAATTGAATGATTGTATAAAATATCGTATCGGCTCTATTCGCTGTGATGCTCTTGAGTAAGATCTTAGTCTTAAATAATCAGTTTTATGATTTATAAAAGATTTTATATGGCTAACTTCCTCAAGGAAATGACTCAGCTTTTCTTGAGATAAAATTCCTAGGTCTGCCTTATCCCATTCAGGTGTCGAATGTTTTTCCACAAGGTGAGGGAGTAAAAAAAAGTGCAGGGACTTTGAGGTGTTGGTTAAGTCGGCAATATTTGAAATATTGTAGGTTGATTTTATTTGCGATATTTTTTGCCAGGTGCCTTTTTTAATGCATCAATTTTTTTCTGTATGGAATTTAAGTGGGATAGTTTGTCTTCAGCCTTCTTTGTGTCACCGAAAAGCTGAGATAACTCCTCCGCTCGTTGCGCCTCGTTCTTGGATTTAAGAAAAATAGCAGTTTCTTCCTGTTGTATATAATGGAATAAACTGAAATCTCGAGAGAAGTTGTTGCTGTTAAGGTAGTTTCCGAGTTGTGTCGAGTCAACCGCTTGCCACTGTCCGTCAATCATTTCATAACTTTGCCAGAGTTCCTGGAATTTTGAAATTTTTCTGGCATCTCTGGGAATAGGGTCTTTAAGTTTTCTAAGTATTGCATACTCTTTTGAGTTGTCATCCTTGAACTCAAGAATTACCTCGACTTCTTGTGCTCCCTCGTGAGCAACCACAATATCTGTCGGATTTTGACGGTTTTCTAATGCAATTAGTCGCGAAATGTTGCCTGTTAACGCTAGTTCAATGGCGTCGAATACTGAGGTTTTTCCATATCCATTTGGGCCATCCATAAGAATAAGTTGATTGTCTTCAAAGTTTATTCTGTATGGGGTCGAGCCAAATACTTTGAAGTTTTTGAATGTAATTCCTTTTAGTTTAATCATGATATGTTGTTCCATGCTTCAAAGATCAGTTGCTCAGTTTTTTCTTCAGATACATTCAAGTCTAACAATAGCAGTTTGTTGTAAATAGTTCGCTGTTCAAGTGTTAGTGCTTTTTCGATGCTGATTTCTAGATCGATAAGGCTTTTTGCTTTTGGTTGATAAGAAATAAATGGTAGTTTCATGATTATTTTCATGAGCAGCGAATAGTGATTATTACGGTTCTTGGTTTGTTCTTTGAATGCGCGAAACTCATTTCCGGAGTCGGAATTTATTATGTTGTTTATAAGTTCATTCGAAAGTTTTTGAAAGGAGTGGTCGCTGCCGTAGAACTGTTCTAGACCGGTAATTTCACCTTTGGTGTAGATGATAACGTTTTTCTTAAAGTTGTAATGATCCTCCTCAAGTTGAAGCGTTAGCTCGCGTGTTGTATTCGCGGCTTCACAGCAAATAATCATTGTGCAGTTTTTGGCAAATGATTTTTTAAGGTTTTCCATGGAGCAAAATTTGTTGAAAAGTAGGTCGGCACCTTCATTAAGCAAATACTCTGTCGCATGCGCAGACTGTGTTATTGCTTCAATTACAACAAAATACTCTTCTCTGTGAGGCGCCTCTTTTGGTTCAAATAGGGAGAGTATGTATCCATCAAGGTTTTGGTTGTTAGGGACTTTGCAGTAACCATTGTTTAAAAAAATACTATCGATATGTTCACTTAGCATTTAGCTCATCCTTAGCCATCTGAATGGGTATAAGTCGTATATTCTCAAGGATGCTTTCTCTTCGCTGACGCATGTCAGCACCTACTTGATCTGGAGCTGTTGTGTGATTTCCGAGTTGGGATGGAAGTTTTGTTATAAGTGCTCCATCATAGATTAGCGTGCTTATCTCAAACAAAGCTTCTATCATGTTTGGGTTGTTAATGACTTTTCGAGCAATAATGCTCGCTGGAAATCCTGACTGAATCGTGGTTGGTAAGTAGTGCTCAGTAGGCTTTAATGTGGTGCTGTAAGTTATTTTTTTACTAGTCTTGTCGTGTTTGGATTTTTCGTAATCAATCTCGTTGAATATCTTTATAAGGACCAGAAAAACACCCTGGAGATCGGTGTTGAATGCAATTGATAAATTGTTTGATGTGTCTATATATTCGTGGGGCGAAAAGTTTCTGTGGTAGTCCCAGAGATCAATTGCGCTCAGATTGGAAAGCAAAGTGTAAATGGATCTCAAGTTGCAGACTGCACCGTTATCGAGTTCTGGCTCAGTGTAAAGCTCAGGGTATGTCATGAATTCGTCAAATTTACTTAAAAATTGATTTTTGAATTCGTAGGCAAGGTATTCGGAGCTGACGTCTTCGAAGTCATGGCTCAGAATCGATAGTATTTCATTAAATGATATCGGAATCGGAGAGCCGCCAGTGTTTTTGTGGCGCTCTATGATGTGTTTGTCCGTATACCCAAGCAAATAGTGAAAAGCATTTTTAAGCTGTTGCGGTGTGTTGGATATACCGCGATTGGAAAAGCTTAAGGAGAGTTCTTCTTTAACTTTGTTATTTATTTCATCAAGGTCGCAGCAATTTTTTCCGTCAGGGTATCCGTAGGGTTGAATTCTTTTAACGGCATCTTCAGTTATGTTTCCAATGCTTTCTAGCAACTTAACCAAGTTTTTTTCGTTTGTACCTGGGAGCGCTAGTCGTATTATTGCTGCTAATTTTTTATAGAGCCTTTGGTGCTAGCAGCCTGTTCAATTATAGTATTCCCTTCTTTTTTTTGGCAGTTCCTATATTCGGTTACAATATCGCTAAAATCGCTGGCGATAGATTCCGTGAAGGTTTTGTTCTCTTTAGGGTTAATTGGGTTCCATGTGTGTATGTACCCTTGTGCACTTTTTTCGTTATAAAGCTCGAGAGTTATTCCTACGAGTGCCTTGCTATAGGAGCTGAAACTGGAATTTTGGTAAGCTTTTACTTGGTGAAGCGATATAGGAGTGTCTTTTAATCTGACTTCGAAATCTTCAGTGTTTTCTAAAACTAGACTGTAGTCTGTAAAATCAAAGTCTGCGGCCTTTTCATTTATTAAACGCAGAGCGTAGTAAAGGGCAACTTTCCCCTGATAATTAAACCCGCTCCACGATGGAGATGCATCATGAGCCATCAGAAAACTCCAGCTTAGACTTATGGTTGAAGCCGCCGTAAGGAGCTGGGTATCGAATGCATGCCTGATCGCGTCTCCCTACGCACGATCCATACTAAGTCATTTTTGATGGCAAGACGCCACTTCTGTGACTTTGTTTACGGAGCTGAGGAGAGGGCTCTTTTTTACTCAAGAGGTCGCTTGCGTCTCTGGCTGTGATGGGAGTCCACCATTTAACCCGGTGCCTGCATGAAGTCTGAATCGACCCTGATTTTCTCGAAACGCCCGATGGCCGGTTACTGACCGTTGACTAACGTTTGAACTGCCAGGTCCTCCCTAAGCGAAGAGTGAGCAGATGCATGGTCAGCAGATAGTAATAGCGCGTCGATTCAGTGTGTTGGTTCACGTGGCAATTTAGGAACCACGCCAAATGCTTTCGCCGCCAGGTCCATGGATTATCTAGGTGCCAGCGATTAGAGATCGCTACTTGAATGGCCTTCGCCTGGCGTAGGTGACGCCGGCGTGTGGTATGCGACCCGGCCAGGAAGCCCGCCAGGAACAACTCCATATCGAATGGCTCACTCATGCTCGACCACCAATGTAAGCCGATACCACATCGATACGACCGTGCCCGAGTTCATCGCTGATTTGCACTCGTGCATTCTTATCTAGCCGTCGGTCGAGCTGATAGCAACGGCCACCGTTGACGGGCGCGGGATGATGGGTGATTTGCTCATAGCGTTCGCACGCATAGGCTGCTCGCAATTCGTGGAAGCCTTTGAGGTTGTGCTTATGGAGGATGTCACGTGCGAAGCGGACGATCCCCTGTTGAAAACCTAGGTAGCTTTCATCCGGTGCAAGCAGGTTGCGGCTACCGTCGGTCGAGACCTGTTCGGCAAACCTCAGTGCGTCACGAATATGATCATCTACCGTAATCCAGCGAGGTGCCGACGCGCCGGAGCGACCACCTTTGGTGCCATCCTGGATGTTGATCTTCCCGTATTGTTCGGACTCACGCTTCAGGCGCGGAAGGTCGGCCAAAATGGCCTCGCGCAAGCGCATTCCGGTGGCTCGCACCAACTGAGCAATTGCCGCGGCGCGAGGCATTTGGTGTTCGCAGAGCACGTCGACGATCCGCTTCACCTGTTCGCGGTCTTGGCCCTGTGGCACCGAGAGACGAACATTCGTGCGCCGCATTCCCAGCGCCTTGCTCGGACTCGGCACTTTCACATACTGATCACCGCGAAGCGCCGCCATGGTTCGGTTCACGCTGGACAATCGGTTTTGCGCGGTGGCGATGGCGAGCTCACCTTGTTCAACTTGCTGCCGCAGATGTCCGGCGTAGTCCAGCAAGGTCTGCCAATTAATCTGCCGCGCATCGTTAAACCCCGGCCCTTCCTCCGACCGACACCAGCGTACAAACGCCTGGCCAACAGCGTGCAACAGGTCGTGCTGTGTCGCGAGCTGGCTGCTGTGCTGGCCAACCCGCTGCCGTTGAACCTGCGTCATGTGGATCTGCGAGCTGTCTTGGGCGAAATCAGCGACAAGACCGGCCTGCGCTTTCGCGTTCCGGATCAGGCCTACACCAAGGTCAAGGCACCTTTTTTCTACAGCCTGGCCGCTGGATACCAAGCCATGGACAGCATGGCGCGGGTGTTCGACGTCCCGGACTTTATCTGGCAGCAGCAGGGGGACGGCGAAGTGTTCGTGGGCAGTTGGGCCGACAGCTTCTTTGGCGCCCGGGCGCCGCTGCAGTTGCCGGTCGAGCTGTTCGACGGTTACCAGGGCAACCAGAGCGCGACGATTTCAGCGCTGCCCGGGCTGCGACCAGGTGCAACTATCAACCAGGGCGAGCGAATCACCAGCGTGACGCTTTCCGGCACTCAGATGGGGATCAAATGGACGACGCAATAAAGCGCAGTGTCGAGCGACAGTTTCCGGAACTGACCGGTGGCTATCACCTGCCACGGTTTGCGCGGGTGGTGGGTATCGCCGATGCGCCCGCCGGCGCCGGTATCTGTGACGACTTCCGCCCGCGATACGCGGTCGACATTGAAGTGCTGTTGCCGAGTGGCGAAGCGGATCCCGATATGCCGGTGCTGAATGGTGTTCCGCTTCCGGTCCCCACCGGCGGCGAGGAAATGGGCGTCTACGGCTTCCCCGAAGAAGGCACCCGCGTCGTCGTGTGCTTTGCGTACGGCCTGCCGAGCAGTCCGTATATCCAGACGATCCTGCCGCATGGCCTGAGCCTGCCGAAGGTGCCCAAGGGTGACCAGGTATGGCAGCACAGTGACGCCGTGCAGCAGCGCGTCGACGCGGATGGCAACTGGACCCGACAGACTGATGGGAAGATTCGGGATCAGGCGATCGAGCGTGAGGTTGAGGCGTACGACAACCAGGAGCGGTACCAAAGTCACGTCCAGCAGGTTGAGCACCATTCGACAGAAACGGTCGGAGGTATCAAGAAAATCGAGGCATTGGGTGCGCTCAAGCTCAATTCAGCTGGCACCGCAACGATCGCCGCCCGGGACGATTTGCACCAGGCAACCGGTCGGGACTTCAACCTGGTCGTGGGGCAGAAGCACAACGCGGCTGTAGGCGGTGATATGCAGGAGCAGATCAAGGGGCTGCGTAAGAGCGTGGCCGGGATCAGTCAGCAGCTGCAGGCACCGAAGAACTGGATCGGGTCCGGGACGGTGAACCTGTTTCAGGTGGTGTGCGACGTGCTCGATCTGCTGCAGCAGATGAACAATCAATTGGCGGCTCATACGCACATACCTGGACCAACGCCGAGTCCCACTGACGCTACGGCGTTCATTGCGAAGGCAGTTAAAGCACAGATACTCGCAGCGGAGTTAAACGTAGTTACTCTTTAAAGAGATAATTTGATCGCTCTATTTATAGAGCGCCAATGATTCAGGGCTTCTTTAGGGCCTCAAAAGGGCCTCATAAGTGTCGCTATCAATTGATATCTTTTGCTATCAAAAAATAGGTATGACCGCCTGTCGGAAAAACTCACTCGGTCGTTACTCATATTTGATTAGCAAGGTGCTAAATCGAAAACGAATGATAATAGCGGGAACCCGCAAGATACTTACGCAAACACGAAGCTAATGGAGATGCTAGGCGACGAAAACGGCGAGGCCCGCGCAATGGCGGGCCTCTGTGAGCAATTTTCAGGGGATTCTCTCTCGATTCCCTTGTGGTAGGATCTCGCTCAACCACTCCTGCTTTACATCTTTGTATCTGGCGACTCAAAGGGTATGGCTAAGTGACGAAGCCGTCAACAGTGTGCTATTCGCGAAATCGCTAATTCGCACGTTAATTACGCCGCATAGTTCGAGCGTTACTTAGGTACTGTTGATGAGCTTAATCACTTCGTTGAGTGGGATATGTCTGGGACGTTGATAAGACGTTGCAGATCCCGTTAGCCCTCCGGAGAGTTCGCATATGAAGTCATTCATTAGCCGATACCTTCCTGAAGAACTGATTAGATTGTTGCAGACTGCTTATTGGTCGCTTCGTTTGATCAGAGTCCTTCAGCAAGTATAATCGGTATTAGCGGGGGCCCCAGGCCCCCGCTTTCGTTTCAGCCCTCAGATCTTCGCTATCCAAGTCGGCACCACCAAGATTGTGCGTAAGCGCACCCGTCGACGTACTCAATCCCGCTTAGGACGAAACCGGTAACTGACATCCCTGCCAGTGTCGCGTCCAAAAGGCGTGGTAACGGATCTGGGTCAAGAGGCATGCCGATTTCTACTCGAGCCACATTGGCGCTTCTGCCGAGCTCGCTGTTGCTCTCACAGTTCACCATTACATTGCCCTTTACCGCTTGATAGCGACGGCGCTCCTGTGGACTCAAAGCGACACCAAAGCGACGCATGGGGGTAACAAGCATATGCATGTGTGATGCCCACCTATTTTCCAGGTTGGTGATCAAACAAGGTTTCCACTGCATACGCGAGAGCGCCATCGGCTTGCTCTAGAAGATCGCTGAGATCATCTCTATTTATGATTTGAGCCCGATGCAAGGCATGGGCTTCACTCAGCAGCAACTTATGGTGAGCACCAGGGTGTTCGAGCAGAGACGCCTCGTCTTTGAGCATGGCTATCCACCGAGCGACTGCTGCGTCTCGATTTACCATCGTCTCAGTGTTTTTTTCGATCATCACACGCGGCCTCGAGCTTTTAGCTTACTGTATGTATAAACAGTATATTTGAGGGCGTTGTGAGGCTACAACTTCCCGACAAACGCGGAGCAATAATGGGGGGCGAAGAAATGGCAACAGAGCGCGCTCACAGTTTGCCCCATAGCCATTGGATGATCGCAAAGCCAGGCAGGGTAGCGACTGCAGCTAATAGGAGTAGCTCCCAAGGTGTCAGAAGGTGCTGAAAAGAATTGAGGTACCCACGTCGATTTCTAACATCGGTGAATCGCCACCATCGCATGCGCCAGGTGTCGAGGTAGCTTGGATGCTGTAAGCGACTTTCGACTCTGTTGAAAGCAAGAAAGCGCTTAAGGAGGGAGATCAACCAGTCGTTCGTCAGTAGGTCCGTGTTGTAGGTGAAGGTGTATAGAAGGGGTTCCTTCCTATTCTCCTCTTCGAGATTGGAAACTGGATATTCAAAAAACACCTGTATCGAACCGTCCGCCGGTGAGTGGTGAATGATGAGTTCTGAACCTCGCTCAAGGTCTAGCCGAGTGGTTTCGCCATCCGACGTTCGAGTCAACAAACCCTCGCCGGTGTACTCCGATCCAAAGCGAATGTGTACCGAGGATGCTCCTATGATGAATTCACCCAATGTATCCGGTTTGGGTGACCATTCGGGCTCTCTGACTATTAAGTAGACTCCATATTTTTCAGCCTCGAGTGCGAACGCACGAAATACCTCTACCGCTCGTTGTGCATGAATAGGCCTGTTTCTGATCATTCGATCTTTTCTGAAATCGTTAGCTTTTCTTTTGCGCGCCTCTTTTCGCCAAATTCGTTCTACGTTCATGTTTCCTCTGGCTCCTCCCCTGTTGGGTCCGATCCTATCTCGTTGGACGACGGTGGGGAACGAATCAATCAGCGAGGCTGGCTCACGTTGTGATCTATCGCCAACGATGCGAAGAAGCGACGCCGAAGAAAAAAACGTCTGAAAAAGCACTTATCCCCCTTCCGCCGACGGGCCTTGCGTCCTTTTTTTGTGCAAATCCGGATGTAGTGCAAACGAACCTTTAGCCCAGGCGGGCCGTGGGGCTCTGCAGGGGATCGGCAATTTCACAGAGTGCAAAGTTTTGAAGGGGAATGAAGCGTGGTTGCACAGCGGGGCAGAGTGCGGCCACGGAATGGGGCGCGCTGGAGTGCCCGGTTTCATTGGGCGAGAACTTCTAAAACGTGGGTTTTGGAGCGTTTTTCAGATTTGAAGCGTTCAGATGCAGCGGGTATTTGGTGATCTTTCTTCAACATCAAAACGGGTCGAAAAGCGCGTGGCGCCTAGGCCTCAATCCATTTGACCCGTTTCATTGTCTGACAGATCCCAGAAGGCAAAAGAACGACCTATTTAGTAGGTTTTTTCTTTTCCTGCTTGTTGTTTTCTTCACCGGCTACGCGTTTTCGACGACCAGTAATAAACGCCGCGACCATACTGCCGAATCCAATCGTACCGAGCGCCCCAGCCGCAATCTCTTTTCCATTCATCGCGAGATAGATAACTGCAAGTACTACGGAGACCGCGATCAGGAAGCCTAGAAGTAGGCCGATCATAATTTCCACAACGTACCAGGTGGAAAGCTTCTCATCGATTCCGATGGCGCGTTCTTCCATTTTTTGGCGGTGTGCTGTCTGGGAGGTGGTCCACTCAACGATTTTGGCCGCAAGGCCCGGTACGACGTCGTCGTAATCTCTAAGCAGACTAGGAGGGGGCAGGGGGCCTTGGAACGAGGTCGCGACAATATTTTTGCCATTGCCTGCAGGCTTCGACTCGCGTTCCACAAGGCCCTCCCTTACATCTGGATGGGTATTAACGGCACTCGTTGGTGGCTTTTTTCGCTTCGGCCGCATGCTGACGTCCATGTTCTGCTGCTTGGTAAAAATCATCGCCGATGGCTTTGACGTCAGCTTCTAGAGCTTCGTAATCACTGCGTTCGAAGTCAATACCGTTGCCTTTGTAGTGGCTGTAACCACTCGTTGGGCAAAGAACCAGGACGGAGCCAATGCCGGACAGTATGTTTTTGATCATACGATTCACGCTCGCTTCCGTTGGTTAATGGGATGGGGGGGAGCATTCTACGGATCAAATGCGTTCCCTTCAATGCTTCGACTCTCGAAACGACGAGCTGTTCGTTCTGTTTAACAGAACCAGATGGGTCGAAGCGAGTTGGAGATTAGCCGCGATTCAGCTCTCAAGCAACGTATTGCCTGTGACAATTCCTATCGTTCTCTGTAGCCCTCCAGTTTCCGCTTCACTCGTCGGCATCAACCAATCGAAGGTGAGGCAGTTCGCTCATGGTCTGCAGGCGCGTAAATTCCTTGGTCACGATCGGGATCAGCACGCGGTTCAGGGCATCACGCAACTTTGCAGCCTGGTCTTCGCTCAGCTTCTTTACTGTCCCGGTCACACTGCTGGCACACAACACATTGTCGGGATGAATGCACAAATCATCCATGGTGCCGTCGATGTAGCCCCTTAGATATTCGCCGCGCTGGAACAGAATCGAACTTTCGGGTGCTTCCTGGTAATCCCAGTGCACCTCCCAAGCCGCGCCGTTCTTGATGATTTCGATGATGGGTACTGCTGCTCGGGATGCTGTCTGACGCATGCTTTGTTCCTCGATCAGTGCGCGCCGGGGCATTTTGAAGGATAGCTATGGGATGCCCCATGAAAGTTTTTTAACCTGACCCCCAAATCCCTGTCAGACCATGGATATCTGTCAGTAAATCGTCTGGAGGCCCCGTATTTACTGGGCTGCAGATCTGACACCGAGGCTGGATGTTTGTGTCAGTTTTGCCATCTTGAATAAAAAACCTTTATAAATCAGCTACTTGAAAAGTATGAATCTGACACTGCTGCTTTGTCAGGTTTTGACAGGTCGCTGACACCTTTCTGACATCAATACAAACGGCTGAGAGCATTGATTTAGAAGGGTTAGATAGTAGTTAGATTAGTAATCTGACAAAACTGACAAGCTTTTGAGGGGTCGGCCCTAATTTTCTTCCGACTCGCATAGAGAGAACGCATACACGCTGTAACGTGATTCAGGTGCTTCAAAAAATCGACCTCTCACACAGCTTCTGATGCAGGTCTCACCCATCGCCAACTGGCAACTTTTCGATCTCGTTAAGCCTTTCTACGAGCCACTCACATGACTGGATCATCGATAGCGCGTCTAAGGTGCTGACGGCCATGTGGTTATCCAATGGATTCGAATGAGCCACTTGATTACGTAGGTGGTAAAGGCGTTTGAATGTAGATGCGATCAGAGGGCTGATGACCCCGGCGTCTACTAGGGATCTCATCAGGATGTGGGGCGCACCCCGCTTCCCTGGGAATGCGATGCCTTTACTCTCAGCCGCAGTGACCAAGGCTCTTTCCACGTCGTGCCAGGCCATAAGAATTGCTGCATGGGGAGCAGACTCAGCAAGTTGCGTGATTTCGAGGGACGGCGCGGGAGGTGGCAGTGGGGGAGCATTAGGTTCTGGCGCACTGGTCGCTAGTACCTGCTCCACCGCCTTGATCTCTGCAGAAAGGTCGATGTGGAGCTGGCCGTACTTGAAAGACCGGATTTTCGGGATCGCAGCAAGGATCGGATTCTTCAGAACCAGGACGATGGTCGTCACGGCGATTGGCCAAGCCAACGCCGAGGTGAGTGCTGCGACGAACTGCATCCAATCCATAGCTGCGCGAGTCCTTGCCTGTCCGTTGTTACGTGGCTTGTTACGTATTGCAGATAAACGAAAGGCCCGCATTGCTGCGAGCCTTTGTTTTGTATGGTGCCGGCACCAGGAATCGAACCCGGGACCTACTGATTACAAGTCAGTTGCTCTACCATCTGAGCTATACCGGCGTGTCAGGGCGACGATTATAGCGATTGGATTGGTTCTGTAAACCCCTGAATTCAGACTATTTTTGCTTTTGTGTCAGTCCGGCCCTGCGGAGTCTTCCGCAGAGCCGGGCGGCGGGATTGCCTGGAGGGGTCAAACGCTGTTTTTGACGGCGTTGATCAGGTCTTGGCTCAGCACTTGCGCGGGCGCTACTTGCACGCTTTGGGTGTAGAACGGCGGCAGGTTCTGGGCCAGTGTCGATAACGCTTGGGCCGTGGTGTTGCCTGGCAATAGCACGTATTGCAGGTTGGACGGATAGCTCTGCGGCACGGGGCCTTCCATGGTCGAGCCGTATGCGCCGAAGGTCATCACTGCCTGCGGGGTGGTGGGGTCGGGGGCATACAGAAAGACGAAGGTGCCGTACTTCGGATGGGTCAGGTATTGCTCGGCCTGTGCGCGAACGGCCGGATCGGGGTCATTCATCAGGGTCCAGCGCATGACCGCGTAGTTGCGGGTCGTTTCCATGAACGCTGTACGAATCGGTGACTGATTCTCGAGGCCTCCCAGGCACACCAGCAAATTGCCGAACGGATCGATGAGCGCCACCGAATTGAACACCGGGCTTTGCTGCGCGGTTTTGACCAGTGCAGGGGCGAGTTCTGCGCCGGGGTCGCGCGGGTTCGCCGATTGCACGGTCAGCGCAAATGGACTGAGTGCAGTGAGTGCCTGGCGCACTTTGCTGTTGGCCGGGAGCGTGGATGGATTTTTCAGCTGGTCTGGCGGCAAACCGCTGTTGTTGCTGGCCTCGCGCACCGTGTTGACGCTGGCGGAGAAGATCGAACTGGTGAGGAAATACGCGGCCGAGTCGATGGACTGGCCACCGAACACGGGGCTGGTTGACCCCTGATAGGCCCGGCTGACCGGCGCTGCAATCGCGTAGTAACCCCAGGTGTTCTGCGCTTGCTGGCGAATGTGCGGTGGTAGCGACGGAAACGTGAATTGGCTGTTGTAGTTGATGCCCGCGTAGTCATCGATCGCACTGACGGCAACGTTGAATCCTGCGGTCAGGAGTGAGCCGGCGCACATGGCGCAGGGGTCCAGCGTAGTGACGATGGTCAGTTGCTCGGGAGGGGGCAGCTTCAGTGGCGAGGCGTTTTCGTAATACCAGTCCACCAGTTGTCGTTCGCCATGGGCGGTAGGGTCGTGGGGCAGGAAGTAAGTCGTGCCACCGCCGGGAAACGGCATTAATACGTTGTTGTGCAGCGCAGCAATCACTTGTCCTGTTGCGTTGTTGATGATGGCGCCGCCCACCGCGAAGGTTTGCTGCAATGCAGCTTCAATGGCTTGGTTGGCAACGGCGTCGACGGCTTCCTGCGCATTGTTCAGTGTGCTCATGGTTTCTCAGCTCCTTGCTGACTGATCGCCAGACAATTCTGACGCTGGGAAAAGATAGTTGAGGTTTTCAGCGTCGTTTATGTTCTTTTGGTTTAACGCTTATGCACAACGTCGTTGTCGGCGCACGCGATCGTGCGTGAATTTGTGGACTCGTTCTCATCTGGTCCGCAAATCACTGTTTTTCAGGTTTTTTATCCGGGTGTACGAAATCTGAACAGTAGCGTTTCACCCCTGAAACAGCTGTAAATGTTGGATCCACGATATTTTCATCAACAGAGTTATCCACAGGCTGCACAGCCTTAGGGGCGTTCTGCCAACAGCAGGAAATTACGCGGCGTCAGCGGGGTTTCGCAGAAGGTGCCGAGGCGAACGGTGTAGCCCTGATCGAGCAGGAAAAGCGCCCGATCGAGTACCAGCCAAAGCTCCAGTGGGCGTCGGAAAAGGCCACGCAGCAGCTCAAGATTGCGCACTTGCGCCAGGCGCTGCCAACCGCTGGCTTCCAGTGCCACCCAGTCTTGCGGGCCGATTGTGGATAAGTTTTTGAGTCGGGCCAGATGCTGGCAGTACTCGGCGAAGGGGCTGTCCAGCCAGGCGCTGGGCAGGGAAGGCGTTGGCAGGTACTCATCCACGCCACGCACCTGGCGTTGCAGCAGGTCGAAGGCCAGTCGCCGGGCCATGGAGGTGTCGCGTTGACGGCGGACGCGCGCACCCGCGGTAACGGTTTCGCTCATCGGCAGTGCGAGATCGTCGATAGAGAGCTGTAGATCGGAGTGCCTGGCGGCCGAAGATATCGGTGAGTACTGGGGAAGATTGATTCGGTTATAGCAGCAAGGCGCGATGGCGATTTGTTTGCAGCCCGCTGCGCTGGCCAGATGGATCAGTTGCACGTGCAGATCACCACAGGCATGCAGGGCTACCGGTGTGTGGTCAACGCTCAGTAACGTAGCGGTATCCGCCGCGAGCACATCCTGCTCGACATGCAGCGCATGCAGGTGATGGCGTTGGCTGAGTGCCTGGCCGCTGGTTACCAGCGCCGGGTCGTATTCGAGGCAGGTCAGTTGTTGACCGGTTTGCAGCAACCGTCGGCCCAGGTGTCCTTTGCCCGAGCACCAGTCCAGCCAGTGCCTTGGTGCCTTTGCAAACTGCAATCGACTGGCGAAGGCTTCGATCTGTTGCCACTTGCGTCCCGGTACATCCACGTTCAGTCGATGACCCGCAGCCTCCAGCGCATGCGCTGGCAACTCACCCACTGCAGCCAATTCAAGGGACATCGCCGCCAATGAAGCAAAAGGCTCTGGCGCGTTCAACTGGGCGGGTTGGTTGTGGGCGTTTTCTGCGTCTTCCAGTGATCGGCCGCGTAGCCAGTTGGCCAATTCGGGGTAGGCCGTTTCCCAGGGAAGCTGCAGATGGGTGAACGGTCGAGGCTTCCACAGCGCCTGATGCTGTATCAGAAAAGCATCCAGCGCGGTGAAGCGGGCGAGCAGGGCTTCGCCCGTCAACACGTGGGAATCAACGCCCTTGGCAGGCATCGACGCGCAACCAGCGCTCCAGCAGCTTGAAGCCGCGCACCAGCACGTAAGCCATCAGCAGGTAGAACATGCCGGCGGCGAAGAAGATCTCCACCGGCAGGTAGGTCCGGGCAATGATGGTGCGGGCCATGCCGGTCAGCTCCAGCAGGGTCACGGTGCTGGCCAGGGCGCTGGCCTTGAGCATCAGGATCACTTCGTTGCTATAGGCCGGCAAGCCGATGCGCGCGGCACGGGGCAGGATGATGTAGATCAGCGCCTTGGCCTTGGACATGCCCAGGGCTCGCGCCGCTTCGATTTCGCCCGGCGGAATCGCCTGGATCGCGCCGCGCAGGATCTCGGCGATGTAGGCCGCGGTGTGCAGGGTCATGGTAGCCGTGGCGCACCAGAACGGATCGCGCAGGTAGGGCCACATCGAGCTGTTACGGATCACATCGAACTGCGCCAGGCCGTAATAGACGAGGAACAGTTGAACCAGCAACGGCGTGCCACGGAAAAAGAAGATGTAGCCGTAGGGAAAGGCCCGCACCCACCACAGGCGCGATGAACGAGCGATGCCCAGCGGAATCGCCAGCAGCAGGCCGGCGATCACGGCGATGGCCACCAGTTCCAGGGTCAGGGTTGCGCCTTGGGCCAGCTTCGGCAGCCACTTGATGATGATTTCCCAGTTCATTGGGCGCTCCTCGCGAAGCCGCGAGCGGCGCGTTTTTCCAGGAAGTGCATGCCGGTCATGGCCAGGATCGTCAGGCTCAGGTACATGAATGCGGCGACCATATAGAAGGTGAACGGTTGCTTGGACACGGTCACGCCGATTTGCGCGTGACGCATGATTTCTTCCAGGCCGATCACTGACACCAGTGCGGTGTCCTTCATCAGGATCATGAACAGGTTGCCCAGGCCGGGCAGGGCGATGCGCCACATCTGCGGCATGATCAATTTGGTGAAGATGCGCCATTTCGACAGACCCAGGGCTACACCGGCTTCACGATGGCCTTTGGGAATGGCGAGGATCGCACCGCGAAACACTTCCGTGGCGTAGGCGCCGAAGCACAGGCCCAGGGCGATGACGCCGGCGGCGAAGGCGTTGAGTTCCAGATCGGGGTTGCCGAAGAACTCGCCCAGGGCGCGCATCAGGTTGACGGTGCCGAAGTAGATCAGCAGGACCCAGAGCAATTCCGGGATGCCGCGAACCAGGGTCGAATACGTGCCGCCAAGCCATTGCAGCGGCTTGTACGGTGAAGTCTTGGCCAAGGCGCCGAGCAGACCGAGTACCAGCCCCAGGCACAAGGCCGAGAGCGCCAGTTTCACAGTCATCAGCGCGCCGGCGGCGAGCGCCGGGCCGAATCCGTAGAGGTCGATAATCATGGATTTCTTTTCAAATCGCGGCAGGCAAGGCCGGGGACCGGCGCCGTCAGCAGGCGGCACCGGTCCGGCAGGTCAGTATCAATAGATGCTGAACGGGAAGTACTTGTCGTTGATTTTCTTGTAGGTACCGTCAGCAACGATTTCTTTCAACGCGGCGTTCAGCTTTTCGCGGATCGGGTCGTTCTTGCGAACGGCGATGCCGATCTTGTCGCTTTCTTCCACCGGGTCGCCCTTGAATTCGTAGGCGCGGCCGGCGTCGCTTTTGAGCCACTCGTAGTTGACGTACTTGTCCGCCAGGATGCCGTCCAGGCGACCGGAAGTCAGGTCGAGGTAGGCGTTTTCCTGAGTGTCGTAGAGTTTGACTTCAACGCCTTCCATGTTGTCTTCCATCCAGGTGCCGGCGAGGGTCGCACGTTGTGCGCCGATCACTTTGCCTTGCAGGGAAGCCTTGTCGGTCTTGAACTCTTTATCTTTCGGCGCGATGAATTGCAGCTTGTTGGAGTAGTACGGGTCGGTGAAGTCCACCGCTTGCTTGCGCTCGTCGGTGATCGACATCGACGAGATCAGGAAGTCGAACTTCTTGGCGTTCAGGGCCGGGATGATGCCGTCCCAGTCGGACGTCACAACGGTGCATTCGGCCTTCATCTTGGCGCACAGGGCGTCGCCGATTTCCTTGTCGAAGCCGACAACGTTGCCACTGGCATCTTTATTGTTGAACGGCGGGTAGGCCGCTTCGATGCCCATCTTCAGGGTTTCGGCCATGGCACCGGCGCTGAAGGCCAGGGTGACGGCGGCAGCCAGGAAGATCTTTTTGTAGTTCTGCATGCGGGTAGCTCCGTTAGCGGTTGCTGGACATGAATTGTTTGCAGCGTGCCGAAAGCGGGTTTTCAAACACCTGCTGTGGCGATCCTTGCTCTTCGACCAGGCCCTGGTGGAGAAACACCACTTCGCTGGAGACCTGACGGGCGAAGCCCATTTCATGGGTGACCAGCAGCATGGTGCGGCCTTCTTCGGCCAGTGCGCGGATGACATTAAGTACTTCCTGGACCATTTCCGGGTCAAGGGCGGAGGTGGGCTCGTCGAACAGGATGACCTTGGGCTGCATGGCCAGGGTGCGGGCGATGGCTGCACGCTGTTGCTGGCCGCCGGACAGTTGCGCCGGGTAAGCGTGGCGCTTGTCGGCGATGCCGACCTTGGCCAGCAAGGCTTCGGCGACCTCGATGGCCTCGGCTTTGCTCTGGCCGAGCACGCGGCGCGGGGCCTCGATGATGTTGTCGAGCACGCTCATGTGCGGCCACAGATTAAAGTTTTGAAATACAAAACCAATTTCACTGCGCAGACGGTTGATCTGCTTGCCGTCGGCAGCGACCAGTTCGCCATTCTTGGCGGCTTTGAGCTTGAGTTCTTCGCCGGCTACCAGGATCTGGCCCTGGTGCGGGTTTTCCAGCAGGTTGATGCAGCGCAGGAACGTGGACTTGCCGGAACCGGAAGAACCCAGGATCGAGATCACATCGCCATCGCGGGCTGTCAGCGAGATGCCTTTGAGCACCTCCAGCGAGCCGTAGCGTTTGTGCAGGTTGCGGATTTCAAGCGCGGGCGTGGCCTCAGCCATGTGCGTTCCTCATTGTGTTTTGCGCTCCTGCTGTTGGTGGCCTTCCTGGCGAGGCGGCCAAGCTAGCATAGCGTTTCAAAGGCAGCCAACAGCGCTACGGGCAGTAAACGGGTGGCATGGGGCAGGTTGTCGCATCGGCACAGCAGACTGTCGCCCCATCAACAACCGAACAGTCGTTTGAACCCTGCTTCTGGAGAGAAAGCCAGGCGGCTGTTCTAAAAAAGGGCGCGATGTTGCCAGCTTTGGCGGGGGGTTGGAAGCGCTAACAGGCCAAAGGTTGCCGATCTGCCCTTTTATCGTGCGTCGAGCTATTTTTGTGTGTGTTTCCGGTGCGCGGGATTGTCACTTCAAGTGGGTCGCAGGGTAACGTTCTGGCAAAGTGCCATTAATATCAATGGCTTGCGATGACCGTCCGGTCAGGTGGAAAGCGCCGGAATAGGCGGCTTTGAAACATTTTGGCGCAATTATTGCGTGCAGATTCCGGAACACCTCCGTTTGTTTCTTTTTACACAGAAGGCGCCGAGGGGGGTGAACGCATTCGCTTCTCCTTACAAAGGTAGTTTCAATGAGCAGTACCCATAGCTCTAATGGCCTCGAACAGGGGCTCAAACCGCGTCATGTGACCATGCTGTCGATTGCCGGGGTAATCGGTGCCGGCCTGTTCGTCGGCTCGGGTCACGCAATCGCCGCCGCAGGCCCGGCCGTCCTGTTGGCCTACGCCGCCGCCGGTATGCTGGTGGTGTTGGTTATGCGCATGCTCGGCGAAATGGCAGTCGCCTCGCCGGACACAGGCTCCTTCTCGACCTACGCCGATCGCGCGATCGGTCACTGGGCCGGTTTCACCATCGGCTGGTTGTACTGGTGGTTCTGGGTGCTCGTCATCCCGCTGGAGGCCAACGCCGCCGCGACCATCCTGCATGCCTGGTTCCCTAACGTGGCTATCTGGGCCTTTGCCTTGGTGATCACGATGTTGCTGACAGTGACCAACCTGTTCAGCGTGAAGAACTATGGCGAGTTCGAATTCTGGTTTGCCCTGGTCAAGGTCCTGGCGATCATCGGTTTCATTGTGCTCGGCGTGCTGGCGATCTTCGGCTTCCTGCCAGGCAGCCAGGTCAGCGGCGTTTCGCACCTGTTCGACACTCAGGGCTTCCTGCCAAACGGCATGGGCGCGGTGTTGGGCGCGATCCTGACCACCATGTTCTCCTTCATGGGGACCGAGATCGTGACCATCGCGGCCGCCGAATCGAAGAACCCTGGCAAGCAAATCTCCAAGGCCACCAACTCGGTGATCTGGCGGATCGGCTTGTTCTACCTCGTATCGATCTTCATCGTCGTGGCCCTGGTGCCGTGGAACGATCCGCTACTGGCCAGCCTGGGTTCCTACCAGACCGTGCTTGAGCGCATGGGCATTCCGAATGCCAAAATGATCGTCGACATCGTGGTATTGGTCGCGGTGACCAGCTGCCTGAACTCGGCGCTCTACACCTCGTCGCGCATGTTGTTCTCCCTGGGCAAGCGCGGTGATGCGCCGGCCATGTCCACCCGCACCAACAACAGCGGCACGCCATACTGGGCGGTGATGTTGTCCACAGGTGCTGCGTTCCTGGCGACATTCGCCAACTACGTGGCCCCGGCGGCAGTGTTCGAATTCCTGCTGGCCAGCTCCGGTGCCATCGCACTGCTGGTGTACCTGGTGATTGCGATCTCGCAACTGCGCATGCGCAAACAGCGTATGGCTCGCGGCGAGAAAATCGTCTTCAGCATGTGGCTGTTCCCGGGCCTGACCTACGCGGTGATCGCGTTCATCGTCGGCGCCTTGACCATCATGCTGTTCCAGGAGGCCCATCGTGTGGAAATCCTCGCGACCGGCCTGCTCGCCGTCATGGTGGTTGCGGCCGGCCTGCTGGTTGCTCGCCGTCGTCGTAGCGAGAAGATGATTGGAGCGGTTGCGCGCTGAGTCCCTGACTCAGGCCAAACGTTGTTGAAATAAAAAAACGGCCGCTGTCAGCGATGACAAGCGGCCGTTTTTTTTGCCTCGAAATCTTTACTCGCCTTTCGCTTCCTGGGCATCCAGCGTCTGGCGATAGCTGTCGAGTGCATCGCCGAAGTCGGTGATGAACTGCGGGTCGGTCAGCCAGGCCTGGGCGGTATCGCGGTCCATGCCGTCGGCCCACATGCGATAGTCGATCAGCATGTCGGCAGCCAGGTGGGTGGCGGCCATGGCTTCGTTGTCGGCGTTTTCCATGTCCAGCAGTTCGGGATGGTCGTTGATGATCCCGGCGAGATCGGTCAGCAGGGTCAGCAGCATGTCATTGCGACCGATGGCTTCCGCGTCACGCATCTTGCTGAACATCGCCAGGGTGTATTCCGGGATCGGCTCGCCGATTTCACCCAGATCATCATCCAGCGCGGCGGGTTTTCTGCCGTGGATGTTGATTTGCCTGGCTTTGGCTTTTGCACGTTTGGCGCGTTTCTGTTGCTTGTTCAGGGAGGCCATGGGAACTCAGTTCGGTTTCTGTTGGGTTTGGGTCGCGATGGCGTCGGACGCCGCCACGTAATCAGCCTGGAAGGCCGGGGACTCGATCCACGCCAGGGCGCCGGCTTCATCGGTGTCGGCGGACCATTGGCGATACTCGATCAGCGCGGCGAGGATGAAATCCATCGCGCCTTCTTCGCCTTCCTGCTCGTAGACCAGTTCCAGCAGCGGGTCTTCGAGGAAGGCCGTGCACATGGCTTGCTGGCTGATCTTTTGCGCGTCGATCATTTTCTTGAACAGTTCGGTCAGGTCCACCGACTCGAAGTCGATGCGGTCGTCGTTAGGGTCCAGCTCAACCGGCGCGGCGGCCCGTTGCGTGCGGTTCTGCTTGGCCTTGGCCTTGGCGCGGGAGGCGCGTTTTTGCTGCTTGTTGGCGGAGGCCATGGGCGTCGTTCCGTAATTCGTTGAAAGGGCGGCTTATTCAGCTGCGGGGCACCGTCCGCCCGGGTGTGCCGGGGGCCAGCTCACCGTTTTGCAGCCAGGACAATGCAATGGGCCATAGTGTGGCTTGGTATGCGCTGCGAAAAAAGGCGAAATGCCCAACTTCTTTTTCGCCGATGTCTTGGGGCGCAATGCGCAGGTGGGTGTTGCTGGCGTGGGTGAAGTAGCCGAGCAGGCGTTCGATGGCCGGGATCGTGCCATAGGGGTCGTCGCTGACGCTGATGGCCAGGGCTTTCGCGGTGACAGCGGCAAAATTTCTGACATGGAGATCCTGGCCGCTGGGGCGCCTTTCGTAACGAGCGGTGGGCGTACACCAGTCACGGACCACGCCGGCGGGCGTGTCTTCCAGCCAGCCGAGGCGCTTGCCGGGAAAGTAACCGTAGATCATCGTGATCAACGGCATCACCACATGCCACTTGCCCAGCATCCGCCAGCGATGAGCGGGCGCATAGTCGCGCCAGTACGCGAATTGCGCGCCAACGGTCACCAGGCGGCGGATAAGCCGTCCCGACGCTCCCAGGCCCGCTGCACAGCCTCCAAAGCTGTGTCCGACCACATCGATCGGCTGATTGGGAAACTCACGCTGTGCGCGCTTGAGCATCGCCTCGAAATCCAGGGCGCCCCAGTCGGACCATGACGCCTTCAATCCTTTCAGCGACGCGGGGCGCGATTCACCGATGCCGCGGTAGTCATAGGTGATCACGTCGAAGTCATTGGCAAACAGGTAGTCGGCGAAGCGCGAGTAGTGACGGCAGCGCACCGAGGTGGCGGCGTTGATGATGACGACCGGGCGCTGAGTGTCCTGGACAGCATGCCGCCAGGTGAAACCTCCGAGTAAAAAGCCATCTGCGGCGGGCTCCTTGAAGGGCTCACCGAGTGCGTCACTCGCCAGCGGCAGCTCGATTTGAGTGGCGGCGAGGGGTGGGGTTTCCTGCAAATTCATCGGTGCCCGTCCTTTGCGGATAGTTGCCAACGATAGTCTTCACGCCGCAGATGAACAATCCATCGGGGTTATCGTCGGTTCTGACTCAGCGGCGCTTAGCAGTCCGGGGTCGTTTCGGGCGCGTCCCAAGACTGAATCAATCTAAAACTCCTGCCTTCGCGCGCAAATCAAAAGAAGGGTAACGAATGGGTTCTGAAGAGCCCGGGAGTCATCATCATGAAAACCTTCCATTCACTGCTGTTGCCCATCGCCACCGTCGGTGTATTCATGTTTTCAGCCATATCGCCTGCCGCCAGCCTGGAGCCCGTTGACGGTTCGGGCGTGCAGATTCAGCGACAAGAGGAAAACGGAATTGCCTATCTGTCTGGCGGAATCGGCGAGGATGAAGCGCACGCCATCCAGCAGACCACAGGCTACAACCTGCACATGACCTTCTCCGTTGGCCCCCTGAACGAGTACATCCCTGACGTGAGCGTGGTCATACAGAAAAACCACGGACAAACCGTGCTGACATTGAACGAGGCCGGCCCGCTGGTTTATGTGCAATTACCCGCTGGCAAATACACCGTCGTCGCCTCGCGTAACGGCGAGGAACGGCGTGACACGGCGGATATCGGCAGCGGAGCGGCCCGCAACATGGTCTTTCACTGGAACAGTAAAAGTTAGCGAATGGCCAAAAACCGGGGAGGGAAATAGAACCCTGAATCTTGCGATTCAGGGTTTTTTGTATAGGTGGGCGGTGATTGGTTGGGAGCGCTGGTTGATTGAAATACTCATAACCAAGCCAGCGATTGGATCACCGCAATGCGCAAGGGATTGGTTTCTACGCTTAGCAGCTTGATGGCCAAGGCGCAGCAGACCACGATCAACATGGGTTTGATCAGTCGTGGACCGACTCGAACAGCGGCTCTGGCACCCAGTTGCGCGCCGACGAAGGCTGCCAAAGCCATGGCGATGGCTACTGGCCAGATGATCACGCCTTTGGTTATGAAGATCGAAAGAGAGCCGAGATTGCAGGAGGCGTTGGCCAGTTTGGTAAAACTCATGGCTCGCATCATGCCCAGGCCGCAGAGAAGTACGAATCCGACAATGAAGAAAGAGCCCACGCCTGGGCCAAATATGCCGTCGTAGAAACCCAGGATCGGCGCCAGGGTAAAGGAAAACAGCAGAATGCCGATTCTTTTGCGTCGATCTTCATTGGCCAGCTTTGGAGATAGCGAAAAATAAATGGCCACCAGAATCAGCATGATGGGCACGCATACTTCCAGATAGCGCTTATCAATAGAGCTGACCAGTAAGGCGCCACTGGCGCCACCCATAAATCCGCAGATAACCAGGAAGCGGCCTTCACGCCACTCAATAAGTCCTTTGCGAGCAAAGGTCACCGTGGCAGAAACAGTTGCCGACGCGGCCTGGAACTTGTTCGTTGCAATCGCGCTGATCGGATCTACCCCTGCCAGAAACAAGGCAGGCAAAGTGATCAGGCCACCCCCACCGGCAATCGCATCAAAAAAGCCGGCGCAGAAAGCGACGAGCGCCAACATGCCAATGAGATCCCAAGACATTACATTCCTCCCTGTTGGTAATTGGCCGGCAATCACATGATTGGTCATGCAGCAGCCCGAACTTAAGCAATCAGCCCTGCACCAGTAATGGATCCTCTGAAATTACGATAGGGGTGGAAAATTTTGAAAGTCCGAAAGTACGGACCAAGACCCGACTGTTGTCTCTGATGACATCCCTACAATGCAGCGCCCGAACGTTATTGATGACCAAGGCCGTCTCTTGCGTCAGCGTGTATTGGGCTGGAGTAGCTTCGCCTACACCCTGGCAGAGGGCGGCATAGGCTGCTTTGACAAAATGCGAGGCGTTGTCGTTGACGGAAAAACGGTACGAATTAAAGCGGGCCGCGAACCCTATCTTGTCATCGAACTCCAGAATCGAAACGTTGCGACCATCCTCTCCCTTGCCTCTGACAAAGGAGTCACTGCGGGTGAACTGGAAGTTACCCGTGGTCAGTGCGAGGCAGTTGGTGACGCCAATTTTTTCGAGTATGGGAGGTAGAGCAATAATCCGCGTAGGTTCCAGGCTCGGGTTCCATAAGGCGGAAAGTATGAGTGACGACGGAGACGGTGAGTGCCCGTCCTTGGCGTTCACGGCGCACCAGTAAGGCGCCTCCGTGTGCGGGCCAAGCGCGAGACCGGAATGGGAGCTCAGTTCTTTTGTTTCCGGCTCGGCATTGATTTTGATGAGTCCGCCGCCCTTGAAGTTGGCCACCAGTCGAACCAGCTTTCCTTCGTTATCCATGTCATAGGCAAAAGCACGGTTATCCACCAGCTCCAACAAGATCTGGTTGCGGGAGGCAAGGCAAAGGACGTCGTAACGATTTTCCAGGGAGGTCAGATCAGGCAATTCATTTGGAGGGCTGGCATCGGTGATTTTTTGCAGCCCTTCAAAGATCAGCGCGGAAACAAGGCCGTCGGAGTAGGTGGCCAGCAGATCGCATTGGGTTTTCGAGAGCGAGAACTTTAGTTCGGTGGCTGCAAGAGAGGCTTTGGACCTGGCTCCCGGTGCCTGCGACCCCCCAATGGCAGCCAGTTCTTCGGCGAACTTGTGAAGCAATGTCGATTGCTGAGCATCAAAATTGAAAACTCTGATTTCCTGCTCAGTAAAAAAATCAGCGGTACCGACGTCCGATTTGATGGCGTAAGTCATTTCTACATCCTTGCTATGTAGCTACTCCCGGTTATGCGGCAGCTCCTTTTTCCTATTCTGCTCAGTTCGGAGATCAGCGTATGTCATCCGTTTCGGTCAAAGCGTACGGAGCGTTCCGACAAGCCTGAGAGATATCCAGGACCGGGGCTGGTCATCCATGTCAGGCGCTTCTCGAAGCTCAGCTCTCGCAAGTATTGCTTTGTGTGCACGGGCAGGCCATCAGCCCTCAAGGCCGGAGGAAAAAGCAAAACGGGGTTACCCGGCGGTTTCAGGCGGGAAAGGGGCGGGCGTTGGCCGTATTTCGGCACTTGGAAAGGGGGAGCCAGCCCGTTCTCAAGTCCGCAAACAGCCGTTTTTCACTGGCTGCTTGCGGAATGCATTGCGCTAGGGTTTTCGGTTTGCCAAAACGCAATGGATGGATTGCCGAACAAACACCTGGGGGGGATGTGTTAGCGGATGCTGCGGATGTTGCCTTTGTTGCCTTTTACCGTGACGGAAACTTTTTTGAAGATGAAGTAGTTTTCTTCGTTCACTTCATAGCGAGGGGCGACGATCAGGTCGGCTCCGGAGGATTTGACCGCTTTGTAGGCCGCAGCCGATTTGACGGCGCTGACGGGATCCAGACCCAGACCGCTCAGGCCACCGCTCTCACCGCCGTAGCTGACGCCATCCGCAAACTGGGAGTCGCCACCAAACTTGAGGACGCCGAACAGGACGTTGACCGAAGATTGGCCGGAGATGGCGTCACCGACGGCGATGTCTGCTTTCAGGTCTGCTTTGACGGTGCTGTCGATCGGCGAAGAAGGTTGGCTGTTGTTGTAGCTGACGCAGCCGCTTGCTGTCGCAATGATTGTCGACAGGGCGAGGAACTTCAAAAGCGTATTCAAGAAATGCTTCCTTACTTTGAAACGTTGAGTGCAGGCAGATTTGCTGCTGCAAAAGTTTCACTTTGTAAGGGGGGTGCGCTCAATGAGACGTATCCCAAGGTTATGTGTGAGGAAGAGGATGCGACTAGAGAGAAAAGGGCGTGGCTGGCGTAGGAATTTTCGGCGGCGTTGGGACTGGACAAATCACGGGCATAAAAAAAACCCTGAATCTTGCGATTCAGGGTTTTCGGTATTTGGTGCCCAGAGACGGAATCGAACCGCCGACACGGGGATTTTCAATCCCCTGCTCTACCGACTGAGCTATCTGGGCAACGGGGCGCATTAAAAGGGTTTTTCGGATTTACGTCAACGACTTTTTTAAAATTTCTTAAATTAATTCCGTCGCTTACGATCCGCCCCCCGATTTTGCAGGGTTACTCTGCAGGCGGAACGTAGCCTTCAGCCTTGGCGTAATCCTCGCCGGAGAAGTACTTGTCCATCTCGCCCTGCAAATATTTGCGGTCTTCGGCGTTCATCATGTTCAGGCGTTTTTCGTTGATCAGCAGGGTCTGGTGCTTTTGCCAGTCGGCCCAGGCCTTGGCCGAAACGTGGTCAAAAATGTCCTGGCCCTTGGCGCCCGGGAATGGAGCGCGCTCCAGGGCTGGCAATTCTTCTTTGTACTTGCGGCACATGATGGTGCGGGTCATGACGACTCTCCTGCGTTCAATACGGCGGCCGCGCGTTCGAGCAAGGTTTTGACCGGGGCGGCAAGGCCCAGGCGCGGCGGGGTGGCGAGGTTATACCAGAGCCAGTCGGCCTCGGCCACGTGGTGGCCGTCCTCCTGGACCTGTACCAGCCAGGGTTCGATGGATAACTGAAAATGGCTGAAGGTGTGAACCAGGTTTGGCAGGGCCTGTTGGTTGCCCAGCGCCAGTGAATGCTGCGATGCCAGGTGCTGCAGGTCGTCGAGGTCATCGAGTTCCGGCAGGCTCCACAAACCGCCCCACAGGCCCGTGGAAGGGCGGCGGTACAGCAGAATCGCGCCGTCGCCATTGGCGAGCAGCGGCATCAGCGTGCGCTTCTGTGGCACGGCCTTGCGTGGTTTGGGGATCGGGTAGCGCGTCTCCAGGCCGAGCATGTGCGCTTCACAGCCCTTTTGCAGCGGGCAGAGCAGGCAACTCGGCTTGCTGCGGGTGCAGAGCGTGGCACCCAGATCCATCATCGCCTGGGTATAGGCGTCGACCCGGTCATGGGGCGTAAAGCGTTCAGCATTGGCCCAGAGCTGTTTGGCGACCTTGGGCTCGCCCGGATAACCCTCTTGCGCCGTAAACCGCGCCAGCACGCGTTTGACGTTGCCGTCGAGGATCGGCGCGCGCAGGCCCATGCTGATGCTGGCAATGGCCCCGGCTGTCGACAGGCCGATGCCCGGAAGGTCGGTGAGTTTTTCCACGTCCCGCGGAAATTCGCCGCCGTACTGTTCGACGACGATCTTCGCAGTCTTCTGCAGATTGCGCGCACGGGTGTAGTAACCCAGGCCTGTCCACAGGTGCAGCACTTCGTCCTCCGGCGCAGCGGCCAGGGCTTCGACCGTCGGCAGCGAGGCCATGAAGCGGTCGAAGTAATTGAGCACGGTGCTGACCTGGGTCTGCTGCAGCATGATTTCCGAAACCCACACCCGATACGGGTTGATGTCCTGCTGCCAGGGCAGGTCGTGACGGCCGTGGCGGTCGTACCAGTCCAGCACCGCCGTTGAAAACTGCTCGGCTTTCATCGCTTGAACAGCCCCTTGAGTGCATCTTTGAGTTCAGGGCTGACTTTGTCGCCCAGCTTCTCGTCGATTTTTTCGCTGATCTTGTCGCCTGCCAGTTTGCTCGCGACCTGCCCCATGCGCTCGTTGTCGAGACGGCATGCCTTGGCGCCCAGTTCCAGCGGACCACGGCAACGCAGTGGCCACTCGATGCCGACAAACTTGTCGCCCACCTGGCAGGCGGGGTCCGGCATGGCGCTGGTATCGCCTTCGACGATGATGCCCACGCGGTAATCCATGCCCAGCACCCGCAGGTCGACATCACCGTCACCTTTGACGGTCATGCCTGGGATGCGCACTTTCAGGTCCGGGTTGCTGGCCACGCCGTTGTGGAAGGTCAGGTTGCCCTTGAGCTCCTGGAACGGTGTGTCCTTGCCCCGTGGCTCGCCGCTGAGGCTTTTGCGATTGAGCGTGGCGATGCCCTTGCACAGTTGTTGTTCAAGGTTGGCGTTGAGTAGCACGCCATTGTTGATGACGAAACCGGCGTTGCCATTGAGGGTTTCGATCAACGCTTTCTGGCTGTTGCCGTTGCCGGTCAGGTTGCTGTTGAGTGTGACCAGGCCTTTGACCGGTGGATTCTTGCCCTGGCTTTCGAGGATTTTCTCCACCGGGACCCGGTTGATTTTCGTCTGCAGGTTCAGCGCGGGTACCTGCTGGCGTACATCCAGGGTGCCGCTGGCTTCGAAATTGCCCCCGTACAGATCGCCACGCAGGTTTGTCAGGGTCAGCAGTCCGCCCTGGCCGTTGGCCTTGAGCGCGGCGTTCTGGATCGGCAGTTTGTCCAGGGTCAACTGGCCGAAGGTCAGATCGGCATCCACATCAAGTTTGCTCAGGCGCTCCACCGGCAACAGGCGTTCGTTGCTCCACGCGCCCTTGGTCGGTGCCTGTGGCAGTGGTGTGCTGCCCGCGCCGGCCAGGGCATCCGCTTCGGTGCTGGCGACTTCGGCCTGACGCACTTGCGTCGCGCTGTTGGCCTCCGCCGATTTTGGCCGCAGGTAACGGTCGACATTGAAGGTGTCGGCCTTGAGCACCGCCCGCAGCGATTGCTTGGCGAAGTCCTCGACGGCGATGCGGCCACTGAAGGTGCTGTCGTCGACCTTGAGGTTGATGTCGTCCAGTACAAGGCTGCTCGGCGTGCCCGACAGGCGACTGACCAGTTCGACCTTGCTCAGGCTGCCCTCGGCCATGGCCGGGAGGGTCTGACCGATGCTGTCGACGAACTTCGCCAGATCAAACTGGGCGATCGAGAGGCCACCACTGACCTGCGGCGTCTTGTCGAGGTCATTGACCTTCAGTTCACCCAGCGCACGCAGTTGGTTAGCGGAGATTTTGATGCCGGTCCACTCGGCGACGTTGGCCGCCTTGTCCAGTAACAACTGGCCCTGGGCGGCGAAGGTCATGGTCTTGCCTTGCAGCGGATCGCCGGCCACTTCGCCGGACAGTCGCATGTCTTCGAGTTTGTAGCGCTGCAATGCGCGTTCGAAACGCAGCTCGCCGTTGAGTTCGGTACGCACCCGCAGAACCGGCTGGTTGGTACCCAGGAAAGCGGTGAGTTTGACCGGGATGCTGGTCGAGTCATGCACCGGGCCGGTACTGAGCTGAATGCTTTCGGCGCTGAACTGCTTGCCGGTCTGCTCGTCGTTGTATTCAACGCGGGCGTTATTGATGGTCAGGCTGTCGATGTCGAGGCGGATCGGCTGGGACGGTTTTTCAACCTGGGCCGTGGTTGGGGGGGGCGATTCATTGGCGGTAGCGGCAGGCGCGCCAGCAGTGGTCGGCGCCGGGACCTTGCCGATGTCTTGCCAATTGCCGTGGCCATCCTTATCGCGGGTCAGGCGCAGATTCAGGCCTTCGACGCGCACATCGCTCATTTGCACTTCACGGCGCAGCAGCGGCAGCACGCGGACCGACAGGCCGAGCATCTGCAAGTCGGCAAACGGTTCGGTGGGCTTGGCCAGGGTCGCAACACCGGCATCGTGCAACTCCAGGCCCAGCCATGGGAACAGGCTCCAGCCGATATCGCCATTGAGCGTCAGCTCGATGTGGGCCTTGTCGCGGGCTATCTGGCGAATCTTGTCTTTGTAGTCGTTGGGATCGAAGAGGTGGGTCAGGGCAAAGCCCAGCGCCACAATGATCAGCAACAGCCCGAGAAGCACCAGACCCAGGATTTTGCCGAACGCTTTCATGGGCGAGTCCTTTTAATTAGTCGAATTCGTAATTTAGCCGAGGAGTATAGCGCCCCAAAACGGACGACCGGTCAGCGATCATTCCGCCAGAGCATCCAGCGGTACGTGCAACTTGGCAGCCAGTGCTTGGGCTTCCAGATGTCCGGCGGGGGCCAGAAGACGCAATGAGGCGCCCGATTGCGCAGCCATTTTCTGCGCTTCGCACACCAGGCGTTCTGCTACCCCACGACGACGGGTGATTTTTCGTACGCACAATTGAGACAAATACCAAACGCCGGGGTGCCGTTGCAGGCGGGCAGCGCCCAAGAGCCGGTCATTGAAGCGCCCTGCAATCAGCGAACCTTCCTGCAGGCAGCTTTCAATCAGCTGTGTATCTGTGGCAAACGGTGTGAACAGCCAGTCCGGGGCATCGCGGTAAATTTTCTGCAGGTCTTGCTGATCCTGGTAGGTGGCTTCGTTCAGCGGCTCGACAATGATCGGCATATCGTTTCCTGTCAGTTGTAAACGGATTGCTCCCTGTCGCAGATGCCGGCGGCTCGGGCCGTTCGGCAGCGCCCACAGGAGAAGAGATCGGATAACGTACAAAACATGATGTCAGTTTGGTTTTACTGTCACGTGCAAATGGTAACCTTCGTCCGTTCGTCGGTCCTTCTGCGGCAAGTTGTCGCGGCAAAATGCAGCTTTAGCCTGAAAAAAAACGGTCGTGCCTGTGTGCAATCAAGGCTGAGGGTGAGGAGTGACTGACGCACCATACTAATAATTGGGGGATACACAATGACCACGAGCATAGCGGCGGACGGCTTGAAAGCCGATCAGCCCGCGTTCCTGTCCAAGGAGCGCATCATCGCCAAGCCCGGTTTCAACCGTTGGCTGGTGCCACCGGCCGCGCTGGCCATCCACTTGTGCATCGGCATGGCCTACGGTTTCTCGGTGTTCTGGCTGCCACTGTCCAAGGCGCTGGGCATTACCGCTCCGCTGGCGTGCGCGCCGGACATGAGCTTCATCGCTCAAGTCTTTTCTTCGCAATGCGACTGGCCGATCTCGATGCTCGGCTGGATCTACACCCTGTTCTTCATCTTCCTGGGTTGCTCGGCAGCGATCTGGGGTGGCTGGCTGGAACATGCCGGGCCACGCAAGGCTGGCGTTGTGTCGGCACTGTGCTGGTGCGGTGGTCTGCTGATTTCGGCGCTGGGTGTGTACACGCACCAGATCTGGCTGATGTGGATCGGCTCCGGTGTGATTGGTGGTATCGGCCTGGGCCTGGGTTATATCTCGCCGGTGTCGACCCTGATCAAGTGGTTCCCGGACAAGCGTGGCATGGCCACCGGCATGGCGATCATGGGCTTCGGCGGTGGCGCGATGGTCGGTGCACCATTGGCTGCGGCGTTGATGGGGCATTTCGCCTCGCCCACCAGCGTCGGCGTGTGGCAGAGCTTCCTGGTGATGGCCGCGATCTATTTCGTGTTCATGATCGGTGGCGCCTTGTCTTACCGCGTGCCGCCTACTGGCTGGAAGCCTGAAGGCTGGACCGCGCCGGTGAAGAAAGCTTCGAACGCGATGATCACGCATCGCCACGTCCACGTGAATGTGGCGTGGAAGACCCCGCAATTCCGTCTGGTGTGGCTGGTGCTGTGCCTGAACGTGTCCGCCGGTATCGGCATCCTGGGCATGGCTTCGCCATTGTTGCAGGAAGTGTTCGCCGGCAAGTTGCTGGGTAATGGGCTGACGTTTGGTCAGCTGGACGCTGCGCAACTGGCTTCGATTGCCGCGATCGCTGCGGGCTTCACCGGTCTGCTGAGCCTGTTCAACATCGGTGGCCGCTTCTTCTGGGCTTCGTTCTCGGACTATCTGGGGCGCAAAAACACCTACTTCGTGTTCTTCGCCCTGGGCTTTGCCCTGTATGCGCTGATCCCGAACCTCGGTCATTTGGGCAACATCTCGCTGTTCGTGGCGGCGTTCTGCATCATTTTGTCGATGTACGGCGGTGGCTTTGCAACGGTGCCGGCTTATCTGGCTGACCTGTTCGGTACGCAAATGGTCGGTGCGATTCACGGTCGTCTGCTGACCGCGTGGGCGGCGGCGGGTGTGTTGGGGCCGGTGTTGGTGAACTACCTGCGCGAGTATCAGCTGAGCATCGGCGTTGAGCGCGCGGCTGCCTACGACATCACCTTGTACATCCTCGCCGGCCTGCTGGTGCTGGGCTTCCTGTGCAACCTGCTGGTGCGCCCGGTGGCCGACAAGTACTTCATGACCGACGCCGAACTGGCCGCCGAACAGGCGCTGGGCCACGACAAGGGCGCTGACAGCAGCACCGTGCTGGAGTGGAAAGCTGATGCGGGCTCCAAGCCGTTGGCGGTGGCGGCGTGGCTGGTAGTGGGTATTCCGTTGGCGTGGGGTGTTTGGGTGACCCTGCAAAAAACGGCAGTGTTGTTCCACTAAGTCAGCGTATTGCCCTTGTGGGAGCGAGCAGGCTCGTTCCCACATTGGTTTTATGTGGCTCTAGAATGGCTTGTATGGACATGTACATCGCCGACACCCCCGGATTCACTCCGTCAGTGATATCACCTCCCGTGTTTCTGTTTCCGGCCCGCGCCCCTATAATGGTTGCCTTTTTCGCCCAATGATTTTGCGGAGCTGGTGATGGCCGAACGTAAGGCGTCTGTCGAGCGCGACACTCTGGAAACCCAGATCAAAGCCTCGATCAACCTGGATGGCACCGGAAAGGCCCGATTTGAGATCGGTGTCCCTTTTCTTGAGCACATGCTCGACCAGATCGCCCGTCACGGGCTGATCGACCTGGATATCGTCAGTAAGGGCGACCTGCATATCGATGACCACCACACCGTGGAAGATGTCGGTATCACCCTGGGTCAGGCATTCACCAAAGCCATCGGCGACAAGAAAGGCATCCGTCGCTACGGTCACGCCTACGTGCCGCTCGATGAAGCGCTGTCGCGCGTGGTGATCGACTTCTCTGGCCGTCCCGGCCTGCAGATGCATGTTCCCTATACCCGCGCTACCGTCGGCGGCTTCGACGTTGACCTGTTCCAGGAATTCTTCCAGGGCTTCGTCAACCACGCCAACGTCACCCTGCACATCGACAACCTGCGTGGCCACAACACCCACCACCAGATCGAAACCGTGTTCAAGGCTTTCGGCCGCGCCCTGCGCATGGCCGTCGAACTCGATGACCGCATGGCCGGGCAAATGCCATCGACCAAGGGCGTCCTGTAATGCAGACAGTTGCGGTTATCGATTACGGCATGGGCAACCTGCACTCGGTGGCCAAGGCCCTCGAGCACGTCGGTGCCGGCAAGGTCCTGATCACCAGCGATGCGAATGTGATTCGCGAAGCCGACCGGGTTGTTTTCCCCGGCGTTGGCGCGATTCGCGATTGCATGGCAGAGATCCGTCGCCTGGGCTTCGACTCGCTGGTGCGTGAAGTCAGCCAGGACCGTCCGTTCCTCGGCATCTGTGTCGGCATGCAAGCCTTGCTCGACACCAGTGAAGAGAACGACGGCGTCGATTGCATCGGCCTGTTCCCGGGCCAGGTGAAGTTCTTTGGCAAGGATCTCGTCGAAGACGGCGAGCACCTGAAAGTCCCGCACATGGGCTGGAACGAAGTGAAGCAGAAGGTGAGTCACCCGCTGTGGCACGACATTCCGGACCTGGCGCGCTTCTACTTCGTACACAGCTACTACATCGCCGCCGCCAATGCGCGTCAGGTGGTCGGTGGCGGTCACTACGGTGTCGACTTCGCCGCGGCGCTGGCCGATGGCTCGCGTTTCGCCGTGCAGTTCCACCCGGAGAAGAGCCATACCCATGGCCTGCAGTTGCTGCAGAACTTCGCTGCGTGGGACGGTCGCTGGTAAATGGCCGTCAAGAAATCCAGGCCGCCGATCCTCACGCTCACCCCCGAGCAGGAGAACGAGGCCAACAGCAAGATCAAGCGCTTCATGGAAGACCGCTTCGAACTCGACCTCGGCACATTCGAGGCGGGTGAGATTCTTGAGCTGTTTACCCGTGAAATTGCTCCGCACTATTACAACAGGGCGATTTTCGATGTGCAGACGCACCTCAAAGAGAGGTTCGAAAGCATCGAAAGCGACCTGTGGGCGCTCGAAAAAAGCAGTTGAAAGCTTCAAGCTTCAAGCTGCAAGAATTAGTACGCGTGCTTGCTCGCAGCTTATAGCTTGCAGCTTGCAGCTCTTTTGACGAAGGAAAAAGCATGCTCATTATTCCCGCTATCGATCTAAAAGACGGTGCCTGTGTTCGTCTGCGCCAGGGCCGCATGGAAGATTCCACAGTGTTCTCCGATGATCCGGTGAGCATGGCTGCCAAGTGGGTCGAGGGTGGTTGCCGTCGTCTGCATCTGGTCGACCTGAACGGTGCCTTCGAAGGCCAGCCGGTCAACGGTGAAGTGGTGACCGCGATTGCCAAGCGCTACCCGAACCTGCCGATCCAGATCGGCGGCGGTATCCGTTCCCTGGAAACCATCGAGCACTACGTCAAAGCGGGCGTGAGCTACGTGATCATCGGCACCAAGGCCGTGAAGGATCCAGCGTTCGTTGCCGAAGCCTGCCGCGCGTTCCCCGGCAAGGTGATCGTCGGCCTGGATGCCAAGGATGGTTTCGTCGCCACCGACGGCTGGGCTGAAATCAGCACCATTCAGGTCATCGACCTGGCCAAGCAGTTTGAAGCCGACGGCGTGTCCGCCATCGTTTATACCGACATCGCCAAAGACGGGATGATGCAGGGCTGCAACGTACCGTTCACCGCCGCGCTGGCCGCTGCCACCAGGATCCCGGTGATCGCGTCCGGTGGCATCCACAACCTGGGCGACATCAAGACGCTGCTCGACGCCAAGGCGCCAGGCATCATCGGCGCCATCACCGGCCGGGCGATCTACGAAGGCACTCTCGACGTCGCCGAAGCGCAAGCTTTCTGCGATTCGTACAAAGGCTGAGGACTGACCATGGCGCTGGCCAAACGCATCATCCCTTGCCTGGACGTGGACAACGGCCGGGTGGTCAAGGGTGTGAAATTCGAAAACATCCGCGACGCCGGTGACCCGGTAGAAATCGCCCGTCGCTACGACGAGCAGGGCGCGGACGAGATTACCTTTCTCGACATCACCGCCAGCGTCGATGGTCGCGACACCACGTTGCATACCGTCGAGCGCATGGCCAGCCAGGTGTTCATCCCGCTGACTGTGGGCGGTGGCGTGCGCACCGTGCAAGACATTCGCAACCTGCTCAATGCCGGTGCGGACAAGGTCTCGATCAACACTGCAGCAGTGTTCAACCCGGAGTTCGTCGGCGAAGCGGCGCAGCATTTCGGTTCGCAATGCATCGTGGTCGCGATCGACGCGAAGAAGGTTTCCGGCCCGGGCGAAACCCCGCGCTGGGAAATCTTCACCCACGGCGGGCGCAAGCCGACCGGCCTCGACGCGGTTGAGTGGGCGAAGAAAATGGAAGGCCTGGGTGCTGGTGAGATCCTGCTGACCAGCATGGACCAGGACGGCATGAAAAACGGTTTCGACCTGGGCGTCACCCGCGCCATCAGCGATGCACTGGGCATTCCGGTGATCGCCTCCGGTGGCGTCGGCAACCTGCAACACCTGGCCGACGGTATCCTGGAAGGCCACGCCAGCGCGGTCTTGGCGGCGAGTATCTTCCACTTCGGTGAATACACCGTGCAGGAAGCCAAGGCTTATATGGCTCATCGCGGAATTGTGATGCGCTAAGCTCTGCGCGAAAACTGCCTGCGCGACAATCATGCTGCGTTAAAAACAGGCTCGGAATGCTCATGTAGGCCCCTACAGTCGAACGCGACCCCGGCCGTTCCTCGCCTGTTTTTGCCTTGCCTGATTGCCGCTCGGCAAGTTTTCGCACAGACCTTCAACAAACCGATGCAGGCCAGTGGACATCATGGCGGGCTCAAGGCACTCTTGGGTACGCCATGGATTTCGGTAGCCAGACAATGTTTAAACGCCTTCTGCTTGTCCTCGCCAGCGCTTGCCTGTTGTTCCTCAGTGGAGTGCAGGCGGCAGACAATCCCGCCACCGACATAGTGTTGCTGACGGAAAACTTCCCTCCGTACAACATGGCGAAGAATGGCAAGAACTTCGCGCAGGACGAAAACATCAATGGCATCGCCACCGATATCGTCCGCGAAATTTTCAAGCGCGCCGAGATTACCTACAGCCTGACGCTGCGTTTCCCATGGGAACGAATCTACAAACTCACCCTGGAAAAGCCCGGCTACGGCGTGTTCGTCATGGCACGGCTGCCCGACCGCGAAAAGCTCTTCAAATGGGTTGGCCCTATCGGTCCGGACGACTGGATCATGTTGGCCAAAGCTGACAGCAAAATCACCCTCGAAACCCTGGACGACGCCCGTCAATACAAGATTGGCGCCTACAAAGGCGACGCGATCGCCGAGACACTGGCCAAGCAGGGGCTCAATCCCATCGTGGTGCTGCGCGATCAGGATAACGCCAGCAAGCTGGTCAACGGCCAGATCGATCTGTGGGCGACGGGAGATCCGGCCGGGCGCTACCTGGCGCGTCAGGAAGGCGTAAACGGGCTCAAGACCGTATTGCGGTTCAACAGTGCCGAGTTGTACCTGGCGTTGAACAAGGACGTGCCGGACGAGATGGTGGCCAGGCTTCAGGCGGCGCTGGATCAATTGCGCAAGGAAGGCAAGGTCGAAGAGATCATGGCGCGGTATCTCTAAAGCTGCTCTGCGGAGTTCTTTGCATTCCCCTGTGGGGGGGGCGTGCTGCCGCTAACTAGCGGTACACCCCATCCTTGCCATGGGCGGCCGTCGCCCGATTGCTGCGTACACTGATCATCTGCTTGATATCGATCCAGTTGATGCCCTGAGCCTTGAGCTTGGGCAGCTCGCGCTCCAGGACCGCCAGCGTCTGCGGATACGGATGCCCGATCATCACCGCCGAACCCTGTTTTTGCGCCAGGCTGATCGCCGTCTGAAGCTGCGTGAGGATCGCCGCCTCGGTGCGCTCATCGTCCAGGAACACATCCCGAGAAACACTCGCCAGGCCGATCTTCTGCGCTTCGGCAGCCGCCACGGTTTGCGCGCTGGTGCGGCTATCGACGAAGAATTTGTGTCTCCCCTGCAAGTTCGCCATCAACCACGCCATCGCTGGTTGCTGAGCGGTCATGCGACTGCCCATGTGGTTGTTGATTCCGGCGGTGAAGGGCACGGCTTTGAACGCGGCGTCGAGGCGTTTCTCAAGTTCTTCGATGGGCAGGTCAGGGTGCCAGGCGAACGGACCGGTGGCCGGGTCCATGGGCATGTGCAGGATGACGATTTTGCCGGCGCGATGGGCCTCGCGAGCGAATTCGCCGGCGTGGGGCGTGTCGGGCATGATCGCCGTGGTCACCGGGCCGGGCAGCGCCAGCACACGACGATCCCGGGGCAAATTTTGCCCCAGGTCATCGATGATCAGGCTCAGATAGGCTTTGTGAGGCTTCTGCCTGGCGGGCTCCGCGTGAGCAGTACCCGCCAGACAGCACAACAGCACGAGGATGAAGCGCAACGTCATCCTCAACGGCCGGACGTAATGCTCAGCCCTTTGAGCAGGCTCAGGGCCTGGGCCAGTTGGTAATCATCGTCCTGCGGCATTGGCTTGGCCTTGCCGCTGGAACCGGTTGGTTTGTCGGCGCCGCCGTTGCCATTGCCCAGGTGGCCTTGCAGGTCGGCTTCCTTGAAGTACTCGCCGTCCTGCTCGTTGGTGATCTTGGCCTTGCGCACCTCGATGTCCGGCACGATGCCCTGCGCCTGGATCGAGCGGCCGTTCGGCGTGTAGTACAGCGCCGTGGTGATCTTCAGCGCGCGGTCGTTGTTCAGCGGCAGCACGGTTTGGACCGAGCCTTTGCCGAAACTGGTGGTGCCCATCAGCACGGCGCGTTTCTGATCCTGCAGGGCACCGGCGACGATTTCCGACGCCGAGGCGCTGCCGCCGTTGATCAGCACGACCATTGGCACGGCTTCGCTTTCGTCTTTGCCGGTGGCCGAGAAGCGCAGTTCGGAGTTGGCGATACGTCCCTTGGTGTAGACGATCAGGCCTTTGGTGATGAAGTGGTCGACCACTTCCACCGCCGCTTGCAGCACGCCGCCCGGGTTGTTGCGCAGGTCGAGAATGATGCCGTTGAGCTTCTTGCCGTTTTCCTTGCGCAGCTTGGCCAGGGCCTTGGAGACTTCTTCGCCGGTCTTGACCTGGAATTGGGTGATGCGGATGTAGCCGTAGCCGGACTCCAGCAGCTGGCTCTTCACGCTCTTCACTTGGATGATGGCGCGGGCCAGGGTCACGTCGAACGGCGTACCGCCATCGCGCACCAGGGTCAGGGTGATTTTCTGGCCGATCTTGCCGCGCATCTTGTCCACGGCTTCGGTCATGCTCTGGCCGCGAGTCGGCTGGCCATTGATCTTGACGATGAAGTCGCCGGCCTGGATGCCAGCCTTGGAGGCCGGGGTGTCATCGATGGGCGATACCACCTTGATGAAGCCGTCTTCGGCGCCGACTTCGATGCCCAGGCCGCCGAATTCGCCGCTGGTGCTTTCCTGCAGTTCGGCGAAGTCTTCCGGGCCCAGATAGGCGGAGTGCGGATCAAGGTTGCTGAGCATGCCCTTGATGGCGTTTTCCAACAGGGTCTTGTCGTCTACCGGCTCGACATAAGCGGCTTTGATCCGATCCATGACCTCGGCAAAGGTGCGCAACTCTTCCAGGGGCAATGGCGCCTTGGTGGTCGCAGCAGTGCCAGCAGGCGCGACGGCCGGGGCCGGTTGAGCGGCAAACGCCAACGGCGCGCCGATCACCAGGGCGATCGTCAGGGCCAGCGAGGTAAGGCGGGACAAATGCAGCATGTCGAACGAACTCCTGAATTAGGCGGCACGCTTATCCTTGCGCGCGGCACCATTGCGCCGGGTCACTCGGGTGACCCTGCTGACGAATAGCAAAATACAGCGCTGGTGTGTCCTGCCCGCCACTGTTACCGACAGTGGAGATGGACTCACCGGCTTTTACCACGTCACCCGCAGACTTGAGCAGCGTCTGGTTGTGACCGTAAAGACTCAAAAAACCGTTGCCGTGGTCGAGAATCACCAGCAACCCGGCACCGCGCAACCAGTCGGCGAACACGACGCGACCGCCGTGAACCGCATGCACCGCGCTGCCCGCGGAGGCGCCGATCATCACGCCGTCCCACTTGGTCCGGGCATCGTCGCCCCGGCTTTCACCGAAGCGCGCCAACAGTCGACCGTCGACAGGCCAGGGAAGTTTGCCTCGGGTTGACGCAAATGGACCGCCAAACGTCTCGCCTGAACTGGAGACCAGTGCGCCAGGTGTCGATTTAACGGGTTTGCGTGGGGCATCGTCGGTGGCTTCTGCCTGTGCCTGGGCCTCACGTAAACGCTTTTTTTCGGCTTCCTGCTGGGCTATCAGCGCTTTTTGCCGCGCTTCTTCAGCCTCACGAGCCTGGCGGGCCAGGGTTTCCTCGATGGTTTTAAGGACTTTAGACAGGTCTGCCTGATCCTGCTCGCGGGCGGCCAGTTTCTGGTCGCGCGCCTTGACGTCGTCATTGAGCTTGGCCAGGACTTGCTGGCGCTCCTGGCGAACTTTCTCGAGTTCGCCGCGCTGGGTTTCCAGGCTGCTTTGCTGCACCAGCAATTGCGCTTGCTGGGCGGCGATGTCTTTTTCGACATTAGCCAGCTGGCGCAGGGTTTCGTTGAAGTTCTTCAGCTGTTCCAGGCGGGCCTGGCTCAGGTAGTCGTAATAGGTGAGGGTGCGGGCGAATTTCTCGGGGTTCTGCTGATTGAGCAGCAGCTTGAGATACTCCTGACGGCCATTCTGGTAGGCCGCGCGGGCCTGGATGGCGATCAGTCGTTGCTGTTCAGTGCGTGCGCTCTGGAGTTTTTTTTTCTCTGCATCGAGCCGCTGCAGCTCGGATTCGCTCTTCTTCAGCTCTTTTTGCAGGGCTTCGACCTGCTTCTCGAGCTTGCCCATTTCGGTCTCGGTGCCTTTCAGATCCTTCTGGATACCGGATTTTTCTTCCTGCAATTTGCCCAGCAGTTTTTTCAGCTCGGCAATGTCCTGGCGCGTAGCGTCCAGCTGCTGTTGGGTTTGCGCGCGCTCGTCAGCAAAGGCCGGTTGGAGCAGGCAAGTCAGAGCGAGGGCTATCAGGACGCGAAGCATAGAGGCGGGCGACACCAGGGAAAGGGACGGCCTAGTATGCCCGCCCCACGCTGCAAAAAAAACGCCCAATTGGGGCTGTGTGATAACTGGAGGGGAATGCTGGGGGAATTAGGCTTCCAAACCGCCAAAAACCACTGTGGGAGCGGGCTTGCCCGCGATGGCGGCCTGACATTCAACATAGAAGTTGGCTGGCAGATTGCTATCGCTGGCAAGCCAGCTCCCACAGGGATTAACGGTGATTACACCAAAATGGAAGTCCCGGTCATTTCCGCCGGTTTTTCCAGGCCCAGCAGTTTCAGCATGGTCGGGGCCACATCCGCCAGCACGCCGCCTTCGCGAACCTTCAGGTCGCGCTTGCCAACATAAATGAACGGCACCGGCTCGGTGGTGTGCGCGGTGTGCGCCTGGCCGGTGGATTCATCGGACATCTGCTCGACATTGCCGTGGTCGGCGGTGATCAGCGCTTCGCCACCGACTTTTTCCAGGGCTTCGACGATACGGCCGACGCACTGGTCCAGGCATTCAACGGCTTTTACCGCCGCCTCGAACACGCCACTGTGGCCAACCATGTCGCCGTTGGCGTAATTGACGACGATCACGTCATAACGCTGGTGTTCGATGGCATCGACAATGCGATCGGTCACTTCCGGCGCGCTCATCTCTGGCTGCAAGTCGTAGGTGGCGACTTTCGGCGACGGGATCAGGATGCGCTCTTCGCCCGGGAACGGTTCTTCGCGACCACCGGAAAAGAAGAAGGTCACGTGGGCGTATTTCTCGGTTTCAGCGATGCGCAGCTGAGTCTTGCCGTTTTTCGCCAGGTAATCGCCCAGCACGTTTTCCAGGCTGCCGGCGGCGAAGGCGGCTGGCGCGGGAATGCTGGCGGCGTATTGGGTCAGCATCACGAAGCCGGCCAGTTTTGGCTGGCGCGCACGTTCGAACTCCTTGAAGTCGTCTTCAACGAAAACCCGGGTCAGCTCGCGGGCGCGGTCGGCGCGGAAGTTCATGAAGACAACGGCGTCTCCGTCTTCGACTTTCACCGGTTCACCGATGGAGGTGGCCTTGACGAACTCGTCGCTCTCGCCACGTTCATAGGCCGCTTGCAGGCCTTCCTGGGCGGTGGCGGCGTTGAATTCGCCCTGACCGTCGACAATCAGGTTGTAGGCCTGGGCTACGCGGTCCCAGCGGTTGTCGCGGTCCATGGCGAAATAACGACCGATGAGGCTGGCGATGCGGCCCTTGCCCAGCGCCTGGAAAGCGGCGTCCAGCAGTTCGATCGACGATTGCGCGCTTTTCGGTGGGGTATCGCGGCCATCGAGGAAGGCGTGCAGGTAGATTTTTTCCGCGCCGCGCTTGGCGGCCAGTTCAGCCATGGCGACCAGGTGATCCTGGTGGCTGTGCACCCCGCCATCGGACAGCAGGCCCATGAAATGCACGGCTTTACCGGCGGCAACAGCTTTGTCCACGGCGGCGCAGATGGTCGGGTTCTCGAAGAACTCGCCGTCGCGGATCGATTTGGTCACGCGAGTGAAGTCCTGGTACACCACGCGGCCGGCGCCGAGGTTCATGTGGCCAACTTCGGAGTTACCCATCTGGCCATCCGGCAGGCCGACGTCCATGCCGCTGCCCGAGATCAGGCCATTCGGCGCGGTGGCCCACAGGCGGTCGAGCACGGGCTTCCTGGCGGCATAGATGGCATTGCCTTCCTGGCTTTCACTGTGACCGAAGCCGTCGAGAATCATCAGGACCAAAGGTTTAGGCGTGGTAGTCATGGAATCCACTCGTGGCTGAGATAAAAAGGGGTGATGGAAAAGGGAGTGGCAGTTTAAAGCGAAGTTCCTGCGGCGTCACCGCCGGACGGGGTTTGGCCCACCTTGGTGGCTGTGTATACTGGCCGACATTTTAACGCCCTGGAACCTCCTTCGATGGTTGCTCACCTGATTGAATTTGCCACTAACCACTACATTCTCGTCGGTATCTTCGTCGTACTGCTGGCGTTGCTGATTGCCTATCAAATGCAGGGCGGCGGCCGTAGCCTGAGCACCGGCGAACTGACCGCACTGGTCAACAAGGACGCCGGGGTAGTGGTCGACATCCGTCCGAGCAAGGATTTCGCCGCCGGTCACATCGTCGGCGCGGTGAACATTCCCCAGGACAAACTGGCCGCCCGCATCGGCGAGTTGGAAAAACACAAGGCCAAGACCATCATTCTGGTCGATGCCCTGGGCCAGACCGCCGGCACTCACGCTCGCGAGCTGATGAAATCCGGCTTCACCGCCGCCAAGTTGTCCGGTGGCGTTTCCAGCTGGAAAGCCGACAACCTGCCGCTGGTGAAGTGATATGAGCAACGTCGTCGTCTATTCCAGCGATTACTGCCCTTATTGCTCGCGAGCCAAATACCTGCTCGAGAACAAAGGCGTGGCCTTCGAAGAGATCAAGGTCGATGGCAAGCCGCAGGTGCGCGCCGCAATGGCTCAAAAAGCCGGACGTACGTCCGTGCCGCAGATCTGGATCGGCAGCACCCATGTTGGCGGTTGTGATGACTTGTTTGCCCTGGAGCGCGCCGGCAAGCTCGACGCGATGCTCAAGGCCTGACTGCTGTATTCAAAACAAGCAAACCTAAAAGACCCCTGGATCAAGAAGGATCTGCGATGACTGACCAACAGAACACTGCTGCGAACGAAGAAGAAACTGCACCGCAATTCTCCTTGCAGCGCATTTATGTCCGTGACCTGTCCTTCGAAGCCCCGAAAAGCCCGGCGATCTTCCGCCAGCAGTGGGAACCGAGCGTCGGTCTGGACCTGAACACCCGTCAAAAGGCTCTGGAAAACGATTTCCATGAAGTCGTGCTGACCCTGTCGGTCACGGTGAAGAACGGTGACGAAGTGGCGTTCATCGCTGAAGTGCAACAGGCCGGGATCTTCCTGATCAAGAACCTGGATGACGCTTCGATGAGCCACACCCTCGGCGCGTTCTGCCCGAACATCCTGTTCCCGTACGCTCGCGAAACCCTGGACAGCCTGGTGACCCGTGGTTCGTTCCCGGCGCTGATGCTGGCCCCGGTTAACTTCGACGCGCTGTACGCGCAAGAGCTGCAACGCATGCAGGCGGCTGGCGAGACTCCAACCGTTCAATAAGCGGGTCCAAATGTGGGAGCGAGCTTGCTCGCGATGAGGTCATCAGCTTCAACATTGATGTTGACTGAAACACCGCCATCGCGAGCAGGTTCGCTCCCACATTTTTTTGCGGTGTTATTTGAAGCCGTTCTGCCGCCAAGCCTCGTACACGGCCACGGCTACGGTGTTGGACAGGTTCAGGCTGCGGCAGCCTTCGCGCATCGGCAGGCGCAGGCGTTGTTCGCCGGGCAGGGCGTCCAGCACTTCGGCGGGCAGGCCACGGCTTTCGGGGCCGAACAGGAACGCATCGCCTTCGACGAAGCTGGCATCGTGGAACGGCCGTGAACCCTTGGTGGTGAAGGCGAACACCCGTGGATGGCCGAGGCTTTCCAGGCAGCTCGCGAGGTCTGCGTGGCGTTGCAGGGTGGCATACTCGTGATAGTCGAGGCCGGCCCGGCGCAGTCGCTTGTCGTCCATCTCGAAGCCCAGCGGTTCGATCAAATGCAGGTGGCAGCCGCTGTTGGCGCACAGCCTGATAACGTTGCCGGTATTCGGCGGAATTTCCGGTTGGAAGAGGATGACGTGAAACATGCACGGCTCCGAAGGTAAAGATGAGCGGCATTCTACGCCGCAACCCGACTCTCGTTCGAAACTATTCCCGCGCGTGATGGGTTCGCTGGCGATTGTCGGGGTGATGGTCGGGATGATGATCGGACGCCTGACCACGCCCGACCCCAGCGAACTGCAGCAGGTCGAAGTGATGGATAACGGGCTGGTGGTCTGGTTCAACAATGAACCCAAGGTCCATGGCGAGATTGTCGATGGCAGTGTCGCGTTGTTGTTCGAAGCCGAAGGCAAGGTGCAAAAGGGTCAGCTCAAGCTCAACGGCAAGGACGTCAACTGGCGAACGCGTTTGAGTGATGGGGGGTTGTTGCTGACGCTGGTGGCGGCCCGGCCCCTGCAGGGCGACTGGACCGGAAGCGAGGTCGATGACCGCTGGCGGCTGGAGATCCATCTCCGAGAGCAATAAAAGAGGGAATCCCCGGCCTGCCTGTACCAAGGTTCCCAAAACGGGAGGGTTCGCGCCTTGCGTCGTGAGCCCGATGTAAAGAGGGAATCCCCGGCCTGCCTGTACCAAGGTTCCCAAAACGGGAGGGTTCGCGCCTTGCGTCGTGAACCCGATGTAAAGGGGGAATCCCCGGCCTGCCTGTACCAAGGTTCCCAAAACGGGAGGGTTCGCGCATTGCATCGTGAACCCGGTGTAAAGAAGGAATCCCCGGCCTGCCTGTACCAAGGACCCCAAAACGGTGGCTCGTCGCTAGTGCGGTGTGAGCCCGGTGTAAAGAGGGGAATCCCCGGCCTGCCTGTACCAAGGTCCCCGAAACTGGGTAGTGAACTGAATCACTGATTGGACTATTGCAGGGGGCGTGCCAGGTTTTAACAATATGAAACAGATATCCGCCGGATAACGCTGAAAGCCCCGTATTTCGGGGCTTTCGTGTTTTTTCGATTGGGGTTCGATTGCGAATTCAGGCGAGATGTCGGATCAGAAGTAGTGCCCGATTGCAGGTCACGGTGCGTTGCGGCGGTGCACAGGGCGCTAAATGTTGGCCGGCAGCAATGATGTTGAATGTGCCGGCCCCATCGCGAGCAGGCTCGCTCCTACAGGGGAGTGGTGTTCACGCGATTGCGAAAACACTCAGGACCCACGGTGGGAGCGAGCCTGCTCGCAATTGGATGCGGTGGTGAGTGAAGAACTGAAGGTTGCTTAACCTTCATCCCCCTCATCGTCATCCCCGCCATCGACCTTCATCCCCAGCTCCTTGATTTTGCGAGTCAGGGTGTTGCGACCCCAGCCCAGCAACACGGCGGCATCGCGACGACGGCCTGCGGTGTGCTTGAGGGCGGTTTCGATCATGATCCGTTCGAACGCCGGCACCGCGCTGTCGAGCAGGCTCGACTGGCCGCGCGCCAGGGCCTGATCAGCCCATTGGCGCAGCGCCTGCTCCCAATTGGTCACTGGTGCCGAATCCTGAGGCAGGCTCAGCAGCTCTGGCGGCAAGTCGCCGATGTGCACTTCGCGACCGGACGCCATCACGGTGATCCAGCGACAGGTGTTCTCCAGCTGACGCACGTTGCCCGGCCATGGCAGGTTTTTCAGGTATTCCTCGGTTTCGTTTTTCAGCAGCTTCGGCTCGACGGCCAGCTCCTGCGCGGCACGGCTGAGGAAGTGCTTGGCCAGGGTCGGGATGTCTTCGCGACGATCCGACAGGCGCGGAATGTGGATGCGGATCACGTTGAGGCGGTGGAACAAGTCCTCACGGAATTTTCCGGCGTGCACCAGGGTCTCCAGATTCTGGTGCGTTGCGGCGATGATTCGCACATCAACCTTCACCGGCACGTGACCACCGACGCGATAGAACTCGCCATCGGCCAAGACCCGCAGCAGCCGAGTCTGGGTATCGGCCGGCATGTCGCCGATTTCATCGAGGAACAGCGTGCCGCCGTCCGCCTGCTCGAAACGCCCGCGCCGCAGGTTGGCCGCGCCGGTGAAGGCGCCTTTCTCGTGGCCGAACAGCTCGGATTCCATCAGGTCTTTGGGGATCGCCGCCATGTTCAGCGCAATGAACGGCGACGCCGCGCGCGGACTGTGACGGTGCAGGGCGTGGGCCACCAGTTCTTTACCGGTACCCGATTCGCCATTGATCAGCACAGTGATGTTGGAGTGGCTCAAGCGCCCGATGGCGCGAAACACTTCCTGCATCGCCGGCGCTTCGCCGATGATTTCGGGGGTACGGGTCAGGGTCGGGGCGACTTCGAGTCCTTGCTGTTCCTGGGCGTGCTGGTTGGCGCGCTTGACCAGGGACACCGCCTCGTCGACATCGAACGGCTTGGGCAGGTATTCGAACGCACCGCCCTGGTAGGACGCGACAGCGCTGTCCAGATCGGAGTGCGCGGTCATGATGATCACCGGCAGCCGTGGGTGTTGTTCGCGAATCCGTGCCAGAAGGTCCAGGCCGCTGGCGCCTGGCATGCGGATGTCGGAGATGATCACGTCCGGCTGCTGGCGAGCCAGGCGGCTCATCACGCCATCGGCGCTGTCGAAGCTTTGCGTGGTCATGCCTTCTTGTTGCAAGGCTTTTTCCAGGACCCAACGGATAGAACGGTCGTCATCGACGATCCACACGGTTTCACTACGGCTCATGTCGATGTGGCTCCTTGTTCCAGTGGCAGAAAGATCGAGAAAGTGGTGTGGCCCGGGTGGCTGTCACACTCGATCAGGCCCTGGTGCTGGCTGATGATGTTCTGGGTAATGGACAAGCCCAGCCCGGTACCGTCCGGACGGCCGCTGACCATGGGAAAGAAAATGGTTTCCTGTAGTTCCGCAGGAATGCCCGGGCCGTTGTCGATGATTTCGATCTTGGTCACCAGACGATGGCGTACGTGGCCGATGGTGAATTGGCGCATGGCACGGGTGCGCAGCGTGATGCGGCCCAGGCGCAGCTCGTTCTGGCTGCTGATCGCTTGCATTGCGTTACGCACGATGTTCAGCACGGCCTGAATCATTTGTTCGCGGTCGATCAGGACGTCCGGAATGCTTGGGTCGTAATCGCGCACCAATGTGATGCAGCCCTGACTTTCGGCCTCGACCAAGTGACAGACGCGCTCCAGCACTTCATGGATATTGCACATGGCCAGCGACGGCAGTTTGTTGGAGCCGAGCATGCGATCCACCAGATTACGCAGGCGATCGGCTTCTTCAATGATCACGTTGGTGTAATCGCGCAGGCTTTCTTCCGGCAGTTCGCGGGCCAGCAATTGCGCAGCGCCACGAATCCCGCCCAGCGGGTTCTTGATTTCGTGCGCCAGGCCACGCACCAGCATCTTGCTGGTTTCCTGTTTCGACAGCTGCGCTTCTTCCTTGGTGATCCGCAGCAAACGGTCACGGGGATGGACTTCGAGCAACAGCAGGGTGTCGCCATTGCTCAGGATCGGCGTGACCGCGTAATCGACCGTCAGGGTCTGGCCGGTGAGGGCGGTGAGCATCGCTTCGCGCTTGGTGAACGGATGCGCCTGCTGCACCGCCTGGCGCAAGGAATTCAGGGCCTCGGTGGACTCGGTGAACAACTCGCTGATGAACTGCCCATGGCTACGCTGGCCGCTGATGGCCAGGAGCATTTCCGCAGCCGGGTTCATGTACTCAAGGCGCAATTCGGCATCGAGCAGGATGGTCGCGGTGGTCAGGTTGTCGAGTAGCAAGCGGTGTAGTGCGTCACTGATGGTCATTCAGGACCTCTTTTGGCGCATGAATTAAGAGCTGATACGAGGAAACTGCAAAAACCAAACCAAGGCTCCGAAAAGAAGCGTCGCCCCCCTGAAACAGGCGTTTGACGCTCGATTGCGTGGCGCTCTGCCAGCTTTTGCGGGTACTTTCGAACCAAAATGGGTTGGATTTCGACGTGAGTGCAACCAATCGCACCAATATAGTGCGCAAACCTGAACGAGATGGGGAGAAGCGCAGGCGCCGACTTTTTTGTGGCGGGTTGGCCGCTGAAGACCCGATTCCGGCAGCGTGTACCGGCAAGCGATCAGCGCCAGGCGTTCAACGCTTATGCATCCGTTGCAGGGTAAACGTCACGGTTGGGCTTTGCTGTATGACCGTATCGCCGTCGATCACTTGCACGGCGAGACGATGCTGGCCGCGATCGATATTCACCAGTTGCAGGATCGGTACGTTGCCGGGCTGGCCATACGGTTGATCGTCCAGCCACAGTCTGAGCAGATGCGTTCCTTGCAGGCGGGGCTTGATGAGTACGTTGACGGTGAAGGTGCCGTCGTTGGCGCGCAGGGCTTCGGTGACGGGCAGGCCAGTGAGTTCCAGTACCTCATACGTGACGTGAGGTTGTTCGCGGTTGCCGGCTTTGGCTGGCGGTTCCGGTATTCTCGGCGGCTGACTTTCGACACTGTTGAGCGGTGGCAACTCGACGGGTTGAGCTTTAACGCCATCTGGTGGTTGATTGCTGTATCCGGTGTTGCCATCGGCGTCGGTGTATTTGTAAATCTGCGCCATCACGGGAAAAGCCAAAGACAGCAGCAAAAGCATTGATAACAGCCGCATTCAGACTCCAGGTGGGCCGCGAGGATTACTCCGACAATGGAATACCTTGGCTGCCAGCATAGAACACAATAAGTTCTACCGGCTTGTTACCGGTCTTTCCACGATGCGTGATATTGACCATTTCAGCCAGCGCGTCGCCCTGTTTGAAGTGCTGGATCTTGCCGTTGTCCCTGCTCTCCACCGTCAATTCGCCCGCAAGAATGTATGCCGCGTTGGGGATTGGGTGGGTATGCCAGTCGAGTTCGGTGTTGGCAGGTATCTTGAGTTTGAGCATTGACAGTTCGGGTGCGGCGTCGGGGTAGCGAATGTAAGGCGTGCTGTCCCAGGATGTGCTGGTTTGCAGCAGGATTTTACGTTCGATACCCGCCGGAGGTGAGGCGGGGCTGCAGCCCAGCAACGCAGTGGTCAAAGTGGCGATCAGGGGTGTGAGCAGGCAGGTCTTCATTCTTCCATCCATTGAATTCAAGCAAGTCGATATAGGCTACGAGCTACTCGAATGGATTGATGCCGGACGATGCTGTGAATGTCCGAGGAGAATGAGCAAGCAGTTGTCGGAAACTGCCCACAAAAAAGGCCTTCCGAAGAAGGCCTCTTTTTTGTCACGCCGCTTGCGCAGGCGCTACCGGATTAGCAGCTGTAGTACAGCTCGTATTCCAGTGGGTGTACGAAGGTACGAACCTTGATTTCTTCTTCGCTTTTCAGAGCGATGTAAGCGTCGATGAAGTCGTCGCTGAAAACGCCGCCTTTGGTCAGGAACGCACGACCTTTGTCCAGCTCTTCCAGGGCTTCTTTCAGGCTGCCGCAAACTTGTGGGATCTCTTTCGCCTCTTCAGGCGGCAGGTCGTACAGGTTTTTGTCAGCGGCGTCGCCAGGGTGGATCTTGTTCTGGATGCCGTCCAGGCCAGCCATCAGCAGTGCGGCGAACGCCAGGTACGGGTTGGCAGCCGGATCCGGGAAGCGCGCTTCGATACGGCGGGCTTTCGGGCTCGACACGTAAGGAATACGGATCGAAGCAGAACGGTTGCGAGCCGAGTAGGCCAGCATTACTGGCGCTTCGAAACCTGGAACCAGACGCTTGTAGGAGTTGGTGGCCGGGTTGGTGAAGCCGTTCAGGGCCTTACCGTGCTTGATGATGCCGCCGATGAAGTACAGGGCGGTATCGGACAGGCCGGCATAGCCTTCGCCTGCGAAGGTGTTCTTGCCATCTTTCCAGATGGACATGTGTACGTGCATACCCGAGCCGTTGTCGCCGTACAGAGGCTTAGGCATGAAGGTAGCGGTACGGCCGTAGGCATCGGCAACGTTGTGCACGACGTACTTCAGGGTTTGGGTTTCGTCGGCTTTCTTCACCAGGGTGTTGAACTTGACGCCGATTTCGTTCTGGCCGGCAGTTGCCACTTCGTGGTGGTGAACTTCGACGGTCAGGCCCATTTCTTCCAGTGCGTTGCACATGGAGGTACGGATTTCGTGGTCGTGGTCGAACGGTGGAACCGGGAAGTAGCCGCCTTTGACGCCTGGACGGTGGCCCTTGTTGCCGCCTTCGATGTCCTGGTCGGACATCCAGGAACCTTGTTCGGAGTAGATCTTGAACATGGAACCGGAAATGTCGGACTTGAACTTGACCTGGTCGAAGATGAAGAACTCTGGCTCTGGACCGGCGAACACGGTGTCACCGATACCGGTGGCTTTCAGGTGCTCTTCGGCGCGCTTGGCGATCGCACGCGGGTCGCGATCGTAGCCTTGCATGCTCGAAGGTTCGATGATGTCGCAGACCAGGATCAGGGTCGGCTCTTCGGTGAACGGGTCGAGAACGGCGGTGGAATCGTCCGGCATCAGGATCATGTCGGAGGCTTCGATGCCTTTCCAGCCAGCGATGGAAGAACCGTCGAACATCTTGCCGACTTCGAAGAAGTCTTCATCCAGCGCGTCGCGAGCCGGCATGGTCACGTGGTGCTGAGTGCCTTTGGTGTCCGTGAACCGCAGATCAATCCACTTGACGTCATGATCTTTGATGAGTTGAACCGACTTCGACATAGTGTCCTCCGGGTGGCTTAGGGCTGGTAGTGGATGCCCTTAAATGTTTGTGATGCCGGCGCGAATACTCTGCCAAGGCAACCTGCCTCACAAGGGAGCAAATTGCATGCCAGTGCCCCAGCATGGGTTTTTTGCCCCAATTTCACGCTTATAGAGGTGCGAGGCCTATAAATGCTTGAATTTGCGCCCCTTAATGTGGCGCTCAGGCCTCAAAGTGACCTGTTTTGGTGCGTGCAAAACCTTCTGCACATTAACTGGTTAAACCTTGAGCAATTTCCGCTATAATCCGCGCCCCCCTTTTTCGGCTGGCCCAGCGCGCGCTGTTTTCATGAAACTAATCGTAAAAGTCTTTCCCGAGATCACCATCAAGAGCCGCCCGGTACGGATGCGTTTCATCCGCCAATTGGCCAAGAACATCCGTGCCGTGCTCCGCGATCTGGACCCGGCTGTGGTGGTGAACGGTGTGTGGGACAACCTCGAGCTGGAAACCCGTGTCAGCGACCCCAAGGCCTTGAAAGAGATGGGCGAGCGCCTGAGCTGCATGCCGGGCATCGCGCATTTCCTGCAGATCGACGAATACCCGCTGGGCGATTTCGACGACATCGTCGAAAAGTGCAAGCAGCACTACGGTGATGCACTGGCCGGGAAGATTTTTTCGGTGCGCTGCAAGCGCGCCGGCAAGCACCCATTCAGCTCGATCGACATCGAGAAATATGTCGGCAGCCAGTTGCGCCGTCAGTGCGGTGCCGCCGGGATCGACCTGAAAAAGCCTGAAATCGAAGTCCGCATCGAAGTTCGCGACCAACGGTTGTTCGTGATCCACAGCCAGCACAACGGCATCGGCGGTTATCCGCTGGGCGCGCTGGAGCAAACGCTGGTCCTGATGTCCGGCGGTTTCGACTCGACCGTCGCCGCCTACCAGATCATGCGCCGTGGCCTGATGGCCCATTTCTGCTTCTTCAACCTGGGTGGCAGGGCCCATGAATTGGGCGTTATGGAAGTCGCGCATTTCATCTGGAAGAAGTACGGCAGCTCCCAACGCGTGTTATTTGTCAGTGTGCCGTTCGAGGAAGTGCTGGGAGAAATTCTCGGTAAAGTCGATAACAGTCATATGGGCGTAGTATTGAAGCGTATGATGTTGCGCGCTGCGTCCCAAATCGCCGATCGCCTGCACATTGACGCATTGGTTACCGGTGAGGCGATTTCCCAGGTTTCGAGCCAGACACTGCCGAACCTGTCCGTGATCGACTGCGTGACCGACAAGCTGGTGCTGCGCCCACTGATCGCCAGCCACAAGCAGGACATCATCGACCTGGCCAACGAAATCGGCACCGCCGACTTCGCCCGGCACATGCCGGAGTACTGCGGGGTCATTTCGGTGAATCCCAAGACGGCGGCCAAGCGCCATCGGGTGGAGCACGAAGAGAAAGAATTCGACATGGCGGTGCTTGAGCGTGCGCTCGAGAACGCCAAACTGGTGCCGATCGATCGCGTGATCGATGAATTGGGCCAGGACGTTCAGATTGAAGAAGTCAGCGAAGCGCTGGCCGGTCAGATCGTGATCGACATCCGCCACCCGGATGCCGCCGAGGATGACCCGCTGGAACTCGCTGGTATCGAGGTACAAACGATGCCGTTTTATGCTCTGAACGCTCGTTTCAAGGAACTGGACCCTACTCGCCAGTACCTGTTGTATTGCGACAAAGGCGTGATGAGTCGCCTGCATGCCCACCATTTGCTCAGTGAGGGGCATGCCAATGTGCGCGTTTATCGACCGAGCTAAGTGCCCGGGGCTGTTTGCCTGTGGCTTGCGTCACCGGCCCCCCGACGCCGCCGTCAAGCTGTAACGGCTTTCACGGACGCTACTGTTAATCGCTGCCACGACCTGTCAGCACACCGAATCCTCTGATCGAGATACACAAGTGATCGAAAATCTACGCAACATCGCCATCATTGCCCACGTTGACCATGGTAAAACCACCCTGGTAGACAAACTCCTGCGTCAATCCGGCACCCTGGAGCGCAACGAGCTCAACGACGAGCGCGTGATGGACTCCAACGACCAGGAAAAAGAGCGCGGTATTACCATTCTGGCGAAAAACACCGCCATCAACTGGAACGGCTACCACATCAACATCGTGGACACCCCGGGCCACGCCGACTTCGGCGGCGAAGTTGAACGCGTAATGTCGATGGTCGACTCCGTTCTGCTGCTGGTTGACGCTCAAGACGGCCCTATGCCGCAAACCCGTTTCGTGACCAAGAAGGCTTTCGAAGCCGGCCTGCGTCCAATCGTGTGCATCAACAAGGTTGACCGTCCAGGCGCGCGTCCGGACTGGGTTCTGGACCAGATCTTCGACCTGTTCGACAACCTGGGTGCCACCGAAGAACAGCTGGACTTCAAAGTCGTCTACGCCTCGGCCCTGAACGGTATTGCCGGTCTGGACCACAACGAAATGGCTGAAGACATGACCCCGCTGTACCAGTCGATCGTCGACAACGTACCTGCGCCGGCTGTTGACCGTGACGGTCCGTTCCAGATGCAAATCTCCGCACTGGACTACAACAGCTTCCTGGGTGTTATCGGCGTTGGCCGTATCGCTCGTGGTCGCGTCAAGCCGAACACTCCGGTTGTGGCGATCAGCGCCGACGGCAAAAAGCGTAACGGTCGTATCCTGAAGCTGATGGGTCACCACGGTTTGCACCGTGTCGACGTTGAAGAAGCAGCTGCCGGCGACATCGTGTGCATCAGCGGTATGGACGAGTTGTTCATCTCCGACACCCTGTGCCAGCTCGACACCCCGGAAGCGATGAAGCCTCTGACCGTTGACGAGCCAACCGTTTCCATGACCTTCCAGGTAAACGACTCGCCTTTCTGCGGTAAAGAAGGCAAGTTCGTGACTTCCCGTAACATCAAGGAACGTCTGGACAAAGAGCTGCTGTACAACGTTGCACTGCGCGTTGAAGAAGGCGACTCGGCTGACAAGTTCAAGGTTTCCGGCCGTGGTGAGCTGCACCTCTCGGTACTGATCGAAACCATGCGTCGCGAAGGCTTCGAAATGGCTGTAGGTCGTCCGGAAGTGATCATCCGTCTGGTTGACGGCGTGAAGCACGAACCGTACGAAAACGTGACCATCGACCTGCCGGAAGAATCCCAAGGCAAGGTGATGGAAGAGATGGGCCTGCGTAAGGGCGACCTGACCAACATGGTGCCGGATGGCAAGGGCCGTGTACGTCTGGAATACAACATCCCTGCTCGCGGTCTGATCGGTTTCCGTAACCAGTTCCTGACCCTGACCAACGGTGCTGGCATCCTGACCTCGATCTTCGACCGTTACGACGTGATGAAGTCCGGCGACATGTCCGGCCGTCAGAACGGCGTTCTGGTTTCGGTTGAAACCGGCAAGGCGCTGACCTACTCCCTGGAAACCCTGCAGGCGCGTGGCAAGCTGTTCGTTGAACACGGTCAGGAAATCTACAACGGTCAGATCGTTGGTCTGAACAGCCGTGACAACGACCTGGGCGTTAACCCTACCAAGGGCAAGAAGCTCGACAACATGCGTGCTTCGGGTAAAGACGAAACCATCGCTCTGGTTCCACCTGTTCGCTTCACCCTGGAACAGGCTCTGGAATTCATCCAGGACGACGAGCTGTGTGAAGTCACTCCTAAGTCCATCCGTCTTCGCAAGAAGATCCTGGACGAAAGCGAGCGTACCCGCGCTGCCAAGAAAGCCAAGGCGTAACCTTTAGCCTGGCTCAACGAAAACGCCCCCGGTCGAAAGGCCGGGGGCGTTTTTGTTTGTCTGGGATTTGTCTGGCGCTTGTGCGGTGTGGGTGCGGCCCTCTTCGCTGTCAGGCCAGCGAAGGCGGCCGATCAGCCACCGCCAATGTCAGGCGGAATCAGAACCGCTCGATATGCCGCGAATTTTTCTCGCGCTCCACTTCCTTGGGCTTGTACGCGCAATACCCCGGCCGCGGGCCGATTTTCGGGTGATTGCGGCAGGTGTCAGGGCGCTTTTCATAAATAGTGCACAGACGGCTCTTACGATCCAGGTACAGGCAATCGTTGTTGCTCATGCGTTGCAGGGTGAAGATCTCGGACTTCTGGTTGTAGCGCTCGACGATCCCTTCCTTCTGCAGGCGCTTGGCGATGTTCTTCGGCGGGTCGCCGCGCTCGAACTCGTCGACGATGCCGATACGGATCAGATCCTTGATCTTGACCTCGACAGGCAGCGTGCAGCAGCTGGATATGCAGGAGCCGCACATCGGAGCAGAGTACTTGGCCCAGGTATCGAGTCGGTCGATCTCCGCGGCGGCGATCAGGTTCGGCTTCATCATCGGTTGTTACCAGCATGCATCAGGGCGCGCGATCATACCGGGACTGGTGGATTTTTGAACAACCTTTCGCCAGATTTTTTGCGTTGGGTACCCGATTAGCCATAAATTCGGCACGGCCCCTGCATTGATTCCACTACACGACAATGTATTAACGACCTAAGTCGCACTAACAGGAAAAACTGCCGAACCAGAGCCTCTACCGCCTGTCAGACCGTCTAGGCTCAGACAACCCAACGCTCGCTCGAGGTCTTATCGATGACTCAAGAACCACTTGTTCGCGAAGCAGAGGTGGCCGCATTCCGCGACGCCGTCTTGACCAAACTCACCTACGCGGTGGGCAAAGACCCGGATCACGCCTTCGACCATGACTGGTTCGAAGCCATTGCGCTGGCCGCGCGTGATCACATGGTCGAGCACTGGATGGACCATACGCGCCAGATCTATCGCAAGGGTCAGAAGCGCGTTTACTACCTGTCCCTGGAATTCCTCATCGGCCGCTTGCTCTACGACAGCCTGAGCAACCTCGGTTTGCTGGACGTGGCGCGTGAAGCACTGACCGAACTGGGCGTCGACCTTGAACGCATTCGCTTGCTGGAGCCCGACGCGGCGCTCGGCAACGGCGGCCTCGGTCGTCTGGCGGCGTGCTTCATGGAAAGCATGTCGACCCTGGGCATCGCCGGTCATGGCTATGGCATCCGGTACGAGCATGGCTTGTTCCGTCAGGCCATTGTCGACGGCTGGCAGCAGGAGCAGACCGAACACTGGCTGGATTTCGGCAACCCCTGGGAGTTCGAGCGGCCGGAAGTGGTGTATCCGATTGGCTTCGGCGGCAGCGTCGAAACGGTCACCGATGAAACCGGCAAATCCAAACAGGTCTGGCACCCGGCGGAAACCGTGCGGGCCATTGCCTACGACACGCCGGTGGTCGGCTGGCGCGGGGCGAGCGTGAACACGCTGCGACTGTGGCGTGCGCGGGCCATGGAAGATCTGCACCTGGAACGTTTCAACGCCGGTGACCACCTGGGAGCGGTCGCCGAAGTGGCCCGGGCCGAAAGTATTTCCCGCGTGCTCTACCCGGCCGACAGTACCGAAGCCGGCCAGGAACTGCGCCTGCGCCAGGAATACTTCTTCGTCGCCGCGTCCCTGCAGGATTTGCTGCGCCGCCATCGCAACATGCACACCTCGGTACTGACGCTGGGCGATCACGCGGCGATCCAGCTCAATGACACCCACCCGTCGATTGCCGTGGCCGAGCTGATGCGTCAATTGGTCGACGTCTACGATGTGGCGTGGGACGCCGCCTGGCAGGTTACGGTCGACACGTTGTCCTACACCAACCACACACTGCTGCCCGAAGCGCTGGAAACCTGGCCGGTCGGCTTGATGGAACGCATGCTGCCGCGGCACATGCAGATCATTTACCTGATCAACGCCCAGCACATCGACTCGTTGCGGGCCAAAGGCATTCACGACTTTGACGTGTTGCGCGCGGTATCACTGATCGAAGAAGACAACGGCCGCCGCGTGCGCATGGGCAACCTGGCATTCCTCGGTTCCCACAGCGTCAACGGCGTGTCCGGGCTGCACACGCAGCTGATGCGCAAAACCGTGTTCTCCGAACTGCACAAGCTCTATCCGGACCGGATCAATAACAAAACCAACGGCATCACCTTCCGCCGTTGGCTCTATCAGGCCAACTCCGAACTGACGTCGATGCTGGTCGATGCCCTTGGCCCGCAGCTGCTGGACAACCCTGAAGATCGCTTGCTCGGTCTGGAACCGTTCGCCGACAAGAGCGCATTCCGCAAGGCGTTTGCCGAGCAACGGCTGCACAGCAAAAGAGCCCTGGCCTACATCATTCACGAACGGCTGGGGGTGGCGGTCAACCCGGCGGCCATGTTCGACGTGCAGGTCAAGCGCATCCACGAATACAAACGGCAACTGCTCAACCTGATGCACACCGTGGCGCTCTATCAGGCGATTCGTGCCGAGCCGGAGGTCGATTGGGTGCCGCGGGTGAAAATCTTTGCCGGCAAGGCGGCGGCGAGTTATCACCAGGCCAAGCTGATCATCAAACTGACCAACGACATCGCCCGGGTGGTGAACAACGACCCGACCGTGCGTGGGTTGCTGAAAGTGGTGTTCCTGCCCAACTACAACGTCAGCCTGGCGGAAAGCATCATTCCGGCGGCGGACTTGTCCGAGCAGATCTCTACCGCCGGCTACGAAGCCTCGGGCACCAGTAACATGAAATTCGGCCTGAACGGCGCGTTGACCATTGGCACACTGGACGGCGCCAACGTGGAAATGTGCGAACGCATCGGCGCCGAACACATGTTCATCTTCGGTCTCAGCGCCCAGCAAGTCGAAGCGCGCAAGCTGAACCAGGAGTTCAGCGCAGTGCCGGACATCGCCGCATCCCATCGGCTCAGCGACGTGTTGCAAGCCATTCGTAGCGGGGTGTTCTCGCCGGATGATCCGTCCCGTTACACCGGACTGATCGATTCACTGGTGGATTACGACCGCTTCCTGGTCTGCGCCGATTTCGACTCCTACTGGAATGCGCAAATGCGCGTCGAAGCCCATTGGCATGACTCGAACGAATGGTGGCGCTCTGCGGTGCTGAACACGGCGCGGATGGGCTGGTTTTCGTCCGACCGGACCATTCGTGAGTACGCGACCGATATCTGGAAGGCACTGGAGTAACTATTCGCCCGGCCCGATATACTGGCGCCCGGGAAAAGATCGCAGCCTTCGGTGGCGCCTACAGGTGAACATATCGTCCTGTAGGCGCTGCCGAAGGCTGCGATCTTTTGGGGCTGGCCAGGCTAGTCTTTCAGGGATTGTGCTCAAGGATATCGACCATGCAATGGATGTTCATGCTGATTGGCCTGGTGCTGGGCTGGATACTCGATGAGTCGTTCAGCGATGCGCTGCTCGGCGCGTTACTCGGGTTGGGCATCGGCCAGGCCATTCGCATCGCTCGATTGGGTTCCCAGGCCAACGAGCAGCGTCGCTTGCTGGAGCAGGCGCAGGTCGCGCTGCATGCGATCGAGCAACGGCTCGCGGTGCTGGAAGTCACCGGCGTTGCAGCGCCTGAAACCCGCGAACCGGTCATGGGTGCAACCGTTCCCGTCCCGGACCTCGTTGTCGCGCAAGCCCCGGCCGAAACCCCGGAATTGATCTGGGAGCTGCCGCCCGAACTCGAACCCGTCGCTGCTGCGGCCACCGAAGCCAGTCGTCCGTCACCGGTCGATGCCTGGAAACCGGAGCCGGTTGCCCGCGAGGCACAATCCCCTGCCATTCCTCGCGGCCCCAATTTCATTGAGCGCGCCATCAGCGGTGCCCGTGCGTGGCTGTTCGGCGGCAACACCGTGCTGCGGGTCGGCGTCGTGTTGTTATTCCTCGGTCTGGCCTTCCTGCTGCGTTACGCCACTGAAGGCATGGTGGTGCCGATCGAGTTGCGTTACGCCGCAGTCGCGGCGGTGGCACTCGGTCTGCTTGGGCTGGGTTGGTGGCTGCGAACACGCAACAACCACTACGCGTTAATGCTGCAAGGCACCGGTATCGCGGTGTTGTACTTGACGGTGTTTGCGGCGATGCGTCTGCACCCGTTGCTCGATCCCTCGGCGGCGCTGGGGTTGCTAGTGGCGGTGACGGTGTTTTCAGCGATTCTGGCCATTACCCAGGATGCCTTGGGGCTGGCCGCTGCCGCCGCACTGGGTGGGTTCGCCGCGCCGATCCTGACCTCTACCGGTGCCGGCAATCACGTCGCTTTGTTCAGTTACTTCGCGCTACTCAATGCCGGCATCCTCGCCATCGCGTGGTTCAAGGCCTGGCGCCTGCTGAACCTGATCGGCTTTGTCGGCACCTTCGGTATCGGCTTCGCCTGGGGGCTGCGTTCTTATACGCCAGAGTTGCTGTGGAGCACCCAGCCGTTTCTGATTCTGTTCTTCCTGATGTACCTGGCCATCGGCCTGTTGTTTGCCCGACGAAAGCTGCTGGAGATGAGCGACGCGCCGGAGGATGACAGCCGTGAAGCGCTGCTGCACTGGTCGGCGCGCAAAGGCGATTACGTCGATGGCACGATGCTGTTCGGCCCGCCATTGGTGGGTTTCGGATTGCAGTTCGCCCTGGTGCAGCACCTGGAGTTCGCCGCTGCGTTCAGTGCCTTGGCATTGGGCATGATTTACATGGGGCTGGCGCGGGCATTGATGGGGGGGCGGGCGCTGCTGCTGGCGGAAACCTGCCTGGCGCTGGGCGTGATCTTCGCCAGTCTGGCGATTCCACTGGGGCTCGATGCGCGGTGGACATCCGCGGCGTGGGCGGTGGAGGGGGCGGGTATTTTCTGGCTTGGCTTGCGTCAGCAACGACCGCTGGCCCGCGCGTTTGCGTTGTTCCTGCAATTGGGGGCGGCGCTGGCGTTTCTGAGCGAGTTGCGCGGCGGCGAGAGCAGCTTGCTGGACGGCGCGCCGCTGGGGGCATTGATGCTCGGTGCCGCGCTGCTGTTCAGTTTTTATCAACTACACAAAGCCTTGCCTGAACAGGTCTCGAATCGGGAACGACAGGGCCTGCCGGTGCTGGCTTGCCTCGGCCTGACGTTTCTCTATCTGCTGGCGCCGCTGTTCTTCTTCACCCATGGCACGGCAATCAGTTGGGCGCTGGCGGGGCTGGCGACCCTGTTCGTCGGCTTGCGCCTGCAATCGCGCACCTTCCTGTTCACTGCGTTTGCCGTGCAGTTGCTGGGCGGCGCGCTGTTCCTGTTGCGCCTGCAAGGCGCCGGCGACGAGTCTGGCGCGGTGTTGAGCGCCGGTTGGAACGGATTGCTCAGTGCATCCTTGATCGGCCTGGCGTTGATCGTCGGCATGCTGTGGGCGGTGCGTGATGAGGGAGTGCGCAGCGATGTGCGACTGCTGCGCGGATTGTCGGTGGTGTTGTTGGCCGGTCTGATGCTGATCAATCTCGCGGTGTTGTTTGTCCTGCCGTGGCAAACGGCGAGTGCGGTGTGGGCGGCCAGTGGTTTGTTGATCATCTGGCTGAGCCTGTACCTGAAGCAGCGAGTGAGTTTTGCCTTTGGCCTGGTGTTGCAGGTGATTGGCGGCGCGGCCTTCCTGATGGCCGGGCCGGAGTTGCTCGGGCCGTTGGCCAGTGAAGGTTTGCGCCCCTTGGCCCATGGCGGTTTCTGGACGCCGCTGGTCTTGGGCTTGGCTGCACTGGTCGGGGCCTGGCGTTTGCAGCTCGGCAACCATGACACGGCGTTCGATGTGCTGAATTTGCAGCGTTTGTCCGATGTGTTGCTGTTATGGGGTGCGGGCTGGTGGGCGCTGGCGTGGATCAGTGAAGTACTGCGCTTTGCCCCGCTGAATCTGCAAGCGACTTTGCTGCTCGCCGTTGCCGCGCTAAGCGTTGCGCCATGGGGGTGGCTGACGCTGCGCCTGAAATGGCCGTCGCTGGGTTTACTCTGCACGTTGCTGATTCCGGCGGCCGGCCTGGTGTTGCTCGGCGCCTGGCATGGGCGTTATCACCCGGCGGCCAATGTCGGATGGCTGGCGTGGGTGGGCGTGTTTGTCGTGCACTTCATCGCGTTGCGACGTTTGGCTCCGATGCTGCCGGGGCGGGCGCTGAGTGCCGCCCACGTGCTCGGCTGCTGGCTGTTGATCGGTGTGCTGGCCCTGGAACTGCGTTATGGCCTGTTGCTGTTGTCCGAGCAGTACAACGCTTGGCGCTGGTTGGGTTGGGCGATCCTGCCGAGCCTGTATCTGGTCTTGATGGCGTCCCCGCGCGCCTGGCCGTGGCCGGTATCGGCTTACCCTCGCGAGTACCGCGTGTATGCCGCCGCGCCGTTGGCGTTGCTGATGCTGGGCTGGTTCTGGCTGGCCAATATCGTCAGTGACGGCACCGCCGAACCGCTGCCGTACGTGCCGTTGATCAATCCACTGGAGCTGGGGTTGTTGTTTGCGCTGTTCGGCGTCTACGTCTGGTCGCGCAGCGCGGTGGCACAGCTGGCGATCCGCGGGGGCTACACGGCCCGCGTTTCACAAATTGTCGCCGGCGTTTCGCTGTTCGCGTTCTTCACTGCGCTGGTGATGCGTGCGGCGCACCATTGGGGCGGTGTAGCGTTCGAGCTGGATGCGTTGCTCGAATCCATGTTGGTGCAGGCCGGCCTGTCGATCGTCTGGACCTTGATGGCCCTGGGGCTGATGATTGGTGGCCATTTGCGCCACCGGCGCGAAGTCTGGTTGATCGGTGCGGCGCTGATCGGCGTGGTGGTGGCCAAGCTGTTCTTTGTTGAGTTGAGTAACCGCGGCGGTCTGGCGCGGATCGTTTCGTTTATCGGCGTTGGTGTATTGCTGCTGGTGGTGGGCTATTTCGCCCCGTTGCCGCCCAAGCGCGCCGAGCCTGTGCCGGAAGCTGAAAAACCGGCCCCGGAATCCGAAGGAGTGTCGTCTTGAGTCAGAAGCTGAACCTGGGCTGGTTGGGCGCAGTTGCAATGGGAATGGCCATGGCCGCTGTTGCCCAGGACAAACCGGCGGACTTCGCCACGCAGGTGCCGTTGTCCGTCAGTGGCGAAGGCCCGTGGTATCGCCTCGATCTGCCCTTGGTCGTGCAACTGAATGCACGGCAGACCGACCTGAGCGATGTACGTGTGTTCGATGCGGCGGGTGATGCACAGGCCTACGCCCTGGCCCGGGAAACCGCGCAAACCGCTGACAACCGCAGGCTGACCGACGTGAAATGGTTCCCGCTGTACAACTCGATGGACGCCACCGAGCACGCGCCAAGCGTGCGGGTGCAATCGAGCGCCAATGGCACCCTGGTCGAGGTGCAGCCCTCCAGTCAGCTGGAGGCCGGCGAAGAAGCGTTGCGTGGCTGGTTGCTCGACGCCAGTGCCATCAAGGCGCCGTTGCAGCAGCTGATTCTCGACTGGACCAGTGAGCGCGATGGTTTTCAACGTTTCAGTATCGAGGCCAGCGACGATTTGCAGCATTGGCAGTCCTGGGGCGAAGGACAGGTGGCGCGGCTGACCTTTGCCGATGAGCGGGTCGAACAACACGAGGTCGGTCTGCCAGGACAGTCGGCGCGCTATCTGCGCTTGCTGTGGGACACCCCGTACTCGGCACCGACCCTCACGTCGGCGCAATTGGAAAGCGCCAGCTCCCGCCGCCTGCCGCTGCCGTTGGTCTGGTCGCCAGCGTTGGCCGGCAGCAGCGTGAAGGCCGGTGAATACACCTGGCAATTGCCGATGGGGCTGAACGTCGAGCGGGTGCAGGTCGAGTTGAGCCAGCCCAACAGCCTGGCGCCAGTGACCTTGTACGGGCGTCGGGACAGCAGCCTGCCATGGCAACCGATGAGCAGCGCTTTGCTCTATCGCCTGACGCAGAACGGCCAGGATGTGGTGCAGAACGAGCTACAGCTGCCGGGGCAAACGGTCCAGCAGTTGAAACTGACCGTGGACGAGCGCGGCGGCGGTCTGGGTGCTCAGGCTCCGATGGTCAAGTACGCCGTGCGCGCCACGCAATTGGTGTTCCTGGCTCGCGGGCCGGGGCCTTATACCCTGGCGCTGGGAAGTTCCACGGTGAAGGCCGCTAACCTGCCGTTGTCGACGCTGATTCCGGATTACAGCGCTGCGAAACTGGCGACGCTGGGCAAGGCTTCGGTCGAGGGTGGGGGTGTGGTTACGCCGGTTGCCTCGCCGGTGCAGGCGTCCACAGGCACTGACTGGAAGAAATTCGGCCTGTGGGCCGTTTTGTTGCTGAGCGTGCTGTTCCTGGCGGCGATGGCGTTCAGTCTGCTGCGCAAACCGCCCGCCAAATCCTGAAGCCGGGTGCTTCGCACCCCATCGCGAGCAGGCTCGCTCCCGCAAGAAAGCGCAGTACCCGTGGGAGCGGGCTTGCCCGCGATAGCGGTCGATCAGTCAATGGAAAGGCTGAAATGACCGCCACTTTTCGGCTCACACCCGGACCATTTCCAACTACGCTGAACCCCGCGCATGAACTCTCTTCGGTCGATCACGTCTGATAGGAGGAAATGCGCCCCGACTCGCGTTAAACTGCGCGGGTTTTTAGCCCCCCATTCCTCCGGAGCCTTCCATGTCCCGCGTTACCTTGAGTCGCTATTTGATTGAGCAGACCCGTAGCAACAACACTCCTGCCGATCTGCGCTTTCTGATCGAAGTGGTGGCGCGTGCCTGCAAGGAGATCAGCCACGCCGTTTCCAAAGGCGCCCTGGGCGGCGTTCTGGGCAGCATGGGCACTGAAAACGTCCAGGGCGAAGTGCAGAAGAAGCTCGACGTTCTGTCCAACGAGATCCTGCTGGAAGCCAACGAATGGGGCGGTCACCTGGCTGGCATGGCGTCCGAAGAAATGGACAACGCCTACCAGATCCCGGGCAAATACCCGAAAGGCGCCTACCTGCTGGTTTTCGACCCGCTGGACGGTTCGTCGAACATCGACATCAACGCGCCGGTCGGTACGATCTTCTCGGTGCTGCGTTGCCCGAGCGAATACCTGAGCCAGAACGAAGCCCTGAACGAAAAGGCCTTCCTGCAGCCAGGCACCCAGCAGGTCGCCGCCGGTTATGCCATCTACGGTCCGCAGACCATGCTGGTGCTGACCCTGGGCGACGGCGTCAAAGGCTTCACCCTGGACCGCGAAATGGGCAGCTTCGTACTGACCCACGAAGACATCACCATTCCTGAATCCACCCAGGAATTCGCCATCAACATGTCCAACCAGCGCCACTGGGAAGCCCCGGTGCAACGCTACGTCAGCGAATTGCTGGCGGGCGAAGAAGGCCCACTGAAAAAGAACTACAACATGCGCTGGGTCGCCGCGATGGTGGCTGACGTGCACCGCATCCTGACCCGTGGCGGTCTGTTCATGTACCCACGCGACAGCCGTGAGCCATCGAAGCCGGGCAAACTGCGCCTGATGTACGAAGCCAACCCGATGTCGTTCCTGGTGGAACAGGCGGGCGGCGCGTCCACCGACGGCCACCAGCGCATCCTCGACATCAAGCCTGACGGCCTGCACCAGCGTGTTGCGGTGTTCCTCGGCTCGAAAGAAGAAGTTGCACGCGTCACGGGTTACCACAAGGAATAAACCATGAACGCGCCCTGGCAGCCGCTGCTCGAATGGTGGTTCGGTAAAGCCGAATCTTCCAGGGAAGTCGCGGCTGACAAGGGCAGGTTATGGTTCGGCAAGCGTGACAGCCAGGACCTCGAAGCGCGCACGCGTTTCGGGGACCAGGTCGAGCAGGCACTGACCGGCGGTTTGACCGATTGGGCGCAATGCCCCGAAGGTTGGCTGGCTCTGGTGCTGCTACTCGATCAACTCCCGCGAATGATCTTTCGCGACTCCCCCAAGGCTTTTTCCGGTGACATCAGGGCTCAGGCGCTGGTAGCACAAGGCATTGCTGCGGACTTCGATCGCCAGTTGCGGCCCATTCAGCGGGTGTTCATCTATCTGGTGTTCGAACACAGCGAACATCTGGCGGTACAGAACGAAGGTGTCTCGCGTTACATCGAGCTGGTGGCGCAACAGCCGGACGTCGATCGGGCGCTGTTTGCCGACTATCTGGATTACGCCGAAAAGCATCAGAAAGTGATTGCGCAGTTTGGACGGTTTCCCCATCGCAATGCGGTGTTGGGTCGCGAGTCTACGGCTGAGGAGTTGGCGTTTCTGTCGAAGCCGGGGTCACGGTTCTAGCTTTTGGGGCGGCTGCTGCCATCGCCAGCAGGCTGGCTCCCACATTTGATCTGTGGCGCTCACAAATCCCCTGTGGGAGCTAGCCTGCTAGCGATTGTGCCGGTAGCAGCACCTCAGATTCTGAAACTACCTACAAGATGCTTCAATCGCGCCGCCTGCTGCTCCAGGTCTGAACACGCGCGCAAAGTCGCCTGCAGGTTCTCCACACCTTCCTGGTTCAGCGTGTTGATCTCGGTGATGTCGACGTTGATCGATTCCACCACGGCTGTCTGTTCTTCGGTTGCCGTGGCGACCGACTGGTTCATGCCGTCGATTTCGCCGATGCGCTGGGTCACGCTGCCCAGGCGTTCTCCGGCCTGGTTGGCGATGCCGACACTGCTTTCGCTCTGGCGCTGACTGTCGGTCATGATGGTGACCGCTTCCCGGGCGCCGACCTGCAGTTCTTCGATCATCTTCTGCACTTGCTGCGCCGAATCCTGAGTGCGGTGGGCGAGGTTGCGCACTTCATCGGCCACCACCGCAAACCCGCGTCCGGCTTCACCGGCACGCGCCGCTTCAATGGCAGCGTTCAGCGCCAGCAGGTTGGTCTGCTGGGAGATGCTGGTGATCACGTCCAGAATCTGCCCGATGTTGACGGTGTTGCTGTTGAGCGTCTCGATGTTGCCGCACGAATCGCTGATCTTCGCCGAGAGTTGCTGCATCGCGCTGATGGTTTTGTCCACCACCTGCTGGCCGTCTTCGGCCAGGCTACGGGCATCGCTCGAATGCTGGGAGGCGAGGGCAGCGTTCTGGGCGATTTCCTGGGCGGCGGCGCCGAGCTGGTTGATCGCCGCGGCGACACTGCTGGTGCGCGAGGCCTGCTGGTCGGAGTTGAACATCGACGAGTTCGAGGCGGCCACCACACGCAGCGCCACTTCGTTGACCTGGCCGGTGGCCGAGGACACTTCGATGATCGAGGTGTGAATGCGTTCGACAAAGCGGTTGAATGACAGCCCCAGCGCGCCGAATTCGTCGTGACCGTGAATGGTCAGGCGTTTGGTCAGATCCCCTTCGCCTTCGGCGATGTCATGCATGGCGCGACCCATGGCCAGCAACGGCTGCATCAGGAAACTGATCAGCATGCCCAGCAACGCGATGATGATCACCACGGCAATCACCATGGCGATGAGCGCCGAGGTGCGGAACTCGCTGAGCATCGAGAACGCGGTGTCCTGGTCGAGCACCAATGCCACATACCAATCGGCCGAAGGCACGCCGTTGACGTGGGTGAAGGAGATGAACTGGCTTTTACCGTCGATCTCGACTTCTTTCAGGCCCGGGCTGACCTTCGGCGCACCATTGGGGTAGGCGTCTGCCAGGTTTTTGAGCACCAGTTTGCTGTCCGGGTGGATCAGGATCTTGCCGTCGGCGCTGACAATGAAGGCATGACCGTGACCGCCGAAGTTCAGCGAGTTGATGATTGCACTGACGCTGGACAAGTCGATGTCGGCGCCGGCAACGCCGATCATCTGGCCCTGGCGTTGTACCGGGGTCGCGACGGTGATCACCAGTTTGCCCGACGAGGCGGCGATGTACGGTTCGGTGACGATGGTCTGCTGCGCGCCGGTGGCCGCCTTGTACCAGCCACGCGCGCGCGGATCGTAGTCCGCCGCACGGTTACCGGTCGGGACCGAGAACATGACGCCGTCGGCACCGCCGAAGTAGCTCAGCTGGAAGTTGCCGGTGTAGGCGGGCAAGTCGATGATGCGTTTCAGGCTGGCGGGGGCGCTGCCATCGGCGCTGACCTGTTGGGCCATTGATTGCAGCAACTGTATGCGGCTTTCCAGCCAGGTCTGAATATTACGGGTGGTCAGGCTGCCGAGTTCCTGCATCGAGGCTTCGGTGCTGTTATGCAGCGTTTGACGCTGGCGATAGTCGTTGAACAGGATGAAACAGGCGAATGCAACGACCACCACGAGGGCAGCAGCCAACAAAATTTTGTGGCTGAACTTCATGTTTCTGGACATTAAATGAGCTACCGCGGAAAGACAGGACAACAAAGGTGGGGGCAAGCGCCACGGTCGTGGGCTTTGCGCTGCCTTTTATGTCGACAGAGTGGCGCCAAAGATTAGACGCTTTTTTGCGAAACCCGACGAAATGCTCAAGAGCCAGGCGAAGTGGCTGAATCTTCGGCTATAGGCGGACGAGCGGCCCGATAAATAGGCGCTCGGCCAGGGAACCAGACAGGGGTTTTCTCTTCTAAGGTTCAGCTTGGCTGCCATGCCAATCCCCTTCACCCCTGGAGTTACACCATGTCGCTGCGATCCATTGCCTTGCTTTCGTTCTGCGTGCTGTTGGCTGCGTGCAGCAAGGTCAATCAGGAAAACTACTCGAAGCTTTCGGCCGGCATGTCCAAGGCCGACGTAGAAACCTTGTTGGGCAAGCCGGCCGACTGCTCTGGCGCGCTGGGCATGTCCAGTTGCACCTGGGGTGACAAGAACAGCTTTATCAGCGTGCAGTATGCCGGTGACAAAGTGCTGATGTTTTCCGGCCAAGGCCTGAAGTAAACCGGGGCTACGTGCCCACGGGAGAAAAACAATGAAGCGGTTGTTGATAATGCTTTTTGCCGGCCTGGTATTGGCCGGCTGTGCCACTTCTGGCCAGGATCCGTTGGCGCCCAAGACCGCCAACAGCGTCAACCTCAAGCGTTACCAGGGCACCTGGTACGAGTTGGCACGTCTGCCGATGTATTTCCAGCGCGACTGTGCGCAATCCGAAGCCCACTACACGCTCAAGCCGGATGGCAACGTGGCGGTGCTGAACCGCTGTCTGACAGCGCAATGGCAATGGGAAGAGGTCAAGGGCACGGCTTATCCACAGGTGCCGGGCAAGACCGACAAATTGTGGGTCGAGTTCGATACCTGGTTTTCGAGGCTGATTCCGGGTGTGGCGAAGGGCGAGTACTGGGTGTTGTACGTCAGCGATGACTACAAGACCGCGATCGTCGGCGACCCGAGCCGACGTTACCTGTGGCTGCTGTCGCGCACGCCGACCGTCAATGGTGTGGTGCGTGAAGAGCTGCTGAGCAAGGCGCGTCAGCAGGGATACGACACCACGCGGCTGATCTGGCGAGCGTCGGACACGCAGATGGCCAAGACCTCGAACTGATAGCACATGACCCTGTAGGAGCGAGCCTGCTCGCGATGGAGTATCAGACACAAGATGTCGACTGACACACCATCACGAGCAAGCTCCCACAGGTTTTTGAGTCAGTTCAGAAGTTCGCGCAGTACCTGGGTGAAGGCACGGTTGCTTTCCTCTTCCCCGGCATGACGCCCGTCGCGCACGACCCACTGACCGTTCACCAGCACGTCCCGCACCTGACGGTCGCCACCGGCAAACAACCATCGGTTCAGAATCCCGTCGCCACTGGCCGTTGCCAGGTACGGATCGTTGCCGTCCAGCACCAGCCAATCCGCACGCTTGCCCACTTCCAGCGCACCGATCGGTTGTCCCAGCGCCTGAGCGCCGCCATCCAGCGCCGCGTCATACAGGGTGCGCCCGACCATGGGCTGATCCGCGCCATACAAGCGATTGCGCCGTTGATCGCGCAGACGCTGGCCGTATTCCAGCCAACGCAATTCTTCCACCACGCTCAATGACACATGGCTGTCGGAACCGATACCCAGGCGTCCGCCTTGTGCGAGGAAGTCCACCGCCGGGAAAATCCCGTCGCCCAGGTTGGCTTCGGTGGTCAGGCACAGGCCGGCAATGGCGCGACTCTTGGCCATCAGCGTGACTTCTTCCGGGTTGGCGTGGGTGGCGTGGACCAGGCACCAGCGCTGATCGACTTCGGTATTTTCGTACAGCCATTGCAGCGGGCGGCGACCGCTCCAGGTCAGGCAGTCGTCGACTTCTTTTTGCTGTTCGGCGATGTGGATGTGCACCGGGCACTGCTTGTCGCTGGCGCCCAACACTTCGCTGATCTGCTGCGGTGTCACCGCGCGCAGCGAGTGGAAACACAGGCCCAGCGACTGGGCCGGTTGCTGCGCCAGAATCGGCTGCAGGCGCGATTGCAGCTTGAGGTAGCTGTCGGTGCTGTTGATGAAGCGGCGCTGGCCCTCGTTCGGCGTCTGGCCACCGAAACCGGAGTGGCTGTAGAGCACCGGCAGCAGGGTCAAACCGATACCGGCGGAACCGGCGGCCTGGCTGATACGCAGGGCCAGTTCGGCCGGGTCGGCGTAAGGCTGGCCGTTGTTGTCGTGATGGACGTAATGAAATTCCGCCACCGAGGTGTACCCGGCCTTGAGCATTTCGATGTACAGCTGACGGGCGATGACGCCGAGTTGTTCCGGGCTGATTTTTCCGACGAGGCGATACATCAAGTCGCGCCAGGTCCAGAAACTGTCGTTCGGATTCCCCGCCACTTCCGCAAGTCCCGCCATGGCCCGCTGGAAGGCGTGAGAGTGCAGGTTCGGCATGCCGGGCAAGAGCGGACCGCTCAGCCGTTCGGCGCCTTCTGCGTGGGAATCGGCCTGGATATGGCTCAAGACGCCATCGGCGCTGACCTCAAGACGTACATTGTTGGCCCATCCACTAGGCAGCAGCGCGCGTTCGGCAAAGAAGGCGGACATGGTTCAGCACCCCATCGTGTGTTATTTGTATATACATATACAGACGTTTGCCTGCCCGGTAAACTCCGGCAAGCTAGCAACCCTATTCAAACGAACAAGGATTAACCGTGCCGACTCCGCCTCCAGTCTCTCCGTTGGCCGCGAACATGGGCGACAGTCCGGCGCCCTTGTACGCCCGCGTCAAACAAATGATTACCCAGCAAATCGACAGTGGAAACTGGCCGCCGCACTACCGCGTTCCGTCGGAAAGCGAGCTGGTCAATCAGTTGGGCTTCAGTCGCATGACCATCAACCGCGCCCTGCGCGAGATGACCGCTGACGGTCTGCTGGTGCGCATGCAAGGCGTCGGCACGTTCGTCGCCGAGCCGAAAAGCCAGTCCGCGCTGTTTGAAGTGCACAACATTGCCGATGAAATCGCTTCCCGAGGCCACCGCCACACGTGCAAGGTCATCACCCTGGAAGAAGAGGCCGCCGGCTCGGAACGCGCCCTGGCCCTCGACATGCGCGAAGGGCAGAAAGTCTTCCATTCGTTGATCGTGCATTTCGAGAACGATATCCCGGTGCAAATCGAAGACCGTTTCGTCAACGCGCTGGTGGCGCCGGATTACCTCAAGCAGGACTTCACCCTGCAAACGCCTTACGCCTACCTCAACCAGGTCGCGCCGCTGACCGAAGGCGAGCACGTGGTCGAGGCCATTCTGGCCGAGCCGTCCGAATGCAAATTGCTGCAGATCGAAAAAGGCGAGCCGTGCCTGCTGATTCGTCGCCGCACCTGGTCCGGCCGTCAGCCGGTGACCGCCGCCCGTTTGATCCACCCTGGTTCCCGTCATCGTCTGGAAGGCCGGTTTCATAAATGAACGAGTTGAAAGTTTTACGCGCCAAGGATTACCCGCGCATGCCCTGGAAAAACGGCGGCGGCAGCACTGAAGAAATCAGCCGCGATGCCGGCACCGGCCTGGACGGCTTCGGCTGGCGCCTGTCGATTGCCGACATCGGTGAGTCGGGCGGTTTTTCCACCTTCGCCGGTTACGAGCGGATCATCACCGTGTTGCAGGGCGACGGCATGACGTTGTCGGTGGACGGCCAGAACACGCGACCGCTGTTACCGCTCGACCCGTTTGCCTTCAGTGGCGAGAGCAAAGTGACCTGCGCGCTGCTCGGAGGAGCAATCCGCGATTTCAACCTGATCTATGCGCCGCAGCGCTACCGTGCACGGTTGCAGTGGCTGGCCGGCGAGCAGCGGTTTTTCAGCGAGGCCAACACGTTGCTGGTGTTCAGCGTGAGCGAGCAATCCGACGTATCGGTCGATCACCGCGTCCAGCCATTGGGGCTCCATGATTGCCTGCAGCTGGAGGCCAATGACGGGTTGCTGGACGTCACCATCAAGGGTTTGTGCTGCGTGATCGAACTCACCTCGCGCGGCTGATCCCGATTACTCCCGTTCGAGGGTAAAGCCTCGAACGGTTGCCTCCAGTTCACTGGACATCCTTTTCAGCGCCTGGATGGTTTTCACCATGTCCTGTTGCGCCGCGACATTCTCCTCGACCCGCTGCGCCACGGTTTCCACATTGCGTGCCACGTCTTCGCTGGCTTCGCGCTGTTCCTGCAAGGCATGGGAAATCTGGCTGACGGCATTGAGTGACGCATCGAGCACGGCCTTGACGTCATTCATCGACGCGCCGGCGCTGTCGATCAATTGCTGACCCTGAAGCACCCGCTCGCGGCCAGTGTTCATGCTGCTGCTGGCTTTTCGCATGCCGCTTTGAATGGTGCTCACCAGCACCACAATCTCGGCGGTGGAGCGGGTCGTGCGGGTCGCCAGCTCCCGCACCTCGTCGGCCACCACGGCAAACCCGCGACCTTGCTCGCCGGCCCGCGCCGCTTCGATGGCGGCATTGAGGGCGAGCAGGTTGGTCTGTTCGGCAATGCTGTGGATCACGTCGACAATGTTCCCGATGGCGTTGGAGTGCTGGGTCAATTGATCGATTTCACTCGACGTCTGGGTCACCAGTTGGGCGATCTGCTGCATCTCGATGATAGAGCGGTCCATGCTGGCAATGCCCAGGGCAGTGATCTGCTCGGCCTTTTGTGTGGTGTCGTGGGCCTGGGCGGCGTTTTCGGCGATGTGCGTAATGTTGGCTGACATCTGCTCTGCCGCGGCGGCAATGGAAGAGGTCGCGCCATTTTGCTCGGCGGCCTGCTTCAGCCCTTGCTCGGCCGAAATGCTCAGGTTCAGAGTCGAGGACTCGATGTGCCGCGAGGCCTCGCGTACCTTGCCGATCATGCTGGCCAGGCTGCGCCGCATGGCCTCGACCGATTGCATGACGCCTGTGGGGCTCGCGTTGCCGATCGCCGGATCGCCGAGCATGCCCTGGGCAATCCGTGTGCTGATATTGGCCAGTTCGTGGGGCTCGGCGCCCAGGTATCGCGCCAGTCTGGCACCGAACAGCAGCGCATAAAGGCCGCCACACAACAGTGCGAAGGCCAGGACCCCGGCCATCAGCCTGATGTTGACCTCGTAAAGCGCTTGGCTGAGTTCGAACTGTTGGCGAGCTTCTTTCAGTTGAGCATCCGTCAGTTGCGAAAACAGTGAGGTCAGCGGGTCGATCAAGGGGTAGAGCTGGTGTGCGGCGAAATCCTCCAGAGGCTGACTGGAGCCGTCGTTGCGGTTCAAGACCGCCTGCAATTGCTGGAGTGGCGCTTCGGTGGCCTGCATCAGTGGCGCGATTTCGTTGATCAGTCGCACCTCCTCATCGATCAGTCGGGTCGACAGGTAGGTGCGCCAGAGTGGATCGATCTCAAGCATTGCCTGGCGTATCTGTTGCGCCGCCTCGACGCCACTGTGGATGCCATCGCGGGCCTTGTGGATGGCATCGACGATCTGGACGGAATACAGCTCGGAAATTTTCTTCAGGTCCTGTTGCGGGATGACCCGGTCGAGGTAAACCGTTTCCAGTCCCTGGACCGTGGCGCGCATGCCGTACAGGCCGAGTGCGCCGATGCCGGTCATGCTGCTCAGCAGGATGCCGGCCAGCAGCAGAAGGTGGGTTTTGACTTTCCATTGTTTCATTGCGCGTTCCTCGCAGGAGTGACTTCAGGGGGGGCTTGCTCGTGAAGTCGGCGAGGATCAGTGGAGGTGGAGTCGGACGCTTCTGATGAGGTTGTAGGGTGTTTCTGGAATGCGCTTAATTGGGCATCACGTGTTACCGAACGCCCCAACGTGGCGCAAAACCACGTTGCAGTAACCACCGTCACCCCCGCAAAAAATCCCCGCGAAAAATTTTATCCGCGCCAGAACCCGCGATTCAGGCGCTCTCCAGTCGTTTCAGCGTTTTTCTTGAATGCCTGTCCAGAAAGTTGGCCGCTTGATTGCATATGCTTGTATGTACAAGTAAAGACGTATGCGTATGAGTCGATCGAGACTCTCCGCAGCGTCCACTGATTCGCTTGTCGCGCAACGATGCGCACAGGCTGGCTTGCCCCCTGCCAGGGTTGGTTTGAATTGATCGCTGAGGAGTCTTTTTCGTGACTGACAATACCCAGAAACCTACGAAATACCGTGACGTCGAAATCCGCGCTGCCCGCGGCAACAAGCTGACCGCCAAAAGCTGGCTGACCGAAGCGCCGCTGCGCATGCTGATGAACAACCTCGACCCGGAGGTGGCCGAGAACCCGAAGGAACTGGTGGTCTACGGTGGCATCGGTCGTGCGGCGCGTAACTGGGAGTGCTACGACAAAATCGTCGAGAGCCTGACCCATCTGAACGACGACGAGACCCTGCTGGTGCAATCCGGCAAGCCGGTCGGCGTGTTCAAGACCCACACCAACGCCCCGCGCGTATTGATCGCCAACTCCAACCTGGTGCCGCACTGGGCGAACTGGGAACACTTCAACGAACTGGACGCCAAAGGCCTGGCCATGTACGGCCAGATGACCGCCGGCAGCTGGATCTACATCGGCAGCCAGGGCATCGTCCAGGGCACCTACGAAACCTTCGTCGAAGCCGGTCGCCAGCACTACAACGATGATCTGAAAGGCCGTTGGGTCCTGACTGCAGGTCTGGGTGGCATGGGTGGCGCTCAACCTCTGGCTGCAACTCTGGCTGGCGCTTGCTCGCTGAACATCGAATGCCAACAGGTGAGCATCGATTTCCGCCTGAAGAGCCGTTACGTCGACGAGCAAGCCAAAGACCTCGACGACGCACTGGCCCGTATCGCCAAGTACACCGCCGAAGGCAAGGCCATCTCCATCGCGCTGCTGGGCAACGCCGCTGAAATCCTCCCGGAACTGGTCCGTCGCGGTGTGCGCCCGGACATGGTCACCGACCAGACCAGCGCCCACGACCCGCTCAACGGTTATCTGCCGGCCGGCTGGACCTGGGAGCAATACCGCGCTCGCGCCAAGACCGAACCTGCCGCTGTGATCAAGGCCGCCAAGCAATCGATGGCGGTGCACGTCAAAGCCATGCTCGACTTCCAGAAGCAAGGCATCCCGACCTTCGACTACGGCAACAACATCCGCCAGATGGCCCAGGAAGAAGGCGTTGAAAACGCCTTCGACTTCCCGGGTTTCGTACCGGCGTACATCCGTCCGCTGTTCTGCCGTGGCATCGGCCCGTTCCGTTGGGCGGCACTGTCGGGCGATCCGCAAGACATCTACAAGACCGACGCCAAGGTCAAGGAACTGATCCCGGACGACGCGCACCTGCACAACTGGCTGGACATGGCCCGCGAGCGCATCAGCTTCCAGGGCCTGCCGGCACGTATCTGCTGGGTCGGCCTGGGCTTGCGCGCCAAGCTCGGCCTGGCGTTCAACGAAATGGTACGCAGCGGCGAGCTGTCGGCGCCGATCGTGATCGGTCGCGACCACCTCGATTCCGGCTCGGTTGCCAGCCCGAACCGTGAAACCGAATCGATGCAGGATGGTTCCGATGCCGTGTCCGACTGGCCACTGCTCAACGCCCTGCTGAACACCGCGAGCGGCGCGACCTGGGTGTCCCTGCACCACGGCGGCGGCGTCGGCATGGGCTTCTCCCAGCACTCGGGCATGGTGATTGTCTGCGACGGTACCGACGAAGCGGCCGAGCGTATCGCTCGCGTGCTGCATAACGACCCGGCCACCGGTGTCATGCGTCACGCCGATGCCGGTTACCAGATCGCCATTGATTGCGCCAAGGAACAGGGCCTGAACCTGCCGATGATCACCGGCAAGTAATGCTTGCCCCTGTAGGAGCGGGCTCGCTCCCACAGGGGAGCCCACCAACCCACAATAACAATCCACAGAGGTTGAACCATGGCTGTCAGCAGCGAACGTGCTGGTAACAAACCGTTGATCGAAAAGCGTTCGATCGACTACATCCCGGAGGCGGAAAGACACGGTCGTCTGTTGAGCCAGTTCACCCTGTGGATGGGTGCCAACCTGCAAATCACCGCGATTGTCACCGGGGCCCTGGCCGTGGTGTTGGGCGGTGACGTGTTCTGGTCGTTGATCGGGCTGTTGATCGGTCAACTGCTCGGCGGCGCCGTCATGGCCCTGCATGCCGCGCAAGGGCCCAAGCTTGGCCTGCCGCAGATGATCTCCAGCCGTGTGCAGTTCGGCGTTTACGGTGCGGCCATCCCGATCGTGCTGGTCTGTTTGATGTACCTCGGTTTCACGGCAACGGGAACCGTGCTTTCCGGCCAGGCGCTGGGCCAGTTGTTTGGCGTCAGCGACAGCGTCGGCATCCTTCTTTTCGCCAGTGTCATCGTGCTGGTCACGGTGCTTGGTTATCGAGTGATCCATTGGATCGGCCGTGTTGCCAGTGTCATTGGCGTGATTGCCTTTGTTTATCTGTTCAGCCGTTTGATGAGCCAGGTTGACGTTGGCGCGCTGTTGCAAATCCGCCACTTCAGCTGGAGCAGCTTCCTGTTGGCGGTGTCGCTCGCGGCGTCCTGGCAGATCGCTTTCGGCCCTTACGTGGCTGACTATTCCCGCTACTTGCCGAGCAAGATTTCCTCGGTAAAGACCTTCTTTGCCGCAGGCGCGGGTTCGGTCATTGGCGCACAGGTGGCGATGGTCCTTGGTGTGTTCGCCGCCGCGTCGGCCAACGGGCAATTCGCCGGCCATGAAGTGGCCTACATCGTGGGTCTGGGCGGTACCGGTGCCACCGCTGCGCTGCTGTACTTCAGCATCGCGTTCGGCAAGGTCACCATTTCCACGCTGAACTCCTACGGCAGCTTCATGTGCATTGCGACCATCATCAGCGGTTTCCGGGGTGATCTGAAGGTCACGCGCTTGCAGCGTCTGGTCTTCGTGCTGGTCATTGTCGGTGCCGCGACCCTGATGGCGTTGCTCGGTCAGCACTCGTTCCTCGGTGCGTTCAAGTCCTTCATCCTGTTCCTGCTGGCGTTCTTTACGCCATGGAGCGCGATCAACCTGGTGGACTACTACTGCATCACCCGCGAGCGTTACGACGTGCCGGCGCTGGCCGACCCGAAGGGTCGCTACGGTCGTTGGAACGTCCTCGGCATCAGCGTCTATGTTTTCGGTGTGCTGGTGCAGTTGCCGTTCATTTCCACCAAGTTCTACACCGGTTCGCTGGTCGCCGCCCTGGGTGATGTGGATATTTCCTGGATCATCGGTCTGGTGCTGCCGGCAGCCCTGTACTACGTGTGTGCGAAAAAATGGCACGGCACAGTGCCCGATCACCTGATTCTGCCGGTCGAGCAGAACGGCGTTGTACAACCTGAAACACGTGGGGCCGGCCGCGCTGCGGCGCAGGCCTGATTGGACGTTGCCAGGGCTGGATGCCTCTTGACTGCCGTAAGCCAATTCATGATTAGGAGCGTCACAACAATGAAATCGAACAAGACCCTGCTGACCACTTTGCTTTCCATGGGCCTGCTGGCCAGCGCCGGCGCCACTCAGGCGGCGGGTTGGTGCGAGTCGGGTAAACCGGTGAAATTTGCCGGCCTGAACTGGGAAAGCGCCATGCTCCTGACCGACGTGCTGCAAGTCGTGTTGGAGAAAGGCTACGACTGTAAGACCGACAGCCTGCCGGGCAACTCCATCACCATGGAAAACGCCCTGAGCAGTAATGACATCCAAGTGTTTGCCGAAGAGTGGGTTGGCCGCAGCGAGGTCTGGAACAAGGCTGAGAAGGCCGGCAAAGTCATCGGTGTGGGTGCTCCGGTCGTGGGCGCTGTCGAAGGCTGGTACGTGCCGCGCTACGTGATCGAAGGCGATGCCAAGCGCAAGCTGGAAGCCAAGGCGCCGGATCTGAAAGCCATTGCCGACCTGGGTAAATACTCGGCGATTTTCAAGGACGCCGAAGAACCGTCCAAGGGCCGTTTCTACAACTGCCCGGCCGGGTGGACCTGCGAACTCGACAACAGTGAAATGCTGAAAAGCTACGGCCTGGAAAGCAGCTACACCAACTTCCGCCCAGGCACCGGCCCGGCGCTGGATGCTGCCGTATTGTCGAGCTACAAGCGTGGCGAGCCGATCCTGTTCTACTACTGGTCGCCAACGCCGCTGATGGGCCAGGTCGACGTGGTCAAACTGGAAGAAAAACCAGGCGTCGACAAGACCGTGAGCATCAAGGTCGGCCTGTCCAAGACGTTCCATGACGAAGCGCCGGAACTGGTGGCCGTGCTGGAAAAGGTCAACCTGCCGATCGACCTGCTGAACCAGAACCTGGGTCGCATGACCAAGGAGCGGATCGAGTCGCCGAAACTGGCCAAGATCTTCCTGAAGGAACATCCTGAAGTCTGGCATGCATGGGTGAGCGAAGACGCAGCCAAAAAGATCGACGCTGCGCTTTGAAAACTACTTCGTGCTGGGAGCCTACGGCTCTACGCGAGGCAATACTGCGTTGAAAGCAGGCTCAAAATGCTCATTGACTAAAGTCAACTCCGCTTTCTCGCCTGCTTTCGCCTTGTCTTGCCTTCGCTCGCTACGTTTTCAAACAGCTTGTTTATAAGGGCAAGCTTTTCAGCACCGCAAGCGGTGCTGAAAAGCCCTTGATTGAGAGCTTCTTATGTTTCCCGAAAGCTTTACCTTTTCCATCGCCGACTGGGTCAACGGTTGGGTCGATTCACTGGTCACCAACTACGGCGACGTGTTCCGGCACATCTCCGACACCCTGTTGTGGGCCATCGTCAATCTCGAAAGCCTGCTGCGCGCGGCGCCCTGGTGGCTGATGCTGGCCATCGTGGCGGGCGTGGCCTGGCACGCGACCCGTAAAGTCGTGACCACGGCCGTGATCGTCGGTTTGCTGTTCCTGGTGGGTGCGGTCGGCCTGTGGGACAAACTGATGCAAACCCTGGCGCTGATGATGGTGGCAACGATCATCTCGGTGCTGATCGGCATTCCACTGGGCATTCTCTCGGCGCGCAGCAATCGCCTGCGTTCGGTGCTGATGCCGTTGCTGGACATCATGCAGACCATGCCGAGCTTCGTGTACCTGATCCCGGTGCTGATGCTGTTTGGCCTGGGCAAGGTCCCGGCGATTTTCGCCACGGTGATCTACGCCGCACCGCCGCTGATCCGTCTGACCGACCTGGGCATTCGCCAGGTTGACGGCGAAGTGATGGAAGCAATCAACGCCTTCGGTGCCAACCGCTGGCAGCAACTGTTCGGCGTGCAACTGCCGCTGGCCCTGCCAAGCATCATGGCCGGGATCAACCAGACCACCATGATGGCCCTGTCGATGGTGGTAATCGCCTCGATGATCGGCGCCCGTGGCCTGGGTGAGGACGTGTTGGTAGGGATTCAGACCCTCAACGTCGGGCGTGGACTGGAAGCCGGTCTGGCGATCGTGATTCTGGCAGTGGTGATCGACCGCATTACACAAGCGTACGGTCGCGCACGGCATGAGGTGAGCAAATGAACAAGGCAACCGTGAGCAAGATCGAAGTCAAAAACGTCTTCAAGATTTTCGGCAACCGTGCCAAGGACGCGCTGGCTATGGTTGGCCAGGGCAAGACCAAGGATCAAGTGCTGGCCGAAACCGGCTGCGTGGTCGGTGTGAACGACCTGTCGTTGAGCATCGGCAGCGGTGAAATCTTCGTGATCATGGGCCTGTCGGGTTCCGGCAAATCCACCCTGGTACGCCACTTCAACCGCCTGATCGACCCGACCAGCGGCGCGATCCTGGTGGATGGCGTGGACATCCTCCAATACGACATGGAAGCCCTGCGCGAATTTCGCCGGCGCAAAATCAGCATGGTGTTCCAGAGCTTCGGCCTGTTGCCGCACAAGACCGTGCTGGACAACGTCGCCTACGGCCTGAAGATCCGTGGCGAGAGCAAGCAGATGTGCGCTGAGCGCGCGCTGCACTGGATCAACACCGTGGGCCTCAAGGGCTACGAAAACAAATACCCGCACCAGCTCTCGGGCGGCATGCGTCAGCGCGTGGGCCTGGCCCGTGCATTAGCGGCGGACACCGACATCATTTTGATGGACGAAGCCTTCAGTGCGCTTGACCCGCTGATTCGCGCCGAAATGCAGGACCAGTTGCTGGAACTGCAAAAGACCCTGCACAAGACCATCGTCTTCATCACCCACGACCTCGACGAGGCCGTGCGCATCGGCAACCGCATCGCGATCCTCAAGGACGGCCGCCTGATCCAGGTCGGCACGCCGAAAGAGATCCTGCATTCGCCGGCCGATGAGTATGTCGACCGCTTTGTGCAGCGCCGGGCGGCGGTGGTTTAAGAGATTCTGCGGTGAGTGAGCTGGCCACTTCGCTGGCAGGCCAGCTCCCACAGCAATAGGTTGTGTTGCACAGAGGGTGTGCACACCCCTGAACACTGTGGGAGCTGGCTTGCCAGCGATGGCGTCGGCGATGCTGCATCAATATTCAGGTAGGAGGTTGAAGATGTCCCAGGCTGAAAAAATCGTTATCACCGAGGCGCAGGTAGGTTGGCAGGACGTGGTCGCCGTCGCCCGTCATGGCGCACAGCTGGAGCTGTCGGCGCCGGTCTGGGCACGGATTGAAAACGCGCAGGCCATCGTCCAGCGCATCGTCACCAGCGGCGAGCGCGCCTACGGCATCAACACCGGCCTGGGCGCGTTGTGCAACGTTTCGCTGCAGGACGAACAACTCAGTCAGTTGTCGCGTAACACCCTGCTGAGCCACGCCTGCGGCGTCGGCGCCCCGCTGAGCGATGAGCAGACTCGCTCAATCATGTGCGCCGCTATCGTCAACTACAGCCACGGTAAATCCGGGCTGCATCGCCAAGTGGTTGAAGCGCTGCTGGCGCTGCTCAACCGTGGCATCACCCCGCAAGTGCCATCCCAGGGCTCGGTGGGCTACCTGACCCACATGGCTCATATCGGCATCGCCTTGCTGGGCGTCGGTAATGTGAGCTATCGCGGGCAGATCGTTTCCGCGCAGCAGGCCCTGGCAGAAGAAGGGCTGCAACCGGTCAAGCTGGGTGCCAAGGATGGGTTGTGCCTGGTCAACGGCACGCCCTGCATGACCGGCCTGAGCTGCCTGGCGATTGCCGATGCCACGCGCCTGCTGCATTGGGCGGACGTGGTCGGCGCCATGAGTTTCGAAGCCCAGCGCGGCCAGATCGACGCCTTCGATGCCGAGATCATCGCGCTCAAGCCGCATCCGGGCATGCAGCAGGTCGGGATCAACCTGCGGGGCTTGCTCGACGGCAGCGAAGTGATTGCCCGGAGCAAGGGTATTCGCACCCAGGACGCGCTGAGCATTCGCTCGATCCCGCAGGTGCATGGCGCGGCCCGTGACCAACTGGTGCACGCGACCCGACAGATCGAAACCGAACTCAACAGCGCCACCGACAACCCGCTGGTGCTGGGCACCGCAGACAATTACCGCGTGGTGTCCCAGGCCAACCCGCACGGCCAGTCCGTGGCACTGGCGGCGGACCTGCTGGCCATTGCCATGGCGGAAATCGGCTCCATCGCCGAGCGTCGCCTGGACCGTTTGATCAACCCGCATGTCAGCGGTCTGCCGGCCTTCCTGGTGGCCAACCCGGGGGTGAACTCCGGGATGATGATCGTGCAATACGTCGCCGCTTCCTTGTGCGCGGAAAACCGCCAATTGGCGCAACCGGCGGTGCTCGACAACTACGTCACCTCGGGCCTGCAGGAAGATCACCTGAGCCTGGGCACCAACGCCGCGCTGAAACTGCACCGCGCCCTGGAGAACTGCACGCAGATTCTCGCCATCGAGTACTTGCTGGCGGCTCAGGCGTTTGAGTTTTTGAAAGAGCAGCGCTTCGGTGCGGGCACCGATGCGGCGTGGCGCCTGCTGCGTGAGCGGGTTCCGGCCTACGATCAGGACCGTTGGTTGGCACCGGATATCGCCGCTGCCGCCAGCGTTCTGAAAGACCCTGCCTTGCTGCAGAAAGCCTTACCGAATTTGAACTGATTTCCCTGAAAACCAGCGTGCCAAGGCGCGGCTCCCCAAAAGGGAGACGCGACGGACAACGGACATCTCCGGAGCGTCTGGTTAGTTAGTAAAAAACTCTCAAAAGGAGCACAAAATGACTGCGCTAAACCTGATCCCCGGCCAACTGAGCCTGGCCCAACTGCGTGATGTCTATCAGCAGCCGGTGACACTGACCCTCGACCACAGCGCTTCGGCCCAGATCGAAGCCAGCGTCGCTTGCGTGGAACAGATCCTCGCCGAGAACCGTACCGCGTACGGCATCAACACCGGCTTCGGCCTGCTGGCCTCGACCCGCATTGCCAGCGAAGACCTGGAAAACCTTCAGCGCTCGCTGGTGCTGTCCCACGCGGCCGGTGTCGGCCAACCGATCAGCGACGACCTGGTGCGCTTGATCATGGTGCTCAAGGTCAACAGCCTGAGCCGTGGTTTCTCCGGCATTCGCCGGGTGGTGATCGACGCGCTGATTGCCCTGATCAACGCCGAGGTTTACCCGCACATTCCGCTGAAAGGCTCGGTCGGTGCCTCCGGTGACCTCGCACCGTTGGCGCACATGTCGCTGGTGCTGCTGGGCGAAGGCAAGGCACGTTACAAAGGCGAGTGGATGGAAGCGACCGAAGCGCTGAAAGTCGCCGGCCTGACCCCGCTGACCCTGGCTGCGAAAGAAGGCCTGGCGCTGCTCAATGGCACCCAGGTGTCCACCGCGTTTGCCCTGCGTGGCCTGTTCGAAGGTGAAGACCTGTTCGCCGGCGCCCTGGCCCTGGGTGGCCTGACCGTTGAAGCGGTACTGGGCTCGCGCTCGCCGTTCGATGCCCGCATCCACGCTGCCCGTGGCCAGAAAGGCCAGATCGACGCCGCTGCCGCCTATCGCGATCTGCTGGGTGAGCGCAGCGAAGTCTCCGACTCCCACGAGAATTGCGAAAAGGTCCAGGACCCGTACTCCCTGCGTTGCCAGCCGCAAGTCATGGGCGCGTGCCTGACCCAGTTCCGCCAGGCGGCCGAAGTGCTGGCCATCGAGGCCAACGCCGTCTCGGACAACCCGTTGGTGTTCGCCGCTGAAGGCGATGTGATCTCCGGCGGTAACTTCCACGCCGAACCGGTGGCCATGGCCGCCGACAACATGGCGCTGGCCATCGCGGAAATCGGCTCCCTGAGCGAGCGCCGCATCTCGTTGATGATGGACAAGCACATGTCGCAACTGCCGCCGTTCCTGGTGGCCAATGGCGGCGTGAACTCCGGTTTCATGATCGCCCAAGTGACCGCGGCGGCACTGGCCAGCGAGAACAAGGCACTGTCCCATCCACATTCGGTGGACAGCCTGCCGACGTCCGCCAACCAGGAAGACCATGTGTCCATGGCCCCGGCGGCGGGCAAGCGCCTGTGGGAAATGGCCGAGAACACCCGCGGGATTCTCGCCGTTGAATGGCTGGCAGCGGTTCAAGGCCTGGACCTGCGCAACGGTCTGAAGACCTCGCCGAAACTGGAACAGGCCCGGGCGATTCTGCGTAAAGAAGTGCCGTTTTATGAGAAAGACCGTTTCTTCGCGCCGGACATCAACGCGGCCACCGAGTTGCTGGCGTCGCGTTGCCTGAACGACCTGGTGTCGGCGAAGTTGCTGCCGAGCCTGTAATGGCCAATCGCGGGCAAGCCCGCTCCCACAGGCTTTTGCTGTGAACGCAGGATTGCAGGCAACCCTGATTACTGTGGGAGCTGGCTTGCCAGCGAATCGATTTTGAACAAGACGAGGACTTGGGATGAAAACCCTCTGGCAACACTGCCACGTCGCAACCATGGCGCAAGGCGTCTACTCGATCATCGAGGATGCGGCCATCGTGACGTCCGGTGCGCACATTGAATGGGTTGGCCCGCGCGCTGAACTGCCGACGGGCGAGTACTCGACGGTCACTGATTTGAACGGGGCCTGGGTGACGCCGGGCCTGATCGACTGCCACACCCACACGGTGTTCGGCGGGAACCGCAGCGGTGAGTTCGAGAAACGCCTGCAAGGCGTCAGCTACGCGGAAATCGCAGCAAGCGGTGGTGGCATCGCCAGCACCGTACGCGCCACCCGCGCGGCCAGCGAAGATGAGCTGTTCGCCAGCGCCGCCAAGCGTCTGAAAAGCCTGATGCGCGATGGCGTCACCAGTATCGAAATCAAATCCGGTTACGGCCTCGACCTGGCCAACGAACGCAAGATGCTGCGGGTGGCCCGTCGCCTCGGTGCCGAGCTGCCGATCAGCGTGCGCAGTACTTGCCTGGCCGCCCATGCCTTGCCGCCGGAGTATATTGATCGCGCCGACGACTACATCGATCACATCTGCGCCGAGATGCTCCCGGCCCTGGCCGCCGAAGGGCTGGTGGATGCGGTGGATGCGTTTTGCGAATACCTGGCGTTTTCCCCGGCGCAGGTCGAGCGGGTGTTCATCACCGCCCAGGAACTGGGGTTGCCGGTGAAACTGCACGCCGAGCAGTTGTCGTCGTTGCACGGTTCGACCCTGGCGGCGCGTTACCACGCACTGTCCGCCGATCATCTGGAATTCATGACCGAGGACGACGCCATCGCCATGGCCAAGTCCGGCACGGTCGCGGTGCTGTTGCCTGGCGCTTTCTACTTCCTGCGCGAGACTCAATTGCCGCCGATGGACGCCCTGCGCAAGCACGGGGTGAAAATCGCCATCGCCAGTGACCTCAACCCCGGCACTTCACCGGCATTGTCGTTGCGCCTGATGCTGAACATGGCGTGCACCTGTTTCCGTATGACCCCGGAAGAAGCCCTGGCCGGCGCCACGATTCACGCCGCCACTGCCCTGGGCATGGCCGACACCCACGGCTCGCTGGAGGTGGGCAAGGTCGCGGATTTCGTCGCCTGGCAAATCGATCGTCCCGCTGACCTGTCTTACTGGCTGGGCGGTGATCTGGAAAAACGCGTCGTGCGTCACGGCGTCGAAACGAGTCTGTAGGAGAGCAGTTGTGGATAAGGTTCTGAACTTCAAACAAGGCCGCGTGCCACTGCTGATCAGCATGCCCCACGCCGGTGTGCGCCTGACCCCGGCGGTCGAGGCCGGGTTGATCCCGGCCGCGAAAAGCCTGCCGGACACCGACTGGCACATCCCGCAGCTTTACGATTTCGCCGCCGAACTGGGCGCCAGCACCCTGGCCGCCGAGTATTCGCGGTTCGTCATCGACCTGAACCGGCCGTCCGACGACAAACCGTTGTACGTGGGTGCGACCACCGGCCTGTACCCGGCGACGCTGTTTGACGGTGTGCCACTGTTCCGCGAAGGGCTGGAGCCTTCGAAAGAAGAGCGTGCGACTTATCTGGAGCAGATCTGGACGCCCTACCACGGCACCTTGCAGCAGGAGCTGGCGCGCCTCAAAGCCGAATTCGGCTATGCGCTGCTGTTCGATGCCCACTCGATTCGCTCGATCATCCCGCACCTGTTCGACGGCAAACTGCCGGACTTCAACCTCGGCACCTTCAACGGCGCCAGTTGCGATCCACAGCTTGCGACTCAATTGGAAGCGATCTGCGCCGCACACCCGGACTACAGCCATGTGCTGAACGGACGCTTCAAGGGCGGCCACATTACCCGGCATTACGGTAACCCGGCGCAGAACATCCATGCCGTGCAACTGGAGTTGGGGCAGTGCACGTACATGGAAGAGTTCGAGCCGTTCCGCTATCGGGCAGATCTGGCGGAGCCCACGCAGGTGGTGTTGAAGGAGTTGTTGCAAGGTCTGCTGGCGTGGGGTGAAAAGCACTACAAGCGCTAAAACCCTTCACAAACTTTGTGGGAGCGAGCCTGCTCGCGATAGCGGACTTGCAGGCAACATCAATGTTGAATGTCATGGCCTCGTCGCGAGCAGGTTCGCTCCCACATTGGTTTAGCGTTCTTTTCGATACCTGACAGGAACAGTCGCCACCGTGCAAATCTCGGTCGCCTCAGTTCGCTTTTGCCACTCGTCTGCTGCGTAATGTTCTGGGCACGGTGCACAAAGACACCGGCCTCGACAATAATCCGCTGCCGCACGAGATCATTCTGATGAAAAGACTGTTCACCCGCTGTCTCTCAATCCTCTGCGGCACCGCTCTGCTGAGCACCAGCGCCCTGGCGGCTGATGACGCTTCCTGCAAAGCCGTGCGCATGGGCGTGGTCAACTGGACCGACGTGATCGCCACCAGCGGCATGGCTGATGTATTGCTCAACGGCCTCGGCTATGAAAGCAAGCAAACCAGCGCCGTGCAGCAAATCATCTTCGCCGGCATCCGCGACAAGCGCCTGGATATTTTCCTCGGTTACTGGAAACCGGCGATGGACAAAAACATCGCGCCGTTCCTGGCCGCCAATCAAGTGAAGGTCCTGGACAAACCCAGCCTGGCCGACGCCCAGGCGACGCTCGCCGTGCCTGATTATGTCGCCGCCGCCGGTTTGAAAACCTTTGCCGATATCGCCCGATTCAAGGATCAGCTCGGTGGCAAGATCTATGGCATCGAGCCGGGCAGCGGTGCCAACACCACCATCAAAACCATGATCGAGACCAATCACTTCGGCCTCAAGGACTTCAAGCTGATCGAGTCCGGAGAAGCCGGCATGCTCGCTGCCGTGCAACGGGCGGTGAACCGCAAGGAGTTCGTGGTGTTCGTCGGCTGGACCCCGCACCCGATGAACATCAACATGAAAATCGCTTACCTGACCGGCAGCGAAGACGTCTACGGGCCGAACGAAGGGGCGGCGACCGTTTCCACCGTGACCGCCTCGGATTACGCCGAGCGCTGCCCGAACGTCAATCGGCTGCTTGAGAACCTGACCTTCACCGCCGCCCAGGAAAGTCAGTTGATGGTGCCGATCATGGAACGCCAGACGGCGCAGGACGTTGCCAGAAAATGGCTGCGTGAACACCCGGAGGACATTCAGCGCTGGCTGGCGGGTGTCAGCAGTTTTGACGGCAAGGATGGCGTGGCAGCGGTGCAGGCCAGTCTGAAAAACTGACACCCAAACCCTGTAGGAGCTCGCTCGCGATAAACCCGAGAACACCGCGGGGTATCAGGCTTACCGCGTTATCGTTGGCCATTATCGCGAGCAGGCTCGCTCCTACAGGGGTATACATTCCTCCTCCCTGAACGGGCAGCAGTCTCATGGCGCCTTATCCGCTTTGCGAACAGATGACGGCTTTCGTCGAGAAAACCGTCAGTTTCAACAGCACTGACAGCAGCCTCGCCGGATTGCGCCAGGCCTACAGCGAGATGTGCAGGGCGTTCACCCCGCCACGTCCCGCTGGCCTCTACGTGGTGGACTTTGAATTGTCCGGTGTCCCGGTGCGGTCCTATCAACCGCCGGTTTCGCCGCCGACCGGTGGTGCGCCGTGCATTGTTTATCTGCATGGCGGCGGGTGGGTCGTAGGGGGCCTGGACTCCCACGACTTCATCTGTGCCGAACTGGCGTCGACCCTGGGCGTGCTGGTGATCGCGGTCGATTACCGGCTCGCGCCGGAGCATCCGTTTCCGGCGGCGTTCGATGACTGTCTGAAGGTCTGGCGCGGGTTGCGAAGCGGGCCTTTCCGTCTCGACCCCCAACGCACGCTGGTGGCCGGTGACAGCGCCGGCGGCAATCTGGCCGCTGCACTGTGCCTGGCATTGCGTGACGCGGGTGAGCCGGCGCCGGCGGCGCAGGTGCTGATCTATCCGGGGTTGGGTGGCGATCAACATCTGGCGTCGCGCAGTGAATGCATCGATGCGCCGTTGTTGAGCGGCAGTGATGTGGATTGTTACCACGCCTTGTACCTGCGAGGCACCCCGCAGCCTGGGCCCTACGCGATGCCGTTGCTCGCCGCGGATCTTCGCCGATTGCCGCCGGCCTTCATCGCGGTGGCGCAATTCGATCCGCTGCGCGATGACGGCGTGCTGTATGCCGAGCGACTGAACGCTGCCGGCGTAGCTGCGACGTTGTATTACGGCGAGGGCCTGGTACACGGTTGTCTCCGGGCGCGGGGGCAGGTAGCCGAGGTCGACAGGCTCTATGAAAACCTGCTCGGTTATCTGGCGCCCAGACTCTGACTCTGCAAGGGCATGCTCATTGGCGTAATTCGGGTTTATGATGCCCAACGGCAGAATAATTGAAGTCCCCCCAGGGATGACCCAGACCCCTTACGGAGCGCGCAATGCAGACTTTGTACCCGCAGATCAAACCCTACGCCCGGCATGATCTGGCTGTCGATGAAACCCATACGCTGTACGTCGACGAAAGCGGTTCACCGGAAGGGTTGCCGGTCGTGTTCATCCACGGCGGCCCCGGCGCCGGGTGTGACGCCCAGAGTCGCTGCTACTTCGATCCAAATCTGTATCGCATTGTTACTTTCGACCAGCGCGGCTGCGGCCGTTCCACGCCCCACGCCAGCCTGGAAAACAATACCACCTGGGATCTGGTCGCCGACCTTGAGCGGATTCGCAAACACCTGGGCATTGAAAAATGGGTGCTGTTCGGTGGCTCCTGGGGTTCGACCCTGGCGCTGGCCTACGCGCAAACCCACCCGGAACGTGTGCACGGTCTGATCGTGCGCGGGATTTTTCTCTGCCGGCCGCAGGAAATCGAGTGGTTCTACCAGGCCGGTGCCAGTCGTCTGTTCCCCGATTACTGGCAGGACTACATTGCGCCGATCCCGCTGGACGAGCGCCACGACTTGCTCACGGCCTTCCATAAGCGTCTGACCGGCAACGATCAAATCGCTCAGATGCATGCGGCCAAGGCCTGGTCCACCTGGGAAGGCCGGACCGCGACCCTGCGTCCCAATCCGCTGTTGGTCGATCGTTTCTCCGAACCGCAGCGTGCACTGTCGATCGCCCGTATCGAGTGCCACTACTTCACCAACAACGCCTTCCTCGAGCCGAACCAGTTGATTCGCGACATGGGCAAAATCGCCCATTTGCCCGGCGTGATCGTCCACGGTCGTTATGACGTGATTTGCCCGCTGGATAACGCCTGGGAACTGCACCAGGCCTGGCCGAACAGCGAGCTGCAAATTATCCGTGACGCCGGTCATGCCGCCGCTGAACCGGGGATTACCGACGCCTTGGTACGTGCCGCTGATCAGATGGCCCGGCGCCTGCTCGACCTGGCGCCTGAAGAAGCATGAAGGGGCTGCTGCAGCGCGTGCGTGGCGCGCGGGTCGAGGTGACGGGCGAGGTGGTCGGAGCAATCGACCAGGGTTTGCTGGTGCTGGTAGCCGTCGAGCCCGAGGACACTCGGGCCAGTGCCGACAAACTTCTCAATAAGCTGCTTAACTATCGAGTGTTCAGTGACGCCGAGGGCAAGATGAATCTGTCCCTGGCGGACGTGGGCGGCGGGTTGCTGCTGGTCTCGCAGTTCACCCTGGCCGCCGACACCAAGAGCGGGTTGCGCCCGAGTTTCTCGACCGCAGCCCCTCCGGCCCTGGGCGAGGAGCTTTTCGACTATCTATTAGGCAAAGCGAAACAGGTGCATGGCACTGTGGCATCAGGTAGATTCGGCGCGGATATGCAGGTGCACCTGGTCAATGATGGCCCGGTAACCTTCCTGTTACAGACGTAAAACCGCTCGAAACCCTGTTTCGCGCCGTTTTCGACTGAAAACAGGGGTTTTTCCCGATAAATACTTTGTTACCCCTGATGCGTTGTAACGCGGGCTACTAGATAATCGCGCGCTACGGGGATCAGCGTTCGTTGGTCCATTTTGACTTAGGTAGAGACTTGTCCTGAACCGTTTGGGGAATCATTTAGCCCCATCGGAGTCGGAACAATGCTCGCCAACTTGGCAAGAGTGGTCTGTAAGGCCGGTTTTTTCGTACCGGATTCCGTACATACCCTTTAACTGGCCGTTGGTTTTTTGATCTGTTTTCGGCGAGGGTTGCTCGTGATTGTTAGTCCCTGTAACGCACCAAAATTGTCTGCCAAACGGTTTCGTAGCGCTCTGGTAGCGGGCTCTGCTCTGCTCACCTTGCTCAGCGCCGGCCAGCTTTGGGCTTTCAATCTGGATGATGTCTCGGCCAAGGCAAAAGAACTGGCCGGGCAAAAATACGAAGCGCCGCGCAGTAACCTGCCGAACGAATTCCGCGAGATGAAATTCGCGGACTATCAGAAAATTCGTTTTCTGACGGAAAAAGCCGAATGGGCGGACCAGAAAACCCCGTTCAAGCTGTCGTTCTATCACCAGGGCATGCACTTCGATACGCCGGTGAAAATCAACGAAATCACGGCGAACAACGTCGAAGAGATCAAATACGACCCAAGTCGCTTCGACTTCGGCGACGTGAAATTCGATCCAAAAGCCACCGAACAACTGGGCTACGCCGGATTCCGTGTGCTGTACCCGGTCAACAAGGCTGACAAGCAAGACGAAATCATGACCATGCTCGGCGCGAGTTATTTCCGCGTTGTCGGCAAGGGCCACGTCTATGGCTTGTCCGCTCGCGGCATGGCGATCGATACCGCGCTGCCGTCCGGTGAAGAATTCCCGCGTTTTCGCGAATTCTGGATTCAACAGCCCAAACCGGGCGACAAGCACCTGGTGATCTTCGCGTTGCTGGACTCGCCACGGGCGACCGGCGCCTATCGCCTGATCCTGCGTCCGGGCAGCGACACCATCGTCGACGTCAAGGCGCAGATGTTCCTGCGTGACAAAGTCACCAAGCTTGGCGTTGCGCCGCTGACCAGCATGTACCTGTTCGGGGCCAACCAGCCGTCGAAAGTGCTGAACTATCGTCGCGAATTGCATGATTCCAGCGGTCTGTCGATCCACGCCGGTAACGGCGAGTGGATCTGGCGTCCGCTGAACAACCCTAAACACCTGGCCGTGAGCAACTTCTCGGTCGAAAACCCGCGTGGTTTCGGGCTGCTGCAACGTGGTCGTGACTTCAGCCACTATGAAGATCTCGACGACCGCTACGACAAGCGCCCAAGTGCCTGGATCGAACCGAAAGGCGATTGGGGCAAGGGCTCCGTCGATCTGGTAGAGATTCCGACCGCCGACGAAACCAACGACAATATCGTGGCTTTCTGGAGCCCGGAAAAACTGCCGGAACCAGGCCAGCCGCTCGATGTCGCCTATCGTATGCACTGGACCATGGACGAAGCGTCCATCCACGCTCCGGACAGCGCCTGGGTCAAGCAGACCCTGCGCTCCACCGGTGACGTGAAACAGTCCAACCTGATTCGTCAGCCGGACGGTAGCGTCGCCTATCTGGTGGACTTCGAAGGCCCGTCCCTGGCGGCACTGCCAGAGAATACGGACGTTCGCAGCCAGGTGAGCGTTGGCGACAACGCCGAGCTGGTGGAAAACAGCGTGCGCTACAACCCTGAAACCAAGGGCTGGCGCCTGACCCTGCGCATGAAGATCAAGGACCCGAGCAAGTCCACCGAGATGCGTGCGGCGCTGGTTCAGAACGTCACGCCTGCCGACCTGGCCAAGACTTCGATTCCGGCCTCCAGCTCCTCCGTGGCCAAGGCCGACAAGGTCGCCGCCAAACAACAGGAGAAAGCGGACAAGGAAGCCAAGCAGACCGAGGCCAAACAGGGTGACGCCAAGCCGGTTGCAGAAGCCAAGGACAAGGCCAATAAAGACGCCAAGCAGCCTGTCGCTGCCGATGCGGCCCCAGCCACACCGGAATCGGCATCGACTGAAGAAGTCCTGACCGAGACCTGGAGCTATCAGTTGCCTGCCGATGAGTAATTCACACGTACAGCCAGAGACTCTGTCCGAGTACCTGGCGCACCTGCCGATGACCGACCAGCAGCGCGCGGAACTCGCGGGCTGCCAGTCCTTCAGCGAACTGCACGAACGTCTGTCGTCCTCGACTTTCGACGCCCCGACCGATGCCGCCCAGGCCTCGGTCGGCAAGCGCCTGACCCTGAGTACCGCCGAAGAGTTGCAGGACGCCGAAATGCTGGTGCTCGACGCCAACGGTCGGGTCTGCCTCAAGGCGACCCCGCCGATCCGTCGGACCAAAGTCGTGCCGGAGCCATGGCGCACCAATATCCTGGTGCGTGGCTGGCGCCGGTTGACCGGTCGCACCAATCCACCAGCGCCGCCAAAAGATGAGCGTGTGCTGCCGGCTGCGCGCTGGCGCACCGTGGGTTCGATCCGTCGCTACATTCTGTTGCTGCTGATGCTGGGCCAGACCATCGTGGCTGGCTGGTACATGAAAGGCATCATGCCGTACCAGGGCTGGTCGTTCGTCGACCTCGAAGAAGTCCTGCACCAACCGCTGCTGCAAACTGCCACGCAAGTGCTGCCGTATGCGTTGCAGACCAGCATCCTGATCCTGTTCGGGATTCTGTTCTGCTGGGTTTCCGCCGGTTTCTGGACGGCACTGATGGGCTTCCTGGAGTTGCTCACCGGTCACGACAAGTACCGCATTTCCGGCGCCAGCGCCGGCAATGAGCCGATTCCGAAAGACGCGCGCACTGCACTGGTGATGCCGATCTGTAACGAAGACGTGCCTCGGGTATTTGCCGGTCTGCGCGCGACCTTCGAGTCGGTCGCGGCCACCGGTGACCTGGATCGCTTCGACTTCTTCGTCCTCAGCGACAGTAACGACGCCGACATCTGCGTTGCCGAGCAACAGGCCTGGCTGGACGTCTGCCGCGAGGCCGGTGGCTTCGGCAAGATCTTCTATCGCCGCCGTCGTCGTCGCGTCAAGCGCAAGAGCGGTAACCTCGACGACTTCTGCCGTCGTTGGGGCGGTGACTACAAATACATGGTCGTACTCGACGCCGACTCGGTGATGAGCGGTGAGTGCCTGACCAGTCTGGTGCGCTTGATGGAAGCCACGCCGGACGCCGGGATCATCCAGACCGCGCCGCGTGCGTCGGGCATGGACACCCTGTATGCGCGCATGCAGCAGTTCGCCACCCGTGTGTACGGCCCGCTGTTCACCGCCGGCTTGCACTTCTGGCAGTTGGGCGAATCCCACTACTGGGGCCACAACGCGATCATTCGCATGAAGCCGTTTATCGACCACTGCGCCTTGGCGCCGTTGCCCGGTAAAGGCGCGTTTTCCGGTGCGATTCTGTCCCACGACTTCGTTGAAGCCGCGCTGATGCGCCGTGCCGGCTGGGGCGTGTGGATTGCCTACGACCTGCCGGGCAGCTACGAAGAATTGCCGCCGAACCTGCTGGACGAACTCAAGCGTGACCGTCGCTGGTGCCACGGCAACCTGATGAACTTCCGCCTGTTCCTGGTAAAAGGCATGCACCCGGTACACCGCGCGGTGTTCCTCACCGGTGTGATGTCTTACCTGTCGGCGCCGTTGTGGTTCTTCTTCCTCGTGCTGTCGACCGCGCTGCTGGCGGTCAACACGTTGATGGAGCCGCAGTATTTCCTCGAACCGCGCCAGCTCTATCCGCTGTGGCCACAATGGCACCCGGACAAGGCCATCGCACTGTTCTCGACCACCATCGTGCTGCTGTTCCTGCCGAAGCTGTTGAGCATCATCCTGATCTGGGCCAAGGGCGCGAAAGAGTTCGGTGGCAAGTTCAAGGTGACCCTCTCCATGTTGCTGGAGATGCTGTTCTCCATGCTGCTGGCGCCGGTGCGGATGATTTTCCACACCCGTTTCGTCCTCGCCGCGTTCCTGGGCTGGGCCGCGACCTGGAACTCGCCGCAGCGTGACGACGACTCCACGCCATGGAGCGAAGCGGTAAAACGCCACGGTCCGCAAACCTTGCTCGGCTTCTTCTGGGCCTTGCTGGTGATCTGGCTGAACCCGAGCTTCCTCTGGTGGCTGGTGCCGATTGTCGGTTCGTTGATGCTGTCGATCCCGGTCTCGGTGATTTCCAGCCGTGTCGGTCTTGGCCTCAAGTCCCGTGACGAGAGCCTGTTCCTGATCCCCGAGGAATACAATCCGCCGCAGGCATTGCTGGCAACCGACCAGTACACCCACGAAAACCGCTGGCATGCACTGAACGACGGCTTCATCCGTGCGGTGGTCGATCCTCAGCAGAACGCCCTGGCGTGCTCGCTGGCGACCTCCCGTCACCGTGAGGCGGAACCGATCGAGTGGCTGCGCGTCGAGCGGGTACGGCATGCGATGAAAGTCGGGCCTGAAGGGCTGACCAACAATGAGCGCGTGCAACTGTTGAGCGACCCGGTGGCATTGGCTCGCCTGCATGAGCAGGTCTGGAGCGAAGGTCACCAGGAGTGGCTGGGCGCGTGGCGCAAGTCGGTCATGGCCGACCCCCATGCACCGCTGCTGCCGCTCAAGCCCGTGAGCGTTCAGCCACAGTTGGCCTGATGAAAAAACCCGCGAAAGCGGGTTTTTTTATGATCGTTCGCCAGTGATGGGGCCACCAGCATCAGGCAACAAATCCTGCCTAAACCCTTGTGCAATCGAGTGAGTGCGTTAGCATCCGTCCCCGAATGGGTGCGCCCGGACCGTTTTGTGTCCGTATCTGTCTGTTTTTATTCGAAAACTGTCGATTTGGCGCCGCAAATGCAATGGTTTTGGGGGCTTGAAGATGAAGAAGTATCTGTCGATGCTGCTGGTCGGCGTCACGGCATTGGTTGCAGTCAACGCGGCACAGGCCGGTGCCATCGATGACGCGGTCAAACGCGGCACCTTGAAAGTCGGCATGGACCCGACCTACATGCCATTCGAAATGACCAACAAGCGTGGCGAGATCATCGGTTTTGAAGTCGACCTCCTCAAAGCCATGTCCAAGGCGATGGGCGTCAAGCTGGAGCTGGTGTCCACCGGTTACGACGGCATCATCCCGGCCCTGCTTACCGACAAGTTCGACATGATCGGCAGCGGCATGACCCTGACCCAGGAACGTAACCTGCGCCTGAACTTCAGCGAACCCTTCATCGTGGTCGGCCAGACGTTGCTGATCCGCAAGGAGCTGGAGGGCACCATCAAGTCCTACAAAGACCTGAACGCCGCCGACTACCGCATCACTTCCAAACTCGGCACGACGGGCGAATTGGTCGCCAAAAAGTTGATCGCCAAAGCCAAATACCATGGCTACGACAACGAGCAGGAAGCCGTGCTCGACGTGGTCAACGGCAAGGCGGATGCCTTCATCTACGACGCGCCTTACAACGTGGTCGCGGTGAACAAGGTCGGCAACGGCAAACTGGTGTTCCTCGACAAGCCGTTCACCTACGAGCCCCTGGCGTTTGGTCTGAAGAAGGGTGACTACGACAGCATCAACTTCATCAACAACTTCCTGCACCAGATCCACGAAGACGGCACCTACGATCGTATCCATGACAAGTGGTTCAAGAGCACCGAGTGGCTCAAGGACATGGAGTAACACTCGGTCACGTAGACCGCGTCGCTGCAATCGCGAACAAGCTCGCTCCCTCGGTTGATCCCGTTGAACCCAGGTTTTGTGCCCGGCACAGCCCCTGTGGGAGCGAGCTTGCTCGCGATTGCGGCCTGCCATGCGATACAGAATTCGGAACTTGCAAAATAGATGAAACAGAAAAAAGCCCAATGGCCCTGGCACGCATTGACCGTGCTGCTGCTGATCGGCCTGGCTGGTGCGTTGTATTACGCCACCTCGCTGATGTCCTACGAATGGCGCTGGAACCGCGTTCCGCAATACTTTGCCTACCACGCCGAAGAGTCCCAGCGCGCCGCCGACCTCTCCACCGTCAGCGAACTGGTGCGCAAGGGCGACAAGGCTGAAGTGACCCTGCGCAACGATGCGGGCGACGAGCAACGCCTGATCGTCGATGACAGCAGCCTGCAAGTCGCCCAGGGCGATGATGTGGCCGAAGGCGATGTCATCGGCGTGACCCGTCATTGGGCCGCAGGACCGTTGCTGTGGGGCCTCTGGACCACCTTGTGGCTGTCGGTGGTGTCCGGCGTGCTCGGTTTGCTGATCGGTCTCGCCACCGGTCTGTGCCGGCTGTCGAACAACCCGACCCTGCGCGACCTCTCGACCCTTTACGTCGAACTGGTGCGCGGTACGCCGTTGCTGGTACAGATTTTCATTTTCTACTTCTTCATCGGTACGGTGATGAACCTGTCCCGGGAGTTCGCCGGGATCGCCGCGCTGTCGCTGTTCACGGGTGCCTATGTGGCGGAAATCATCCGTTCCGGCGTGCAGTCGATCGCCCGTGGCCAGAACGAAGCCGCGCGTTCGCTGGGCTTGAGTGCCGGCCAGTCGATGCGTCACGTGGTGTTGCCGCAAGCGTTCAAACGCGTGCTGCCACCCCTGGCCGGGCAGTTCATCAGCCTGGTCAAGGACACTTCGCTGGTCTCGGTGATCGCGATTACCGAGCTGCTGAAAAGCGGTCGCGAAGTCATCACCACCTCGTTTTCGCCGTTCGAAATCCTGTTCTGCGTCGCCGGCCTGTACCTGTTGATCAACCTGCCGCTGTCGAAAATCGCCAGCCGGCTTGAGCGGAGGCTCGCGCAAAGTGATTGAAGTCCGCGATCTGGTAAAAGTCTTCGACACCCGTGGCCAGGTGGTGCGCGCGGTGGATAACGTCAGCACAACCGTCGCCAAGGGCGAAGTGTTAGTGGTGATCGGCCCCTCCGGTTCCGGCAAGTCGACCTTTCTGCGCTGCCTCAATGGCCTGGAAGAATTCGATTCGGGTTCGGTGAGCATTGACGGCTTACAACTGGCCGACCCGAAAACCGATGTGAATGCCTATCGTCGCGAAGTCGGCATGGTGTTTCAGCATTTCAACTTGTTCCCACACATGACCGTGCTGGAAAACCTCTGTCTGGCGCAGAAGGTCGTGCGCAAGCGTGGCAAGAAAGAGCGCGAGGCCAAGGCCATGGCGTTGCTGGAAAAGGTCGGTATTGCGCAGAAGGCCAATGAGTTCCCCTCGCGCCTGTCCGGCGGCCAGCAGCAGCGCGTGGCGATTGCCCGGGCGCTGGCGATGGAGCCGAAGGTCATGCTGTTCGACGAGCCGACGTCGGCGCTGGACCCGGAGATGGTCGGTGAAGTGCTGGACGTGATGAAAAACCTGGCCGTGGAAGGCATGACCATGGTTTGCGTCACCCACGAAATGGGCTTCGCCCGGGAAGTGGCGGACCGGGTGCTGTTCTTCGATCACGGCAAATTGCTGGAAGACGCCTCACCGGCGGAGTTCTTCGATGCACCGAAGGATCCGCGGGCGCAGGCGTTTTTGCGGCAGGTCCTTTAAAAGCAACGGCCTGGGGGCCGCTAATCGCTAGCAGGCTAGCTCCCACAGGGTTTGGTGTGGACACCAAAAATCCACTGTGGGAGCCAGCCTGCTGGCGATTGCATCACCTCGGTTCTAAGCGAGCCGAGGCAAATGAATCACCTCAAACCCTGAACCGCCCCACCAGCATCTGCAGATGAGTCCCCAGCCGCGCCAGCTCAGCGCTGGACGCCGCCGTTTCTTCGCTCGCCGCTGACGTCTGATCCGACACATCCCTCACGTTCAGCACGCTGCGGTTGATCTCTTCCGCCACGGCGCTTTGTTGCTCGGCAGCGGCGGCAATCTGCTGGTTCATCGCCTGGATCGCCGACACGGTGCGGGTGATGCTTTCCAGTGAGCCACCGGCGCGGCGGGTCAGTTCGACGCTGCTGTCGGTCAGGCTGCGGCTGTTGTCCATGATGGTCGCCACTTGCTGGGTGCCGCTCTGCAGGCCGACGATCAGTTCTTCGATCTCTTCGGTGGATTTCTGGGTGCGCTGGGCCAGGCTGCGGACTTCGTCGGCGACCACGGCAAAACCGCGCCCGGCCTCACCCGCGCGCGCCGCTTCGATCGCCGCGTTCAGCGCCAGCAGGTTGGTTTGCTGGGCCACGGACTTGATCACGTCGAGGACGCTGCCGATCTTGTCGCTTTCACACTTGAGCTCGCCCATGGCCTCGGTGGAGTGACCCACTTCCAGGGCCAGGCGCTCGATCTGTGCGATCGCTTCAGCCACCACCTTGTCGCCTTCACGGGCCTGCTGGTCGGCCGCGACGGCGGCCTCGGAGGCCTCTTCGGCGTTGCGCGCGACTTCCTGCACCGTGGCGGTCATTTCATTCATGGCGGTCGCCACCTGGTCGGTTTCGACTTTCTGGCTGTTGACCCCGGCGCTGGTCTGCTCGGTGACCGCCGACAACTGTTCGGCGGCGCTGGCGATTTGCGTGACACCATCACTGATGCCGCCGATCAGTTCGCGCAGGCCCAGGGTCATGCTCTGAATGGCACGTTGCAACTGGCCCAATTCGTCCTGGCGTTTGGAGGTCAGGTTGTGAGTCAGGTCGCCGGCAGCGATGCGCTCGGCCACTTTGAGGGTCTGACCCAGCGGGATCACGATCTGCCGGGTGATCGACCACGCGGCAAACAGGCCAAAGGCGAGCGCCAGGGCGGTGGCCAACAGCAGCGTGTTCTTGGCGTGGGCGACATCGGTGTCACGCACGATCGTTTGCGAAATCGTGAGCTTCTTGCTGACGTCGATCAGGATCTGACCTTGCGCCGCCATGCGTTGGAGCGCGTCGACGCTGGCGACCTGGGCATCACGGAACTGGCTGACCGCCGCGCGGTAGGCTTTGAGGGATTCGGCGGCCTGCTGCAGATTGGCGGTGTGTTGTTCCGGCAGTGTGGATGGCAGGTTTTCGAGGTACTTCAGCGTGTTGTCAATGGCATCCAGTGCGGGCTGCTCGGCCTCGGTCTTGCCGCTGTAGGTGTAGCCGCGAACCTGGAAGCGTGCTTGCTGAAGCAGTTTGCTCAGGTTGATCACGCTGTTGAAGGCGCTGAGGCTGTCGCCCTGCAGCATCGATTTTTCCACTTCGGCCACGCGAGCCGCCGCGTTGTCTGCCGTGGCGCCGAGTTTGCTGCGGGCGTCTTCACGACTGGTACCGGCCTGGATCATGGCGGCGAAGGCTTGCTTGTACTGGCCGACGGCGGCCAGTTGCTGTTCGATCATGGCCGCGTCGGCAGGTTGATCGATCATCTTGCGGGCGGATTGCAGGCTGGTGTCGAGCTTGACCAACTGCTCGTTGACGGCGCCCGTGCCTTGTTCGCCATGCTGCATTTCATAGTTAAGGCGCGCAACGCGCAGGTCTTTGGTCAGGTCGTTGATTTCGGAAATGAATGCCAGCTTATCGCCGCGGCTCGTCACGTCGCTCAGGCCGGTCCAGCCGGTGACAGTGGTCAGCAGCGTCAGCATCAAGACAAGACCGAAGCCGATGCCCAATTTGCGATTAACGCCTACGTTTCCCAGCTTATCGGCCAGCCATGGATACATGCTGCAACTCCCTCAAACAACATATTGATTTTGAAGGTATATCGGCGGGCGAGCCGGGTTCTGTAGGCGTCGCCCGACGGGTGGCAGATAAAAGGCCCGTGGGCGAGCCTGCTCAGGGGGGTAGTGTCAGGTTTAGAAGAGTCGTGCCAGCAGGGCGGTGACAGCGGTTTCGACTCGCAGGATGCGCTCGCCCAATTGCACCGGCTGCAAACCGGCTTTGCCGAGCAAGTCGATTTCGTAAGGAATCCAGCCACCCTCCGGACCGATGGCCAGGGTCACCGGTTCGCTCAGTGCGCGCGGGCAGGGCGGGTAATTGCCTGGATGGCCGACGAGGCCAAGGGTGCCTTCGACGATGGCCGGCAGGCGATCTTCGACGAACGGCTTGAAGCGTTTTTCGATGACGACTTGCGGCAGCACGCTGTCCCGGGCCTGCTCGAGGCCGAGGATCAACTGCTCGCGAATCGCTTCAGGTTCCAGGAACGGGGTCTGCCAGAAGCTCTTCTCGACGCGATAGCTGTTGACCAGCACGATTCGTGGCACACCCATGGCTGCCACGGTCTGGAACACCCTGCGCAGCATCTTGGGCCGTGGCAGGGCCAGCACCAGGGTCAATGGCAGCTTGGCCGGCGGTGGCTGGTCGAGGGTGACGCGTAATTCCGCTTCATCGGCATCCAGGCGCAGCACCTCGGCCGAACCCATCAGCCCGTCGATACGCCCGACACGCATGCTGTCGCCGACTTCGCAGCGGTGGACTTCCTGCATGTGGGTCAACCGGCGATCACGCAAGATCACCCGGTCGGCCGCGATAAAGTCGGCCGATTCAAGGAGCAGGAGGTTCACGCTTGGGTCGCTGGCGGCTGGTCGTTGTGATCGTCAGCCGGCTGATCGTCCGGATGTTCGCCGCGCTTGCTGACCAGGCTGCCAAACAGGATGCCGATCTCGAACAGCAGCCACATCGGTACGGCCAGCAGGGTCTGCGAGAAGATGTCCGGCGGCGTCAGGATCATGCCGACCACGAAGCAGCCGATGATCACGTACGGGCGGATTTTCTTCAGGTATTTGACGTCGACCACGCCGATCCAGACCAGCAGCACCACGGCCACCGGAATCTCGAACGCGACGCCGAAGGCGAAGAACAGCGTCATGACGAAGTCGAGGTAGCTGGTGATGTCGGTCATCATTTCCACGCCGGCCGGCGTGGCGGCGGCGAAGAATTTGAAGATCAGCGGGAACACCAGGTAATAGGCGAACGCCATGCCGGTGTAGAACAGCATGATGCTGGAGATCAGCAAGGGCACGGCGATGCGCTTCTCGTGCTTGTACAGGCCCGGCGCGATGAAGCCCCAGATCTGGTGCAGGATCACCGGGATCGCCAGGAACAGTGACACCATCATCGTCAGTTTCAGCGGCGTCAGGAATGGCGACGACACATCGGTGGCGATCATCGTCGCGCCTGCTGGCAAATAGGCGCGCAGCGGCGTCGAGACGAAGGTGTAGATCTGCTGGGTGAAGGCGAACAACCCGGCGAAGATGATGAAGATCGCCGCTACGCAGCGCAGCAGGCGGGTACGCAACTCGGTGAGGTGCGAAACCAGCGGCATGTGCTGGTCGTTTTCAGGAAGATCGCTCATGGGGCTCGCGGCGGCAGTGTGGGGTCATGAGGAGCCGGCGCGACAGGCGCGGCGGCTGGAGCAGCGGGTTCAACCGCAGGTGCCGCCACAACGGGCGCTGCTTCGGTTGTCGCGACAACGGGCGTTGGCGTGGGTGCCGAGGGTGTGTGGATCGACTGCTCGCCCACATGCTCCACCGGCGTTGGCTCCTGCTGGGTCGGCGTGAAGATCTTCCGCGCCTCCTGCTCAAGCGACAGGATGTGCTCGTTGTGCAGTTGCCGACGAATTTCGTCGGCACCGATTTCACGTTCAACTTCCTGTTTGATCGCGTTGAAGCTGCGCTTCAGACGCCCGACCCACAGGCCAGCGGTGCGCGCAGCGCCCGGCAGACGCTCGGGCCCCAGCACCAGCAGGGCGACGAGGCCGACGAGCAGCAGTTCAGAGAAGCTGATACCAAACATTAGTCAGTGCTCACACGTCTTTGCGGATCGGCTCTTCGACTTTTTGCGCCTGCACGTCGATGGTGTGCGGCTGGTTGACAGAGGCCTGTGGTTGAGCGGGCGGAACAGGTTGGGCCGGCGTCGCGGTCGGATCGGCCGGTTTTTCGTCGTCGTTCATGGCTTTGCGGAAGCCTTTGATCGATTCGCCGACGTCGGTGCCGAGGTTTTTCAGTTTCTTGGTGCCGAACACCAGTACCACGACAACCAGGATGACGATCCAGTGTTTCCAGTCAAAAATGCCCATGCTGCTGCTCCTCTCTAATCGTTATTCAGGCGGACGGGCGCGAGGCTTTCTCGGCGTGTCCGGACAGACCGAAGCGACGGTCCAGTTCATCGAGTACAGCCTGTGGATGCTGCCCCAATTGGGCGAGCATGACCATGCTGTGGAACCACAAATCGGCGGTTTCATAGATCACATCGCTGCAGTCGCCGCTGATGGCGGCATCCTTGGCGGCAATGATGGTTTCGACCGACTCTTCGCCGACTTTTTCCAGAATCTTGTTCAAGCCCTTGTGGTACAGGCTGGCGACATACGAGCTATCGGCGGCGGCGCCTTTGCGCTCTTCCAGCACAGCGGCCAGACGGGTCAGAGTGTCACTCATGTTTGTGTCCTGCGGAATAGATGGCATTGGGATCTTTCAGGACCGGGTCGACGGTTGTCCAGTCGCCGTTCTCGAAGACGCGATAGAAGCAGCTCTGGCGGCCGGTATGGCAGGCAATGTCGCCGATCTGTTCGACCATCAGGATGATCACGTCGGCGTCGCAGTCCAGGCGCATTTCGTGCAGCGTCTGCACGTGGCCGGACTCTTCGCCCTTGCGCCACAGCTTGCCACGGGAGCGCGACCAGTAAATGGCGCGGTTCTCGGCGGCGGTCAACGCCAGTGCTTCACGGTTCATCCAGGCCATCATCAGGACGCGCCCGGTCTTGTGATCCTGCGCAATCGCCGGCACCAGGCCATCAGCGTCCCATTTGATCTCGTCCAGCCAGTTTTTCATGTTCCGTCCCGGAGCAGCGGCGAGCTTTAAGCTGCAAGCTGCAAGTAAAAAACAATCTGCGTCGTGCTAACGAATCGCTTGAAGCTTGAAGCTTATCGCTTGCAGCTCAATCCGGCTATCGACGAACGACCAGATACAAGCCGACGGCCATCATGATGCCGGCCGGCCAATACGCCAACTGGTTCAACGGCCCACCGGCGGCGAGAAGGGCGCCACCGGCCAGATGCGCGGTACCGAGCAGGCGCAGGAACCAGTCGTCCCGGCGACGGTGCCACGGTGGCGGCGGGTCGTTGGCATGGGGTTGGGACATGCGCTCGAGCAGGTCGCGGGCCATGTTGGCCAGGTGCGGGATCTGCTCGAACTGGCTCTGTACATTGCCGAGCAAGGCTTTGGGGCTGACCCGCTCGCGCATCCAGCGCTCCAGGAACGGCTGGGCGGTGTTCCACAGGTCGAGGTCCGGATACAGCTGACGGCCCAGGCCTTCGATGTTCAGCAGGGTTTTTTGCAGCAGTACGAGTTGCGGCTGCACTTCCATGTTGAAGCGCCGTGCGGTCTGGAACAGGCGCATCAGCACCTGGCCGAATGAAATATCTTTTAACGGTTTTTCGAAAATCGGCTCGCACACGGTGCGGATCGCCGCTTCGAATTCGTTGAGCTTGGTTTCCGCCGGCACCCAACCCGAATCGATGTGCAATTGCGCCACGCGACGGTAGTCACGCTTGAAGAACGCGAACAGGTTGCGGGCCAGGTAATCCTGGTCTTGCGGGGTCAGGCTGCCGACGATGCCGCAGTCGATCGCAATGTACTGCGGACTCCATGGGTTCACGGTGCTGACGAAGATGTTGCCGGGGTGCATGTCGGCGTGGAAGAAGCTGTCGCGGAACACCTGGGTGAAGAAAATCTCCACGCCGCGTTCGGCCAGCATCTTCATGTCGGTGCGCTGGTCGGCCAGGGTCGCCAGATCGGTGACCTGGATGCCATAGATGCGCTCCATCACCAGCACTTTCGGCCGGCACCAGTCCCAATAGACCTGCGGCACGTACAGCAACGGCGAACCGTCGAAGTTGCGCTTCAGCTGGCTGGCGTTGGCGGCTTCGCGCAGCAGGTCGAGTTCGTCGTAGATGGTTTTTTCGTAGTCGCTGACCACGTCCACCGGGTGCAGCAGGCGTGCGTCGGCCGAGAGTTTTTCGGCGGCGCGGGCGAGGATGAACAGCCACGCCAGATCCTGGGCGATCACCGGTTTCAGCCCTGGACGAATCACTTTGACCACGACTTCTTCGCCGGTTTTCAGTTGCGCGGCGTGCACCTGCGCCACTGAGGCCGAGGCCAGCGGTTCGACGTCGAAACGGCTGAAGACTTCGCTGATTTTCTTGCCCAGCTGCTCTTCGATCAGCTTGACCGACAGCTGCGAATCGAACGGCGGGACGCGGTCCTGCAGCTTCATCAGCTCATCGGCGATGTCTTCGGGCAGCAAGTCGCGGCGGGTGGACAGGATCTGTCCGAACTTGATGAAAATCGGCCCCAGGTCCTGCATCGCCAGGCGCAGTCGCGCGCCCCGGCTCAGGTCCAGCGTCTTGCGCGGGAACCAGCGCCACGGCAGGGCGTAGCGCAGCGCCCGCAGGAACCAGGGCAGTGGCAGGGCGAACAGCAGGTCATCGAGGCGGTAGCGGATCACGACGCGCTGGATGCGCAACAAACGGCGGACGGCAAGCAGCTTCATGCGTTATCGCTTGGGTCGAGGGATCGGGAAAGGCGCTCGAAACGCGCCTCGAGACGTTCCAGATCAAGCTTGATCTGGTCCAGTTCACTGAATCGGGCTTCGGCTTCGCGCTGACCGACGAGGGTACGCGATTCTTCGGCCAGGTATTCGCCAAGGTTCTGGCCCAGGCTGGCGAACCCTTGCTGATACCAGCGGGCGCGGCTGCGCAGATGACCACCGACCAGTTGCGTGGCGACAGGGCCGAGCCAGCGCGAGAGTTCGTACTCCCAGTCCAGCTCCAGGTCCTGAAGGATGGCCGCCAGCTCCAGCAGTACACCGCTGTCACCCTCGAGCTCGACCTCGGGCCCATGCAGCACCGACGTCTTGTCCTTGCTCATCGCCAGCTTCAGCAGGCTCGAGGCCGGGGCCCGCAAGGTGCAGTCGGCACCGGTTTCCCACTGGGAAGCCAGCATCAGGCCTTCGTCGCTGGGCAGGATGAACACTTGAAATGCCGGGCTGCGGCAATCGACGGCAATCACCCTGCCGCTCAAATGTGCCAGCCGCGGCAGCGCCGTGCTGTCGAGGCGCAGCACCCGGTTCAGACCGAGTTCAACGCTGGCGAGCAGGCCGGCGAGCAGCATCAGGGCTTGATGCCGCGGTGCAGGGCGACGATGCCCGCGGTCATGTTGTGATAGGTCACGCGGTCGAAACCGGCCTCGACCATCATCGACTTCAGGGTTTCCTGATTCGGGTGCATGCGGATCGATTCGGCCAGGTAGCGATAGCTTTCCGAATCGTTGGTGATCAGCTTGCCCATCAGCGGCATGAAGGCGAACGAGTAGGCGTCGTAGGCTTTGGACATCAGCGCGTTGGTCGGCTTGGAGAACTCCAGCACCAGCAGGCGGCCGCCTGGCTTGAGTACGCGGAGCATCGAACGCAGGGCATCTTCCTTGTGCGTGACGTTGCGCAGGCCGAAGGCGATGGTCACGCAGTCGAAGTGGTTGTCCGGGAACGGCAGTTTTTCCGCGTCGGCCTGGACGAATTCAACGTTGCCGGCCACACCGAGGTCCAGCAGGCGGTCACGACCGACCTTGAGCATGGACTCATTGATGTCGGCCAACACGACCTGGCCGGTCGGGCCGACGAGGTGCGAGAACTTGCGGGTCAGGTCGCCGGTACCGCCGGCGATGTCCAGCACGCGATTGCCTGTGCGTACACCCGACAATTCGATCGCAAAACGCTTCCACAGGCGGTGCATGCCGCCCGACAGGAGGTCGTTCATCAAGTCGTACTTGGCGGCTACCGAATGGAAAACCTCAGCGACTTTTTCCGCTTTCTGGCTTTCCGGAACGTTTTTGAAGCCGAAGTGAGTGGTGGGTTCGGCATCGCTGCCTTTGCGCTGATCAGTCATATCGCTGTCACCAAAATAGAATGCGCGACATTCTAATCCCCAAGGGATGCTTTGTCTTGGCAAGGCTGAAGGTAAGATGGATCACCCTCGGGACGTTTTGCCGCATCAGTGGTCAAGATTCACCGAACAAGCATTCATAAAGCAGGAGTCATTCGATGGCCCATATTAGTGTTGAGCGTGCCCACGGCCTGGGTAAGGAAGCGGCTCGCGAGAAGGCCAACAAGCTGGCGCAGAAACTGTCCGATCAATATGGCCTGGAGCCGCAGTGGTCTGGCGACACCTTGAACCTCAAGCGCTCGGGTGTGAAAGGCGCGGTGCATGTCAGTGACGATTCGATCAAGGTCGATGTGGAACTGGGCCTGATGATGTCGGCCATGAGCGGCATGATCAAATCGGAAATCGAAAAGGCGCTGGATAAAGCTTTGGCCTGATCAGGTGCTTTCCATGAAATGAAGTCTCTGTGGGAGCGGGCTTGCCCGCTCCCACAGGTTTCGTGTTTGCTCTGCTTGCTGTTTATGTCAGTTGTTAGGGTGCCGTTTCTAATTTTTCTCCCTACTTTGTGCCAGAGCCCGACACTTTCACGGGCAGTTCCTCAAACCTTTTGCGCGTGAGGTGCACCATGGCCAAAGTTATTTTGAAGAAAAAAATCGACGCATCGACCACCGCCCTGAGCGACGTCAAATCCTATGCCCGCAAGATCTGGCTGGCAGGCCTGGGTGCCTACACCAAGGTTGGCCAAGAGGGCAGCGACTACTTTCAAGAGTTGATCAAGGCTGGTCAAACTGTTGAAAAGAAAGGCAAAAAAGCGGTCACTGAAAAGCTTGAAGCGGCGAATGCCGAGATCGATGAAGCAAAAGGCGAAGTGCGCACTTTCAAAGGCAAGGTCGAAGTTCAACTCGACAAAGTGGAGAAGGCGTTCGACACGCGTGTCGCAAGTGCCTTGAATCGTATCGGCATTCCGTCTAAACATGACGTTGAGACACTCTCTGCCAAGCTCGATGAGCTGACGGCATTGCTCGAACGCGTCGCGCGTAAATCTTAAGGAGAACGGGATGGCTGGCAAAAAGAATACTGAAAAAGAAGGCAGCTCGTGGATCGGGAAAGTCGAAGACTACTCCCGAAAAATCTGGCTGGCGGGTTTAGGCGTGTACTCGAAGATCGACACTGACGGCAGCAAACTCTTCGATGCATTGGTTAAGGACGGCGAAAAAGCCGAGAAGTTGACCAAGAGCGCGGTTGGCAAAACTGTCGACGCCGCCAAGGACTCCGCTTCTTCGGCCAAGTCGCGCATCAGCGGCGTGAAAGATCGTGCACTGGGCAAGTGGGACGAGCTGGAAGGCGCTTTCGACAAGCGTCTGAACAGCGCTATTTCGCGCCTGGGCGTACCGAGCCGCAACGAAGTCAAGGCACTACACAGCAAGGTCGATACCCTGACCAAGCAGATCGAAAAGCTCACCGGTGCCAAGGTTGCGCCTGTCGCGGCGAAAACCGCGGCCGCCAAACCAGCGGCTAAACCAGCCGCCAAAACCGCTGCCAAGCCACTGGCTAAAGCGGCGGCTAAACCTGCTGCCAAGCCAGCGGCGAAAACGGCCGCTGCCAAACCCGCTGCAGCCAAACCAGCGGCTAAACCGGTTGCCGCAAAAGCCGCCGCTAAACCTGCTGCCAAGCCTGCCGCCGCCAAGCCTGCAGCGAAAACCGCAGCGGCCAAACCAGCAGCAAAACCTGCCGCTGCGAAGAAGCCAGCGGTGAAAAAACCGGCCGCTCCAAAAGCTGCCGCACCAAAACCAGCAGTGGCTGCCGCAACGCCGGCAGCACCGGTCAGTTCGTCGAACTCCGCGACCGCGCCGACCCCTGCTGTAACCCCGACTGCCGCGCCAGCACCTTCGACGCCAACCAGTCAGTCCTGATTTTTTCAGGGCTCAAGAAAACGCCCGGCCTGCCAAGGTCGGGCGTTTTTTTTGCAGCATTTTGAAAGCACCACAAACCTGATGTGGGAGCGAGCCCTGCTCGCGATGAGGTCATCGCATTCAAAAACATTGCCTACTGACACACCGCCATCGCGAGCAGGCTCGCTCCCACAGGGATAGGTGTGATCAGCATTAATCGTGCTCTTCCAGGTACTGCATCGCCAGTCGCTCCGTCGCCACCTTGATGGGCGGCAGCAGATGCGGCGCCACCAGCATCATGATCTGGTAGACCACCAATCGCACTTCACCTTCGCGATCGAGAATCCGCTGATAGTCCAGCGAGAACAGCAGCGTCATGGTGATCTGCTCCACCAGTTGCCCCAGCGCCTGGGTGTCGCTGACCAATTGCCCCTGGGCTTTCAATCGCGCCAGTAACGACGCCAGCGTGCGCTTGAGTGCATTGAGCAGGTTGCGGATGCCCTTGGCCAGCTTCGGCAGGCGGCCGGCCAGGTTCGACAGGTCCTGGAACAGAAACCGGTAGTGGGCCAGGCGTTCGACGATCAGGTGCAGGAACAGCCAGTAATCTTCCGGTGCCAGTTCAACGTCCGATGGCGGGTCGAGCAGCGGGGCCAGCTCATTCTGGAAGCGTTCGAACAACCCGAGAATCAGCGGCTCCTTGCCGTGGAAGTGGTAGTAGAGGTTGCCGGGGCTGATGCCCATTTCGTTGGCAACTTCCATGGTGGAGACGTTTGGTTCGCCCTTCTGATTGAACAACTGCAGGGCACATTCGAGGATGCGGTCGCGGGTTTTCATCCAGTCTTCTTATTGATCGGGTGATGCCACGGCCGGTCGCGGCCGTGGGTCGTTGAGTGTCAGCGCACGCGCACGTAAGTACCGGGCGCCGCCTCCATGGGTGGATAGTTCTGGTTGCCGAGGGCCATCTGGGTTTCCTTTAGCGCCCCCGAACGTTCCTGAATCCAGCTCAGCCACGGGGTCCACCAGCTGCCATCGACGTGCTTGGCATCGTAGTACCAGGCCCGTGGGTCACTGCTCAGTTTGCCGTTCTCGACGTAGTTGGCTTTCGGGTTGTTCGGCGGGTTGAGAATGCTCTGCACGTGTCCGCTGTTGGACAGCACGAAGCGGCGATCACCCCCGAGCAGCAGCGTCGAGCGATACACCGCGTCCCACGGTGTGATGTGGTCATTGATACCGGCCACGCTGAAGCTGTCGACGGTGACCTTCTGCAAGTCGATCGGCGTGCCACACACTTCCAGGCCACCCGGGTGGGTGAGCGGGTTGTGCTTGAAAAAATCCAGCAGGTCGCCATGCAGGGCCGCCGGCAAGCGCGTGTTGTCGTTGTTCCAGTAGAGGATGTCGAACGCCGGGGGTTCTTTGCCCAACAGGTAGTTGTTGACGAAATAGCTCCAGATCAAGTCGTTGGGGCGCATCCAGGCGAACACCTTGGCCATGTCGCGACCGTCGAGCACGCCTTTCTGGTAGGAACGACGCTTGGCGGCTTCCAGGGTCTGTTCGTCGGCGAAGAGGGTCGCTGGCGAATCCAGCTGGCTGTCGAGCAGGCTCACCAGATACGTCGCGCTGGAGACCCGGCGCAGTTGCCGTTTGGCTTGCAAGTGACCTTGCAACGCAGCAATGGTCAGCCCGCCGGCGCAGGCGCCCATCAGGTTGACCTCGCGGGCACCGGTGATCGCCCGGCACACATTCATGGCTTCCTCAACCGCCTCGACGTAGGTCGACAGGCCCCATTCGCGGTGACGCACATCCGGGTTGCGCCAGCTGATCACGAAGGTTTGCAGGCTGTTCTTGAGGGCGAACTGGACAAAGCTGTTGTGCGGGCTCAGGTCGAAAATGTAGTACTTGTTGATTTGCGGCGGAACCACCAGCAGCGGCTTGGAATACTGCTTTTCGCTCATCGGCTTGTACTGGATCAGTTCCAGCAACTCGTTGCGAAACACCACGGCGCCGGTGGTGGTGGCGACGGTCTTGCCGACTTCGAAAGCCTGTTTGGTGACTTGCCGGGGCAGGCCGTCGTTGTGCAGCAAGTCATCCACCAGGTGACCGATCCCGCGCACCAGGCTGTTGCCGCCGGAGTTGAAGAGTTCCTTGATTGCCAGTGGATTGAGCAGGCTGTTGGACGGTGACACGGCATCGTTGAGCAGGGCGAAGGCGAAATGCGCGCGGGCACGATCGTCCGGGGTCATGTTGCTCTCGTCGATCCAGCTCTTGACCTGCTTTTGCCAGGCCAGGTAGGCCTGCAAGCTGCGACGGTAAAACGGGTTGAGGCTCCAGGCCGGGTCGGCGAAACGGCTGTCCTGTGGATTGGTCGGGTGCAGGGTCTCACCGAGCAGCACACGGCCCAGCTGCCCGCCCAGTTTCAGGGCGTGCCGGGCGCTGTGCACCGGGTTGCGCAGGCCATGGGCGGCAACGCTGCGCAGGGTCGAAATCAGATCCCGACCGCGCAGGCCGGTAATCGCACTCTGTGCGTTGATGAACGCGGCGGGAGTGGGCAAAGTGTCCCGCGCTGGTTTGTCACGCATGAGTCAACACTCCTTCGTCTTCAGGCCAAAAACACACAACCGAACCTGAACACCATAGACGCTGTTTCGGGTTGTTGCGCGGCGCGGCGTCCTGCCGCCCGTCAATGAGCCGCTAACCGCCCAATGGCGCCGGGTGCGGATGCATCACGGCGCGTTGTCGTTCTTCTTCGAGGAATTTCATGATGATCGGCGCCACCGCTTCGGCTCGCGTGATCAAAAACAGATGGCCGTCATCGATGATGTGCAGCTGGGCATTGGGAATCCGCCAGGCCAGCAAGCGCATGTTGATCAGCGGGATCAACGGATCGTCATCGCCCGCCAGTACCAGGGTCGGCTGATGGATCTTGTGCAGCCAGTGGATGCTGGTCCAGCCGAGGCCGGCAAACAGTTGCCAGTAGTAACCGAGCTTGCCTGCCGAACGCACTTTTGCCGCGTGGCTCGCGGCCAGTGTCGGGTCGCGGCGAAATGAGCCGCCGTAGATCATCGGTGCAATGCGAATCACGTGCGACGGCTGGATGTAGCGCCTCGGACTGGCCATCATCCACAGCACTTTCGGCTTGCCCGGCACCATCACCGCGCCGGCCGCAGTGGCGGCCAGCACCAGTTTCTTGCAGCGCTCCGGATAGTCGTAGGCGAACTGCTGGGCAAGGGCGCCGCCCCAGGACACGCCGATGACGTTGACCTGCCCGTAGTCGAGGTAGTCGAGCATGCGTGCCGTCAGTTTGGCCAGGCCCGGAAAGCGATACGGTCGATTCGGCGTCGAAGAGCCACCGACACCGGGCACGTCGAAAGCGATGACTTCCAGGTCCGGGTCCAGTGCCGCGACGAACGGAAACACCAGCTCCAGGTTGGCGCCGATGCCGTTGAAAATCAGCAAGGGCGTCAAGTGAGGCTTGCCGGGGCGTACCGCCGTGCGGAGGGTCTGGCCATCCAGGTCGACGGTACGAAATATGAACGGTTGCGGCATGCTTCTGGCCCTGTTTATGAATTCATCCCCGCCCCCCTGCAGGAGCGAGCCTGCTCGCGAAGAATGTCCGGGCAACGCGGTCGTTCAAGTGCCCCGCGTCATCGTTAACGTCCGTCGCGAGCGAGCTTGCTCCTACAGGGGAGCGGGGTGTGTCAGTTACCGCTCGTGTACGTAAGTGCCTGGCGCAGTCTCGCCTGCCGGATAAGCCTTGTTGCCCAGTTTCGCCGGGGCCTTTTTCAGTTCGCCCGAACGCTGGGCCTGCCAGGCCTGCCAGTGCAACCACCAGGAGTCGGTGTGCTTGGTGGAGTTCTCTTGCCACTCCTCGGCATTGGCGGCCATTTCGGTGCTGGTCATGTAACGGGATTTCGGATTGCCCGGCGGGTTCAGGATGCTCTGGATATGCCCGCTGCTGGACAGCACGAACTCGACATTGCCGCCGAACAGTTGCGCCGACTTGTAGCAGGACTTCCACGGGGTGATGTGGTCGTTGGTGCCGGCCAGGGAAAAGATGTCGGCCGTGACCTGCTTCAGGTCGATGGGCGTGCCGCACACTTCCAGTGCATTGGGGCGAATCAGCGGGTTGTTTTTGAACATCTCGATCAGGTCGCCATGGAACGCGGCGGGCAATCGGGTGGTGTCGTTGTTCCAGAACAGGATGTCGAACACCGGCGGTTCGTTGCCGAGCAGGTAGTTGTTGACCCAGTAGTTCCAGATCAGGTCGTTGGGACGCATCCACGCAAAGACTTTCGCCATGTCGCGGCCTTCCAGAACGCCGGCCTGGTAGGAGTGGCGCTTGGCGGCTTCGAGGGTCTGCTCGTCGACGAACAGGGCGACATCGCTGTCCAGCGTGGTATCGAGCACGCTGACCAGCAGGGTGAGGGCGTTGACCTTGTTCTCGCCGATCGCAGCGTAGTGGCCCAGCAGGGCGGTGCAGGTGATACCACCGGAGCAGGCGCCGAGCATGTTCACATCTTTGCTGCCGGTGATGGCGGTGACCACGTCGACCGCTTCCTTGAGCGCCTCGATGTAGGTCGACAGACCCCACTCGCGCTGCTCCTTGGTCGGGTTGCGCCAGCTGACGATGAAGGTCTGCACATTATTGCGCAGGCAAAACCGCGCCAGGCTCTTGTCCGGGCTCAGGTCGAAAACGTAGAACTTGTTGATCTGTGGCGGCACCACCAGCAATGGACGCTCGTGGACTTGCTCGGTAATCGGCTTGTACTGGATCAGCTCCAGCACATCGTTGCGAAAGACCACTGCACCGTCGGTCACGCCGAGGCTCTTGCCGACCTCGAACGCGCCCATGTTGACCTGGCTCGGCATGCCGCCGTTGTGCACAAGGTCCTTGGCCATATGCGAAAGACCATCGAGCAGGCTCTTGCCGCCGGTTTCGAAGAAGCGTTTGACGGCCGCCGGGTTGGCCGCCGTGTTGGTCGGGGCCATGGCTTCGGTCATGAGGTTGATCACGAAGTGCCCGCGAGCGGCGTCACTGGCCGAGAGTTTGCTGTCATCGATCCAGTCGTGGAGTTCCTTGCGCCACGCCAGGTAGGTTTGCAGATAGCGTTTATAAAGGGGGTTCTGGCTCCAGGCCGGATCGGCGAAGCGACGGTCATCGCTGCCCGGTTGCAGGGTGGATTTGCCGAACAGCACGTTCTTGAGTTCAAGGCCGAAGTGCGCAACATGCCTGGCGCTGTGCACCGGTTGTTTGATGGCCTGCCTGAGCACCATTCGAGCAGAAGCCAGTAGATCCTTTCCACGCAGTCCAACGACAGGATTCAGTCCCAAGGTGTTTTCCGAGGCCTGATACTTCAAGTCATCGTTATTCTTGTTACTCATCTACGACGCTCCATTGTCCTGAGACGAGTACCCGGGGCCTGCTGTGCAGTTACACAGCCAATGCCAGGTACTACTGCTCGGGTGACCGTTAGTGCTGCATCGCTGCTTTTGTTTCGCAGAGAACACTGCAGGGAACTTGCCAGCTCCATTGGTTACCCGAGTTTAATTTTTTTCGCAAGCAGGCCAATGACTGACCTTACGGCCAAGCATTCAAACAGATGAAATTAGAAAATGCCCTCTAAAGAGCAAGAGGCTCAGGCTAGAGCATCAGCTTGACGACGGATTCGTTCGGGTCGCGGGTTTTTCCGGCGGCTTTGAGCTCGGCAAGATAATCCTCCCAGAGTGCGTCATGACGTCGCCCCAGTTCATAGAGGTATTCCCAGGTGAACAGGCCGCTGTCGTGGCCGTCATCGAAGGTCAATTTCAGTGCGTACTGACCGGCCGGTTCTATCTTGCTCAGGCCTACGTTGATCTTGCCAAATTGCAGGATGGGTTTGCCGTGGCCCTGGACTTCGGCGGAAGGAGAGTGCACGCGAAGGAATTCGGCGGGCAGGGTGAATTCCTCGCCGGTCGCGTATTTGAGCGTCAGGGTTTTCGAGGCTTTGTGCAGTTTGATGTCGGTGGGGAGTTGGGTCATGACCTGAGTTCCGTTAGGGATGGAACCCTGTAGGAGCGAGCTTGCTCGCGATGGACGTTAACGATAGCGCGTGGTGTCTGAACAAACGCGTCGCTCTCAGGTTCATCGCGAGCAGGCTCGCTCCTACAAGTGTTGCTTACAGGATATAACGGGACAGGTCTTCGTTCTGCGCCAATTCGCCGAGGTGGCTGTTGACGTAGTCAGCGTCGATCTGGATCGCCTTGTCGTCATGGGCGCTGGCCAGGTCGCCGGCGCTGAACGACACTTCTTCAAGCAGGCGCTCAAGCAGCGTGTGCAGACGACGGGCGCCGATGTTTTCGGTTTTCTCGTTGACCTGCCAGGCGATTTCCGCAATGCGTTTGATGCCGCTTGGCTGGAACTCGATGGTCAGGCCTTCGGTTTTCAGCAGTGCACAGTATTGCTCGGTGAGCGAAGCGTGCGGTTCGCTGAGGATGCGTTCGAAGTCTTCCGGCGACAGCGCCTTCAGTTCGACACGAATCGGCAGGCGACCTTGCAGCTCGGGTACCAGATCGCTCGGCTTGCTCAGGTGGAAAGCGCCCGAGGCGATGAACAGAATGTGGTCGGTCTTGACCATGCCCAGTTTGGTGTTGACGGTGCAACCTTCGATCAGCGGCAGCAAGTCGCGTTGCACACCCTCGCGGGACACATCGGCGCCGCCGACATTGCCGCGCTTGGCGACCTTGTCGATTTCGTCGATGAACACGATACCGTGCTGCTCGACCGCTTCCAGTGCCTTGGCCTTCAATTCTTCATCGTTGACCAGGCGACTGGCTTCTTCGTCGCGCACCATCTTCAGCGCTTCCTTGACCTTGAGCTTGCGGCTCTTGCGTTTGCCTTTGCCCATGTTGGCGAATAGGCTCTGCAGCTGGTTGGTCATTTCTTCCATGCCCGGTGGCGCGGAGATATCGACACCGGCGATTTCGGCGACTTCGATTTCGATCTCCTTGTCATCCAGCTGACCTTCGCGCAGGCGCTTGCGGAACAGCTGACGGGTGTTGGAATCCGAGGTTGGGGCATCGTCGTTGCTGAAGCCCATGCGCGGCGGCGGCAGCAGCGCGTCGAGGATGCGCTCTTCAGCGGCGTCTTCGGCGCGGTGGCGAACCTTGATGATTTCCTGTTCGCGCAGCAGCTTGATCGCCGCATCGGCCAGGTCACGAATGATCGATTCGACGTCGCGGCCGACGTAGCCGACTTCAGTGAACTTGGTGGCTTCGACCTTGATGAACGGTGCGTTGGCCAGTTTGGCCAGGCGACGGGCGATTTCGGTTTTACCGACACCGGTCGGGCCGATCATCAGAATGTTTTTCGGGGTGACTTCAACGCGCAGCTCTTCGGGCAGCTGCATCCGGCGCCAGCGATTGCGCAGGGCAATGGCGACGGCGCGCTTGGCATCGTCCTGGCCGATGATATGGCGATTGAGTTCGTGGACGATTTCACGGGGAGTCATGGACATAGTATTTGGCGGACCTCAAGCAAGAATGAGCCGTGGCGCGATGGCCGGAGCGGACTTATTCGGCGCAGTCCTGCTCCTCAATGGTCTGGGTGTGGTTGGTGAATACACAGATGTCGCCGGCAATGCCCAGGGCGGTCTCGACGATTTCCCGGGCCGACAGATCGGTTTTCTTCAGCAGTGCGCTGGCGGCAGCCTGGGCGTAACCGCCACCGGAACCCATGGCGATCAAGCCTTGCTCGGGCTCAACTACGTCGCCGTTGCCGGTGATGATCAGAGAGGCGTCTTTGTTGGCGACCGCGAGCATGGCTTCGAGGCGGCTCAGGGAGCGGTCGGTTCGCCATTCTTTGGCGAGTTCTACGGCAGCACGAACCAAGTGGCCCTGATGCTTTTCAAGCTGGCCTTCGAAACGTTCGAAGAGGGTAAAGGCGTCAGCGGTGGCACCGGCAAAACCGGCGAGGACCTGCCCGTGGTACAGGCGGCGAACTTTTTTCGCGTTGCCTTTCATCACGGTATTGCCAAGGGATACCTGGCCGTCGCCGCCCATGACGACTTTGCCGTGGCGGCGAACTGAAACGATGGTGGTCAAGGGAAGAGTCTCCACGCAGCGGGGCGAAAATGCCTTATGCCCACTCATATGGGGGTGGTGAAGTGGATTTCAACTGTAGGACGGGAGAGGGGACGAGTGGTGCATTGCGATGGTGATGGAGTGCCGCTGTCACCGTTGTGGCGAGGGAGCTTGCTCCCGCTTGGCTGCGAAGCAGCCACAAACCCGGTTCCTGCGGTCTGCCTCATGGACCGCAAACGCTGGTTTTGGGAGTGCTCCGCACTCCAGCGGGAGCAAGCTCCCTCGCCGCAAGGGGCGTTATCGACTCTGGCGCTGTTGTAACAACAGGTTGCTGAAGCCGGCGCCGGCCAGTTGTTTCTGGGCGGTGGTCAGTTGTTCGCGGTTGCTGAACGGTCCGACCAGAACCCGATACCAGGTCTCGTCTTTCACTGTGCCGGATTCGACCGCCACCGCCTGGCCGAGCAGGATGATCTGCGCACGAACCTTGTCGGCGTCAGTTTGCTTGCGGAACGAACCCGCCTGGAGGAAGAACTTCGTCACCGGCGCGGCTTTGGTGACGGGTGGCGCGGGTGGCGGCGTGATACCGGACAGCGCCGCCTGAGCGCGGGCGGTGTCGATCTTCGCCGCTTCCGCCGGTGTAACCGGCGTCGTCGGAACGGCCGGCACTTGCGGCGTCGGCAGGGTTTTTTCCGGCACGGCATCCGGCGGCACGATGACTTCCGATTCCGGCAGCAAGGTGTAGAAGTCGTACTTCGGCTTCACCGGTTGCGTCGGGCTCGGCGGGGTCTTGTTGGCCTCGGCGATCTTGGTGGCTTTCTGCTGTTGTTGCTCCACCTTCTCGCGTTTGACCGTATCGCTGCCCTTGCCCGGCTCCAGCTTCATCAGGAATACGATGAATGCGCCGACCGTCAGGCCGATGGCCATCCACAACCAACCCGGAATCGGCTGCTTCGCTGGAGCTTGGTAACGGCTGGCGCCACGCTTGGGTGCAGGTTTTTTCTTGGCAGCCAACTTACATACGCTCCAGAGTTTCCAGGCCCAAGAGTTCCAGGCCTTGCTTGAGGGTGCGTCCGGTCAGCGCGGCGAGGCGAAGGCGGCTCTGCATTTGCGCCGGGGTATCGGCGGCGAGGATCGGGCAGTTCTCGTAGAAGCTGGAGAACAGGCCGGCGACGTCATACAGATAAGTGCAGAGAATGTGCGGCGTGCCTTTTTCAGCCACGTTATTCAGCACTTCGCCGAATTGCGCGAGTTTTGCCGCCAGTTCGTGTTCGTGGGGCGCTTCGAGGACGATCTGGCCGTCGACTTCGCTGAAATCCTTGCCGAGCTTGCGGAACACGCCGGCCACACGGGTATAGGCGTACAGCAGGTACGGCGCGGTGTTGCCTTCGAAGTTGAGCATCAGGTCGAAGTTGAAGCTGTAGTCGCTGGTGCGGTGCTTGGACAGGTCGGCGTATTTCACCGCGCCAATGCCCACGACCCTGGCGATGTTGCGCAGCTCGTCTTCGGCCAGTTCCGGGTTCTTGTCCTTGACCAGGGTGTAGGCGCGTTCCTGGGCTTCGGTCAGCAGATCGATCAGCTTCACGGTGCCGCCGTCGCGGGTCTTGAACGGACGGCCATCAGCGCCGTTCATGGTGCCGAAGCCCATGTGCTCCATGTCCATCGGGTGGGTCACGAAGCCGGCCTTGCGCGCCACGGCGAACACTTGCTGGAAGTGCAGGGCCTGACGCTGGTCGACGAAGTACAACGCGCGGTCGGCCTTGAGCTTGCCGCTGCGGTAGCGCACGGCGGCCAGGTCGGTGGTGGCGTAGAGGTAGCCACCATCGGCCTTGACGATGATCACCGGCAGCGGATCGCCGTCGGCGTTCTTGAATTCATCGAGGAACACGCACTGGGCGCCATTGCTCTCGACCAGCATGCCGGCGGCCTTGAGGTCGTTGACCACGTTGATCAAGTCGTCGTTGTAGGCGCTTTCGCCCATCACGTCAGCCATGGTCAGCTTGACGTTCAACAGTTCGTAGATCTTCTGGCAGTGGGACAGCGAGATGTCCTTGAACTTGGTCCACAGCGCCAGGCAGTCCGGGTCACCGGCCTGCAACTTGACCACCAGGCCACGGGCGCGATCGGCGAACTCTTCGGATTCGTCGAAGCGCTGCTTGGCGGCGCGGTAGAAGTTTTCCAGGTCCGACAGTTCGTCGCTGGTGATCGGGTTTTCCTGCAGATAAGCCATCAACATGCCGAACTGGGTGCCCCAGTCGCCAACGTGGTTCTGACGGATCACTTCGTCGCCGAGGAACTCGAGCACCCGTGCCACGCCGTCGCCGATGATGGTCGAGCGCAGGTGGCCCACGTGCATTTCCTTGGCCAGGTTCGGGGCCGACAGGTCAACCACCGTGCGTTGCACCGGGCCGGCCTTGCGAACGCCGATGTGCTTGTCGGCCAGGGCGGCGTCCAGGCGGGTCGCCAGGGCATCGGTGTTCTGGAAGAAGTTGAGGAAGCCGGGGCCGGCGATTTCGGCCTTGGCGACATTTTCGTCAGCCGGCAGCGCGGCGATGATTTTCTCGGCCAGATCACGCGGCTTCATGCCGGCAGGCTTGGCCAGCATCATGGCGATGTTGCTGGCGAAGTCGCCGTTCTTCTTATCGCGAGAGTTTTCCACCTGGATCGCCGGCGTCAGGCCTTCAGGCAACACACCTTCGTTGACGAGTTGGGTGATGGCTTGTTGGATCAGCTGGCGAATGGTGTCTTTCATGGTCTTCTCTTTCGACCGCTGGCGCGGCGGCGCATCGTGCGCTGGTGGAAAAACTGGGCATTATCCGTGGCGAAGACGGGCTTGCCAACCTTAGCAGGCAGGATGTGGATGTGTGGTGACAATTAAGGCCCCATCGCGAGCAAGCTCGCTCGCGATGGCGGTACCCAAATCAATACAAATCGACCGGGTCCACATCCAGCGACCAGCGCACCGCCCGCCCGCTCGGCATCTGCTCCAGCACTAACAACCAACTGGCCAGCAAGCGATGCAGCGGCGCCCGCGCGGTGGCCTGTAACAATAGCTGTGCTCGATAGCGTCCGGCGCGGCGTTCCATCGGTGCCGGTACCGGCCCCAGTAATTCGATGCCGGTCAAACCCTGTTCGGCCAGCAGGCGTTCGGCCTCGTTGCACGCCTCGTCGAGAAATCCTTCGGCCTGTCCCGGCTTGTGCGCTTCGGCTCGCAGCAGTGCCAGGTGCGCAAAAGGCGGCAGGCCTGCCGCGCGGCGTTCACTCAAGGCTTGCTCGGCAAAGGCGAAATAACCTTGCTCGGTCAATTGCACCAGCAGCGGGTGATCGGCCAAATGCGTCTGGATGATCACCTTGCCCGGCTCTTCGGCACGCCCGGCACGCCCGGCAACCTGGACAATCAGCTGTGCCATGCGCTCGCTGGCACGGAAGTCACCGGAAAAAAGCCCGCCGTCGGCGTCGAGAATCGACACCAGGGTCACTCGTGGAAAGTGATGCCCTTTGGCAAGCATTTGCGTGCCCACCAGGATGCAGGGCTGGCCTTTCTGGATGGTCGCGAACAACTGATTCATGGCGTCTTTGCGCGAAGTGCTGTCGCGGTCGACCCGCAAAACCGGGTAGTCGGGGAACAAAATGCCCAGTCGCTCTTCGGCCCGTTCGGTACCTGCCCCCACCGGACGCAAATCGACCTTGTTGCATTTCGGGCACTGGCGCGGCACTCGCTCGACGTAGCCGCAATGGTGGCAGCGCAACTCGCCGTGGCGCTGGTGCACGGTCATCCGCGCATCGCAGCGCTGGCATTCGGACATCCAGCCGCAATCGTGACAGAGCAGGGTCGGTGCGAAGCCGCGGCGATTGAGGAACACCAATACTTGCTGGCCAGCAGCCAGCGTCTGACCGATGGCTTGTTGCATCGGCCCGGAAATGCCGCTGTCCAGTGGGCGACTTTTTACGTCAAGGCGCAGGAAGCGTGGCTGCTTGGCGCCACCGGCGCGCTCGTTCAGGCGCAGGAGGCCGTAGCGTCCGGTGTAGGCGTTGTGCAGGCTTTCCAGCGAGGGTGTAGCGGAGCCGAGCACGATCGGGATGTTTTCCTGGCGGGCGCGCACCAGGGCCAGGTCGCGGGCGTGGTAGCGCAGGCCTTCCTGCTGTTTATAAGAGCCGTCGTGTTCTTCATCGATGATGATCAGGCCGGGATTCTTCATCGGCGTGAACAGTGCCGAGCGGGTGCCAATAATGATATCGGCTTCGCCGTCGCGGGCGGCGAGCCAGGCATCGAGGCGTTCACGATCGTTGACTGCCGAGTGGATCAGGGCGATGCGCGCATTGAAGCGCTGTTCGAAGCGCGCCAGGGTCTGCGGGCCGAGGTTGATTTCCGGGATCAGCACCAGCGCTTGTTTACCGGCCTCCAGGGTTTCGCGGATCAGTTGCAAATAGACTTCGGTCTTGCCACTGCCGGTGACGCCGGCCAGCAGGAACGCGTGATAACTGTCGAATCCGGCGCGAATCGCTTCATAAGCGGCGCGCTGCTCCGGATTGAGCGGCAGTTCAGGCTGCGCCAGCCAGTGTTCGTGGCGTGCGCCAGGGGCATGTTTGCGGATTTCGACCTGCACCAGGTCCTTGGCCAGCAACAGATCGAGGCTGTCTTTGCTCAGCATCAGTTTGCTCAGCAGCGGATGAGCGACGCCGTGGGGGTGCTGGGCCAGCGTCGCCAGCGCTTCACGTTGGCGCGGGGCGCGGGCGATGCGCGGGTCATCGAGGCTGGCGCCGGGGGCGGCGGACCAGAAACGCTCCTGGCGTGCCTCGGCCAGTTCGCCTTGGCGCAGTAGCACCGGCAGCGCCCAGCTCAAGGTGTCGCCGAGACTGTGTTGGTAATACTGGGAAGTCCACAGGCATAGCTTGAACAGGGCGGGTGGCAGTGGCGGCGTGGCATCGAGCAATGCCAGTGCGGGCTTGAGTTTTTCCGCCGGGACTTCGCTGGTGTCGGTGACCTCCACCAGAATCCCGATCATCTCCCGCCGGCCGAACGGCACTCGCAGGCGCATACCGGGATGCAACTGGGCGCGCAGGACCCCGGCCGGAGCTCGGTAGTCGAACAGGCGGCGCAGCGGCGAGGGCAAAGCGAGGCGCAGGATGGCGTCGGGCACGCGGGGAGTCTCGATAGACAGGCAACAAAAGGGCTAGGCGCATAACGTGTGGGAGCGAGCCTGCTCGCGATGACGGCGTGTCAGTCAGCATTCATCGCGACTGGTACACCGCTATCGCGAGCAGACTCGCTCCCACCGGGGATCGCGTATTGGCTCGGGAGCCTAGCAGACGGTCGGTCTCAGGGACAGCTTGCGTGATTGGCATTGTCTGGTAGAATCCGCGGCCTAATTACGTGCGGTATTCAACAATAGTGTTGGGTGGCGGCACGCTAGCCCGAGGAAGACATCATGAAAGCTGATATCCATCCAGAATACCCAGCAGTTGCTGTTACCTGCAGCTGCGGCAACAAGTTCGAAACCCGTTCGACCTACGGCAAAGCCCTGGCGATCGACGTTTGCAACGAATGCCACCCGTTCTACACCGGTAAGCAAAAGACTCTGGACACTGGCGGCCGCGTTCAGCGTTTCGCAGACCGTTTCGGTGCTTTCGGCGCGAAAAAGGCCTAAGGCCGATCAACTTGGGAGGCCGTTTCGGTTTTTCCATGCTGATGAAAAAGGCGTCCCTTGCGGGCGCCTTTTTTGTGTCCGCGATTTGGCTCTCCGGCGCCCAGGCGTTCTGCCCGGCACCGAGTGGTCTGGCATCGGTCGCGGTGCAGCGGGTAGTGGACGGTGACACGCTGCGCCTCGCGGATGGTCGCAGTGTGCGCATGATCGGCTTGAATACGCCGGAGCTGGGCAAGAAAGGCCGGTCCGACGAACCATTTGCCGTGGCGGCGCGAAAGCGTCTCGAAGCCTTGGTGGCCGCGAGCGGCGGACGGGTCGGATTGCTTCCTGGCAAGGAAGGCAAGGATCACTACGGCCGTACCCTGGCCCATGTCTACGGTGCCGAGGGTGCCAACCTCGAAGCGCAGATGCTCGCCGAAGGGCTCGGCTTTCAAGTGGCAGTCGCACCCAATGTCGATTTGGTCGACTGTCAGCAAGCGGCAGAACGCAGCGCCCGACAGGCCGGTCTTGGTGTGTGGCGCCAGTCACCTGTACTGAAAGCGGATCAGATCAGTGACTCCGGGTTTGCCGTGCTCAGCGGTCGTGTGAGCAAGGTTCAGCGCAATCGCGGCGGGGTTTGGATCGAGTTACAGGATTCGGTTGTATTGCGCGTTGCACCCAATGTGCTGGACAGATTCTCCGCTGCCGCGCTTGATGGCCTCAAAGGCAAGCAAGTCGAGGCTCGCGGCTGGGTGCTGGATCGTTCGCGCAAGGGCGGTCTCAAGGAGGGGCAGGCGCGCTGGATGTTGCCGCTGACCGATCCAGCGATGCTTCAGGTCGCGCACTGATAAAAAATTGTAGACATTTTTTCTGTCGATTGTGAGCAGTCTATCCCTTGTGTTCCGCGGCTCTTGGCCCAAAGTCGTAGGTCAGGGCGCTTGACAGGGGTGACTGGTCAGTCTTGTGGGGATTTTGCGAGGCGCGTATCCTCGCTGACCAGTCTGTCCAACAGTAAAAGCGGAATGCCCCCATGTCTGATTTGAAAACTGCCGCTCTCGAATATCATGCCAATCCTCGTCCAGGGAAGCTGAGCGTCGAGCTCACCAAGGCCACCGCTACCGCCCGCGACCTGTCGCTGGCCTACAGCCCCGGCGTAGCCGAACCAGTACGCGAAATCGCTCGCGACCCTGAACTGGCCTACAAATACACCGGCAAAGGCAACCTGGTTGCAGTCATTTCCGATGGCACCGCGATTCTGGGTCTGGGTAACCTCGGCCCATTGGCCTCCAAGCCAGTCATGGAAGGCAAGGGCGTGCTGTTCAAGCGCTTTGCCGGCATCGACGTTTTCGACATCGAAGTCGACTCCGAAAGCCCGCAAGCCTTCATCGATACCGTCAAGCGCATCTCCATCACCTTCGGTGGCATCAACCTGGAAGACATCAAGGCGCCTGAGTGCTTTGAGATCGAACGTGCTCTGATCGAGCAGTGCGACATCCCGGTATTCCACGATGACCAGCACGGTACCGCTATCGTGACCGCCGCTGGCATGATCAACGCCCTGGAAATCGCCGGTAAAACCCTGCCGGAAGCCAAGATCGTTTGCCTGGGTGCCGGCGCTGCCGCGATCTCCTGCATGAAGCTGCTGGTCAGCATGGGCGCGAACATCGAAAACATCTTCATGGTTGACCGTACCGGTGTGATCCACTCCGGCCGTGACGACCTGAACCAGTACAAGGCTGTCTTCGCCCACGCGACAGACAAACGTACCCTGGCAGACGCTCTGGAAGGTGCAGACGTGTTCGTCGGCTTGTCCGGTCCGAACCTGCTGAGCGCTGAAGGCCTGAAATCCATGGCGGCCAACCCGATCGTGTTCGCTTGCTCGAACCCTGATCCGGAAATCTCCCCGGAACTGGCACACGCGACCCGTAACGACGTGATCATGGCCACCGGTCGTTCCGACTACCCGAACCAGGTCAACAACGTACTGGGCTTCCCGTTCATCTTCCGTGGTGCCCTGGACGTTCGCGCCAAGCGCATCAACGAAGAAATGAAAGTGGCTGCGGCCAACGCCCTGCGTGAACTGGCCAAGCTGCCAGTGCCTCAGGACGTGTGTGATGCCTACGGTGGTGCGCCGCTGGAATTCGGTCGTGAGTACATCATTCCGAAGCCAATGGACAAGCGCCTGATCACCCTGATCTCCGACGCTGTGGCCAAGGCCGCAATCGAGACCGGTGTGGCGACCCTGCCGTATCCGAAGAACTACCCGCTCAAAAGCGTGGATGACGTGTTCAACGGCTAAGTCGTTGTAGCGCTTCAAAAGAAAGCCCCGGCTCGTGAGAGTCGGGGCTTTTTTGTTGTCTGGAGGGTCGATGGCACAGTTGTGTGCGCTGCCAAACCCTGTAGGAGCGAGCCTGCTCGCGAAAAATAGCCAGACAGCGCGGGTATTCAGACTGCCCGCGTCATCGTTGACGACCATCGCGAGCAGGCTCGCTCCTACAGGCTGCTTCTCTAGAACAAATCGATCGGCGCCGCTTCATCCGCTGGCAGCGGGCTGCCTGGCGCATTGCCGTTGCCCAGTTCGCTTGCCGACGGTGGCGTGTCTTCGGCCTTGAACAGTTCGAAGTAGGCTCCAGGCGTGCCTGGGCTTGCCGCACGGCCACTGACCGGGTCGACGCGCAGGCTCAGGATGCCTTCCGGCTCCGGTTGTGTATGTGGCGGCAGGCCTTTGAGCGCGGCGCCCATGTAGTTCATCCAGATCGGCAGCGCGACGGTGCCGCCGAACTCCTTGCGCCCCAGGCTTTCCGGCTGATCGAAGCCGGTCCAGACGGTGGTCACGTAATCGGCGTTGTAACCGGAGAACCAGGCGTCCTTGGACTCGTTGGTGGTCCCGGTCTTGCCGGCGATGTCAGGGCGACCCAAGGCCAGTGCACGGCGGCCGGTGCCGAGTTTGATCACATCTTCAAGCATGCTGTTGAGGATGTAAGTGGTACGGCCATCGACGATGCGCTCAGCCACGGCCGGTGCCTGTGGCGCCGGTTGGGTAGTTGGCGCTTCACCCGGCATGGCGTTGACCGTGAAGGCCTGGGCGGACGGTGCGGCGATGCCGTCGTTGGCGGCGCCGCCTTTCGGCACGCTTGCCGGGTTGGCGACGAACAGCGTGTCGCCGTTGCGGCTTTCGATCTTGTCGATGATGTAAGGGGTGATCTTGTAGCCGCCGTTGGCGAAGGTGCTCCAGCCGGTGGCGATCTCCATTGGCGTCAGGGTCGCGGTGCCCAGGGCCAGGGACAGGTTGGGCGGCAGATCCTGCTTGTTGAAGCCAAAGCGGGTGATGTAGTCGATGGTTTTGCCAACGCCCATCGCCTGCAGCAGGCGGATCGACACCAGGTTACGCGACTTGTACAGCGCTTCGCGCAAGCGGATCGGGCCGAGGAAAGTGTTGGTGTCGTTTTTCGGACGCCAGACCTTGTCCAGGTACTCATCGACGAACACGATCGGTGCGTCGTTCACCAGGCTGGCGGCGGTATAGCCGTTATCCAGCGCAGCGGCGTAGACGAAAGGCTTGAAGCTCGAGCCCGGCTGGCGTTTGGCCTGCAAGGCTCGGTTGTAGTTGCTCTGCTCGAAGGCGAAGCCACCGACCAGCGCGCGGATCGCGCCGTTTTGCGGATCAAGTGAAACCAGCGCGCCCTGGGCCTGCGGGATCTGGCTGAACTTCAACGAATTGTCCGCCTGACGTTGCACGCGAATCAGGTCCCCGACCTGGGCCACGTCGGACGGCTGCTTCGGATTAGCGCCCATGCTGTTGGTGTTCAGGAACGGACGCGCCCATTTCATGCTGTCCCAGCTGACGTGCTCGTCGCCATTGCGGGTCAGCACCTGCAGGCCGTTCTTCTCGACCTGAGTGACGATGGCCGGTTCAAGGCTGCTGATGGTGCGCTGCTTGGTCAGCTCGGTCGCCCAGGCGTCGCGGGTCTTGCCCGGCAGGCGCGACTCAGGGCCGCGATAGCCGTGGCGCTGGTCATAGGTCATCAGGCCTTCGTGGACGGCGGTGTTGGCCATTTCCTGCAGATTGCTCGGCACCGTGGTCGTCACGCGGAAACCTTCGGTGTAGGCGTCGCTGCCATAGCGGCCGACCATTTCGGCACGGGCCATCTCGGCAATGTACGGCGCATTCACTTCCGGTGTCGGGACGTGATAGCTGGCGTTCAGCGGTTCGTTGATCGCGGTGGTGTAGTCGGCCTCGCTGATTTTGCCGAGCTTGTACATGCGCCCCAGGATCCAGTCGCGACGCTCTTTGCTGCGGGCCGGGTTGGCCAGCGGGTTGAAGCGCGACGGGGCTTTGGGCAGGCCGGCGATCATCGCCATCTGCGCGAGGCTGACGTCACGAATCGACTTGCCGTAATAGACCTGCGCCGCCGCCTCGATGCCGTAGGCGCGGTTACCCAGATAGATCTTGTTGACGTAAAGCTCGAGGATCTCGTCCTTGGTCAGTTGCCGTTCGATCTGCAAGGCCAGGAGGATTTCGGTGGTCTTGCGCGAGAAGCTGCGTTCGCTGGTCAGGAAGAAGTTCTTCGCCACCTGCATGGTGATGGTGCTGCCGCCGGACTGGATGTGCCCGCTTTTGACCAATTGGGTCGCGGCACGCATCAGGCTGCTGGGGTCGACGCCGTAGTGATTGGCGAAGTTATCGTCTTCAGCACTTAGTAACGCATTAATGAAGTTGGGGGGAATGTCGGCGAAACGGATCGGTGTACGGCGCATTTCGCCAAATTCTGCGATCAACTTGTTGTCGCTGCTGTAGACCCGCAAAGGGATCTGCAACTGGATGCTTCGCAACGCCTCTACGGACGGCAATCCGGGGCTAAGGTAGAGAAACGCCCCGCTCAGACCCAGAAGCAGTCCGCAGAAAACCGCGACGATGGACCAACCGAAAAATTTCAGCAGACGAATCAAGGCTTTTGGATATCCAGGGCAAAGAATGAATTAGGCATCAGGGTTCAGGCTAAAGGCGAACGACCCGCGCTTGAGAAAAGCGGAAAAAAACGCTGGGCATTATAAGCATTTTTCCGCCAGAAGCGTCATTTGCGCTGATGTCAAGACGGGCGGATGGAACGCAAAACACAAAGCAGAGTCCGTAACTCACGGATAGTCATAGGGAATTGCCAGTGCCAGGACTCTTCAACAAAAAGGCCGATACGCTTTTGGGTATCGACATCAGCTCCACTTCGGTGAAGCTTCTGGCGCTGAGCCGCCAGGGCGCCCGTTATCGGGTCGAGGCCTATGCGGTCGAACCGCTGCCCGCCAACGCCGTTATCGAAAAAAATATTGCCGAGCTCGATGCTGTGGGCCAGGCGCTCTCTCGCGTGTTGATCAAGGCCAGGACCCGCCTCAGGAACGTGGCTGTGGCGGTGGCTGGCTCGGCGGTGATCACCAAGACCATCGAGATGGACGCCGGACTTTGCGACGACGACATGGAAAACCAGCTGAAGATCGAGGCCGATCAGTACATTCCCTTTCCGCTGGACGAAGTCGCCATCGACTTTGAAGTGCAGGGCGCTTCAGCGCGCAATCCCGAGCGGGTCGATGTGCTGCTCGCGGCCTGCCGCAAGGAAAACGTCGAGGTCCGTGAGGCAGCCCTGGGTCTTGCCGGCCTCACCGCTCGCGTGGTCGACGTCGAGGCTCATGCCCTCGAACGATCATTCGGGTTGCTGGCCAATCAATCGGTGCTGCCCAAGGACCGCCTGGTGGCAGTGGTCGACATCGGGGCGACCATGACCACCCTGAGCGTATTGCTCCACGGGCGCATCATCTACACCCGCGAACAATTGTTCGGTGGCCGGCAGCTGACGGAGGACATTCAGCGCCGCTACGGCCTGACCCTCGAACAGGCGGGGTTGGCAAAGAAGCAGGGTGGTTTGCCGGATGATTACGTCAGTGCAGTGTTGCAGCCGTTTCGCGAGGCGCTGGTGCAACAGGTATCGCGTTCACTGCAGTTTTTCTTCGCTGGCGGCCAATACGACGCTATCGATCACATCCTGCTGGTCGGCGGCACCGCGTCAATCTATGGGCTGGAACGGTTGATCGAGGAGCGTTTGGGCACACCGACCCAGGTGGCCAACCCATTTGCCGGAATGACGTTGAGCGCCAAGGTCAACGCCGCCGCCCTGGCCAGCGACGCGCCGGCCATGATGATTGCCTGTGGGCTGGCCCTCAGGAGCTTCGACTGATGGCGCGGATCAATCTTTTGCCCTGGCGCGAAGAGCGGCGCGAGGAGCGTCGAAAACGTTTTTTATTGATTCTGGCAGGCGTGCTGGTGGGATCGGCGGGTGCGGTGCTGGTTGCGAATCAAGCCATCAACGGCGCCATTGAACGGCAAGTCGCCCGTAACAATTACATCAATCAGCAGATTGTCGTGGTCGACGAGCGGATCAAACAGATCAGTGATCTCAAGGCGCGTCGCCAGCAATTGCTCGAGCGCATGCGCATCATCCAGGACCTGCAAGGCAATCGGCCGATCAATGGGCGAATTTTTGATCAGCTGGCGCGGACCCTGCCCGACGGGGTGTATTTCACCGAAGTCAAAAGGGTGGGCAAAACCTTGTCGATTTCTGGCGCCGCTGAATCCAACAATCGTGTTTCCGACCTGATGCGCAACTTGAACGCTTCGGACTGGTTCGATGCACCGAGCCTGACTGAAGTCAAAGCGACCACTGCGGGTCAGTTGGATCAGGCCAATGTCTTCCAGTTGACCGTTCGTCAGACTCAACCGGCCGCCGTGGAGGATGAACAATGAGTCCTTCCGGATGGCTGGAAGAGCTGCGCAGTGTCGATATTCACGAATTGGGCACCCACAACATCGGTTCATGGCCGCCTGCGGTCAAGGTTCTGCTGGGCGTGTTGGTCATGATTCTGGTCCTGGGGCTCGGTTACAGCTTTTCCACAAGTGAGGTTCAGAGCCAGCTCGACCTCAAGCGCGAAGAAGAGACGGCCCTCAAGGAGCAGTTCGCCACCAAGGCGCATATGGCGGCGAATCTGGAGCGCTATACCCAGCAACTGAAAGAGATGGAAAACTCTTTTGGTGTGCTGCTGCGGCAACTGCCCAGTGATACCGAAGTGCCCGGCCTGCTGGAGGACATCACTCGCACAGGTCTGGGTAGCGGGCTGGAGTTTGAAGAGATCAAGCTGCTGCCGGAGGTGACCCGGCCGTTCTACATCGAACTGCCGATCCAGATCACCGTTACCGGTACCTATCACGACCTGGCCACGTTCGTCAGTGGTGTGGCCGGGTTGCCGCGCATCGTTACCCTGCATGATTTCGACCTGGCACCGGCCAAACCCGACGGCGGCCCGAAACTGCGCATGAGCATCCTTGCCAAGACCTATCGCTACAACGATCAGGGGGCGCATCAATGAGCCTGATTCGTTGTTTATCGATGGTCGTGTCGCTCGTCGTCCTTGCCGGCTGTGGCGGTGGCGATGACTTCGGCGACCTGGATGCCTGCCTGAACGAAATGCGCCTGCGCGCGCCGGGCAAGATTGAACCAACGCCCACAATCCGGTCTTACCCGACATTCACTTACAACGCAGCCAACCTGCGCAGCCCGTTTTCACCCCAGGTCAGAATCGACCTGTCCGGTCAGAAACACGGCTCAAGCAACGTCAAGCCCGATCCCGACCGAATCAAGCAATACCTTGAGGGGTTCAACGTCGAGCAGTTTGAAATGGTCGGCACGATCTCCAATGCAGCGGGCTCCTTTGCATTGCTGCGCGGGGCTGGCGGGGTGCACAGGCTGAAAGTCGGTGATTACCTGGGGCGTAATGACGGGCGGATCGTCGCCATCAGCGGCTCACAAGTGGATGTGGTCGAAATCGTCCCCGACGGCGAAGGTGCCTGGCTGGAACGGCCGCGGACCCTCCCTCTGAAAGAGCACTCATAGTGGAACTGGAAAAATGAACAGGACTTTCTCAGCCCTCGGAATGACGCTATGGATAGCGTTGTTGTCGCCGATGGCACAAGCGGCCAGCCTCAAGGCCCTGGATGTTGCGGCGCTGTCGGGAGACCGCGTCGAGCTGAAGCTGGCATTCGACGAGCCGCCACCGGCCCCTCAGGGCTACACCACGGCATCACCGGCACGGATCGCACTGGATCTGCCGGGTGTCGTCAGTCAATTGGCGAACAAAACCCATGACCTGGGCGCTGGCAATGCCCGAAGCGCGACAGTGGTGGAGGTCAAGGATCGTACGCGTCTGATCATCAATTTGACCCAGGTAGCCCCCTACAGCACGCGCGTCGAGGGCAACAACCTGTTCGTGGTGGTCGGGCAGGGCGGCAAAGTCGCGCCGACCACATCTGCCACCCTCGCAGCGCCGGCCCCGGCGCGCCCCCCAATGCCATTGAACAAGGCTATTCGCGGTGTGGATTTCCAGCGGGGTACCCAGGGCGAAGGCAATGTGCTGATCGATCTGTCGGATCCGTCGATTGCGCCGGACATTCAGGAGCGCGACGGCAAGATCGTCGTCGGGTTTGCCAGGACCCAATTGCCCGACCCCTTGCGCGTGCGTCTGGATGTGAAGGATTTCGCCACGCCGGTACAGTTCGTCAACGCCAGCGCTACGGGTGATCGGGCCACCATCACGATAGAGCCCGGTGGCGGCGCCTTCGACTACTCGACCTATCAGACCGAAAACAAACTGACCGTCAGCGTCCGTCCGGTGACCGCCGACGACCTGCAAAAGCGTGATGCCGACCGCCATGCCTACAGCGGCGAAAAACTTTCTTTGAATTTTCAGGACATCGACGTGCGCTCGGTGCTGCAACTGATCGCTGATTTCACCAATCTCAATCTGGTCGCCAGCGACACCGTGCAGGGCGGCATTACCCTGCGCCTGCAGAACGTACCTTGGGATCAGGCGCTGGATCTGGTGCTGAAAACCAAGGGGCTGGACAAGCGCAAGATCGGTAACGTCCTGCTGGTGGCGCCGGCCGACGAAATTGCTGCCCGGGAACGTCAGGAGCTGGAATCGCAAAAACAGATCGCCGATCTGGCACCGCTACGGCGGGAACTGTTGCAGGTCAATTACGCCAAGGCGACGGATATCGCCAAACTGTTCCAGTCGGTGACCAGTGCCGAGGCGAAAGTCGACGAACGGGGCTCTATTACCGTCGATGAGCGTACCAACAACATCATTGCCTACCAGACCCAGGACCGACTCGACGAACTGCGGCGAATCGTTGCCCAACTGGATATTCCGGTGCGCCAGGTCATGATCGAAGCGCGAATCGTCGAAGCCAACGTCGATTACGACAAAAGCCTGGGTGTGCGCTGGGGCGGTTCCGTCCAGAACAGGGGCAACTGGAATACCTCCGGGGTCAGCAACGGCGCCAACGGCTCCTCGACCATTGGCACGCCGGGCAGCACCAGCACCAATTCACCGTTCGTCGATTTAGGGGCGGCGAACAACACCTCGGGGATCGGCATTGCGTTCATCACCGATAACGTCTTGCTGGACCTTGAGCTGACAGCCATGGAGAAAACCGGAAACGGGGAAATCGTCTCGCAACCCAAGGTTGTCACGTCCGACAAGGAAACCGCCAAAATCCTCAAGGGCACCGAAATTCCCTATCAGGAAGCCAGTTCCAGCGGCGCGACTTCGGTGTCCTTCAAGGAAGCATCGCTGTCGCTGGAAGTGACGCCACAGATCACTCCGGACAACCGGATCATCATGGAGGTCAAGGTCACCAAGGACGAACCGGACTACCTGAACAAGGTCCAGGATGTGCCGCCCATCAAGAAAAACGAGGTCAATGCCAAGGTCCTGGTCAACGATGGTGAGACCATCGTCATTGGCGGTGTTTTCTCAAATACTCAAAGCAAGGTTGTAGATAAGGTGCCATTTCTTGGCGATGTGCCGTATCTTGGCCGCCTTTTCCGGCGTGACGTGGTTTCGGAGAAAAAATCCGAGCTGTTGGTGTTTCTCACTCCGCGTATCATGAATAACCAGGCGATTGCTGTGAGTCGTTGATTCTGTGCGAAATTTGATTCTTGTAGGACCGATGGGCGCTGGAAAAAGCACCATCGGCCGGTTGCTGGCCAAAGAGCTGCGCTTGCCATTCAAAGATTCCGATAAGGAAATTGAATTACGCACGGGCGCCAATATCCCATGGATCTTCGATAAAGAAGGCGAACCGGGCTTTCGTGACCGCGAGGAGGCAATGATTGCCGAGCTGTGCGATTACGATGGCGTGGTGCTGGCGACCGGCGGCGGTGCAGTGATGCGCGAAGCCAATCGTCGAGCCCTGCACGCCGGTGGGCGGGTGGTTTATCTGCATGCCTCTGTCGAGCAGCAGGTCGGCCGTACGTCCCGCGACCGCAATCGGCCCTTGTTGCGCACCGCCGATCCGGCCAAGACCCTTCGGGATCTGCTGGCGATCCGCGATCCGCTGTATCGGGAAATCGCTGATCTGGTGGTGGAAACCGATGAGCGGCCGCCCCGCATGGTCGTGCTCGATATCCTGGAACGCTTGCAGCAGCTGCCTCCCCGTTAATGCGCGGCGCGAAATGCGCTATCCTCGGCGTCCTGCCGCAACCGCTCAAGGTTGTGGCGAACGGCGACCCAGCGGCGTCAATAACAGCAAAGGCCGTGGACATTCGTTAACTCAAGGCGGAACGCCTGATTCCATCTTCACTGTGGGGACACATGCAGACACTCAAGGTCGATCTAGGCGAGCGCAGCTACCCGATTCATATTGGCGAAGGTTTGTTGGATCAGCCTGAGCTGCTGGCCCCGCATATTCGCGGACGGCAAGTGGCAATCATCTCCAATGAAACGGTCGCGCCGCTCTATCTTGAACGTCTGACTCGCAGCCTCGCGCAGTTCTCGGTGATTTCCGTCGTGTTGCCCGACGGCGAAGCCTTCAAGACCTGGGAAACCCTGCAACTGATCTTCGATGGCCTGCTGACCGCACGGCACGACCGCCGTACCACGGTGATCGCCCTGGGTGGCGGTGTGATCGGTGACATGGCCGGTTTTGCTGCCGCCTGCTATCAGCGCGGCGTCGATTTCATTCAGGTTCCGACCACACTGCTGTCGCAAGTTGACTCCTCGGTGGGCGGCAAGACCGGGATCAACCACCCGCTGGGTAAGAACATGGTGGGTGCCTTCTATCAGCCGAATGTGGTGCTGATCGACACGGCCTCCCTCAATACCCTGCCGGCCCGCGAACTGTCCGCCGGTCTGGCTGAGGTCATCAAATACGGGCTGATCTGCGATGAGCCGTTCCTGACCTGGCTCGAAGACAACGTCGATCGCCTGCGTAATCTGGATCAGCAAGCCCTGACCTACGCCATCGAACGCTCCTGCGCGGCCAAGGCAGCGGTGGTCGGCGCCGACGAAAAGGAAACCGGTGTTCGTGCCACCTTGAACCTGGGCCACACCTTCGGTCACGCCATCGAAACCCACATGGGGTATGGTGTCTGGCTTCATGGTGAGGCCGTCGCTGCTGGCACCGTAATGGCGCTGGAAATGTCCGCCCGCCTGGGCTGGATCAGCGAACAGGACCGTGATCGCGGCATTCGTCTGTTCCAGCGCGCCGGACTGCCGGTCATTCCGCCCGAGGAGATGACGGAAGCCGATTTTCTCGAACATATGGCAATTGATAAAAAAGTGATCGACGGTCGTTTGCGCCTGGTGCTGCTGCGCCAAATGGGTGAGGCAGTGGTGACCGACGATTATCCGAAAGAGGTTTTACAGGCCACGCTGGGAGCGGATTACCGCGCCCTGGCTCAGCTTAAAGGTTAATAAGATCGCGATGACTAGTTTGCATGCGGACGAGGCTTTCCTCGGCCATTACCAGTTGAGTCATGACCCTTTTGCTCCACGGGTGCCTGGCTTCAAGTTTTTCCCGGCCCAGCGCAAACCGGTGCTGGGACAGCTGCACCACCTGGCGCGTTACAGCCAGTTGCTGTTGGTCGTTACAGGGCCCCAAGGCAGCGGCAAGACGCTGTTGCGCCAGGCCCTGGTGGCCAGCACCAACAAACAATCCGTGCAGAGCGTGGTGGTTTCCGCCCGTGGCGCCGGCGATTCGGCTGGCATCCTGCGGCAGGTTGCCCAGGCGCTGGACGTTGCCCAGGCCGAGATCGGCGCGATTCTGGCGCAGGTGGTGCAACTGGCGCTTACCGGTCAGGAAGTCTATCTGCTGGTGGATGACGCCGAGCAACTCGACGAGTCCGCGCTCGAAGCCTTGATGGCCCTGGCCGCCGGTGCGCCGGAAGGCCGTCCGCATGTGTTCCTGTTCGGTGAGTCCTCGCTGATCGCTCAGCTGGAGCAGTTGAGCCTGGAGGAAGAGCGTTTCCACGTCATCGAGCTGCAGCCTTATACCGTAGAGGAAACTCGCGAATACCTGGACCAGCGTCTCGAAGGCGCTGGCCGGGGTATCGAACTTTTTACCGCGGATCAGATCTCTGATATTCATGAAAGCTCCGACGGTTGGCCTGGCAACATCAATCAGGTCGCCCGCGATGCCATGATCGAAGCCATGATTGCCAGCCGCACAGCGGTCAAGCGTCCAAGTATGGGGTTCAATATGCCGAAGAAACACGTATTGGCGATTTCCGCCGTCGTCGTGGTCGCGGTGGCCGCCGCCTGGTTGATGCCGGGTCGCAACAAAGCGCCGACCACGGGTGCGCCTGCCAACGAACAGGCGCAACTGCCGCTTGGCCAGGGCAAACCGCAAGCCAATGGTGGTGCGCCGTCTGTCGAATTCGCCGGCAATACGCAGCCGATGCCGTTGCCGTTGGTCGGTAATTCGCAACCGGTCATGCGTGGTCCGCTGGCTGAAGCTGCGGGTGGCATTTCCGAGGGAGATGATGGCGTGCCGGTCGAAGGCTCCAGCGCCACGCCGCCGACCGTGACCACGACTGCGCCGCCCGTGGGCGTGCCTGCCGGTCCTGCGCCGACACCCGCAGCCAAGCCGGCGCCTGCTCCGACTCAAGTCGCTACCGCCAAGCCAGCGCCGGTTCCAGCGGCCAAGCCTGCACCCGCGCCCGTGGCTAAAGCCGCACCAGCGGCCAAGCCGGTCGAGAAGCCAGTCGAGAAACCAGCCGCCGTGGCCAAGGCCGCGGGCGGCACCTGGTACGCAGGTCAGGCTCCGGGCAACTACGTGGTACAGATCCTCGGCACCAGCTCTGAAGCGGCCGCGCAAAACTTCGTCAAGGAGCAGGGCGGCGAGTACCGCTACTTCAAGAAAGTCCTCAACGGCAAGCCACTCTATGTGATCACCTACGGCAGTTTCGCCAATCGTGATGCAGCCGTTTCCGCCATCAAGGCCTTGCCAGCGAAGGTTCAGGCTGGTAAACCTTGGCCTCGCACTGTCGCCAGCGTCCAACAGGAACTGGCAACAACTCGCTGAAGATTCGGCGGCCTTACCCAGGCCGCCTCTCCAAGCACCTCAAAATTTCTACAAGCGCGCCGTCTCTACAGACCGCGTGCCTTGTGGTGTCTGCGTCACAGTAGTCTTTGAGTCGTTGCGGTCAAGATTAAAAAAGTTTTGACTAGCACAGCGGATCGCTTTAAACCTTTCACAAATGCGACATGAATTTGCGACATTTCGTCGTCAAATTTGTGAGGCCAAGTGACGGTGTGTACAATGACCTCCCTTTTGCCCCCGCAAAGCCGGCGTACGTTCGGCGTGGATGGTAAGTGGTTGAATTAAAAAGAAATTTGCCTCGATAAGAGGCAGCCTGGTGAGAAAGTGTCTATGAAAGCAGGTCTGTACCAACCAGATGAATTCAAGGATAACTGCGGTTTCGGCCTGATAGCTCATATGCAGGGCGAGCCCAGTCATACCCTTTTGCAAACGGCCATCGAGGCCCTGACCTGCATGACCCACCGCGGTGGGATTAATGCCGACGGCAAGACCGGTGACGGTTGCGGTCTGCTGATTCAAAAGCCGGACGTGTTCCTGCGAGCCATCGCCCAGGAAACGTTCGGCGTCGAACTGCCCAAGCAATATGCCGTGGGCATGGTCTTCTTCAACCAGGACCCGGTCAAAGCCGAAGCCGCTCGCGAGAACATGAACCGCGAGATCCTGGCCGCCGGCCTGCAGTTGGTCGGCTGGCGCAAAGTGCCGATTGATACCAGCGTCCTCGGCCGCCTGGCCCTTGAGCGCCTGCCGCAGATCGAGCAGGTGTACATCGGCGGTGAAGGCCTGAGCGACCAGGACATGGCCGTCAAGCTGTTCACTTCCCGTCGTCGCTCGTCCGTGGCCAACGCCGCCGACGTCGATCACTACGTCTGCAGCTTTTCCCACAAGACCATCATTTATAAAGGCCTGATGATGCCGGCGGACTTGACCGCCTTCTATCCAGACCTGAGCGATGAGCGCCTGCAAACCTCGATTTGCGTGTTCCACCAGCGCTTCTCCACCAACACCCTGCCGAAATGGCCGCTGGCTCAACCGTTCCGCTTCCTGGCGCACAACGGCGAGATCAACACCATCACCGGCAACCGCAACTGGGCCGTGGCCCGTCGCACCAAGTTCACCAACGATTTGATGGACCTGGAAGAGCTCGGCCCGCTGGTCAACCGCGTCGGTTCCGACTCCTCCAGCATGGACAACATGCTCGAGCTGATGGTCACCGGTGGCATCGACCTGTTCCGTGGCGTGCGGATGATCATTCCGCCTGCGTGGCAGAACGTCGAGACCATGGACCCGGATCTGCGTGCGTTCTACGAATACAACTCGATGCACATGGAGCCGTGGGACGGCCCGGCCGGCGTGGTCATGACCGATGGTCGCTACGCGGTGTGCCTGCTCGACCGTAACGGTCTGCGTCCGGCGCGTTGGGTCACCACCAAGAACGGCTTCATCACCCTGGCCTCGGAAATCGGTGTCTGGAACTACCAGCCTGAAGACGTGATCGCCAAGGGCCGTGTGGGCCCTGGCCAGATCTTTGCCGTGGACACCGAAACCGGTCAGATCCTCGACACCGATGCCATCGACAACCGCCTGAAGTCTCGTCATCCGTACAAGCAATGGCTGCGCAAGAACGCCCTGCGCATCCAGGCGACCATGGAAGACAACGACCACGGTTCGGCGTTCTACGACGTCGACCAGCTCAAGCAATACATGAAGATGTACCAGGTCACGTTCGAAGAGCGCGACCAGGTGCTGCGTCCGCTCGGCGAGCAAGGCTACGAAGCCGTGGGCTCCATGGGCGACGATACGCCGATGGCCGTGCTGTCCCAGCGCGTGCGCACGCCGTACGACTATTTCCGCCAGCAGTTCGCGCAGGTGACCAACCCGCCGATCGACCCGTTGCGTGAAGCCATCGTCATGTCGCTGGAAATCTGCCTCGGTGCCGAGCGCAACATTTTCCAGGAGTCGCCGGAACACGCCTCGCGCGTGATCCTCAGCTCGCCGGTCATTTCCCCGGCCAAGTGGCGCTCGCTGATGAACCTCGATCGTCCGGGCTTCGAGCGCGCGATCATCGATCTGAACTACGACGAAAGCGTCGGCCTCGAAGCGGCGATCCGCAACGTTGCCGATCAGGCTGAAGAAGCTGTGCGCGCCGGTCGTACCCAGGTCGTACTGAGTGACCGTCACATCGCCCCGGGCAAACTGCCGATCCACGCTTCCCTGGCCACCGGCGCGGTGCACCATCGCCTGACCGAAAAAGGCCTGCGTTGCGACTCCAACATCCTGGTGGAAACCGCGACAGCGCGTGACCCGCATCACTTCGCCGTGTTGATCGGTTTCGGTGCCTCTGCCGTTTATCCGTTCCTGGCTTACGAAGTGCTGGGTGACCTGATCCGTACCGGTGAAGTACTGGGCGACCTCTACGAGGTGTTCAAGAACTACCGTAAAGGCATCACCAAGGGCTTGCTCAAGATCCTCTCGAAGATGGGTATCTCGACCATCACGTCCTACCGTGGCGCGCAGTTGTTCGAAGCCATCGGTCTGTCCGAGGAAGTCTGCAACCTGAGCTTCCGTGGCGTGCCAAGCCGCATCAAGGGTGCGCGTTTCGTCGACATCGAAGCCGAGCAGAAAGCCCTGGCCACCGAAGCCTGGAGCCCACGCAAGCCGATCCAGCAAGGCGGTCTGCTGAAGTTCGTCCACGGTGGCGAATATCACGCGTACAACCCGGACGTGGTCAACACCCTGCAAGCCGCTGTGCAGCAGGGTGACTACAGCAAGTTCAAGGAATACACGTCGCTGGTGGACAACCGCCCGGTGTCGATGATCCGCGACCTGCTGAAAGTCAAAACCCTCGACACGCCGCTGGACATCAGCGAGATCGAACCGCTGGAATCGGTGCTCAAGCGCTTTGACTCCGCCGGTATCTCCCTGGGCGCCCTGTCGCCGGAAGCTCACGAAGCCCTGGCCGAAGCCATGAACCGCCTCGGTGCGCGTTCCAACTCCGGCGAAGGCGGCGAAGACCCGGCGCGCTACGGCACCATCAAGAGCTCGAAAATCAAGCAGGTTGCCACTGGCCGTTTTGGCGTGACCCCGGAATACCTGGTCAATGCCGAAGTGCTGCAGATCAAGGTCGCCCAGGGCGCCAAGCCGGGCGAGGGCGGTCAACTGCCAGGCGGCAAGGTCAACGGTCTGATCGCCAAGCTGCGTTATGCAGTGCCGGGCGTGACCCTGATTTCGCCGCCGCCGCACCACGACATCTACTCGATCGAAGACTTGTCGCAGCTGATTTTCGACCTGAAACAAGTCAACCCGAAAGCGCTGGTCTCGGTGAAGCTGGTAGCAGAAGCGGGCGTCGGCACCATCGCTGCCGGTGTGGCCAAGGCCTACGCGGACTTGATCACCATCTCCGGCTACGACGGCGGGACCGGTGCGTCGCCGCTGACTTCGATCAAATACGCGGGCGCCCCGTGGGAACTCGGCTTGGCCGAAACCCACCAGACCCTGCGTGGCAACGATCTGCGCGGCAAAGTCCGGGTACAAACCGACGGCGGCCTGAAAACCGGCCTCGACGTGATCAAGGCTGCCATCCTCGGCGCTGAAAGCTTCGGCTTCGGCACCGCGCCGATGATCGCCCTGGGCTGCAAATACCTGCGCATCTGCCACTTGAACAACTGCGCTACCGGCGTTGCGACCCAGAACGAGAAGCTGCGCAAGGATCACTACATCGGCACCGTCGACATGGTGGTGAACTTCTTCACCTACGTCGCCGAAGAAACCCGCGAGTGGCTGGCCAAGCTGGGTGTGCGCTCCCTCGAAGAGCTGATCGGCCGTACCGATCTGCTGGAAATCATCGAAGGGCAGACCGCCAAGCAGCATCACCTGGACCTGACCCCGTTGCTGGGCAGCGATCACGTGCCGGCGGACAAGCCACAGTTCTGCGGCGTGGACCGTAACCCGCCGTTCGACAAGGGCCTGCTGGCCGAGAAAATGGTCGACATGGCCACCTCGGCGATCAACGACCTGAGCGGCGCCGAATTCGCCCTGGATATCTGCAACTGCGACCGTTCCATCGGCGCGCGGATCTCCGGCGAAATCGCCCGCAAGCACGGCAACCAGGGCATGGCGAATGCGCCGATCACGTTCCGTTTCAAAGGGACTGCCGGTCAGAGCTTCGGCGTGTGGAACGCCGGTGGTCTGAACATGTACCTGGAAGGCGATGCCAACGACTACGTCGGCAAGGGCATGACCGGTGGCAAGCTGGTCATCGTTCCGCCGAAGGGCAGCGTCTACAAGACTCAGGACAGTGCCATCATCGGCAACACCTGCCTGTACGGCGCCACGGGCGGCAAGCTGTTCGCCGCCGGCACCGCGGGTGAGCGTTTCGCCGTGCGTAACTCCGGTGCCCACACCGTCGTGGAAGGCACTGGCGATCACTGCTGCGAGTACATGACCGGTGGTTTCGTCTGTGTTCTGGGCAAGACCGGTTACAACTTCGGCTCTGGCATGACCGGTGGTTTCGCCTACGTGCTCGACCAGGACAACACCTTCGTTGACCGGGTCAACCACGAACTGGTGGAAATCCAGCGGATCAGCGGCGAGGCGATGGAAGCCTACCGCAGCCACTTGCAGCGCGTGCTGAACGAGTACGTCGAGGAAACCGACAGCGAGTGGGGTCGTGAGCTCGCCGAAAACCTCGACGATTACGTGCGCCGTTTCTGGTTGGTCAAGCCCAAGGCTGCCTCCCTGAAATCGTTGCTTTCCAGCACCCGTGCCAACCCGCAGTGATATGCGCCTGAAGAGTTTGATGAGGTTTTAACAATGGCTGAACGTCTGAATAATGACTTCCAGTTCATCGAGGTCGGGCGCAAGGATCCGAAGAAGAAACTGTTGCGTCAACGCAAGAAAGAGTTCGTGGAAATCTACGAACCGTTCAAACCCCAGCAGTCGGCCGACCAGGCCCACCGCTGCCTGGGTTGCGGTAACCCGTATTGCGAATGGAAGTGCCCGGTGCACAACTTCATTCCCAACTGGCTGAAACTGGTGGCCGAGGGCAACATCCTCCAGGCCGCCGAGCTGTCGCACCAGACCAACACCCTGCCGGAAGTCTGCGGCCGGGTGTGCCCGCAGGATCGTCTGTGCGAGGGTGCCTGCACCCTTAACGACGGTTTCGGCGCGGTCACCATCGGTTCGGTGGAGAAGTACATCACCGACACCGCGTTCGCCATGGGCTGGCGTCCGGACATGTCCAAGGTCAAGCCGACCGGCAAGCGCGTCGCGATCATCGGTGCGGGCCCGGCGGGCCTGGGTTGTGCCGACGTGCTGGTGCGCGGTGGCGTGACCCCGGTGGTGTTCGACAAGAACCCGGAAATCGGCGGTCTGCTGACCTTCGGCATCCCCGAGTTCAAGCTGGAAAAGACCGTGTTGAGCAATCGCCGCGAAGTCTTCACCGGCATGGGTATCCAGTTCCGCCTCAACACCGAGGTGGGCAAGGACATCACCATGGAGCAACTGCTCGAAGAATACGATGCGGTCTTCATGGGCATGGGCACCTACACCTACATGAAGGGCGGCTTTGCCGGTGAGGACCTGCCGGGTGTGTACGACGCACTGGACTTCCTGATCGCCAACGTCAACCGCAACCTGGGCTTTGAAAAGTCGCCGGAAGATTTCGTCGACATGAAAGGCAAGAAGGTCGTGGTACTGGGCGGTGGTGACACGGCGATGGACTGCAACCGTACGTCGATCCGCCAGGGCGCCAAGTCGGTGACCTGTGCTTATCGCCGCGACGAAGCGAACATGCCGGGCTCGCGCAAAGAGGTGAAGAACGCCAAGGAAGAAGGCGTGAAATTCCTCTACAACCGCCAGCCGATCGCCATCGTCGGCGAAGACAAGGTCGAAGGCGTGAAAGTGGTCGAGACCCGTCTCGGCGAACCGGACGCCCGCGGCCGTCGCAGCCCTGAGCCGATCCCGGGTTCCGAAGAGATCATCCCGGCCGATGCCGTGGTCATCGCCTTCGGTTTCCGTCCGAGCCCGGCGCCGTGGTTCGAACAGTTCAGCATCCAGACCGACAGCCAGGGCCGCGTTGTCGCGCCTGAGCAGGGTCAGTACAAGCACCAGACCAGCAACCCGAAGATCTTCGCCGGTGGCGACATGGTCCGCGGTTCCGACCTGGTGGTGACGGCGATCTTCGAAGGCCGTAATGCGGCTGAAGGGATCCTGGATTACCTGGGCGTCTAACCCGCGTCCAACTGGCTGCAACGCAATACCTGTGGGAGCTGGCAAGCCAGCTCCCACAGTGTTTTGTGCTGCTGAAAAGCCTGCATTTCACCGCGACAAATTGACCCGATAGACAAAAGGCTGACCTGCATCCGTGCCTTTTGCGCCCGGCTCTGAGAAAATGCCCGCACTTTTTTTCCGGATGCCGACATGACTGCCCTGAAGAACGACCGTTTCCTCCGCGCCCTGCTCAAGCAACCCGTAGACGTCACTCCCGTGTGGATGATGCGTCAGGCCGGTCGCTACCTGCCGGAATACCGCGCCAGCCGAGCCAAGGCCGGCGATTTCATGAGCCTGTGCATGAACCCGTCGTTCGCTTGTGAAGTCACGATGCAGCCGCTTGATCGTTATCCACAACTGGATGCGGCGATCCTCTTTTCCGACATCCTGACCATCCCCGATGCCATGGGCCAAGGCCTGTACTTCGAAACCGGCGAAGGTCCACGTTTCAAAAAAGTTGTCAGCACCCTGGCCGACATCGAAGCCTTGCCGATTCCCGATCCGCAGAAAGACCTTGGCTACGTGATGGACGCGGTCAGCACCATCCGCCGCGAACTGAATGGCCGGGTGCCGCTGATCGGCTTCTCCGGCAGCCCGTGGACCCTGGCCACCTACATGGTCGAAGGCGGCTCGTCGAAAGACTTCCGCAAGACCAAAGCCATGCTCTACGACAACCCGCAAGCCATGCACCTGCTGCTGGACAAGCTCGCGCAGTCGGTCACCAGCTACCTCAACGGCCAGATCATGGCCGGTGCGCAAGCGGTGCAGATCTTCGACACCTGGGGCGGCAACCTGTCGGCGGCGGCTTATCAGGAGTTCTCCCTGGCCTACATGCGCAAAATCGTCAGCGGACTGATCCGCGAGCACGAAGGTCGCAAGGTGCCGGTGATCCTGTTCACCAAGAACGGCGGCCTGTGGCTGGAAAGCATCGCCGACGCCGGTGCTGATGCACTGGGCCTGGACTGGACATGCGACATCGGCAACGCCCGTGAGCGTGTCGGCAGCAAAGTCGCGCTGCAGGGCAACATGGACCCGACCGTGCTCTATGCCAAGCCAGAAGCGATCCGCACTGAAGTCGGGCGCATTCTCGCCAGCTACGGCAAAGGCAGTGGCCACGTGTTCAACCTCGGTCACGGCATCACGCCGGAAGTCGATCCGGAACACGCAGGTGCCTTCCTGCGCGCGGTGCATGAGTTGTCGGCGCAGTATCACGAGTAACTGATTCTGCAATGATCAGAAGCCTGTCCGGCCTGGTGCCGGACAGGCTTTTTTTATGTCTTTCAACTTCGTGTTTAGTCGAGGGGGAGCTTCTTGTAAGAAGTTTTTCATTTCTTGTCGGATGTAGGCGCATAGAGACTGATCCTGCGGTAAGCAGAGATTTTCCCTACATAGCAAACGAATTTATCCAAGTAAGGTTTCGGACCCTTGCGCAGCCCCTCGCTGAGCAATGTCGCAAAAATCGGCGCCCGTTCTGCGCGTCTTGATCTTCGATAAGTAGTCTGGAATTCATTTGATGAAAAATACGTCTTATAAGGGAAGTGCGTTCGCTGCCTGCACCTCCTCAATGATCCTGTTATCGGCAATGTTGGCATCCCAAAGTGCTTCCGCTCACGGTTATCTGGAAGTACCGCCTTCGCGCGCACTGGCTTGCCAGAAAGGCTTGAACACCAACTGTGGCGGCGCGCAATACGAACCACAAAGTGTCGGCGAAACCTTCAAGGGCTTTCCGGCCGGTGTCGGTGGTGCGCCTTTGCAAGGACCGGTCGACGGCAAGATCGCAAGTGGTGGCCACTCGCTGTTCTCCGCCCTGGACGCTCAGTCCGCCACGCGTTGGCACCTGACGGAAATCAAGGACCGCAACATCGATTTCCAATGGCGCTACACGGCTGTGCACCCGGCCACCAAGCATGAGTACTTCATTACCCGCAACAACTGGAACCCGAACGAAGCGCTCAAACGCGCCACCTTCGAAAGCACGCCGTTCTGCACCATCGACGGCGGCAATCAGAAGCCGGAATCCGGCGCCAAGCACAACTGCAACATCCCCGCGGACAAAAACGGTCACCACGTAATTCTGGCGATCTGGACCGTCGGTGATACCGATGCGGCGTTTTACAACGCGGCGGACGTGAACATCATTGCCGAGCCTGAGTTGCCGGGCGGCTGGTCTTCCGTGGGCGGCATCGCGCCTTCGACCCAGTTGCTGGCGGGTGACAAGGTCAAGGCCCGTGCCTTCTCCGCCAACGGCGAGAGCTCGAACTACAGCGTTGAAATCTCCATCGATAACGCCGAAGAAGGTTCGCCAAACAATTGGTCGTTCAAGCTGGCCGAAGCCATCAACAAGGCTCACACCCTGGTCCGGGCTGGCGTTCGCGATGAAAACGGAACCATTGAGCCGGTCAAGGGCAACAACAGCCTGTATGCGCAGAAAGAAAGTGGCGTAATCCGCTACGAAGTGCAGCTGGACATGAGGGAAGACGCTGCCGCGCGCATGGCGGTGGCGGCCCAGCAACCGGAATACGTTCTGGACAAAGGCCAGGCCAAGGTCGAGTTCAGCATGATTGCCAACCGCAAGATGAACGTCGAGGCGACCCTGCACGACGAGCACAACAAGCTGGTCGGATCCACCTCGGCACAGGTCGACAGCGGCTCGACATCGCTGACCCTGGATGTGCGCAGCAACCCGGGCAAACACACCCTGACGCTGGTCGGTACCACCCTGGATGGCCGCACCACTCGCCAGGACACCCAGGCCACCCAACTGACCGGTGATGGCGCCGGTGCCGACTATGACTTCGTGTTCCCGGAAGGCATCAGCGACTACACCGCCGGCACCAAAGTGCTGCAGCCAAAGACCAACGAAGTCTTTGAATGCAAGCCGTTCCCGGAATCGGGCTACTGCAAGCAATACAGCCCGACCGCCAACGGCTATGAGCCGGGTGTCGGTGCGCACTGGCACATGGCGTGGAACAAGCTCTAAGTCCCGCCGCAGTACTTCAGGCGACCTCTTGAGGGTCGTCTGAAGGCGAACTCTTCTGTTGGATAATCAAGTGAACCAGTCGTGACGTTTTCACTGATGACGGTTACCCGTTTCGGCTTGCGCCTGCGCAACGTTGGCCTGCTGATTTTGCCGCTGGGCTACAGCGTGTTTCTGGCGTGGCAGGAGTGGCGCTTTCGTGAATTCTTCGTTCGGCCCCCCCTGACAGTGACCACTGTAACGGCTGCCCCCGCCACCCTGCGTGACACTCTCGATGCCACGGCGGTGGCCACCGTGCTTGGCCTGACGACACAAACCGCGCTGCTTGCCAGTGCCGAACCGCTGACCTTGCAAGCGAGCTTTGTCGTCAGCAGCGGTTTATCCCGTGCCTTGCTGACCGATGCCCAAGGCCCACGCATGTATCAAGTGGGCGAACGCTTGCCCGGTGGCAGTGTTCTGCGCCGCGTCGAGGCCAATCAAGTGGTGTTGTGGAACAAGGGACGAGAGGAGCGATTGACGCTGCAACCACCTGTCGCGCGTTTCCTGCGCCCAGTCGAATCCCCCGTCGATGCACGACCTCCCGTTATTTCTACGCGTTATCTACGCCCGATTATCGGGCCGTCAGAGTGATCAAGCCCATGAACAGTTTCACTGGCGCGCAAGCCTTGCGTTCCATGTTTCTCTTTGTCGCTTTGGCGATCGTGCCTCTTCCCGGCGCACTTCAGGCCGCGGAAGAAAAGTGGCAGCTGGCGATGAACAACGCCGAGCTTCGCGACATTGTCGAAGAGATCTCCTCCATTCTCGGTACCACCGTGGTGCTTGATCCCAGGGTTTCCGGGCGTATCACCGTGATGTCCCGGCAGGCCCTCGACCGTGAGGGCGTTCGCCGGTTGTTCTACTCGGTGTTGGACGCCCACAACTTCACGGTGATCGACGAGGGTGACCGGATCCTGATCACGCCTGTGACCGACGCCAAGACCCGCGCCAGCGGCTCGGCGAAAAATGCCACGGCCTCGCAATTCGTCACCCGGGTCATCGAGCTGAACACCAGCAGCGCCAACGATATTGCCGGTCTGGTCCGGCCTTTGGTGTCGGCCAACGGCTATGTCGGGCCTTCGGCGTCTGCCAATGCGCTGGTGATCACGGACACGACCGCCAATGTGCAACGAATTACCCAAGTGGTGCGGCAACTGGATGCCGGAAAGAACAGCCTGCATGCGGTGGTTCAACTGCGTCATGCCCAGGCCAGCGACGTGGCTCCGGTGATGGAGGCCTCTCTGGGCAAACGGACTGCCGATACGCCGATCCAGGTGCTGGCGGATACCCGAACCAATCGTCTGATTCTCATTGGCCCGGCCGCCGTCCGCCAACGCTTGGCGGGCCTGGCCCGTCGTCTCGACATCCCTGCCACCGAGTTGCCTGACAACGCCCGGGTGATCCGCCTGCGCCACAGCGATGCCAGGCAATTGGCGGAGATTCTGGAAACCATGGGCCAGGGCCGCAAAGCTGCACCGACCCTGAGCGGCAGCAAGGAAACGGCCGCCAGTGCGACATTCATGATCAAGGCCGATGAAAGCCAGAACGCGCTGGTGTTGATCGCCGAGCCGGCGCAGGTCAGGACCATCGAAAGCATCGTGCGCCAGTTGGATCAGCCGCGAGCGCAGGTGTTGATCCATGCGGCCATCGTCGAAATTTCCGGCGACATCGCCGAAGCCGTGGGTGTGCAGTGGGGCCTGAACACCGGTGACGCCAAAGGCTTCATCAACTTCCCCGGCACCGACATTCCCATTGTCGGCGGCCTGACGTTCGACGAGAAAAAATCGGCACCCGAAGGTGCGCTGTTGCGTCTGGGAGGCGACCGTTTCGGCGCATTGATTTCGGCGCTGGCCAGCAACACCCGCAGTAACCTCTTGTCCACGCCGAGCCTGTTGACCCTGGACAACCAGGAAGCGGAAATCATCGTCGGCCAGAACGTGCCGTTCAAAACCGGTTCCTACGCCACCAACAGCAGCGGCGCGGATAACCCGTTCACCACGGTCGAACGCAAGGACGTGGGCATCAGCCTGAAGATCAAGCCGTACATCAATGAAGGCTCGACCTTGCGCCTGGAGGTCGAGCAGGAAGTCTCGGACATCGCGCCCTCGGTATCGGGCATCGACTCTTCGGACCTGATCACCAACAAACGAGCGCTCAAGAGCACCATCCTCGCCGACGACGGCGAAATCATCGTGATTGGCGGCCTGATCCGCGACAGCGTGCGCACCCAGAAAAGCGGTGTGCCGCTGCTGCGCGACATTCCCTATCTCGGCGCACTGTTCCGCTGGAACCGGGAAACCCAGACCAAAAGCAACCTGATGGTGTTTTTGCGACCGACCATCGTGCGCAGCAAGGAGGACCTGGTCGAGGTCAGCCGGCAGCGTTACAACGCGCTGCATGACTTGAGTCAGCGAGGGGCGCAGGGCAACAACTCATTGCTGCTGCCGGCCGATGCGCGTCAGTTGTTCGAGCCGGGTTCCGACGCGCCACTGTTCGATCTGCGCAAGCCGGCGACGAGTGCGCCATGACTGGCGTGAGCGATGTCTGCGAGCCGCTGCCGTTCGGGTTCGCCCGGCGTTTCGGTGTCTTGCTGGAGCGTGACGGTGACCAGTGGGGGCTGGCGCTGCGTGCCGATACGCCGCTCACCGCGCTGGCCGAAGCACAGCGGCTATGCGGTCCGGAGTTCCCACTGCGGCTGTTGCCAGCGCCGGTATTTGCCGCACGTCTGGCAGCGGCGTACCGCGAAGGTCAGAGCGCGGCAGAGCAGGTCGCTCAAGGGCTGGATGAGGACCTGGACTTGCTCAGTCTGGTGGATCAGGTGCCGCAAACCGCCGACTTGCTGGAACAGCAGGGCGATGCGCCGATCATTCGCCTGATCAACGCGCTGCTCAGCGAAGCGGTACGCGAACAGGCCTCGGATGTGCACCTGGAAACCTTCGAGCAGTACCTGTCGGTGCGCATGCGCGTCGATGGGCAATTGCGCGAAATGCTCCGGCCACGGCGTGAACTGGCGACGCTGCTGGTGTCGCGGATCAAGGTCATGGCGCGGCTGGATATCGCTGAAAAGCGCGTACCCCAGGATGGCCGCATGGCCCTGCGGCTGGCCGGGCATGAAGTGGACGTGCGGGTCTCGACCCTGCCATCGGCGCACGGTGAACGAGTGGTATTGCGCCTGCTCGACAAACAGGCCGGGCGCCTCGAATTGCAGCGTCTGGGCATGCCGGAAGGGACCCTGGCGGACCTGCGCGAACTGCTCGGCAAACCCCACGGCATCCTGCTTGTCACCGGGCCGACGGGCTCCGGCAAGACCACCAGTCTGTACGCCGCGTTGAGCAGCCTGAACGACCAGACGCGCAACATCCTCACCGTCGAAGACCCCATCGAATATCACCTGCCGGGAGTCGGCCAGATGCCGGTCAATCCGAAGGTGGACATGACCTTTGCCCGTGGTTTGCGGGCGATCCTGCGCCAGGACCCGGACGTGGTGATGGTCGGCGAAATCCGTGATCGCGAGACGGCGGAAATCGCCGTGCAGGCCTCGCTCACCGGTCATCTTGTGCTCTCGACCTTGCACACCAACAGCGCGGTCGGTGCGGTCACGCGGCTGGTCGATATGGGCGTCGATGCCTACCTGCTGGCGTCTTCGCTGGTGGGCATTCTGGCCCAACGCCTGCTGCGCACCTTGTGTCCACATTGCAAGGCGCCTTACAGCGCTGACGCAGCCACCTGCCAGCGTTTGGGGCATGACGCGACGGCGCCTTTACAGCTGTTCCGGGCCATGGGCTGTGACCAGTGCCAGCACGGTTATCGCGGGCGCATCGGCATCTACGAATTGATCAGTGTGACGCCGGCCATTTCTGCGCTGATTCATCAGGGGGGCAGCGAACAGGCGTTGCTCGGCGAGGCGCGCAAGGCATCGCACAGCCTGTTTCAGGACGGTCGGCAACGGGTGATCGACGGCTTGACCAGCCTCGACGAGTTACTGCGTGTGACTCGGGAGGACTAAGGCATGCCGACATTCGACTACCGCGCCGACGACGCCCAGGGCCGCCGCTGCAAGGGGCGGCTTGAGGCTGACAGCCCTCGACATGCCCGGCAGCTGTTACGCGAGCGCGGCTTGTGGCCCCGTGACGTGAGCGAGATCCGGGTGACTGCCGGCACCAAGACCTCGTTTGGCACCGGTCGTTTGAGTGCCGCCGATCTGGCATTGCTGACACTGCAACTGTCTACCTTGGTCCAGGCCGGTCTGCCGCTGGAGGAAGCCCTCGATGCGGTGGCCAAGCAGAGTGCCAAACGTCGGGTGGCCGGCCTGTTGTCGGCCGTCCGGAGCCGAGTGATGGAGGGCCATGCGCTGGCCACGGCCTTGGCCCGGTTCCCCAGGGCCTTCCCCGAACTGTTCCGCGCTACCGTCGCCGCGGGGGAGCGCTCCGGTCATCTGGGCCATGTGCTGGAGCAACTGGCGGCTTATACCCAGGCGCGTCAGGCCTCGCGGCAAAAGATCCAGATGGCCTTGGTGTACCCGGCGATTCTGATGCTGGCCAGCGTGGTGATCGTCGGTTTTCTGCTCGGTTACGTGGTGCCGGACGTGGTGAAGATTTTTGTCGACAGCGGTCAGGCACTGCCGTGGCTGACCCGAGCGCTGATCAGTGCCAGCGAGGGGCTGCGCAGCCATGGCCTGATGTTGCTCGGCGTGATCGCGATGGTGGTGGGTGTCTGGCGCTGGAGCCTGCGTCAGCCGACCTGGCAGCTGCGCTGGCATCGCCTGATGCTGAACCTGCCGGTGATCGGCGAAGTGCTGCGGGCGATGGAGGCCGCGCGATTCGCCAGCACCCTGGCCATCCTCGGCAAAAGTGCGGTGCCGCTGGTCGACGCCCTGGAAATCGCCGCCGCCGTCATCGGCAACCTGACCATCCGCGCACGCATGGCCGACGTGGCCCGCTCGGTCCGCGAAGGCGGGACTCTGACCCGTGGCCTGGAACTGAGCGGCGACATCCCGCCGATGATGCTGCACATGATCGCCAGTGGCGAACGAGCCGGCGAACTCGACCGCATGCTGGCCCGCGCCGCCGAACAACAGGAAAGCAGCCTGGCAGCGCGCATCGCCTTGGTGGTGAGTCTGTTCGAACCGGCCATGCTCGTGCTGATGGGTGGCGTCGTGCTGCTCATTGTGCTGGCCATCCTGCTCCCGATTCTCAGCCTCAACCAATTGGTGAATTGACCTTGAACGCCCTACATCGCAGAACATCCCAGCGCGGTTTTACCCTGATCGAAATCATGGTGGTGGTGGTCATCATCGGCATACTCGGGGCCATCGTGGTGCCGCAGTTCATGAGCCGCCCCGACCAGGCCAAAGTCACCGCCGCCAAAGTCGATATCCAGGCCATTGCCACGGCCCTGGAAATGTATCGCCTCGACAACTTCCAGTACCCCTCGACCCAGCAGGGCCTGGAGGCCTTGGTCAAGCGTCCGTCCGGGCTCCCGGCGGCGCGCAACTGGAACCCTCAGGGCTACTTGAAAAGTCTGCCTGTCGATCCGTGGAACACGCCCTATCAGTACCTCAACCCCGGCGTGAAATCGGCCAATGGCGGCTATGACTTGTACTCCCTGGGTTCCGACGGAGTGGTCGGTGGTGAAGGGCACGGGGCAGACATCGGCAACTGGGGTGGTTGAACCATGCCACGTCGCTGCAGGGGGTTTACCTTGCTGGAATTAATGATCGTGATCGTGTTAATCGGCGTGCTGGTGGGCATGGTGAGTTTCGCCACCGGCATGAACCCGGCGCGTCAGGCCAGGCAGGAAGCGGATGCGCTCGCGGGCATGATTCGACAGCTGCGTGAGCAGGCGGTGCTCGAAAGCCAGGAGCATGGGGTGCGCCTGAGTGCCGATGGCTACCGGCCGATGCGGCTCGGTGTGCGGGGCTGGGAGCCGGTGTCGGCTTTTTATCGATGGCCCGACAATGTGCGCCTGCGCCTGAAACACGATGGTTATTCCGTGAGCCTCGGCGCCGACGAAGGCCCTCCGCAATTGCTGATGCTCAGCAGCGATGAAACCAGCACCTTCACCCTGACATTCGAGACCAAAGGCCGAGACTGGTTGAGCCTGTCCAGCGACGGTATCAGTGAGGTGCTGATCGATGGCTAGGCCGTCGATCCTGCCTCGCATGGACGGATTCACCCTGCTGGAAATCATGGTGGCGCTGGCGATATTCGCCGCCCTGGCGACGGCTGTATTGTCCGCGAGCCAATACGTCGTGAAGCAGGCGGCAGTGGTCGAAGAGCGCCTGATCGCGGCGTGGGTGGCGGACAACGCGTTGACCGAATGGCGCCTGCAATCCACGCCGGCCATAGGGCCGCAGCAACGGCTTGTGCACATGGATCGGCGTGACTGGGTCGTGCGTCAGCGCGCCCGCAACGGCAGCGACCCGCGTCTGCTCGAAGTCGATGTCGAGGTCAGCCTTGCCGGTCGCGAGCAGGTGCTGCACCGCGCCAGTGGCTGGATACTCAATCGCCATGAATAGGCAGGCCGGGTTCACCTTGCTGGAGTTGGTGATCGCCTTGGCGATCTTCGCCCTGTTGGGGCTGGCCAGCTGGACGCTGTTCGACGCAGTGGTGCGTGTTCAGCGCAGCACCATGACCCACGAAGGTGAATTCAGGCGTCTGCAACGCGCTGTGGCGGTGATCGAGCGCGATCTGCTGCACGTCACCGAACAGCCGATCATGCTCGAGCAAACACAGCTGCAATGGCAGCGCGGCAACTGGCGCAACCCGCTGGATCAAGCGCGCAGCGAACGACAAACGCTGACCTATCGCCTCGACAACGGCGTGTTGTGGCGTGACAGTCGAGCCGAAGGCACGCCGATCGAGCAGCGGCAAAAACTGCTCGATGATGTCCGGCACTTGAGCTGGCGCCTGTTCGATCGCCAGGCCGGTTGGCGCAGCGATTGGCCGACCGGCCAGGCGGCCGATACCCCGCTGGCGCTGGAAGTGCAACTGTCGACAGGTCGTTTCGAGTCGATTCGGCGGGTGGTGTTGTTGCCGGGGGCCTGGCCATGAAGACGAGCCAGCGTGGCATGGCCTTGATCAGTGTCTTGCTGGTCATGAGCCTGGCCCTGTTGATCATCGGCGGGGTGCTGCGCAGCCATCGGCTGTTGCTGCAAAGCAGCGCTCAGCAGTTGCAGCAGATGAACTTGAAGCAACTCGCCCTGGCCAATGAAACCTGGACGTTGCTGCGGTTGCAGGACGCCGGGCAAACGGCAGGGAGCCCGGTCGATCTGACTCAGGATTGGGCAACAGTCCGTGGTTACGAGGTTGAAGACACGCAAGTACGGGTCGCGGTCGAGGACCTGGCCGGGCGTTTCAACGTCAATGCCCTGTTGATTCAGGGGCAGATTGATCAGGTCACGCTCAATCGCTGGCATCGCCTGCTGGAATTGCTCGAATTGCCCGCACTGCCATTGGCGCAGGTGGGCGCGTTGCGAGAAACGAGTCAACTGCGCCTTTTGCCGGGTGTCGACGGTGAACGGCTGCGTCGGCTGGAACCTTGGGTCGCGACGTTGCCCAAAGACGCCGCGCTGAACATCAATACGGCCCCGGAAGTAGTCTTGCGTTCAATCGACGGCCTCGACGCGGCAACGGTAACCGCGTTGCTGCGCCAGCGCTCGACAACGCCTTGGCCGAGCGTTCAGGCCTTCACCCAAGACCCGATGCTTGAAGGTTTGGGCTTGAGCAGCCACGGCCTGGGCATTGATAGCCGCTGGTACCGGATCACGGTCCAGGTGACCCAGGGGCAAAGCCGTTTGCGCCTGGCCACCGATGTCGAACGCGATCCTAAAACACGCCAACTGAAGATCCTGCAACGGCGTGTGCTGCCGTCGAATTCTCACGAGATAACCCCATGAAAACCTGGCTCTACCTGACGGCCGAAGGCCTGGCCGCGCCGTCGCTCGACTGGCCCAGTTGTGTGTGGTCGTCGACCGGCCAACGACAGATCATGCCGCTGAACCAAGCGGCGCCGGAACTGAAGGGGCAAGCCGTCGACCTGTTGTTGCCCATGGAACTCTGCAGCTGGGTGCGCAGCGAGCCCTGGCCCTCCAGGCGTCGACCTGCCGCACAAGCCATCGCCTTCGCCGTTGAAGAGCAGTTGGGTGAATCCCTGGAAAAGCTGCACCTGAGCATCGGCGCTCGCGACCCGCAAGGGCGTTATCCGGTGATGGTGATTAACCGCGAACGCTTCGCTGCTGTACTCCAGCTGCTGAAGGAGGCGGGCATCGAAGTGCGTTCGGTCTTCGTCGATGCGGACTGGTTGCCGCAAGACCAGGCGCTCGGCGTCTGGTGGTTCGGTCGCTGGATGCTCGGCGGTGGTTTGTCCGCTCGTCTGACGTTGGCGGAGGATGGACTGACACTGCTCAAACCGGGGCTGCCCCTCGATATCCAGTGGCGTGACGAGCGGCAGGAGATGGCCGACCCGGATCAATGGCTGACCCTGGCGTCGCCACAGGCGATCAATCTGCTGCACGGTGATTTTGCCCGGCAGCGCAAACGTCTGCCTTGGCGCCTGGGTGGGTTGGCGTTGGCGCTGCTGTTGGCGCTGAACTGAGTCGCCAACGAAGCGCGAATCCACTTTCTCGAAAGCCAGGGCCGTGAGCTCCACAGCCGCAACGAACAGCAGTTCAAGGCGCTGTACCCGGAACAGACACGCATCGTCGACCTGGCGGCACAATTCGGCGCCCTGCAAAACCAAGGCACGGAGCCGCAGAGCAGCCGTATCGCCGGCCTGGTCAATCTGGTCGAGCAAGTCATTGGCGCCAGTCCGGTCGAAGTCCAGCGCATCGAGTTTCGCCAGGGTGACGGCTGGAAAATCCAGCTGACCGCCAACAGCTTTGCCGAGCTGGAGTTGCTGCGCGAGCGTGGGCGGCAACAGGGAACGCCCGTGCGCATCGACAACGCGAGCAAGAACCAAAACGGTGTCCAGGCAACCCTGACCGTGGAGCAAGAGGCATGAAGCCACACGAGCTTAAAGCAGCGACGTTACGACGCTGGGCGCGTCTGTCCATTCGAGAACAGCGGCTGCTTGGGGGGCTGGGTGTGTTTGTCCTGAGCGTCGCGGCATTCAGTCTGGTCTGGCAACCGACGCAACAACGACTGATGGCGGCCGAGCGTCAGTATCAACAACAGCTGGCGCTGGCGACCCGACTGCAACAGGCGCGACCTTCCAGCCATCGGCCAACACCGGTCGATCAGCCCCTGTCGTTGCGCATCAGCGAAAGCGCTGCCACCGCAGGGCTTGAGTTGCAACAGATGGACAGCGACAACGATCTGCTGCGCCTGACCGTCAGCGGCGACGCCATGACATTGCTGCCATGGCTGGACCGCATCGAACGTGACGGTATTGCGCTGCAATCGCTGATCCTGGAAAAACGTGACGCCGTGCTGGAGGCGCGGATGGTGCTCAGATAGTCGCGCCGGTGCCCGGCAACGGCGGCAACTTCGCCAGTTTCAGCGCGACCAGCAGCGCCACCAACAGCAGCCCGCCGATGAACAAACCGATACCGTTCCAGCCGCCCAGGTGCCAAAACACCCCGCCCGCCGTGCCGGCAATGCTCGAACCGGCGTAATAGCTGAACAGGTACAACGACGATGCCTGGCCCTTGGCCTTGGTGGCGCGGCGGCCGATCCAGCTGCTGGCCACGGAGTGGGCGGCGAAGAAACCGAAAGTGAACACCAGCATGCCGAAGATCACCAGCGGCAGCGCGGTGAACATCGTCAGGGCAAGACCGGCGAGCATCAGCACGATGGTGCTCCAGAGCACCTTGCGCCGGCCGAGTTTGTCGGCCAGCGAGCCGATTTTCGCCGAACTGTAGATACCCGACAGGTACACCACCGACAGCAGCCCGACGAAGGCTTGCTCCATGTGGTACGGCTCGGCCAGCAGGCGATAACCGATGTAGTTGAACAGCGTGACGAACGCGCCCATCAACACGAAGGCTTCGAGAAACAGCAGCGGCAGACCAGCGTCGCGAAAGTGCATGGTGAAGCCATCGAGCAGGCTGCGCGGGTGCAACGAGCGGGCGCGGAAGTTGCGCGATTCCGGGAGGATTTTCCAGAACACCGCTGCTGCGATCAGCGCCAGGCCGCCGATCACCAGCATGGCCGTGTGCCAACTGACGAAGTCGATCAGCACCCCGGTAATCAGGCGCCCGCTCATCCCGCCGATGGCATTGCCGCCGATGTACAGGCCCATCGCCAGGCCGATGTGATGCGGGTGAATTTCTTCGCTCAGGTAGGTCATGGCCACCGCCGCCAAACCGCTCAGCGACAAGCCGATCAACGCGCGCATCAGCAACACGCCGTGCCAGCTCGGCATCATCGAACTGGCAATGGTGCACAGCGCGGCGGCGAACAACGCCGCCACCATTACCGGTTTACGCCCGACGCGGTCTGACAGGGGGCCGGTGATCAACAGGCCGATGGCGAGCATGCCAGTGGCCACCGACAGGATCAGGCTGCTCTGCGCCGCGTTGATCGAATACTCATGGGACAACAGCGGCATCATCGGCTGCACGCAGTACAGCAGGGCAAAGGTCGCGAAGCCGCCGCAGAACAGCGCCAGCACAGTGCGCATGAATGCCGGCGTGCCTTTTTCGATGTAGATCTCCTTGAGTTCAGCGACGACATCGTCCTGTACGGCAGGTGGAACTTCATGGGCAAGAGGGGCGACAGCAGTTTTCACGTTGGACCTCGCAGGGGCGCAGCCGGTCAGGCAATGAAAAAAGCATATAGCTGGCTAATGATTCAATCCAATATATTGTTCGACCTGTTTGATAGCTTTTACGACCTAATGGAAATCCCATGGAATTGCGTCATCTACGCTACTTCATCGCCGTCGCCGAAGAACTGCATTTTGGCCGCGCCGCCCAAGTGCTGGGCATCTCACAGCCACCGCTGAGCCAGCAGATTCAGGCGCTGGAACAGGAGGTCGGAGCGCGGTTGTTCGAACGTACCAATCGTCGGGTCGAGCTGAGCGAGGCGGGTCGACTGTTCCTCGAAGAGGCTCGGCTGGTGCTGGCCCAAGTCGACAAAGCGGCAGATGTCGCCCGCCGGGCCCAGTTGGGTGAGTTGGGTGAATTGAAGATCGGTTTCACCTCGTCGGCACCGTTCAACTCGACCATTCCCCAGGCGATTTTCTCGTTTCGCCAGCGTTTCCCCGCGGTGCACCTGAACCTGCGGGAAATGAGCAGCACCCAAGTGGCGGACGCCTTGGTGGACGAATCGATCGAGGTCGGCATCATGCGGCCATTGGGCCTGCCGGACTCCCTCAGCGTGGTCGAGTTGATGCGCGAGCCGCTGGTGGCGGTGCTCAGCGCCAAGCACCCGTTGGTCAAGGACAGTGAAGAAGGTTTGTTCCTGTCAGCCCTGGCCCTCGAGCCTTTCGTATTTTTCCCGCGCAGCTACGGCAGCGGTCTGTACGCACAACTTCTCAGCCTGGCCCGCGATGCCGGCTTCAGCCCGCACTTCGCCCAGGAGGCCGGCGAGGCGATGACCATCATCGGCTTGGTGGCGGCGGGACTCGGTGTCTCGGTGTTGCCGGCGTCCTACCAGCGGATGCGCATCGATGGCGTGGTCTATCGACCCTTGCTCGACCCGGCGGCGGTATCGGCGGTGTGGCTGGTGCAGCGCAAGGATCAGAAATCGCCGATGGCGAGGGCGTTTGTGGAGTTGTTGACGAGGAAGGTTGAGCCGTTGAAATCGTGACGGTGTGAACACAATATTCCCTGTAGGAGCGAGCTTGCTCGCGATGGACTAAAGAACACCGCGTGCATCCAGGAAGCACGTGTCATCGTTAAGGACCATCGCGAGCAAGCTCGCTCCTACAGATCAGATTTTTCGCCGCTGCCCGTGGGACATTTCTGAACTACCCAGAATAGGCTACAGCGCCTTGCGACGTTGCCTGCAACTACCCCAGAATCCGCCGGCTTGTGCGCTTCGGGGGTCATCGTTAACTTGATCGGCGTCACTGATGGTCAGTGATCGGGTTTAGTAGCCCGTTCCGAAGTAAGCGCATTAGCGCTCCTGATAGGCAGGTATTCCCGTACCTGCCCTTGATGGCAGCCGTGCGCAGGGCGCCTTCGGGCGCGCCGGGGTACATCGGCCGGTCTACTAACCTGCGTACAGCTGCCACCCTTTTGATCAGTCGCGATGAGGTGTCGGCCCGATCTGCTACAGGACGCTAAATCATGACCGATTCAGAACATTCACCGGACACCGGTCCGCACGCGCCACACCGGCCGAGCAGCATCTTCCTCATCGACCCCGCTATCGACAACCACACCCTGCTGGAGCACGCCTGTGTGTCCCTGGCCTCCGCCAACGTGATGGCCATGGATTTCGCCAGGAACCTGAAGGGGTCGCAGAGCGACACCCTGGTGGGGATCCAGCAATTGATCATGCTGGGCGAGCTGGCGGTCAATCGGGTGCTGAATACACTCGATCCACCATAAACCATTGTAGGAGCGAGCCCTGCTCGCGATGGACGTCAACGATAACGCGTGGTGCCTGAATGACCGCGGCGTTCGGACGTCTTTCGCGAGCAGGGCTCGCTCCTACAAAGAAGGATATTGCTTACGCCCAGCGCTTGAATATCAACGAAGTATTCACCCCGCCAAACGCAAAGTTGTTGTTCATCACGTATTGGTTGCTCATCTGCCGAAACTCGCCGCGCAGGTAATCCAGTTTGCCGCAGTGCGGGTCGACTTCGTCGAGGTTGAGGGTGTGGACGTACAGGTCGCGGTTCATCATTTCGATGCTGAACCAGGATTCCAGTGCGCCGCAGGCGCCGAGGGTGTGGCCGAGGAAGCTTTTTTGCGAGCTGATCGGCATGTGCTCGCCGAACAGGCTGCTGGTGGCCAGGGTTTCGGCGATGTCGCCCTGTTCGGTGGCGGTGCCGTGGCCGTTGACGTAGCCGATGTCCGACGGCTTGAGTCCGGCGTCTTCCAGCGCCAGTTCCATGGCCCGGCGCATGGTGACTAGCTCCGGACGGGTGGTGTGCTGGCCGTCGGCGTTGCTGCCGAAACCGACGATCTCGGCATGGATGTGCGCGCCACGGGCCAGGGCGTGCTCCAGTTCTTCGAGCACCAGCATGCCGCCGCCTTCACCGATCACCAGGCCGTCGCGCCCCTTGTCGTAGGGGCGAGGGCTGGTTTGCGGGGCGTCGTTTTTCAGGCTGGTGGCGTAGAGCGCATCGAAGACCATGGCTTCGGTCGGGCACAGTTCTTCGGCGCCACCGGCCAGCATCAATGGCAGGCGGCCGAACTTGATCGCCTCGTAGGCATAGCCGATGCCCTGGCTGCCGCTGGTGCAGGCGCTGGACGTCGGGATCAGGCGGCCGGTGAGGCCGAAGAAAATGCTGATATTCGCGGCCGTGGTGTGCGGCATCATCCGCACGTAGGAGTTGGCGTTCAGGCCCTCGGCGACCGAGTTGAGCAGCATGTTGCCGAACGCTTTGATCTCGTCGGTGCTGCCGGTCGATGAGCCGCAGGCCACGCCCATGCGTCCGTCCTTGATCGATTCATCGCCCAACAGCCCGGCGTCGGCCAGCGCCATCTCCGCCGCACCCACCGCAAGCCGCGACACCCGGCCCATGCTGCGCAGTTGCTTGCGCGTCCAGTGGCTTGGCACCTTGAAGTCGTCGATGGGGCCAGCCAGACGGGTGTTGAGTTCGGTAAAGCGATCCCATTCATCCATGCGACGGATGCCGCTGCGGTTGGCCGCGAAGTGGCCGACGATGGTTTCCCAATCGCTGCCCAGGGACGTGATGCCGGCCATGCCGGTGACGACGACGCGCTTCATCAGCACAGGCCTCCGTTGACGGCCAGAACCTGCCGGGTGATGTACGAGGCTTCCGCCGACATCAGGAAATTCACCGCACCGGCCACCTCTTCAGGGGTGCCCATGCGTTGAGCAGGGATCATTTTCATCAGTTCTTCCACCGGCACGTTTTCATCGAGCATGGCTGTGTCGATCAGGCCGGGTGCGACACAGTTGACGGTGATTTTGCGCTTGCCCAACTCGATCGCCAACGCCTTCGCCGCACCGATCAAGCCGGCCTTCGAGGCGCTGTAGTTAACCTGGCCACGGTTGCCGATCAGCCCGGACACCGAGGTAATGCAGACAATTCGCCCGGCGGCGCGCCGACGGATCATCGGCATCATCACCGGGTGCAGAACGTTGTAGAAACCGTCGAGGTTGGTGCGCATCACCACATCCCAATCATCCTCGCTCAGGGCCGGAAAAGCACCGTCGCGCGTCAGGCCGGCGTTGAGCACCACGCCGTAATAGGCGCCGTGGGCCTCGACGTCGGCTTCAAGGATGGCTTTGCAGCGGGCGCGGTCGGCCACGTCGAATTGCAGGACACGGGCCTGGCGCCCCAAGGCTTTGATGTCGGCCTTCACGGCTTCGGCGTCTGCCAGGCCGCTGCGGCAATGCAACACGATATCGTGCCCGGCCTGGGCCAGGCGCAGGGCGATGGCGCGGCCGATACCACGGCTGGAACCGGTGACCAGTACGGATTCAGTCATGGTTGTGTTCCTTGTGACGAGCCTTCGGGCTCGGAAAGATATTGAGTCGGCTGGGGCGGGCGATACACGTTCAGACGGGCGGTGGCGTGAATGCCCGGCGCATTGATGTGGCATTCGAACACGCCCATGCCGTTATCGTCTTCGAGCGAGCGGAGGCCGTGGATGGTCAGCTCGGTGCCGGCCGGAAAGCTTTCGACGTTGCATTCGAATTTACGACTGCCGAGCAGGAAACCGAGCGCTACGGCATCGCCGCGCTGGCGCGCATGGCAACCGGCGAAGGCGGCGACGCTCTGGGCCATCAGTTCGATGCCGACCCAGGCTGGCAGGCTGCCGTCCGGTTGGCTGAACAGGCCATCGGGCCTGACGGTGAGACGGGTGTGGATCTGCTCTTCATCGAACGCCAGGATCTGCTCGATGAGGATCATGTCGCCAGCGTGGGGCAGCAGTTCGGCGAGCGGCCAGTCAATCATGGGGCGTCTCCGATAATCAGGCTGACGTTATTACCACCGAAAGCGAAGGAATTGCTCATCAGGTAGCGGGGACCAGTGGACGTCAGGCGCGTGGCCGGGGTCACCCAATTCAGGGTGGGCAGTTCAGGGTCCGCCTGGCCATCCCAGACGTGCGGCGGCAGGGCGTGTTCTTTATTGCCGGTGCTCAGGCTCAACCAGCAGAACGCCGCTTCCAGCGCCCCCGCGGCACCGAGGGTGTGGCCGGTCATGGGTTTGGTCGAAGAGCAGGGCACCCCTTCAGGGAACACGGCCGCGACGGCATGGCTTTCCATGGCGTCGTTGTGTGGGGTGGCGGTGCCGTGCAGGTTCAGGTAGCCGATCTGTTGCGGTTGCAGTCCGGCGCGATTCAAGGCTTTGCGCATCGCTTCCTGAGCTCCACGGCCGCTCGGTTCCGGTGCGGAAATGTGATGCGCATCCGAGCTGGCGCCGCTGCCCAGCAGGGCAATCGCTTGACCGTCGCCGGGCTGCTTGCTCATCAGGAACAGCACGGCGGCTTCGCCGATGTTGATGCCGTTGCGGTTGCGCGAAAACGGGTTGCAGCGCTGCCCGGACACCGCTTCCAGCGCCGAGAAACCGTTGAGGGTCAGCTTGCAGAGGGTGTCGACGCCACCGCACAGCACCACGTCGCACACGCCCAGGTCCAGCAGACGCTGGGCGCTCATCAGGGCACGGGCGCTGGAGGTGCAGGCCGTGGAAATCACGTAGGCCGGCCCACTCACCTGCAGCCAGTCGGCGAGGAAATTGGCCGGTGCACCGAGTTCCTGTTGCTGGTAGTCGTAGTCGGCCGGGAACTGCTGATCGCGGATGTAATGGCCCAGGCTCTCACTGGCTTCGTCGATGCCCGAAGTGCTGGTGCCCAGCACGATGCCGATGCGATCGCGGCCGTAGGTCTGGATCGCGCGGTCGATGTCCGGGCGAATTTGCAAGGCGGCTTCCAGCAGCAATTGGTTGTTGCGGCTGCGTTGCCGGATCAACTCGGGTGGAATCGCCGCCAGCTCGCCTGCAACCGCGCCTACCGGCAACGACCGTTCCGGTACCCAGCCGGCTTCGCTGCGCATGCCGGAGCAATCGCCGGCAAACAGGTTACGCGTCACTTCCTGCTTGTCGCGGCCCAGGGCGCAGATCACGCCGAGGGCATTCAGGTAGGCGGTCATGGTGCCTCCCCGCTCAGGGGCGTGACTTGATATTTCGGGCCTTTGGGCAGGTTCAATTCAAAGCTCATCGGTTGTGAATAACGAACGTCCCAGCGTTCGGGCAGGGAGCGTTGCGTGCCATGTTGCCAGGCAGCGGGATAGTTGCCGTGCAACTCGTCCTTGGGCGTCAGGGCAAACAACAGCGCCGCGAACAGCTCCCGGGCTTCGGGGTTGGGCGGCAGCAGGCCGTCGGCGTGCCAGGTTCCGTCGACCAGCTTCTGACGTGCCTGCGGGATGCCCAGCAGGTCCATCATCGACCAGCGGATGCCCGGGCCTTCACGCTGGATCACCAGCACCGAGTCCTGGCGTTGTTCGGCCTGCAGGCGCTGGATATGCAGTTGCAGCGGCAGCGACAGGTTCGGAGTTTGCTCGGGCAGCGGTGGCTGGCTGGCGCAGGCGCTGAGCAGCAAGGCTGCGGCAAACAGCAGAAATCGCAGGACACCCGCTATCCCACAGGTCATGCGTTCTGAGTGACGGATGGTGAACATCAAACTCCACCTTTCAACGGTTTGCGCGCCACCACATTGACCAGGGTTTCTTCCCGTTGGCCAAAGGGTTTTGGCTGGCACAGGCCCAAGCGTTCCAGCAGACCGAAATCCTTGGCGCGGCTCCACCAGAGGTACGGATAAGACACATTCTGCGGACCGAATTCAAAACCCTGGCCTCGGATCATCTCCAGATACTGCTCGGCACTTTTTTGCACGTGCATCGGATGCCGGAACAACCAGCGAATCACCCAGGTATCAATGTAAGCCTCGGTGGATTCGGCGAACATCAGGTAGCCGCCCGGCTTGAGCACGCGGTAGAACTCGGCCAGTGCCTTTTCCTGTTCCACCAGATGATGGAACGTCTGGTGACAGAACAGCAGGTCGACGCTGGCGTCCGGTACGGCAAGGGTGGCGCAGTCGCTGCCGATCAACTCCACGGCAATACCCTGATAGACCGCTTCTTCACGGCTCTGGTTCAGGCTGTGGGGGTCGGCGTCCACGCCAATCAGACGTTCGGGCATGAAGGTCTGCTGCAGGTACTTGAACGACTTGCCTTGACCGCAGCCCGCGTCCAGCAGCACCGGATGGCTCGGCAGCGCCTCGCTGAACAGGCTGCGCAAATCGTCGATCGCCACGCGCAGCACGCGGTACTGCCAGGTGTAGCTGCGCAGGAACCACAGACCGAAACGGGTTTCTTCGACGTAGTTGTCGCTCAAGTAGCTCATGTCGCATCCCGTGCGCAGAGTTGGGAAATCACTTTCAGGCGGCGTTTGGCTTCGCTGACGAACGGGTTGCGCTCGTCCCAGGCGTAGCCGGCCAGAATCGAGCTGATCATGCGGCGGATCTCCCCGGCGCTGCCCTCGTGGTAAATCACGTCCTGGAAGGTCCCGGCGTACCAGCCTTCGACGTAGCAACGAAAGGTATCGACCCCTCGCTTGAGCGGCTTGGCGAATTCCTTTTCCCAGTCGACGGTTTCACCTTGCAACTGCCGGTGCAGGACGCCGGCGGCCATGCTCGCCGAACGCATGGCAATGGTCACGCCGGACGAAAACACCGGGTCGAGGAACTCTGCGGCATTGCCCAGCAACGCAAAGCCCGGACCGTGCAGGCTTTTGACGTTGGCCGAATAGCCGCCAATGGTCCGCGCGGGCGTATCCCACACCGCGTTGTTCAGCACGCCGGACAGGCTGGGCGTCTCGGCAATGAAACCGCGCAGGCAATCGTCCAGATCGTCGGTGCGGCCCTCGAAATGCTCCGCTGCGGCGACCACGCCGACCGAGCAGCGACCGTTGCTGAACGGGATGGTCCAGAACCAGACATCGCGTTTGTCGGGATGAGTGGTGACGAGGATCTTGGTGCGGTCGAAGGTCGGGCTGTCGATGCCGTCTTCGATATGGGTGAACACCGCCTGGCGCACCGGGAAATTCGACGGCGCTTCGAGGTCGAGCAAGCGCGGCAGCACACGACCGTAACCGCTGGCGTCGAGCATGAAGTCAGCCTCGATGCGGTATTCGCTGCCGTCCTCGCGACGCACGCCGAGCTGCGGGTGCGGCAGATCGACCTCGACACTGACGATGGCTTCGCCGTAGCGGATTTCCACGCCTTGCAGCGCGGCCTGATCGGCCAGCAGTTTGTCGAAGTCGGCGCGCTGGACCTGGAAGGTTGTCGGCTTGCCCTGGGTAAAGGTGTCACCGAAATCGAACGCGCTGTAACGCTCGCCCCAGGCAAACGCAGCGCCGGTTTTCACCTGGAACCCCGCCGCATTGACGGCGTCCAGCATGCCCGCCTCTTCGACGAAGTCCAGACAGTGCGCCAGCAGGCTTTCGCCGATGGAAAAGCGTGGGAAATGCTGACGCTCGATCACCAGCACATCATGACCCTGGCGTTTGAGCAGCGCGGCGGCGATGGCACCCGAAGGGCCTGCGCCGATGACCACGATCTGGCGACGTTCCATTTCAACGGTGGGCATGGGGGCTCCTTGCCGAGGCGGCAGCTTTCAGGGGAATCCGGTGCATGCCGGCCAGTGCCGGCAGCAAGGTGGCGATCAGGCCCATCAGCATCAGCGCAAAGTACAGCGCCGGGCCGATGAGCTGTTGTTGCAGCAACAGGTTGAGAAACACGATCTCACTCAAGCCGCGAATGTTCAGCAGCACGCTTTCCCGCCAGCGGCTGGCGCCATTGAACGAAGCGCCGGCCCAGCCGAGGCCGAGCCAGTTGCCGAGCATTTTGCTGGCAATCGGTAACAGCAGCAGGGCCGCCAGTTGCACCCAGCCAAGACTGTCCATGGCGCTGTGCACATTGATCTGCACGATGCCGAACGTGAGGATCAGCGGGATGGCGATGTAGGTCTGCAGAAAAATCATCCAGCGCACCGGAAACGGCAGTATCAGCGGCGCCTTCAGGGCGGCCATGAGCAGCAGATAACCGATGCCGAAAATCAACGCATTGAGCTTGTAGTGTTCGGCCACCACCAGCAGCGCGAAAAAACACCCGCTGTACAGCCATGCCTGGCGCAGGCCGAGCAGGCGCAGCAGCACCGGCAGACAGGCGCCGGCCAGCGGCAGCAGCAAACTGCTTAGATGCAGCGTGCCCTGGGCGATGGCGAACAAGGTCCAGCAAGTGAGGTCGATGAGGATCGCTGTCTGCACCAGGCGCCGGGTGGCGGCAGGCGGGTAATTGATATGCCGAAGGTACAGGTACAACACCGGAATGGCGGTAATGGCGAACAACAGGCCAACCGCCAGCGAGCTGATCCAGGGCTGCGGTGGCAGCAGCCAGAACGCCGTGGCCAGGCCGCAGGCAAACGGAATGCAGAAACTCGGCAGGGCGATTTTCAGGCTCTGGCGATCCAGGTGCAGGTCGATCACGTCACTGAGGATGTAGCCCAGCAGCAGCGCGAAACTCAGGCTGTAGAGGTTCTTCAGCCAGATCGGCGACACCAGCGCCGCACCGCTCAACTGCCAGTGGGGTTCGATCCAGAAATACATCAGCAGCGGCAGGCCAACGGTTGCCAGCAATAACTGGCTGACGATCGGGACCAAGCCCAGATGCCGGCCCAGTCGGGTCGCCACGGCAAACAACGCCAGGGCCATCGCCCAAAACAACGCGACCATCATGATGCCGGCTCCTCAAGGGTGGGCGATGGCCTGTGTTTTCCGGCCCAGGGGGCGAGCATGAAGCTGAAGATCAGGCCCAGGCTGACCGACAGACCGAAGTTGCTCACCGCCGGCGTGCTCGACACCGCCAGCAGGCCGAACGACAACCAGGTGGTCAGCGCCGCCAGCAGAGTGCCCAGCAGGCTCACGGCGGCGCCGCCGACCTGCTCACGCATGAGGATCGCGTAATCGACGCTGATGGCCGTCACCAGCAGCAGGCCGAACAGGCTGAACAGGGTCAACGGCTGCCCCAGCCAACCGAGGCTGGCGAGGCTGCACAGTGCCGCCAGCAGTGGCAGGGAGACAATACGCAACGCGCCGCCGAGGCCAAACGGCAGCATCAGCACCAGCACAATCAGCGCGCAGGAGGCGAGTTTCAGTTCGGCGGCACTGATCTGGGTGGCGGCGAAAAGGTCGTTCAGTTCACCGAGCCGGTCGACCAACTGCACCCCTGGCAGATCCAGTGCCTGGATGCGCAGCAGTGACGGGTTGTTCAGGCCTTGCAGGCTGACCATCGCCGCCACGCCATCATCGGTCGGCCCCAGCCACAGCGCCCGATAGGGTTCGGCCAGGGGGCCGGCCAGCGCCGCGTCGATGTCTTCGACAGGTAGCGCCTGCAAGGTTTTCAGCTCCGCTTGCAGCGCCTCGGCCGGCACGCCGACGTCGAGCAGCGGCTGCCAGACGCCCGGCAAGGTGCTCAATGCTTCGCGCACCCGGTGCTGTTCACTCGGCGGGCTCACCAGTTGGGTGAGTGACAGGTAACCCTGAAGCTTATTCAGGTTGATCAGCTGATCCAGGCGTTCGCTCAGGGCGGTCTGGCGTTCGAGCAATTCCTGTTGATTGGCGGCGCGCACCAGGAAGAACTGACTGGTGGGCTGATAGCCGGTGATGCGGGCAATGGTCTGGGCTTCGTCAGTCAATTGCTGCGGTGTGCCGACCCATTGGCGAATGTCATTGCGGGTCCCGAGGTGCAACAGGCCGCCGACGCAGAAGGCAATCAGCAGTGCAAACAGCACGGGCGTGCGCAGGCGCTGGAGCAACGCTTCACGTACCCCCAGCAAAAACTCGCAAACCCGCAGCGGCCATTGCGCCGGACGCAGATCCACACCCTTGAGCAACGCCGGCAGCAGGCACACGGCGGACAAATAGGCCCCCAGCAGACCCGCCGCAGAGAACACCGCGATCTGCGTCAGCGCCGGAAATGGCGTCCAGGCCAGGGCCAGGTAGCCGATGGCGCTGGTGATCAGGCTCAGGGTCAAGCCGGGCAAGGTCAGGCGCAGGGCCGGCCAACTGTGCCAGGGTTTCAGGCTCCAGCTTTTGGACAGGTAATGCAGTGGGTAGTCGACCGCCACGCCGATCAGACTCGAACCCAGCACCAGCGTCATCACATGCATGTGGCCGAACACCGTCACGCAAGCCACCGCGCCGAACAGCATGCCCACCAGCACCGGAAAAAATGCCAGCAACACGCGCCAGCGGCGGAAGGCCAGCAACAGCAGCAACAGAATCCCCACCGTGGCACCGCCGCCGACCCAGGTCATTTCACGGGCGGCTTGTCGTTGCCCGCTGGCGGCGTACAGCAAGCCGCTGGCCGCGAGCAGTTGCACGTCAGACTCGGCCGCTTGTTCACGACTGTGCTGGAGCAGGTCGGCCACTTGCAGCGGCAGGTTCATGTCGAAGGCGTTGCCGGTGGTTCGCGCGCGCAGCAGCACCCAGCTTTTGCCATCGGCATCGGCGATCAAGGCACCGCTGCCGATGTCCAGTTGCACCGAACCGTGCTGCGGCTGGCTGTTCTGGATGCGCCCGGTCAGGCCGAGCCAGTCGTCCTGGCTCGACACCAGGCTGAAACCGGTGAACGGGTCGAACAGTGCTTGTACCCGCTGCTGGATAAAAGCGTCCGGATGTTCGATCAATTGCTGGCGATCCGTTGCCGACAGCATCGCCAGTCGGCCTTGCAGCAGTTGCGTGCGCAAGGCTGGCAAGTCGGCTTGCAGGTTCCACTGGACCTTCTCGAACAGCCCACTGGCCTGCCATTGATCGCCCAGTTTGTGCGCCATGGAGATGGCTTGCTGGCGGTTGGCATGGCCGACCAGCACCAGCATCTCGCGGTTCAGCGGTTCCTGCATACGTTGTTCAGCGCGCAGTTCCAGCGCGTCCGGCGTCGTGCCGGGCACCAGTTCCATCAGGTTGGCCGACAGCGGTGCACCGTTACGCCATTGCCAGCCGGCGAGTGCCAGTACCGCCAGCAGCAGGATCAGGAACAGCCGGGGAAGCGCGCGTTCACTCGGCAAAGTCGTGTTGCTCCGCGTCACTCAACGGTTGGGCGCTGGTGCTGTCCTGCATGCGCAACAAGGTGCTGTCGCCCTGGGTTTCCAGCAGCTCGATGCTGTGCACCAGTTCGCCGCCGGTGATGTTGATCTGGGTGAACACCTGCTTGAGCAGCATCGAGCGCGGCACCAGCGTCAGCCGCCAGTCCTGCGCTTCGCCGCTCAGTGACAGTTCGAAATCCCGTTGCAGCCCGCTGCTATCGCCTTGCAGAACAGCGAGGAACAGACGGTTCTGCTCGGCCCCGGCGCTCTTGCCCGGCAACATCTGCCAACCGCTGGCATCGCGCCGGGCAATGCCTTGGTCGGTGATGCGGTAATCCTTTTGCAGCGGCGTTTTGAGCAGCCACAACAGACCGTGGTTTTTCGCCAGGACAAAGGTGCCCTTGCTGGTCAGCGGCTGGGGCAGGGCGCGCAGGTGTTTTTCCTGGATGAAGTTGCCGTGGATGACGTCGGGCCTGGCCAGTTGATCGCTGAGCTGTTGCAGGTCGAAGGCGTTGGCCAGCCCCGGAATGCCCAGCAACATGCAGAACACCACAGGCGCGAGCTTGCTCGCGAAAAACCTGAGAGCGTCGCGGAGTGTCAGGTGCCCAGCGTCATCGTCAGCGACCATCGCGACGGTGCGACGATTCGACAGGCTCGCTCCAGCAGGGGAACGGGGGAGGCAGAAAATCATGCCAGCATCCTCTCGACAGCGTCGGTAAACACCTTGGGCGAGGCCAGCTGCATTTCGCGGTTGTGCATATTGACGGCCACCTGCACGGAAACGGCGCGGGTCAAGCGTTCGCCGGTTTCCACGTCACTGATCAGGTAGTTGATCTTCAGACGGTTCTCCCACTCCACCAGATTGGCCCGCACGTTCAGCTTCTGGCCGAACACCGCGCCGCGCACGTAGCGCAACTGCAGGTCGATCACCGGCCAGGCGTAGCCCGAGTCGGACATGGCGCTGTAGTTGTGGCCGATTTTGTCGAGCAGCGCACAGCGGGCGACTTCGAGGTATTTGACGTAGTGGCCGTGCCAGACGACGTTCATGCTGTCGACGTCAAAGAACGGCACGAGGATTTCCGTATCGATGTGAAGCACTCCCTTGCTACGCATGCAGCCTCCAGTGTTGTTCAGCGATACGTTGCAGGCACAGGCGCAATTCACCTTCCAGCGCGCGGTCCTCGATGACCGGTGGGAAGTCCTGGGCCAGTTCCTCGTGCATGGCTGCCAGGGCCGGCGGCAACGGCCGGGCGTCTTCGGCCTGGGCGCGCAGCCAGACGCCCTGGTTGGCGGCCAGTAGCGTGGCGGCGGCCACCTGTTCGGTCAGTTCCAGTACGCGAATGGCATCGCGGGCGGCGATGGTGCCCATGCTCACCTTGTCCTGGTTGTGGCACTCGGTGGAGCGCGAGAACACGCTGGCCGGCATGGTGTTTTTCAAGGCTTCGGCGGTCCAGGCGCTGGTGCCGATCTGCACGGCCTTGAAGCCGTGGTTGAGCATCGCGCGGTCGGCGCTGGCGCCGGACAGGTTGCTCGGCAGGCCGTGGTTGTAACGCTCGTCCACCAGCAGCGCGAGTTGTCGATCCAACAGGTCGGCGACGTTGGCCACGAGGTTTTTCAAGCTGTCCATGGCGAACGCGATGTGGCCGCCGTAGAAGTGCCCGCCGTGCAGCACGCGTTCGGCCTCGGCATCGATGATCGGGTTGTCGTTGGCGCTGTTGAGTTCGATCTCAATGAACGAGCGCAACCAGTTCAGGCTGTCGGCCAGCACGCCGAGGACGTGGGGCGCGCAGCGCAGGGAATAGCGGTCCTGCAGGCGATGCAGCGGTGCGGTTGGCGCGTCGATCGCCAGGTCCTTGCGCAGCCACGCGGCCACTTGCATCTGCCCGGGGTGTGGCTTGGCGGCGAACAGGCGTTCGTCGAAATGCTCCGGGTTGCCTTGCAGGGCGACCACGTTCAGCGCGGTGATGCGCGTGGCCAGTTGCAGCAGGTAGTCAGCACGGGCGTAGGCCAGGCAAGCGAGGCCGGTCATGACGGCGGTGCCGTTCATCAGGGCCAGGGCTTCTTTGGGCCGCAGCACCAGCGGCTGCCAACCAAGTTCACGATGCACGTCGGCGGCTTGACGGCGTTCGCCGTGGAACATCACTTCGCGCTCGCCGGACAGGGTCGCGGCCACATAGGACAACGGCGTCAAGTCACCGCTGGCGCCTACGGAGCCTTCTTCCGGAATCAGCGGCAGGATGTCGTGTTCGAGGAACGCTTGCAGGCGCTCCAGCAATTCCACCCGAACGCCGGACACGCCGTGGCACAGCGACTGCAAGCGCGCCGCCAGCACGGCGCGAGTGGCCTGGGCATCGAGCAGTTTGCCCAGCCCGCAACCATGGAAGGTGTACAGATGACGCGGCAGCGCTTCGACGTGATGCAGCGGCACCGCCACCACGCAGGAGTCGCCGTACCCGGTGGTCACGCCATAGATCACGCCTTCCTTGTCCAGCAGGGAATCGAGGAATTGCGCACCCTTGGCGATGCGCCGACGGAACTCGGGGTCGCCTTGCAACTGCGTCGGCACCTGACGGTTGGCCAGGGCCAGCACGTCTTCGATGCGCAAAGGGAGTTCGCCGAAGGTTACCGGCTCAAGCGTTGGCGTCGTCATCGGTCTTCCAGAAAGGGTAAAAGTTGAACCATTGTTGAGGGGCTTCGAGGCAATAGTGACTCAGGCGCTCGGCATAGCGGGAAGCCCACTGATGAATGACCTGCTCGCGGTCGCTGCGCTTCCAGGTGATGGCGTCAGCGAAGGGTTCGATGGTCAGCCTATAGTCGCCATCGGGTTTCTTCACGCACATCAGCAGGTTGACCGGGCATTTCAACAGGCCGGCCAGCAGCCACGGCCCCTGCGGGAACTTTGCCGGATAACCAAGGAAGTCCACGGTCACGCTACGCCCGCCATGCAGCGGCACGCGGTCGCCGGCGATGGCCAGCCATTCGCCGCGCTCCAGGCGTTCATGCAGTTGCAGCATGATTACCGGATCCAGCTCACTGACCTGGATCAGGCGCAGATTGGTCGCGCCGGCTTCACCCAGCAAGCGGTTGAAATGTTCGGCGTGCTTGGTATGCACCAGCACGTTCATCGTGACCTTCTCGCCGATCTCCGCCAGTGCGCGACACACTTCGAGGTTGCCCAGGTGCGCGCCCACCAGCATCTGCCCGCGAGTGCCTCGCAACTGGTTGCGCAGCAATGCCGGGTCGATGATTTCGATCTGTTCGATGCTCAACTTGCCGTTCCACACATCGAGCTTGTCGAGCATGGAATCGGCGAACGCCATGAACTGGCCAAACACCCGCCACTGGTTCGGCCGCAAATCGGGGCGAGCGCTCCAGTCAGCCAGCCGTTGCTGGTACTGCCAGGCGCTGTGGCGAGCGCTGCGGCCGAACAGGAAAAAGTACAACACAATGCCGTACAGCAAGGGGCTCAGCAGACGCCGACCGAGCACTTTGGCGGCGAACGCGGTGAACTTCATCAGCCAGAAACTGCCGCGCTCCTCGCGATCGGCCCAGTGTTGCTTGTCTGTGTTCATGTGCGCCACCGCCGCCAGAGGATCAGGGGCGAACGCAGCAACATGCCGAAGAACAGCCGGGTGTGCATGCTCGAAATCAGTACGTTGTCGTGGAACATCCGGAAGTGCGAAACGCCGTCCAGCGGGTAATGGACTTTGGTTTGCAGCCACGCCATGGGCAGATTGCGCCAGGCCAGGCGCACCAGGATGTCCGAGTCGAAATCCATGCGCTTGCCGATTTTCGTCGACTCGATCAGCGCCAGGGTCGGCGGCAACGGATAGACGCGGAAACCGCACATGGAGTCGCGGATCTGCAACGACAGGGTGTTGATCCAGACCATGACGTGCGTCAGGTAGCGCGCATACAAACGACCCTTGGGCACGCTCTCGTCGTACTGCGGATAACCGCAGATCACGGCGTCGGGATGGGCACGGGACAGTTCGATAAAGCGTGTGACGTCCTGCAAGTCATGCTGGCCATCGGCATCCACCTGCAAGGCATGGCTGAAACCCAGGCGCGACGCTTCGCGCATACCGGTCATCACTGCGCCGCCCTTGCCCTGATTGGTGGCGAGGCGGATCAGGTGAACATCGTCGCGCAGGGCCAGTTGATCCAGGACGTCGGCGCAGGATTTATCGCTGGCGTCGTCCACCAGAATGCACGGCAGATGACTGGCGAGCAGGGCGTCGACCACGGTGGTGATGGCGGTTTCGTGGTTGTAGACCGGGATGACGGCGCAGGGGTTATGCATGTTGGCTTTCACCCGAAAGTCCGAGGTGACCGCATCGCGAGCAAGCTCGCACCCACAGAGGCGCTGCGTTGTTCACAAATTCAATGTGGGAGCGAGCCTGCTCGCGATTGAGTGCGCAGCACTCACCAAAGCTACACATGCGCAGCCTCCAGCAAAATCCGCCCGCTGGAGCAGGTGGCGGTTTCATTGCGGTAGGCGAAGTACAACTTGCTGCGCACCGGGTCGAAACGCAGGTGCAACTGGACTTCATCGCCGGGGCGCACCAGTTGCTGGAACTTCAGCACTTCCATGCCGGCGAATTTTTCCGGCAGGTTCATCAATTGTTGGCCGAGCTTCAGCGCCCACTCCACTTGCACCACACCGGGCAACACCGGCGCCCGGGGGAAATGCCCGCTGAAGTAGGCGAGGTCGGGCGGCACGGCCAGTTGCAGGCTCCACTCGCCTTCGGTTTCGACTTGCTCCAGCACCTCTGGTGCCTTGGGGCGCGGCGCCAACAACAGGGCTTCGACATCGGCCTGGGGCAGTTTGCCCTGGCTGTTCAGCGGCAGTTGTCGCAGCAGGCGCCAGCGCCGTGGCAGGGCCAGGGCTTCGCAATGCTGGCTCAAGTGTTGGCGCAGTGCCTGGGTGAGGGTGCGTCGGCCTTGATTGCGCAGGGCATGCAGACCGGATTCGCTCAGGACCAGCAGCGCGCCCAGGGAGGCGCGGTTTTCCTGAACCACGCCAAGCCGTGCTTCGACGACCCACTCATGGTCCATCAAGGCCTTTTCCAGCATTGGCAAGGAGATGCGTTTTTCTTCCAGTTTGACGATCCGGTCCAGCCGTCCGAGCAGTTCGAAACGGCCATCGGCCGCGATGCGCGCCGCGTCGGCGGTGTGTTCGACGTGACCGGCCGGCAAGTAGGGCGAGGTAATCAGCAGCGCGCCGTCAGTGTCCTGGCTCAGTGCTACGTCGGCGAAGGGCTGCCAGAGATCGTGGCCCTGACGCCAGGCAATCCCGCCGGTTTCCGAACTGCCGAAGATTTCCGTCGGCCATTGATGCAGGCGTTGGTGCAGGCTTAGTGCAGCATCCGCCGGCAGTGCGCCGCCAGACGAAAATACCCGGCGCACCGCGCTCAAGGCTTGCCAGTCGAGGTTGTTGCCCATGCGCTTGAGCAGCGCCGGGCTGGCGACCCAGGCAAAGGCCGGGTGTTCGCGGCTGGCGCGTTGCAGGTCTTCCGGAAAGGCCAGTTGCTTGCGCACGAACGAACGCCCTGCGCACAGCGGCCACAGCACCCGAAACAGCAGGCCGTAAATGTGTTGAGTCGCCACGCTGCCAATGATGCAGGCCGGGCCCAGGTCGGCGCCCCACAGTTGCTCCAGGGCTTGGACTTCGTTGACCAGTTGGCGCAGGGTTTTGTCGATGCGCTTGGGTTCGCCGCTGGAGCCAGACGTGCACAGGCTCAGCGAACAGCGGTCCAGGTCCAGTGCCGCGGCGCTGAGGGGCGGCGCGTTGAAATCGGACAGGTGCGCGTCATCGGGCTGATCGGTCAGCCACAGATCGACGTCGCTCGACCAGCGCTGGCGGGTCTGGGCTTGCAGATCGGTCGGCAGCAAGACACTGACGCCGGCACGCCAGGCACCGAGCAGGGCGATCGCCAGGTCGGCGGCGTCTTCAAGGTGCACGGCAACGCGCTGCACACCCTGGGCTTGCAGGCCGGCGGCCAGGCTCAGGGCCTGGGCGCACAGTTGTGCGTGATTGAGCGGGGGTTCGGCCGTTACGGCACGATCCGCTTCAGCCTTGAGCAACAGCTGCTCAAGTTTTATCCAATTCATGGGCGGCCTCGTACCCGTTGTCGTATTAGCCATTCAATGGCAAACATCAGGCCTATCAATCCGTAGGAAATCAGGCCGGTGTATAACATCCACCAGCTCAGCGGCGCCCACAGTGTCAGGGCGGCAGCACACAAACCGTTGCAGAGAAAAAAAACGCTCCAGGCGATGGTCACCTGGCGGGTGTAACGAACGCCTTTGGCCGGCAGGTGCGGTTCACGCAGACGGGCCAGGCGTTCGACCATGGGCGGGCCGTATATCAGGCTGAGCCCGAACAGCGCCAACATGAAACCGCTGATCAGCACCGGATACCAGCGCAACAGCAGCGGGCTGTCGAACAGCGCCAGCAACAGGCAGAACACGATCGCCACCACGGCCATCCACCGGCTACCGGGTCGTTGCCGACCGGTCAGTGCGCGGGCCAGCCACAGGCTGCCCAGCAGCAGTCCGAACTGCCATGGGGCGAAGTGCTCCATGCCGAAATACACCGCAAAGGGGTACAGCAGGCCCGCCAGCAGCAGGCCGAGGCCAATCAATCGGCTCATGCGGCCGGTTGAACCAGACGGTAGACCGCCTCGACCACGTCGCTGACGGTGCGCACCGATTTGAATTCTTCGGCGGCGATTTTCTTGCCGGTCTGACGTTTGATGTGATCGATCAGGTCGACTGCGTCGATGCTGTCGATTTCCAGGTCCTGATACAGGTTGGATTCGAGGCTCACACGCTCGGGCTCCAGCTCGAACAGCTCCACCAAGGCATCGCGCAGGGTGTTGAAAATGTCGTCACGAGTTTGCATGGTCCGGTCTCAAGCTGCCTGTTTTGCGGTGACGAACGCCGCAAGGCTCGCCACGTTGCTGAAGTGATTACGCGTGTCCTTGGCGTCGGCATCGATTTTGATGCCGTATTTTTTCTGGATCGCCAGGCCGAGTTCCAGCGCGTCTACCGAGTCCAGGCCCAGGCCTTCGCCAAACAGCGTCTGGTCGTCGCCGATGTCTTGGGCGCTGATGTCTTCGAGGCCGAGGGCTTCGATGATCAGGTCTTTTATTTCCAGCACCAGGTGCTTAGTGTGCAGATCGCTCATCTTCGGCGAGCTCCTTAATGAAGTAAGAATGCAGATAGTCGTTGAGCTTGCGCGAGGCCTGCGGAGCCGGGCCCAGCGCGGCGAAGGCCTGTGGGTCTATATCGGCCCCGACACGAAAACTGAAGTGCACGCGTCGTTTCGGGATCCGATACCAGGGCTCGGCCTTGGTCAATGTGGTCGGGCTGACCTTGATAACGACCGGGGTGAGGATTTTCGCACCCCGCAGCGCTATTGCCGCAGCCCCCCGATGAAAGGCCGGCGCCTGGCCGGGTTGGGTGCGGGTGCCTTCGGGAAAGATGATCAGGGTCTGGCCGTTTTTCAGTGCATCGGCGGCGGCATCGAGCATCTCCATGCTGCCGTCGTTGCTGATGTAGTCGGTGCGGCGCAACGGGCCGCGGGTGAACGGGTTTTCCCACAGGCTCTGCTTGACCACGCAGTTGCTGTGACGCACCAGGCCAATCAGGAACACCACGTCGATCAGCGACGGGTGATTGGCGATGATCATCTGCCCCGGACGGCCGAGTTTTTCCGCGCCTTGTATGTCGTAGGTCAGCACACCGGCACGGGCCATGAAACGGACGAAAAACCAGAAGCAGCGACTGACGGTCTGGCGCGCGCGCAAGCGGTGGGTCCGGGCATCGCCCGGCAGGCAGCCGAGCAGCGGGAAAATCACCAGGCGCAGGCACATCCCGCCCATCCCGAACAGGGTGAAGCTTGCGGCGGTCGCCAGCAGGCGCCAGTAATAGGCGTCGCGGTTTTTCTCGGTCACGGGCTGCGTTGCCAGGTCCATACACGATTTTTCCAGGCATGTTGGCAGGTGGTTTGCCGGCCCAGCAGCATGCACAACAGATTCAGCGCATGGGGCCAGCGAACGTTGGACAACGCATCCGCGGGGCTGTTCAGGGACAGCTGCCAGTCATTTCCGGGGGTGATCAGCAGGCCGACGGCATACGGGAACGGCACATCGTCGATCCAGGTCGAGTAAGCCTGGGGCGGTTGTTCTTCGGTGATGATCACTAATACTGCGGGCGCGCCTTCGTTCAGCAGTGCCGCAGCCTCCAGCATGCCATTTTCCAGGCCATCGCCAGCCGCGGCCAGGGCGGTCATTTCGCTGGTTTCGCCGCGCATGATCGACCACAGGCCAATAATCGCGTTGTGCACGGAAAGGCTGAACTGGGTCGGCGACAGCGGCTGCTCAGCGGCCAGGTCGCTGAGGATGTCGAAGGTCCGAGGGGTTTCGCCGTGACGGGAAATGAAGACCAGCGGCAAGTCCTGGCGACCCTCGGCCAATGGCCAGCCGACACTGAAGGCCATCCGCGCCAGACGGCTGAGACGCCGGCGCTGCATCGCCGGCAGAAACGACACGTCAGGGGCTGCATCGCTGCCGGGCAGCACGACGGGCTGTCGGCACCAGGCCTGCCAATCGTCCACGCTCTCGAGTCCCGGGGCCCACGCGCGCCATTGGGCGATGTTGAAGTTGATCACAGACATTCATCCCGCCCTTGCGGGCTTGCTTGACGCGGTGATGACTGAAAGCCACGACTCACCCGCGCGGCGCTTGGCGCCGAGTGGCGCGCATTATCGCGGTGCGGCGAACGCGTAGCAAATACTGGTTACATTTTGCTCAACGTTATGTACAGAACCCGTTCGCAAAAATTGAACATTTGACAATTATTCCGATTATTGCGCGGCCCGTTTGTCGGTTCTGTCGGTGATTCATGCCGTTTTTTGAGGCGGGCTAGCCACTGAGCGTGCAGTCCCTCTCCAACGAGGTAGCGAAGCAGCGTCGAGGACCACTACACTCGGTCATTCTTTGATACACGGAGGTTTTGACAATGCGGCGCGTGGTGTTCAATCAGAAAGGTGGCGTAGGCAAGTCCAGTATTGCCTGCAATTTGGCGGCGGTCAGTGCCAGCGAGGGTTATCGCACCCTGTTAGTGGACCTCGATGCCCAGGCCAACTCCACTCAGTATCTGACGGGACTTACCGGCGATGATATCCCGATGGGTATTGCCGACTTTTTCAAGCAAACCCTGTCTTCCGGGCCGTTCTCCAAAAAGAACAAGGTCGATATCTACGAAACCCCGTTCGATAACCTGCACGTCATCACGGCTACGGCCGAGCTGGCGGATTTGCAGCCAAAGCTTGAAGCCAAGCACAAGATCAACAAGCTGCGTAAGTTGCTCGAAGAACTCGGCGAAGATTACGACCGTATCTACCTCGACACGCCGCCCGCGCTGAATTTTTACGCGGTATCGGCACTGATTGCCGCCGATCGTGTGTTGATCCCCTTTGATTGCGACAGTTTTTCGCGCCAGGCCCTCTATGGTCTGCTGGCGGAAATCGAAGAATTGAAGGAGGACCACAACGAAGGGCTGGAAGTCGAGGGCATCGTGGTCAACCAGTTCCAGGCGCGTGCCAGCCTGCCGCAGCAAATCCTTGACGAACTGATCGCCGAAGGCCTGCCGGTATTGCCGGTGTACCTGGCCACTTCGGTGCGGATGCGCGAATCCCACCAGGCCAATACGCCGCTGATCCATCTCGACCCGCGGCACAAACTGACCCAGCAGTTCGTTGAACTGCACAATCTGCTGGAAAACGCCTGATCCTTTCTGATTGCAAAAAAAACTGTGGGAGCGAGCCTGCTCGCGATGAGGGCTTCACATTCAACGTCTCTGTTGACTGATCCAGCACCATCGCGAGCAGGTGTCATTCAGATCCCTTGGCTACGCAGCCAGCTCATCAGCTGCGGTAACGGGAACGCCCCGCTCTGACGTGCGACTTCCCGGCCGTTCTTGAACAGAATCAGGCTCGGAATCGAGCGAATGCCCAACTGCGCCGACAACTGCTGGTTCGCCTCGCTGTCCAGCTTGGCCAGTCGACACTTGCCCGCCAATTGCCCGGCCGCCTGTTCGAACACCGGTGCAAAGGACTTGCACGGCCCGCACCAGTCCGCCCAAACGTCCACCAGGAGCGGCAAATCGCCCTTGATCTGGCTGGCGTAATCGCCTTGTTTCAACTCAAACGGTTTGTTCAGCAGAACCTCGGCCTTGCAGCGACCGCATTTGGGGTGGTCGTTCAGGCGTTCGGCCGGGATGCGGTTGAGGCCGTTGCAGTGGGGGCAGGGGATGAGGAGTGGGTCGGTCATGCGCGCAGCTCCGCAAAATCTCTAAGAAGTGGGTTAAGTGGAGGCGCGCGGGTAAATATCAAGTTACCAAGAATGCAAATGGGTGGCAGGCCTGCGTTGCTAAGATGCGCGCGTTTTTCGGCCGGTATGGTCAACTAGAAGGAATTAAACTGCCATGACCCAAACGAATGAGCCTGCTTCGGATGCCGGTTCCACGCCATACAACGATGTGAATATGAGTTGCGGTCATTGCAACTTTTCACTCAAGCCCACCTATCAACAAGCGTCCAATCTCGTCCAGCAGCAACCCATCCACTGCGATCAGTGCAGTTCGGATCTGCTGCTCGATGAAGCCGACCGCCAGAGTTTGGACCATAAGTTTCAGAGTGCCGCTCGCGTCGGTAAGTTAGCGGTGATGATTATGGGGCCGTACTTCTTGCTTGGCTTGGCCACAAGTATCTACGTCATTTCCTTTGGCAGTTCCCCGTTCCCTGGATTCCCCGCGGTATTGGTGGGGGTCGGTTTTGCCCTTGCATACGTCATCAAGACCGCTGCCACGGATGACAGCGAGTACGATTTCGTTTTGTTCAGGAGCGGCGAGCGACCTGCCGAGACTCAGGCACCGTAACCACTGACACCGCAACTCCAGCGATTGGCAATGCACTATCTGGCTGGCCTCAAGACGAACAACTGATCTCCAGATGCTTGCCCCATTCCGGCGGCCGTTCGGCGTAGCTTTCCATCCCCGGTTGCTCCTCGAACGGCTTGCTCAGCACCGCGTGCAGCCGTCGGACTTCCGAGTAATCGCCACGTTCCGCCGCATCGATGGCCTTTTGTGCCAGGTAGTTACGCAGGATGTACAGCGGGTTGACCGCATGCATCCGGGCACGGCGTTGTGCCTGATCCAGCTCGCCCTCCCGGGCGACCCGGGCGATGTACCGCTCGCCCCAGGCATCGAAACCCTTGAGGTCGACGAAGTCATCGCGCAAGCGAGCGACGGCTGCTTCAGGTGATTCTTCGCCCAGGCGGCGGAAGAACAGGCTGTAATCGACGCCGCTGTTCTGCATCAGTTGTAGCAAGTGCTCCAGCAGTTTCTGGTCATCGTCTTCGGCCGTGGTCAGGCCGAGGCGGCGACGCATCAGGTCGAGGTAATGGGCCTGGAACAGCGGCAGGTACAGCCCCAGGGTTTCGCGCAGGGCCTCGACGCTGATGAACGGCGTCAGGGCCTGAGCCAGGGCGCTGAGGTTCCATTGGCCGATGGGCACCTGGTTGCTGAAGGAGTAGCGGCCCTGATCATCGGAGTGGTTGCAGATGAAGTTGGCGTCGAAGTCGTCGAGGAAGGCGAACGGGCCGAAGTCGAAAGTGATGCCCAGGATCGACATGTTGTCGGTGTTCATTACCCCGTGGCAAAAGCCGTACGCCTGCCATTTGGCGATCAGTTCGGCATTGCGCTCGACGATCTCGCGGAACATCGCCAGGTAGGGTTCCGGCTGTTCCAGGCACTCTGGAAAGTGCATGGCGAGGATGTGGCCGCCGAGTTCTTTCTGCTGCTCGGGACGTTTGGTGTAGTAGAAATACTCGAAATGCCCGAAGCGCACGTGGCTCGGTGCCAGGCGCAGGACCATGGCTGCCCGTTCCTGCTTCTCGCGCCAGACCGGCGTGTCCGAGCCGATCACGCACAGTGCCCGGGTGGTCGGGATGTTCAGGGCGTGCAGGGCTTCGGAGGCGAGGAATTCACGGATCGACGAGCGCAGCACCGCGCGTCCGTCGCCCATGCGCGAAAAGGGCGTCTGGCCGGCACCCTTGAGGTGCAGGTCCCAATGTTCGCCGGCCTCGTTGTACACCTCGCCCAGCAATAACCCGCGACCGTCGCCCAGCTGCGGGTTGTAGGAGCCGAACTGATGACCGGAGTAGACCATTGCCCTGGGAATGGCATCGGCCCACAGCTTGTGGCCGCTGAACAACTCGGCGAACTCTTGGGTTTCAGCGACGGCCGGGTCGAGGTCCAGTAGCGCCATGGCGGCAGGGCTGGCCACGACCAGGCGCGGGTTGTCGATGGGCTCGGGCAACACATGGGCGGAAAACGCGTCGCCCAGGCGGTCGAAGCGATTATCGAAGGTCAGTTCGTCGAGGGCTTTCAAAGGCCGTCTCCAGCAGAATGTCCGAGCATTCTGCTGGGGAATGGCCGGTTAGTCGAGTTTGGCGGCGGGCGGCTCTTGCTGCGGTTTGCCATCGATCGGCGGCGCGATGGTTTTGGTTTCCGGTTCGACCGGCACCAACTTGTATTCCTCACCGTGGAGGTTCTTGAGGTAGACCTCCATCTGCCGGAACGAGATGTTGATGTGCTGCTTCTTGAACTCGCGGTTGATGAAGCGGTTGACCTCGTCGATCACCGGATTGCGGTCGCCGAGATCGCGCACGTGCATGCGCAATTCGTGGTCGAGGGTGCTTTCGCCGAAATTCAGGAAGTACACGTTCGGTTCCGGTTCCTTCAGCACGCGCGGGTTTTCCCGCGCGGCCTTGAGCAGCAGTTCCTTCACCAGGTCCAGATCGGAACCGTAATCGACACCGAGCTTGAGGGTCACCCGGGTGATGGTGTCGGTCAGCGACCAGTTGATCAATTGCCCGGTAATGAACGTCTTGTTCGGGACGATGATGTCCTTGCGGTCGAAGTCGGTGATGGTGGTGGCACGGATGCGGATCTTGCTCACCGTACCCGACAGGTTGCCGATGGTGATGGTATCGCCGATCCGCACCGGGCGTTCGAACAGGATCATGATGCCGGAGATGAAGTTGGCGAAGATCTCCTGCATGCCGAAACCGAGGCCGACCGAGAGGGCCGCCACCAGCCATTGCAACTTGTCCCAGCTCACGCCAAGGGTCGACAGTGTCGAGACGAAACCGACGCCAGCGATCACATAGGACAGCAGTGTGGTGGTGGCGTAGGCGCTGCCTTGGGCCAGGTTGAGCTTCGACAGCACGAACACTTCCAGCAGGCCCGGCAAGTTGCGCGCCAGGGCGAAGGTGATGCCGATGATGATCAGCGCGCCGAGCATGTCGCCGATGCTGATCGGCACCATGCTCATGTTGGCGCCGGTGCCGCTGGTGTATTCGTAGAGGGTGATGTTGTCCAGGTACGAAAACACGGTGATCAAGTCAGCCCAGACCCAATACAGCGCTGCCATGAAGCCGCCGAGCAGTGCCAGGCGGATCAGGCGCAGGGACTGTTCGTTGACCTTTTCGATGTCCATGGTCGGTTCTTCGATGACCGCTTCGCCGTCGCCGGCCTCTTTGGCCGCCTGACGCTTGGCCAGGGCGCGCTGGTAGGCCAGGCGCCGGGCGGCCACGCTGAGGCCGCGCACGAAGGTGGCCTCGATCACCAGCCAGAACATCAGCAGGTAGAGGGTATTGATCAAGCGGTCGCTGAGTTTGAGCGCGGTGTAGTAGTAGCCGAAGCACACGGCGACGAACAAGGCGACCGGCAGCGCCGTGAACAGAATCCCCAGCGCTTTGCGGAACAATGAAGCGGTTTCGTGGTTCGGGCTGCTGATCAGCAGGCGGCTGAGCAACAAGGTCATCAAGGCATAGCAGGTCAGCACCACCGGCATGCCGAGCACGTCATCGGCCAGCGCCGCCGGTTGCAGTTCGGCCACCGCCACCACCGTGACCAGTGCCATGACGACCATGCCCAGACGGCGGATCCAGCCGCGCAGGAATTCGACCTGGGGCTTTTCCCAGCGGAAATGCAGTTCTGCCACACCGCCCGGCGCGAGTATCCGATAGGCGGTGTAGAACACCAGCCAGGCCCCGGCCATTTGCAGCAATGCTGCGCCCATGCTGGCGTTCTGCCCTCGGGCGTCGATTTGCAGGGCCAGGCCGCACAAGGCCAGGCCCAGCGAGACCGGCATCGCCAGCAGGATGTTGATCAGGATCGCCTGGGGCGTGTGCCACTGGCTGTCGCGCTTGAAGTGGCCGATGTCCTGGTGAACCTTGTTCAGGCGCGCATACAGACTCTTGCGTCGCCACAGCAGGGCACCGATCAACAGCGCCAGGGGCAGGAACAGCAGCGGTCGCTGGGTCAGGCCATCGATCAGTTCGCTCAGGCTTGAGGCCCACGGCAGGCTATCGACCTGGCGTTGCAGGCGTTCCGGCACGCTGCGCATCCATTCGAGGTCCAGCGGTTTGTTGCTGGGAATCCAGAACATCTGCTCATCCAGCGTCGCCCGCAGGCTTTGCGCGGTGCTGAGCAGCTGCTTCTGATTCAGTTGCAGCGTGATCGATTCATTGAGCATCGCGCTCAGTTCACGGTTCAGGCGCTCCAGCAGGTCGACGCGGGTGGTGGCCAGTTCCATCAGGCTTTTGCGCAGTTGCGGGGTCACTTGCTCCGGCGGCTGGGTCGACAGCAGGTTGTCGACATAAGTGGCCGGGTTGCTGAGCAATTCCCGTTGCTGGCTGACTTCGAACTGGTACAGGCGAATGTCGGCGATCTGGTCGGCCAGATTGCGATCGACCCTCAGGCGCGGCAGCGACTGTTTCTGCTTGTAGAGAATCTTGGACAGCAGCAGGCTGCCCTTGAGCACGCTGATTTGCTCGTCCAGGGCGGAATCGCTCTGGGTCACGCTGTCCAGCTGTTGCTTGGTTTGCAGGTTCTGCTGGGTGACCTCGTTGAGGCGGTCAGTGCTCTTGAGCAGGTAGTCGGAGAGCTTCAGGTTGGCCGTGCTTTCGGTGGCCAGCAGGCTGCTGCCCCCGGCCTTCTGCGCTTCGATGGACTGCTGCGTCACCGTTTCCTGGGATTGGGCCAGACGCTTCTGGTTGATCAGGTTTTGCAGCTCCTGGATTTCATGATCGAGACGGTCGGATTTTTCCGAGAGCAAGTCATGCTGGCTGTTGCCCAAATCCTGCAGTTGGGTATTGCCGGCCAGTTCCTGGCGACGCAGCGGAATCAGCGCATTGAGTGCCGCCAGCTCGGCATTGAGCTGGTCGCGCTGCTCGGCGCTCAAGGTCTTGCCGCTGTCCTTGCCGGTCTTGAGGATGTTGTTGATCTGCTGGATACGCGTCTGGCTGGCGGAAATTTCCGCCTGGGCGCGCTCGGGGCGCGTCTGCGCGGTAATGATCAGGCTGTTGGCATCGCCCAGGGCTTTTTGCAAATCGCTTTGCTGGGTCGAGCGCTCGGTCAGCATTTGCTCGAGTTGCTGAATCGACTCTTTGGTGAAGCGTTGCGCCACCGGCACGACACTGGTGGCCTTCAGACGCGTCAATTCGCGCTGGTTTTCAATGGTCTGTTTGGGGGCGTTGGCCAACTGCTGCTTGAGATCGCTCAGTTTCTGCTCGTAATCACGCCGGTTGTTGAGCTGTGTCAGCGTGTTTTGCAGGACCGATTGCAGGGCCTTTTGATCGGCTTCCGGCAGTTTTCGGTCGGCGATCTTGTCCAGGCTCGCCTGCACGGCTTCGCGGGTGGGCGGTTCGGCGGCTTGTAACGTACCGACGGAGAGACTCAGGCCCAGAAGGACCATGACGAAAAAGGTGCGCAGGCTTGACATAGTGACCGATCAAAAAGCGAAACGAAGAATGGAGTTTAGAGGAAGAGTCCGGGCCCCGGGCGACTTCCTTCGGGGAATCTGACGCCCACTTTGGCGATCTTGTTCCCCTCCATCACCGCGACGGTCCAGATCGTGTTGTTCCACTCCACCTGGTCGCCGACGACTGGAGCACCGCCCACTTTCTGGGCAATGAAGTGGCCCAGGGACATGTCCGGGTCGATGCCTTCGACTTTTAACCCGTACAGGGCCGCAACCGCGGCCAACTGGGCATCTCCTTCGAGTACGAAGTCGCCGAAGAAGCGCAAATCGAGACCCCGCTGCGGTGCCTGGCTGAACAGTTTTCCGAGGGCCGGAAGGTTGTGTTCATGGCCGATGACGCAGAGCAAATCATCGACTTCGAGCACCGTACTACCCGACGGATGGAGCAGTTGCTGGCCGCGAAACAGGGCGGCGATGCGGGTGCCTTCGGGCATTTTCAGTTCGCGAAGGGGCGAGCCGATGCACCATTTCTCGGCACCGAGGCGATAAACGAACAATTCCCACTCGCTGGTGACGTGCACTTCCAGGGCGGAGCGGGAGATCGGCGCGGGCTCTGGCGGAACGGTCACTTTCAACAGCTTCGCCACCCACGGCAGGCTGGTGCCCTGCACCAGCAGCGAGACCAGCACGATGAAGAACGCCAGGTTGAAGTAGAGCTGGGCGTTGGGCAGGCCGGCCATCAGCGGGAACACCGCGAGAATGATCGGCACCGCGCCGCGCAAGCCGACCCAGGAGATGAACGCCTTTTCACGGCCATGGAACGCCTTGAACGGCAGCAGGCCGATCACCACCGACAGCGGTCGGGCAAATAGAATCATCCACAGCGCCAGGCCCAGTGCCGGCAGTGCAATCGGCAGCAGGTCATGGGGCGTGACCAGCAGCCCCAGCACCAGGAACATGCCGATCTGTGCCAGCCAGGCCATGCCGTCGAGCATGTGCAGGATGCCGTGGCGACTGCGCACCGGACGGTTGCCGATCACCAGGCCGCACAGGTACACCGCCAGGAAGCCGCTGCCATGCAAGGCGTTGGTCAGGGCAAACACCACCAGGCCCCCGGCGATGACCAGGATCGGATAGAGGCCGGTGGCCAGATTGATGCGGTTGACCAATTGCAGCATGAGCCAGCCGCCGCCCAGGCCAATCAGGCCACCGATACCGAACTCGCGCAGCAGGTGGGTCAGCAGGCTCCAGTGCAGGCCGGTCTGGCCGCTGGCGAGCATGTCGATCAAGGTCACGGTGAGGAACACCGCCATCGGGTCGTTGCTGCCGGATTCGATTTCCAGACTCGCGGTCACCCGCTCGTTCAGGCCTTTGCCGCCCAGTAGCGAAAACACCGCCGCGGCGTCGGTGGAGCCGACGATGGCGCCGATCAGCAAGCCTTGAATCAGATTGAGGTCAAACAGCCAGGCGGCGGCCATGCCGGTCAGCCCGGTGGTAATCAACACGCCGATGGTTGCCAGCGACAGCGCCGGCCACAACGCCACGCGAAAACTCGAGACCCGGGTGCGTAACCCGCCATCGAGCAGGATCACGGCCAGTGCAAGGTTGCCGACCAGATAGGCCGTCGGGTAGTTGTCGAAAATAATGCCACCGCCATCGACGCCGGCGGTCATGCCGACGGCGAGGATGATCACCAGAATCGGGATGCCGAGGCGCGAGGAAAGTGAGCTCACCAGAATGCTCGCACCTACCAGCAACGCGCCGATCAAGAACAGGCTGTTGATGGTCGTCGCATTCAAAGGCAGTACTCCGGAAAGCTGAAAGGCGGGCACAAACTGACCATGCAGTCTGCGTGCCAGCGATTCTAACCTGTTGAAATGTGATGCTGTCAAAAAGCTTTTGAAACGCAGAACCCTGTAGGAGCGAGCTTGCTCGCGATGGACGTCAACGATAACGCGTGCTGCCTGACTCAACGCGTCGTCATTGAAATCATCGCGAGCGGGCTCGCTCCTACAGAGAGCGGTTACAGACTAAAGCGCCCGACCATGCTGTTCAGGTCAACCGCCAAACGCGACAGTTCGCTACTGGCTGCACTGGTCTGGTTGGCACCGGTGGCCGATTGCACCGACAGGTCACGGATGTTCACCAGGTTGCGGTCCACTTCACGGGCCACCTGCGCCTGCTCTTCAGCGGCGCTGGCGATGACCAGGTTGCGCTGGTTGATTTCGACGATGGCGCTGTTGATGGTGTCCAGCGACATTCCGGCACCACGGGCGATGTTCAGGGTCGACTCGGCGCGCTCGGTGCTGTTTCGCATCGAATCCACCGCGTGCTCGGTGCCACTCTGGATGCTGCCGATCATGCGTTCGATTTCGCTGGTGGACTGTTGGGTGCGATGGGCCAGGGCCCGTACTTCGTCCGCCACTACGGCAAAGCCGCGACCGGCTTCACCTGCACGAGCAGCCTCGATCGCGGCGTTCAACGCCAGCAGGTTGGTCTGGTCGGCCAGCCCGCGAATCACATCCAGCACCTTGCCGATGTCGCGGGACTCATTGGCCAGATCGCCGATCAGGTTCGCGGTGCTTTGCACATCGGCGCTCATGCGTTCGATGGCGCTGACGGTTTCCTGCACCAGATCACGGCCATCCCCGGCAGACGCGGTGGCGCTCTGCGAGGCTTCGGAGGTGCTGACGGCATTGCGCGCGACTTCTTCCACGGCGCTGGTCATTTCGTTGACTGCGGTGGCGGCCTGTTCGATCTCGTTATTTTGCTGGGTCAGGCCGCGAGCGCTTTCGTCTGTGACGCTGTTGAGTTCCTCAGCGGCAGAGGCCAGTTGCGTGGCCGAGCCGGAAATGCGCAACAGGGTGTCGCGCAGCTTGTCCTGCATCTTCGCCATCGCCGCCAGCAGGCGGCCAGCCTCGTCCTCGCCATCGACCGTAATCGGGCGAGTCAGGTTGCCTTCGGCGATGCTCTCGGCGGCGCCCAGGGCATTGGCGATCGGTTTGGTGATGCTATTGGTCAGCAACCAGGCGAGGGCCAGGGTCAGTGCGGTGGCGGCTACCAGCAAGGCGATGACCAGATCGAACGCCGAATCATATTGATCGGCGGCCTGCTGGTTGGTGTCGCGGGTCTGCTGGGTATTGATCTCCAGCAGACGGTTCAACACGGCGTTCACAGCCTCGGAGTTGTTCAGCAAATCGGTGTTGAGCAGGTTGCGCAGTTCATCGACCTGATTGTTGCGCGACAGGGTCTTCATCCGGTCTTCGATCTGGCGGTATTGCCCCAGCAGTTGCACGTATTGATCGTAGGCCGCGCGTTCCTGCGGGCTGGCGATCAGTTTTTCATAGGTCGCTTGTGCGGCGTGGATCTGCTGGTTGCGCGTCTCCAGCAATTCCATGGTTTTTTGCTGGACGTCCGGTTCGCGATTGACCAGCAAGCGATACGACAGCACGCGCAGGCGCAAGGTGAGTTGGGTGAACTCATCGAGGCTCTGGATGCTCGGCACGCTGTTCAAGGTGATTTCTTCGGCGGCGCCACGGATCTTGCTCATCTGATTCAAGGCAAACACCCCCAGAATCATCATCAAGCCGCCGATCAGGGCGAAGCTGAGGAACGCCCGTGGAGCGATATTCATATTTCGAAGGGACATGGCGGTTACCGAAAAAGGCGCACCTGAGCGGTGCCGAGGCTGACGTATGGAGGGCTTATCGGTCATGCGTCTCAAGTCTTGAGCCCCTGCGCGGTTTTTGCCGTTAACCGGTCGTTATCGGTAGGAGCGACGAAGTGCAGGAACCAGATGGGCCAATCACAGTCTCTAGAGTTCGCCCGGAAGGTCACTTGTCAGGAAGATCAAGGCTTTGCGCCCGTATAACCCTGGCATCCACCGTGACTTTTCTTTATCGTACGCGCCCTTTGAAAACCCCGGAAAAATCAAAATGTTGGAAGCATCCCTTAGCCAATTGGAACAACTGGTCAGTGACCTGGTGCAACAGAACCAGGGCTTGCTCAGCACCAACCAGGCCCTGAGCGCAGAACTGGCCCAGGCCAAAGATGAAAACGAAAGCCTGCAACTGAGCCTGATGGAACAGGAAGAGAAGCAAGGCGCCACCGCAGCCCGCATCCAGGCTCTGGTTGAGCGCGTCAGCGCAGGCCCAGTCAGCGCATGAGTTACAACGCCGCAGGGGTAAGAGTCGTCTCGATTCTGGGGGAGGACTATTCGATCAAGGCGCCGGCCGGGGAAGAGCAAACCCTGCTGGACGCTGCAATGATGCTCAAGGCTGCCCTGGCCGACACCAAAAGGAAGTACCCGACGCTGATCGGTGACCGCCTGCTGGTGCTGGCCGCGATGAATCTGTGCTCGCAGCAGATCGAAATGCAGAAGCAACACAAGCTCGAACTCGACCGTTACCAAGAGCAAGTCAGCGCCACGGTTGAAGTGATCTCCAAGACGATCAATCAGGCCTGATCGGCTTTGCGCACAACCAAAGAATAAATTGTCGATTTTGTTGTATACAATCGGCACGGCTGTTGCAGTGTTTCAGCCTCTTATTCTTTGGGGGTGCTCCATGCAGTTCTGGCGACGCAGTATTCAATGGCAGTTGATCCTGAGCATGGGCACCGCCCTGCTGGTCAGCATTCTGATTGTGGTTGGCATTTATACCCTCGTGGTCAACCGCCTCGCCGAGCGCTATCTGGTCGAGCAGGCGCTGCCGTCGAGCATCGAAGCGATGCGCAACGACATCGAGCGCATCCTCGTTCAACCCCTGACCGCCGCCAAGGACATCGCCAGCAACAGCATGGTGCGCGACTGGCTGGCCGAGGGTGAGAACAGTGCCCAGACCGGCACATTTACCGCTTACCTTGAGGGCCTCCGCGCCGAACACAAGGCCTTTACCGCACTGATCGTCGGCACTGCATCCAACCACTACTTCACCGAAAAGGGCCTGGACCGCACCCTCAGCCGTACCAACCCCAAGGATGCCTGGTTCTATTCGTTCCTCGACAGCAACCAGCCGCGCACCCTCAATATCGACAACGACACGGCCACCGGAGAATTGGCGCTCTTCATCGACCTTAAAGTCGAGAAGGCCGGCAAAGTCGTGGGCGTTGCCGGCCTTGGCCTGAGCATGAAAGAGCTGTCGGAGCTGATCCACAATTTCAACTTCGGTGAGCGCGGCAAGGTCTATCTCGTGCGTTCCGACGGTTTGATCCAGGTTCATCCCGAGGCTCGGTTCAGCGGCAAACGCACCTTGGCCGAGCAGATCGGCGCGTCAGCCGCCCAAACGGTGATGGGTCAACCCTCTACCTCCAAAACGTCTGCCACCCACAGTGGTTTTGTGCGTGATGGCGAAGATTTCCTGGCATTGAGCCTGCCGCTGCGCGACCTGGGCTGGACCCTGGTGGCCGAAGTGCCGCAGTCGCAGATCTACGCCGAAGCCCGTCGCGCCCTGTGGATGAGCAGCGGCATTGGCCTGGCGGTGGCGCTGGTGTGCCTGTTGCTGGTGGTGTTGCTGGCCCGTGGGTTGGTCAGGCCGATTCGTCAGGTAACAGCGGCATTGGTGGCCATTGGTAGCGGTGGTGGAGATTTGACCCATCGGTTAGATTCCAGCCGCGCCGATGAGCTGGGTGATCTGGCTCGCGGCTTCAATCGCTTCCTCGACAGTCAGCGCAACATGATCGGTGAAGTGCTGACCACCAGCGAGCAATTGCGCACAGCGGTCGGCCAAGTGGCGCGGGTGGTGGATAACACCGCCGAGCGCTCCGGGCGTCAGCAGGAAATGACCGACATGGTCGCCACGGCGGTCCATGAAATGGGCCTGACCGTGCAGGAAATCGCGCAGAACGCCGGCAATGCAGCCGTCGCTTCGCAAAACGCTCGCGATGAGGCGTTGCAGGCTCGGGAAGTGGTGGGGGGGTCTATCCGGCACATCGAGAGCATGTCCGATGAAATCGGCGTTGCCGCCAGCGCCGTGGGCGAATTGGCCAATCAGGTGGCTTCCATCGATCAGGTATTGGCGGTGATTCGCGGCATCTCCGAGCAGACCAATTTGCTGGCGCTGAACGCCGCCATCGAGGCGGCGCGGGCCGGTGACATGGGGCGTGGATTCGCTGTGGTGGCCGATGAAGTGCGGACCCTGGCACGACGCACGCAGACGTCCACCGACGAGATTCAGCAGATGATCGGCAGCCTCAAGCAAGGCGCGGAGAACGCGGTGTCGTCGATGCATTCCGGGCAGGCCGCGACCGGCACCGGGGTTGAGTCGAGCCAGCGTACCGGGGCGTCGTTGACCGCGATTACCGGGCAGGTCGAGCGTATCAGCGACATGAACCACCAGGTGGCGACGGCGACGGAAGAGCAGTCGGCTGTGACCGAAGAGATCAACCGCAACGTGCAGGGCATCTCCGATCTGGCGCGGGCGACGGCGGGGGAGGTCCGGGCTTGTCGGGAGGACTGTCAGACGCTGCAGCGGCTGGCGGATGATCTGGCGCGGCAGATGGGTGGGTTCAAACTCAGTTGATGTGTTGACTGTGGTGACGCCTTCGCGGGCAAGCCCGCTCCTACAGGGTTTGTGTGTTGAACACAGGTTTTGTGAACAACAGGGATTCCTGGGGGGGCTGGCTTGCCAGCGAATGGATGTTAGCTACAGCACAAGGCCGGGATCAGAACCACTCATCCTGCATGCCCAGGCACACATCATCCCGAGCCTCAAGAATCGCCAGTTCATGATGGCAAGCCGGCACTTCCCAGGTCAGGAAGTACCGCGCCGCTTGCAGCTTGCCTTTATAGAAGCTCACATCCGCCGCGTTGCCCTTGGCCAGTCCTTCCTCGGCGCGGATCGCCTGTTCCAGCCAGCGCCAGCCAATCACCGTATGCCCGAACACTTTCAGGTACAGCGCCGAGTTCGCCAGGCTGCTGTTGACCTTGCCCTGGGCCAGATCGGTCAGCAGGCCGATGGTCACGGCCTGCAGGCGCGCCACCAGTTGCTCCAGCGGCTCGCGCAGTGCGGTCAGCGATTCAAACACATGAGCACGTTTGCCGGTGTCGGCGATCAGGCGGATCAGTTGCTTGAGCCCTGCGCCACCGTTCTGTGCCAGTTTGCGCCCCAGCAAGTCCAGCGACTGAATGCCGTGGGTGCCTTCGTGGATCGGGTTCAGGCGGTTGTCGCGGTAGTACTGCTCCACCGGGTATTCGCGGGTATAGCCGTGGCCGCCGAGGATCTGGATCGCCAGTTCGTTGGCCTTCAGGCAAAACTCCGACGGCCAGGATTTGACGATGGGCGTCAGCAAATCCAGCAGTTCATGGGCCTGTTTACGCTCGGCTTCGGTCTCCAGGGTGGTGGTGTCGTCGAACAGCCGCGCCGCGTACAGCCCGAGGTCGAACGAGCCTTCGACGTAAGCCTTCTGGGTCAGCAGCATGCGTTTGACGTCAGCATGCTCAATGATCGCCACCGGCGCGGTGTTCGGGTCCTTGCTGTCCGGAACGCGACCTTGCGGACGCTCACGGGCGTACTCCAGGGAGTACAGGTAACCGGCGTAACCAAGCATCACCGCGCCCATGCCGACACCGATCCGTGCCTCGTTCATCATCTGGAACATGTAGCTCAGGCCATGGTGCGGCTTGCCCACCAGATAGCCGACACACTCGCCGTTATCGCCGAAGTTCAGCGCCGTGGACGTAGTGCCGCGCCAGCCCATCTTGTGGAACAGCCCGGCGAGCAAAACGTCGTTACGCTGACCGAGGCTGCCGTCATCGTTGACCAGAAACTTGGGCACGATAAACAGCGAAATGCCTTTCACCCCGGCCGGTGCGTCCGGCAGCTTGGCCAGCACCATGTGCACGATGTTTTCCGACAGCGGGTGATCGCCGCCGGAGATGAAGATCTTGTTGCCCTTGAGTCGATAAGTGCCGTCAGGCGCCGGTTCGGCGCGGGTCCGAATATCCGACAGCGATGAGCCGGCATGGGGTTCGGTCAGGGCCATGGTGCCGAAGAAGCGGCCGTCGATCATCGGTTGCAGGAAGCGGCGCTTTTGCTCCTCGGTACCGAAGCTTTCAATCAGGTTCGCCGCGCCCATGGTCAGGAACGGGTACGAGGTCGACGCCGCGTTGGCCGACTGGAAATGCGCGAAGCAGGCCTGGGACAGCAGTGTCGGAAGTTGCATGCCGCCCGCTTCGAAACTGCGCGCCGCATTGAGGAAGCCGGCTTCAAGAAAGGCATCCACCGCCGGTTTCACTTCCGGAATCAGAATCGCCTTCCCGTCCTCGTAGCGTGGCTCGTTCTCGTCACCCTTGCGGTTGTGCGGGGCGAAGAATTTTTCGGCGATATTGCGGGCGGTGCCAAGCGCGGCATCGAAGGTTTCGCGATTGTGCTCGGCGAAACGCTCACGCTGGGTCAGGCCCTCGGCATCGAGGACTTCATACAGCTCGAAAGCCAGATTGCGGGAACTGAGCAACGTCTCGGACATGGCGACCTACCTTTTATTGGGATGGGCCGAGTCTAGGCGTGGGAATAAAGGCTGAACAGGATGATTGATGAGGGTGATGGAGGGGCAAACACGTCGACGGTGTGGCGCTGACTTTATGGGTGGGACGTGTGTACTGAGTGAGGCATACGAAGTTTCTTACGCAATAAGAGGAATCGGGCGACATCAAAAAACGAGTTGGTGCGGTATCAAGCCCTGTCGTGATGGCACAAAAAACTGCCTATTCCAGCTGTGGTGACGAAATGGAAAGACTAATCCCCTGTAGTGAGATGAAAAAATACAGCCTTGCTCACATTGAAAGCCCCTTCTTTGCGTCGGCAACAGTGGAGAGCTCCCTTTTCCGTCCAATGGAAATATTGGGACTGACTGACCTGATCAAGGCGTGCGGTTCCTCTATCGTCGATTGTCTGTACGAGCCTGACAGAGCCAGAATTCTTGAAAAGGTTAAATGCGGCGATTGGCTTCTGGTTTCCGATGATCCATTCAGCCCGCTGAGCGAAGACTGCTTCGGAACATATTCGCATTTGACCGGGAAGGAGTTTTCATTGGCTGGTTTTTCGCTTCGGCGAACAGAGAGCAAGAGTGAGCAGGTGGCAGAAGGGTCTTTTTTGAAATTACCTGAAATGCTGAGGCCAACTCAAAATAAACCTAAATTTGAGTCAGGATCTGGAAAGTGGGTGACCAAAGATATTGACTATGACAGCGTAAATAACACCCTCGCTGTAATTATAAATAGGGCAGGAACATTGGGCGATGAAGGGCGTTTGATTTTTTCTGATGGAAAGGATTTTGCAAACACTACTCGAACTATAGTGCAGGAGTGGATACCGCTCGATGATGACGAGCGTTCTTTCGAAACTCACTCGGCGACACATGCCTACGGAGCCATACGGCATATAAAACAACGATTCCTGGAGGCCGATGATGAGTGGCAGGTGACAGGTAAGTCTTGGCATTGGGTTCCCGCCACAGTCGATACTGTTTATGAGCGGAAAACAGGCGAGAAATGATAATTGAAAATGGAAAAATCAAGACGATAGTAGTTTTTGTATGGGGTGGACTCGATGCTTTGTACCTCATTTGGTACATCATCGGTTCTCTACGAAATGGTAAAGTACCTTATCTGGCGGATGGGATCAGTACGCTGGCGTTATTATCGGATCATGGTCTATTTCAGATAGGTATGGTGCTTTTGAGTTGGGTACTGCAACTCTCAATAATTGTTAGCTGTTTCTTGTTTTTTGCGAGGAGAGATGAGGCTAAGTGGGTAAGTTATTTACAAATACCGCTCAGGCTGTTTTTTCTTGTTCCGTCCGTTTCGATTTTGCTAATGGGCGCTCAGTTTTTTCCTGATTACAACCCTATTTTAATGGTGGTTTTAATTTTGGTTTCCGAGATGGTAAAGGGTTGGAGTTTGTGGCGGTTTGGAGTCTGTCAGCGGCCCCGTTGATAGCCGGTTTTAAGTCACATATAAAACGGAAAAGGAGAGCAAGCTCTCCTTTTCCGTAATCGTGATTTCCGTTGCTTACACTGTTTAACCGATGGTCATCAGGCTGGCGTTACCACCCGCTGCGGCGGTGTTGACGCTCAATGCGCGCTCAATCACCAAACGCTCCAGCGCAATGTTGGTTTCACCTTGCGACAGGCCCTGCACGCCAACGATGGCGCCGGCACGCTTGGCCACTTGTTGGCAGACCGCACGCAACTGATCGGAATGGCCATGATGCAGAACCGCATCAAACACCACTTCATCCTTGTTCCAGTCGGAAACCAGCTTGATGCGCGCCTGAATGTCCTTCGGCAAGCGTGCGAACAAGGCCTTGGTCAGTTCAGCTTCCGGCCATACCGCCGAACCGCCTACCGCCAATACCGCTGCCAGTTGCGTCAGCAGATCGCCTTCGACTTCCGCCAGGCACAGCACGTGCTCGCGCGGCAGGATCGCATAGCTGTTGCGCTCGCCGGTCGGGCCGGCCAGCAGGCGGGTGATGCCGCTTTGCGATTGGGCGGCGAACTGCGCGCACAGGGCGCTCAGGTCGGCGAGCTTGTTGCTGTCGGCCCAGGCTTTCAGGGCGGTCAGCGGTTTGCTCATGGATTCGCGCAAGCGAACGTCCGGTGCTGCGATGGCGTCGCCACGGGCGAAGGATTGTTCGATCGCATCGGTAGGACGCGTCGACAGCAGGCGGTAAAGGTACAGCGGACCACCGGCTTTCGGACCGGTACCCGACAAGCCTTCGCCGCCGAACGGCTGGACGCCCACCACGGCACCGACGATGTTGCGGTTGACGTAGACGTTACCGGCGTTGACGTTATCGATCACCTTGGCGATGGTCTCGTCGATGCGGGTGTGCACGCCCAGGGTCAGGCCGTAGCCGGAGGCGTTGATCTGGCCGATCAGTTGATCGATGTCTTTGCGCTTGTAGCGAACCACGTGCAGCACCGGGCCGAAGATCTCCCGTTGCAGTTCGTCGAAGCTTTCCAGCTCGATCAGCGTCGGCATCACGAAGGTGCCGCGCTTGATTTCTTCGGCGTCGGCGATGGCCACCTGGTACACGCTGCGACCTTTGTCGCGCATGGCCTGGATGTGCTTCTCGATGCCGGCCTTGGCTTCAGCGTCGATCACCGGGCCGATGTCCACGGACAGGCGCTCGGGGTTGCCGAGGCGGCTTTCAGCCATGGCGCCCTTGAGCATTTCGATGACACGGTCGGCGGAATCTTCCTGCAGGCACAGTACCCGCAGGGCCGAGCAACGCTGGCCGGCGCTGTCGAAGGCCGACGAAACGACGTCGATCACCACTTGTTCGGTCAGTGCCGAAGAGTCCACGATCATCGCGTTCTGGCCACCGGTTTCGGCGATCAGCGGAATCGGGCGGCCCTGGTTGTCGAGGCGGCCGGCGATGTTGCGTTGCAACAGGCGAGCGACTTCGGTGGAACCGGTGAACATCACGCCTTTGACGCGATCGTCACCTACCAGGCCAGCGCCGACGGTTTCCCCACGGCCTGGCAGCAGTTGCAGCACGCCTTCCGGAATGCCGGCTTCGAGCAGCAGGCGCACGGCTTGAGCGGCGACCAGCGGGGTTTGTTCCGCAGGCTTGGCCAGTACCGGGTTGCCGGCCGCCAGCGCAGCGGCGACTTGACCGCTGAAGATCGCCAACGGGAAGTTCCACGGGCTGATGCACACGACAGGGCCCAGCGGACGGTGCGCGTCGTTGGTGAAATCGTTGCGCGCCTGCACTGCGTAGTAACGCAGGAAGTCCACGGCTTCACGCACTTCGGCGATGGCGTTGGCGAAGGTCTTGCCGGCTTCACGAGCCAGCAGGCCCATCAGCGGCTGAATCTCGCCTTCCATCAAGTCGGCGGCGCGTTCCAGGATCGCGGCGCGTTCGGCGGGCGGGGTGGCCTGCCAGATCGGTGCGGCGTTCAGCGCGCACTGGATGGCGTTGTCGACGTCTTCGACGGTGGCTTCCTGCACGTGGCCGACCACGTCACGCAGATCGGACGGGTTCAGTACCGGCGCAGGTGTTTCGGTGCTGGAAGCGCAACCGAGCATGGGCGCCGCTTTCCAGTGGTTATGTGCGGTTGCCAGCAGGGCGCAGGACAGGGAGGCCAGGCGATGTTCGTTGGCCATGTCGATGCCGCTGGAGTTGGCGCGCTCGGCGCCGTACAGGTCACGCGGCAGCGGGATGCGCGGGTGCGGCAGGCCGAAGCCGCCTTCCAGCGTCGCCATCTGCTCGATGCTGGCCACCGGATCGGCCACCAGCTCCTGAATCGAAATCGACTGGTCGGCAATACGGTTGACGAACGAAGTGTTCGCGCCGTTTTCCAGCAGGCGACGTACCAGATAGGCCAGCAGGGTTTCGTGAGTGCCGACCGGAGCGTACACGCGGCACGGACGGTTCAGCTTGCCTTCGGAAACCTTGCCTACAACCTGTTCGTACAGCGGTTCACCCATGCCGTGCAGGCACTGGAATTCGTACTGGCCCGGGTAATAGTTCTGACCGGCGATGTGATAAATGGCCGACAGGGTGTGGGCGTTGTGCGTGGCGAACTGCGGGTAAATGACTTCCGGCACCGACAGCAGTTTGCGTGCGCAAGCGATGTAGGAAACGTCGGTGTACACCTTGCGGGTGTAGACCGGGTAGCCCTCCAGGCCTTCGACCTGGGCGCGCTTGATTTCGCTGTCCCAGTAAGCGCCTTTTACCAGGCGGATCATCAGGCGATGGCGGCTGCGGCGAGCCAGGTCGATCACATAGTCGATCACGTACGGGCAGCGCTTCTGATAGGCCTGGATCACGAAGCCGATGCCGTTCCAGCCAGTCAGTTGCGGCTCGAAACACAGGCGCTCGAGCAGATCCAGCGACAGCTCGAGGCGGTCGGCTTCTTCGGCGTCGATGTTCAGGCCGATATCGTACTGCTTGGCCAGCAGGGTCAGCGACAGCAGGCGCGGGTACAGCTCGTCCATCACGCGCTCGTATTGCGCGCGGCTGTAGCGCGGGTGCAAGGCCGACAGCTTGATCGAGATGCCCGGGCCTTCATAAATCCCGCGGCCGTGGGACGCTTTGCCGATCGAGTGGATGGCTTGTTCGTACGAGGCCAGGTACTTCTGGGCGTCGTGTTCGGTCAGCGCGGCTTCACCGAGCATGTCGTAGGAGTAACGGAAACCCTTGGCTTCGAATTTGCTGGCGTTGGCCAGGGCTTCGGCGATGGTTTCACCGGTGACGAACTGCTCGCCCATCAGGCGCATCGCCATGTCGACGCCCTTGCGGATCATCGGCTCGCCGCTCTTACCGATGATGCGGCTCAGGGACGAGGTCAGGCCTGTTTCGTTATGGGTAGAGACCAGTTTGCCGGTCAGCAGCAGGCCCCAGGTCGCGGCGTTGACGAACAGCGAAGGGCTGTTGCCCAGGTGTGGCTGCCAGTTGCCGGTGCTGATCTTGTCGCGGATCAGTGCGTCACGGGTGCCTTTGTCCGGGATGCGCAGCAGCGCTTCGGCCAGGCACATCAGCGCCACGCCTTCCTGGGACGACAGGGAAAATTCCTGCAGCAGGCCTTGAACGATGCCGGCACGACCACCCGCGCTCTTCTGATTGCGCAGTTTTTCGGCAATCGAGGCGGCGAGTTTGTTGGTGGCTTCGGCCATCGGTGCCGGCAGGCGAGCCTGCTCGATCAGCATCGGCACCACTTCCGGTTCCGGACGACGGTAAGCGGCGGTGATCGAGGCGCGCAGCACCGATTGCGGCAGGATGCTTTCGGCGAATTCGAGGAAGCACTGGTGCGCGTGGTCGACATGGACGTCGCCCGTGTCGTCAGCGTCCTTGCTGGTCAAACCGTTCAGCTCGGTCAGGGTTGCACCACCCTCGAGTTTCTCCAGGTAATTGAAAATTGCCTGCTTGATCAGCCAGTGCGGCGTGCGATCAATCGAGGTCGCGGCAGCCTTGAGGCGTTCGCGGGTCGGGTCATCAAGTTTGACCCCAAGGGTGGTGGTAGCCATGTTTTTATCCTCATGTTTGCCACGACTGCGTGGCATCAGCTGGCGGCAAGATTAGCCGTGCGCCGAAAGAGGTGCAACCGGGTGCAACCCTTTTTTTGTCGGAATATTCAGCAGCTCGTCAGGAAATAAATTCTGGTACGAGCGTACTGTGCCTACTTGGTGCTTTTGCTTCTATCGCGTCGTATCTACTGCGCTAAAAGGGAGCAAAAAGGCCTGCTTTTGCTGAAAATCCGATTAGGTGCAACTAATTCTCCAGAAATGGGTTGCACCTTATTTGCTTTGTTGAATAGCATTCGCGCCCCAAGGTGCAACCGACCATAAATGGCAGGTTCACCGGCTGATGGCTTTCCTGGGGAAACATCAGTCATAAATGCGCGGGATCCCGGATCGTCTGTCAAACGTCATCGTTTGCGAGCGGTTCACCAGCCGCCGCTACATAAAAACAAAGCCAGGGCGTAACTTAATGAGCGTAAGCAACCCAACCCTGATCACGTTCGTGATCTACATCGCAGCCATGGTGCTGATCGGCTTCATGGCCTATCGCTCCACCAACAACCTTTCTGACTACATTCTCGGCGGTCGTAGCCTGGGCAGCGTCGTTACGGCACTGTCTGCGGGCGCATCCGACATGAGCGGCTGGTTGTTGATGGGCCTGCCGGGCGCCATCTACATGTCCGGTCTGTCCGAAAGCTGGATCGCCATCGGCCTGATCATCGGTGCCTACCTGAACTGGCTGTTCGTCGCCGGCCGTCTGCGCGTGCAGACCGAGCACAACGGCGATGCCCTGACGCTGCCGGACTATTTCGCCAGCCGTTTCGAAGATAAAAGCGGGCTGCTGCGGATCATCTCTGCGGTCGTGATCCTGGTGTTCTTCACCATCTACTGCGCGTCCGGCATCGTGGCCGGTGCCCGTCTGTTCGAAAGCACCTTCGGCATGTCCTACGAGACTGCGCTGTGGGCCGGTGCTGCGGCGACGATTGCCTACACCTTCGTGGGCGGTTTCCTGGCGGTGAGCTGGACGGACACCGTACAAGCCACCCTGATGATTTTCGCCCTGCTGCTGACGCCGATCATCGTGCTGCTGGCCACTGGCGGCGTCGATACCACGTTCCTGGCCATCGAAGCGCAAGATCCAAGCAACTTCGACATGCTCAAGGGCACGACCTTCATCGGCATCATCTCGCTGATGGGCTGGGGCCTGGGTTACTTCGGTCAGCCGCACATCCTGGCGCGTTTCATGGCGGCGGATTCGGTCAAATCGATTGCCAAGGCCCGTCGCATCTCCATGACCTGGATGATACTGTGCCTGGGCGGCACCGTTGCGGTAGGTTTCTTCGGTATCGCTTACTTCTCGGCTCACCCTGAAGTGGCCGGTGCCGTCACCGAAAACCACGAGCGCGTGTTCATCGAACTGGCGAAAATCCTGTTCAACCCATGGGTGGCCGGTGTCCTGCTGTCGGCGATCCTGGCGGCCGTGATGAGCACCCTGAGCTGCCAACTGCTGGTGTGTTCCAGCGCCCTGACCGAAGACTTCTACAAAACCTTCCTGCGTAAAAGCGCTTCCCAGGTTGAACTGGTCTGGGTCGGCCGTGCCATGGTGCTGCTGGTTGCCCTGATCGCGATCGGCCTGGCGGCCAACCCGAGCAACCGCGTACTGGGCCTGGTGAGCTATGCCTGGGCCGGTTTCGGTGCTGCATTCGGCCCGGTCGTGCTGATCTCGGTGATCTGGAAAGACATGACCCGCAACGGCGCACTGGCCGGTATCCTGGTCGGCGCGATCACCGTGATCGTGTGGAAACACTTCGAACTGCTGGGCCTGTACGAAATCATCCCTGGTTTCATCTTCGCCAGCCTGGCGATCTACATCGTCAGCAAGCTGGGTAACCCGACTAGCGGCATGCTTTCGCGCTTTGCTGCTGCCGAGGCAGATTTCCGTCTGAACAAGTGATAAGCGATGGGGAGAGCGCTTCCCATCTCTGATAAAAGAACGGCTCGCAGCTTTAAGGTGCGGGCCGTTTTTTTGTTCAGGCACTGGCCCTAACCTCCAGCTTTGTCGTCTTTTTCTTTACCGCTTGTGGGACATTTCCTGTTTTGCTCGGGCGTCTTGAATTCTCTCTGTGTGCACGTACTTTGCGTTGGCCCGCCTCATGCCCGAGGCGGGGTAACTCATCCCTGACAGTGGCGGGCTTCCCACGGTTGGGAGGCGATCAGAGAGGGATATCAAGACATGGCTATCGGTCCAGGCGACAAAACCAGTGCACCCGTGCAGAAGTCCAACGCAGAGAAACTCGCCCGCCTTGATCGAGCCGCCCAGGCCGAGCGCGCCGCCAAGGCGCAGCCTCACATTGATATCAACTGTACGCTGATGCCATGCCCCGCCAGCCAGGCGGAGCTTTTCGTCGTGCCCGTGCGTTATGCCCTGGCCGAGGAAAAGGCCACTGACCCTTG
>NZ_JBXAFA010000016.1:0-161568 GCF_058792515.1 Pseudomonas sp. MT92
TTCCCGGATCCTCCCGCAAGGGCCTTCGCGATATGTTCGAAGAAGCAATAACCACCTTGCCAATCCGGTGTGTGGGCAAAGCAGTTCAAAACTTCGCCTCAAATACTGACATTTGTCTGGAACGAGACCCCGGGATTACTAGCGAAGGAATACTGTCCGGCTGGCACGTTCGCGATGTCGTCAATTGCAATAAGCAGCCCGAGCGGGGTTGTGAATTGTCCAAGCTATACATTTGGCGATCCTATGACGGGTTCATCTGGTGCGGTAATGTACGGTGACTCATGCTTGTTACCCGCGCATGATATCGCTTGGTATCATCAACTGACATGTGCAAAGTTCTGAGCGTATTGCCAATCCGGTGTGTGGGCCCAGCAATTCGGAGGTTTTAAATTTGAAGAACGTCAGGTGGTGAACATTGCAGGTGGCGAGGGGTCAATTGATCTTGGTTATTATAAATTCTGTTCAATCTCTGGACTAGGCGGTGAGCGGCCCCACGGGTATGTTTTTAGGTCCAATTTGCCACCCGACGCACAAGGCCGCTATTTCTTTCAGGCCTATTACAAAGGCTATGGCGCAACAATGGATTTATGGGTTACATGTATTGACTAGCTTGCCAATCCGGTATGTGGCAAAAACAGTGGGCTACCTCGATGCTTACTGTATCTTCGCCGGCTGCGTCATGTGGAACTCAGATACCGGTATATAACGGAGCCTTCGTTACTGCAACATGCCCGACAGGCTACCAAGTGACTGGTGGTGGCTACCAGTTGGCGTGGTGGGGCCCGTTTAATGAGTACTCGTCTAATGCTCCAGACTATAGTGCGCCATCTGGAAATGGCTGGGGAGTAATTGCGGGCGCAAAATCAGCCAACTCATGCTTTATGGCATTCGCCGTTTGCATCAAGTGAACTATTGAACTAGCCCAACCGAATAGTTGGTGGTCGCGCCTGAAATATTGCTTCCTCGTACGCACAACGCAAAATCAGTAGTGCCAACTGGCAGCGTTTCAGTTATAGCTGCAGAGACGCCGAAGTTCTGTGTGAAATTTTCTACAGTCGCAAAATTTACACCCGACAATCGGTTGCCGACGTATACCATCGTATCGATATAGGAATAACTGCTCCCATTTCCGAAAGCAGCCTGTTGAAGATTGATTGTTAGAAGTGCAGTCGAGTCGACTGTTTGAGAGTAGCGCCTGCAGTACCTGTCCAAACCGCTTGGTTCTTTGCCTTCATACGTCATTACAAGTCCGACTGGGCCGCTTTGAATTTCTTTACCTTGCAGACTCAAACTCACTTTGCGCCACATACCGGATTGGCAATACCATCAATAAAATTTTGAACACGTCAAGGTATGTAGCCACCAACCATTATCAGGTGGGCCAGAGGTGCATCCTCCCGGTTTGTATGACCACCCCAGTTGCGCTACATCGTCGTTACCGATCTGAGTTGTGCACAATACTTGCCCCGTTGGTAAGCTCACGGCAATTGAACTCACAGCCATAAAGCCGGCTGGACAATATCTGACGACATCAGCACCCTGGTACTCGCTGAACTGCAGAACTTGGGTTTTTGGGAACGGTTTGAATCCTTTTGCCCACACACCGGATTGGCAAGAAAGTAGCAGACCGGAGGTGGCAAAGCCGGTTGCCCCGGGGCCAGGGCACGCGGCTCCTTCTGAGACGTACCCAATAGACATTGCCGGCGGCGCCGCCGATGCAGTGAGCAGATCCGCTGCTTGTGCTGCAAGGGAAAGGGCCGAGAGGACTAGGACGCTGGTCAGCTTCAGCATGGCGGAGCACCTGTAAGAATTTGCAGTCAAACGCGATTGCAGTGCTGAAAGAATAACATTGACTTTACAAAAAGTCACTCGCCAGCAGCGATTTGCTCGACAGCTAAATGGGTTGTATTATCGAAATTGTACCGATAAACACAAACCTCTTATGAAGGCCCATTATGGAAATTCTTCAGGATGACCTGTTCATCAAGGCGGAAACCGCGCTGAGGGACGGTACGGCCGTCATTGCAAAAGTCGGCAGCTGTCCGAAGCTCGCGCCCTCGCAGCGCGATCGACTCATCAATGGAATCACCAGGTTGATTGACAGGATCGCCCTCTCAACCCGCCTGGCCATTGAGGCGCGTAACGCTGGCGACTCCAGCTGCCTCGCGGCAGCCTCTTCGATTCTTGTCCGCCATTTGTCACTGGCGGGCGAATCACTGCCCGCGATTGAAAGGCGAATTACCGAGGGTTCAGTCCATGCATAAGATGACCAACCAAATCCAATGCGGTGACCTGGCCATGGCGTTGGAGGAAGGGCTTGCTGCGATCGATGTTGAGCTGGGTTCTGCTTCTGACCTGGTAGTTACCTACCGCGCCGATTCCCCGACCCTCTCAGATCTGAAGAGGGCGTTCAGCGCTGGTGAAGAATCATTCCAGCACGCACTGTCAGCGCGCGGCCTTCACGAACGCTTCCCCTTTACCGATGACGTAGAACATCTTGAATCTGCGGCCCAGAGTGCTTTCTCCAGCGGGTTTACGTCGCCTGAGCGCTGGAACCAGGGTGATCCTCCCAAAGCACCGCTTCTACTGAAGGAAATTCCCTACCTGCTGAAGGCTTGGGATGAGGGATGGGCTGAAGCCGATTTTTCCAGGAAGGAAATTGACGCTCAACGCGAGGAGCAGGAGTGGAGATCGGAGCGAGACGCTCTTATTGATGCATCAGCAGGGACGGAGCAGGCGCGCGCCCATATTCCAGAGTGGGAGCCAGGTTTCAGACATTGAAAGCTCTGGGGCAGGCTGAGCAGTCAGCCCGCCCCATCATTCCCCAACGCCTCCAGTCCCACCCTTTCGCGCCCATTTGCACAAACTTGCCCAGGAAGCATCAGTAGCCAGCGGGATCGGTGGCTCACCGAGCCCTAGTGCAGTCTGGGCGCCCCAGCGCTCCTGGACGTAGCGTATGGACGAAGAGCGATGCTCTCGGCACTTGCGGACTGCTGTGGCCAACCAGCCTTGCCATCGTTCAAAATCCACAAAGTGGGAGGTCCGGTTAGGCAGGGTGAGCACGTAACGTGTGACCAAGCCGTGCTGACCTGGCCACGGACTCAGCACGAACGACACCGCTTTGTGTGAGGCAGAACCCACGTACGGCGTCCCGGCCGAAATCAGGCGGATGGAAACCACGTCCTCGGGCACTTCAACCAACCCACCACCGGCTGCGATAAAGCCCTCATCCATCAAAAGGACTGTCCCGCTTTTGAAATGACGCTCGTCAAGGCAAGGGTAGCCAGCAACCGAATCGTCATACCGACTGACCCTATCCGGAAAATCTGCGGCGAGCAGGTCCCACGTAGGCTCAACCTGCGACCTGCCTTCAGCATTTAATCCTGAGCACCACAAAACTCTTTCGACCTCGATCGCCAGCGCAAGGTGTAACGCCTGCAGCACGAGCTGCAATGTCTCAACTCCACCACTTCCAAGCACCAGGCCAAGGTTGCGTTTTCGCGTGAGCGAAACACCGACAAGGCGATCAGCACCCACGGGAAATGGGATTTCGGCCACTGGGTAATCTGAAATTTTGTAAGGGGAAACACCAGTCATTCAGGGATTCCCCTACCACGGGTTGATATGTGATCCACCGGAGTAAATGGCGTCGTCCAGAACGTGAGCCATGATCTCCCCGGCGGCGCCGATCTCCGACACTGCCATCGCGGCAAGCAGGTCACTGCCGATCAGCTCGCCATCATCCGACAAAGCAGCGTCGTTAGACTCAACAACCTCTTCCAGCGCCTCTTCAAGGAGCTCAACGCCCAAACTCAGCGGGTTCAGCTCGTTCAGGATCCGATCGCTGGCTGCAGCGTTGATCCGAGCTTTGACTTGACTCTGATGACCAGCGGCGTCTGCCAATTTCGTCGGGTGTTTGCGTGAGCTCGGTCTAGGGGTTGTTAACTGTCGGCGCATGACTTCAATACGCTGAAAAAAAGGCAGCCGCATTAACGCTTGATGAGGGTACGCTTCGATCAGGAAGGCGTTAGGTCTTGAAAACAACTCGCTAAGCTGCTCTGACGCACTTTTGACCGGCTTTTGGTAAGGTCGCATCCAGAATTCCTCTTGATAGACCGCAAAATTATAGCCCAACTAGCGATAATTTCTAATGTTTTACTATTGATACTACTTAATAACTAGGAGCGTAACTGCAGAGCAACAGCTGATGTAAGGCAGACAATGGCTGCGAACTTGCAGCGCTTGAAAAATACTGAGTACTTCTGCTCGTTGTCTCTCTCATCATAATGATCGACGATGCCGGCGAAACAGGCGATCGCGCCGGAGAGCATTCCGACAACCCCGAGAATAAGGCTCAACCCGTCGCGCAGATAGATTCCGTCTTTACGCCCCGGAAGGTACAGCTCGCCAGTCACGTAGCCACCAAGCCCCCACCAGGCAAGAGATACCCCGACCACCAAAAGCACAATCCGCTCTGCAGGTGCGTATTTATTCGGAACGAACATCCATGACTCCCCTTTGGCGCTCATCGGCCAAGTGTTTGCTCAATAAGTTGATCCCTGGTTGACGTCCCGGGAAGTATTTTTGCGGCACTGGCGTGTCGCTCGATCAGCGCCCTGCTTTTTTCGCTCAACCGAATGGGAAGCTGGATAAGGAGGCTCGCATCCAGCTGCCACGGGCGATCGCTTCGCCTCTTGAACACAGTCACCGCTTCTCGCAGATGACTTTTTACCTCTTCCGCAGACCACCCGTTTACCCGCATTAAATGGCTCGCAGCACGCTCATAGTGCCCTCGGGCTTGAGCCAGCCCGATATGCGTGGCCTCATGACAATCAGGGCATAAGGCTTCGAGCGCCACCAGTTTTTGTACCCCCGTAGCTTCATCAAATGCCCAGCGCTCATGGCATTCAACCGGCCATTTCGGACCGCGGCCCTCACAAATCTCGCAGCAGTAGCCGGCTCGCTTTGCAACGAAGGCAGCGCAGGATTTCCATTCACCAGGTGACAGCTCTGCCCTTAGATTCGAGAACCACGCCGAAGTCGGCACCAGGTCGACAAACAGATGAAAGCTGCCTGTCCGTTGCTTTTTTTGGGTGACGACCACCCTTGGCGCCGGCACAGGCAATTCGAAACCATAGGGGTCGTCGACAGGCTTTCGCATAGCCAACACTCAAATAAGAGACGTGTAGATTTATTCTATTGTAATTGCTCTAGCAAGTCATTAGCCTTGCGAGCAGGCTGTTTCTCAACTTTAACCATCGACTCGTGTGCGGTTTATGAAAAAGCACCCCGACATTCATGACGCACTCCAGTCCAGCATCAGGACGTACAAAACATGCCTGCAGAAGCTGCAGCAGACGATGACGCCTGCTGCAGGAGCGACCGCGGGTAACCCACCCCACGCCTGCCCGATAGAGCAACTGAAAACACAGACCTTTGAGTCGCTCAGCGCCACGCTATACCACCTGGGTTTAGCCTCTATCGACTGGATCGCTGCCAGACCGGAACTGGGAATGCTCCAGGGCGTCATCCAGCCCGCATTCTCGGCTGCCAGTCAGTATCGCCAGATGAACATCGACGGCATCGGTATCAAACCTACGGACGCGCCTTTTGTGAGCGGCTTAGCCTCTCGATTGAGTGTCGACCCCAAAGAAATCTACCGAGAAACCCGGGCGCAGATATCCGCCCTGGAGCTGGCTTACTGGGCGATTACTGAAAAATCTTCGGAACCACAAATCACACCTTGAGCCCAAGCACTGGAGGCCAGCCATGCTGACTCGAAGAAACTTTATCCAGCTCTCATTGGGCGCGTCAGCAGCACTGGCTTTCCCAACGATCGGGAGCGCAGCGAGTCCTGACTGGCGCGCCCTGGCGCTGAATCGTGACCGCAACCTGAGCCTGATCCGCCCGGACAGCAAGGAAAAAGCCACACTTTGTTATTGGACGCAACGAGGGGGCTGGAATGTCGAGGGCTATCGCCAGGCGTGCTGGCTTTTGCGCGATGTGAAGTACAGCGCCGCGGTCAATATGGACACTGGATTACTCGACACCCTCTTCATCATGCAGATGTGGTTGGCCACCTATGGCCAGAAACACGATATCCACGTTCTTTCCGGATATCGGACTCCGCACCACAACTCCACCCTGGAAGGCGCGGCTAAAAATTCGATGCACCTGTATGGGCGTGCTTCCGACATCTACATGCCTGGGGTATCCCCAGTGTTGCTGGCCAACATGGGGAAAATGCTCGGACTGGGCGGCGTGGGCCTCTACGCAAAACGTGGCTTCATTCACGTCGACAAGGGCTCCGTGCGGAGCTGGTCAAGCTAGCCCTGCATAACTATGCGATTTCACGCCAAACAATTACTGGCAATGTCAATTTACTCTTCGCAATTCCTCGCCTCGCTTTCGCCCCCCCACACCCAAAAAAAACCCCTCCGAAAAAGAGGGGCTGAAACCACCGACACAGTCAACTACGCATTCACAGCTTCCTGCAGGCTTTTCCCAGGCTTGAAGCTCGGGTTGCGGCTCGCCTGAATATCCATGGCCTGGCCATTTTGCGGATTGCGCCCGACGCGCGCGGCGCGGTGCTTCACGGAAAAAGTCCCGAAGCCGATGATCGACACGCTTTCGCCGCGCTTCAACGCTTCCGCGATCGACTCCAGAACGGACGCGAGAGCGCGTCCAGCATCTGCTTTGGAAAGTTTCGTCGAGGCTGCAACGACGTCGACAATATCCGATTTGGTCATAAAAACGCCCTGTGTGAGAAAACAAATATGAACTGATAAATTTATTCTGAAGCAATTGCAAAATAAATCAATACTCGATTATTTCGAACGATTATCAGAAATACAAGCCCGCGCGAGACTTGCGTTCGAATTTCACCCTATAATTCGAATCGATTTACTATTGCAATCTCGCGAGAGAACACCATGACCTTTTCAGTCAAATGCTGGTTGAGCGCCACCCCAGGGACCGCACTCAACGATCCCCGCGCGGACAGCTTCAGCAATCTCACAACAGCGCTCAATGTCGCTCAGGCGCGCGCGATCGAGTTCCGCAGCGGAGTTGTCACCATCGTGGTCGACAACCTGGTCGCCGGTCACATGGGCGACACCGGCGAAATTATTCGCTTCGAGGAAATGGACGGCCACGCCGTGGTGACCACACCGCTGCGCGCCGGTTATGAGCGAGCGCTTCTGCAGGAAACGCCTCAGGAACTGAGGGAGTATCGCGTCAACCTTTACACCACGGCTCGCGTGGCCACCTCGGGCATATGGGCGACGTCACCGCAAGAGGCTGCCCTAAAAGCAGAGCGCAGCATCGACCTACACCGCTTGCTCACCCGGCGAATGACCCACGAGCAGCATCAGGGCATCACCATTGATGAGGTGAGCTGGGACGAGTCACCGGCGCGCGGCTTTTATATTGAAGGAGCAGCAATGGACAACTCCGGCGAGGGCATCACTTTGAACCACCGCTCAGATCTAAAACCGGTTCAACTTTACGTTCCGTTCAAAACCAAACTGCCGCCAGAGTCTGCGCCTGAGACCGTCGCGTCAGTGGTGCCGTTGACCAGCGTTTTATTGCACGAAATTTCCGTACTGCGGGACATGATCACCAGCCCCGACTCGCGCACAACAAAGGTCGACATGTCCGTTGATGATCTCGAATGTGCGTATGGGGAGCCGCTCATCCATTCCACAATCATTGTGACTGAGGACGGTATCCGGATCGATGGCATCCTCGGCGTCTCGGGTCATGCGGTAGTGAGCCCACTCATTCCCCACAACGAGATTGCGCACGCAATGGATTGGGGTATTTTCCCAGTTGCCCCGTTATCCACCGCGGACCTTGTGAACCTGCCTTGCGAGAATGAGGATTACGGGTATGCACCTGGCGGTTTTGAGCCATGAGGAAGCGCCACCGTAAATCGCCTGGCTCCGTCGTCCTCAAGGCTTTCCACGGCACGAAACAGCACCTCAGCGTGCTGAAGCCCTCAATGCGGGGGACGTTTGGTCCAGGGATATACCTGGCTGATTATTTTGCCGCACAGCAGTACGCCGGCGAAGAAGGGGTCGTACTGACAGCACAGGTCACCCTTCGCTCCCCCTACTACTATCGAGCAAGCTTCGACCACGATGTCGACCTCGATTCGCCTGCAGTCGATCTGGTCCGCGGGCTTTTCCCCCAGGAGGCGGCAGAAGGCCTCCTGCAGACAGCGATGGCTACAGACGCGGCATTCGGTAGAGAGATTCAAGCGGAACTTGAAGCAAGAGGCTTCGACGGACTTATTGTCCAATACCAGGACGGCTCTCAGGAAATTATCGCGTACAACTCAGACCAGGTGCACATCATGGAACCGCAACTTGCTAACTTAGCCCCTGAGCCGCGATGAGCCCGCCTGGCATTCGGCGCACCGCAGTAACGCCCCGAGGCTTATTTACAGAGCTGCTTCACTTCCAGTCGGCCACATGCATTGTTCACAGCCACTTGCTTCCACCCAGTGCCAGCAACATAGATCCAGAGCTGAGGCGTAAAGGTAGTTGGCGTGTTTGTCGCTGTCACATGGAAGCCCTGGATGTTGCTTGCGGTTCCGCTGTCACAAACGGTGACAGGGGTTGCGTAGACCTCAAGGGCCGCTGGAGGAGTACACGTTTTTTTGGCGATCGCAACGCCCGTGTTGCTGATGGAGAAATCCACATCCACGCCTCCCGCCATCAAGAGAATAGGCGGCGTGGAGACGGTGTCATTGGTCATGTTGGGAGTCGAACCCACATCGTAGCGCGAGAAGGCACTCGCGCCGGCACCGGCATTCAGGCCAATACTCCCCGAATAGAAGCCAGCTGAACCTGGATCGTTCCATTGCCAATCAAGCGGCGCCGCAAAGGCCATCACCGGCGTCGAAAGCACAAACGCAACCAGTGCAAACGTTGATTTGATAAGCCGCATTAAGATCACCTGATAGTTTATTTTCGGATATACGCTGCTGTGAGTTTACCGCTAAATCTCTCCACAGTCAGTCCCGAATGAAGCGGAAATCTCGCGGAAACCCAAGGGCCTGGGAATCGACAAAGGCCGCACGCTGCTCGTACCACGTTCTTTCGTCCTGGTAGATGGTCTTGATCATGCTTTCCACCTCGCTGCAGCTGTTCAAAGGGGGCAGTCCTACGACCTTGTTGACTACCCTCATGCTGAGATCGAGTGCGTCCTGGGCGTGAATGCGCTCATGAGTAGCCACCCCATTGGCGTATTGCCGCCAGAGGCTCATTTCCACTTCCCTCAGGGTCGATCCCACCAATTCCGGAACAATGACTACGACCTCAACCGTCAGCGAAAACCGGGATGGCCAGCAACTGGCTTCGTCGCTCACGACCTCATAACGCCAGTCCCATGTCGCATTGGTGATGCCGTAGGCTTTTTCGCCTTTGACATCAAGGGGTGAGGTGGCCAGTGACTGCATCACCTCCTGCCACGAGCTACCCGAAACCGGGTAAGTCTTGAATGACTGCTTGATTGTGAGGTCTGCTCGATCGCCAACCTGTACCTGGGACGTCGGCACAGTTCCTCGATCGATCAGAACGACGCCGTCTGCCCAAGCCCCTGCAGCGGCGGAGAGTAAAAAAAGGCCTGCAAGCAGGCCTCCTTTTTTGGGGCCTGGTCTCACAGAATCGAACCGCGCGCTGCAACTGCCTGCGACGTCTGTGGCAGATAGGAAATGGTTTTTCCGGCGATCGAATCAAACTCCCGACCCAACCAGCCAGGCGCACTGTCTGACACAGCGTCGGCCGTATTCGAGCCAATTACGTTCAGCCCAAGGTCTACTGCATCCAGGGTGCCTGCCGGGAAACGAGTGCCCAGATGAGCAAGTTCTTGCGCAGCTATTTTCGCGCTTCCGCCGAGAGCCTTGGCCACATTCCCCACCACAGGAACCATGCCGATTGCAGCTGATGCATAGTCGTAGCCGTTCATGTCGGACCCATCAAGGTTTTTGCCGCTTAGCAGCATCCCCATGCTGACGATGTTGCCAACGACTGGCAGGGAGGTGACCAGGTCCTGAGTGAGTTTCGACTTGAACACACTTTTTGCGAATGCCATGAAGGCCGGGTTGGGGTTAGTGAAGGCGGCAAACGACTTATCCAACGCCAATTTTTCAAGGTCATCCTTCAGCGCGTTTTTGATCGCGTCATCTGCGGCCGTGTGTTCGACTCGTGCTGCAGGAGCGGTGTCGGACAGCGCCCAGTTAGCGAGGCCCACTGGTTGAGTGTCAGACCTGGCATTGGCGATGTAATCCGCTGGGCGCAGACTGAATGCCGAGCTCGAATGGTTCGTCACTTTGAACTGCCCCGATAATTGGCCACTCGATATCGTCTGCGCCGCTACACCAGGTGCAAGCAAACTGTATTGACCCAGCGAGTCCGGGTTTTCCACCACGGTTCGCTCGGACGGTGCACCAGCCCAGTTGCTCAAGCCGGCCGCTAGGGCCGCGGGATCACTGAGGACCTGAGGATTCGTCAGCAGTTTCGGGATATCGACGAATTGCTGCAGATTGCGCGCAGCTTTCGCGACCTCACCATTACCAAAGCCTGACCCCAAACCCGCAGATTTGACCGCGCCACTGATCAAACCGTTTACGCCCTGCCCGCCCAACAGCCCTGACAGGGCCGGCTGGGATGCATTCAGGTAGTTGGCCGACTGAATTTTGGCTTCGAGCTCAACCGGTGAAAGTCCGGCGCTGTAAAGCACCTGACGCTGCTTCGCCGTCATCGAGCTAGCCACCTTCGGATTCAGTTCACCATCATTCAGGCCCTGCAGGGCCCAGAGCGCAACTTGCTGGTCCGCCTGATCGCCTCGGTAGACCCGTGTAGGAGTCGGCTCTCCCAGCCGGCCTTGCTGCATCACCTTACGGTACACGCCGGCGTAGGCCGGCGACCAAACATCGTTTACACCGATCAATTGCATCCCCTCACCGACGTATGGACGATCGGGACCGGCTTTCATGCAGTAACCGTTGAAGTTGAGGGTGACTGTTTGCCCGGGCTGAATTTGATAGCTCGCCTGAATACGCTGCTGGTTTCCTGCAGACTTCTTGGCACTGACGCCAGTTTCAATTTGGTCCACATACGACAACAAGTCAGTCAAGGCGGACGAGAACTCGACAAACTGCTCCTTGGAGTAGCTGTTGCCGGCGGCTTTGATCACATCGCGGGCAGCGTGAAACCGGGCAAGACGGCGCTGGTATTCGGGTTGCGTATACCCGATGACGCCTGTCGAGGTGCTTCTGAAGATCGAACGGGCTGTGCGGGCTGCAGCCTGATCCTGTGCACTCATCTGACCTTTATACGCAGGTTCATCTGTCGAGAACACACCACCAATACCAGACGAAAGCTGCCCCGTGGCAGCGCACCCGGCCAACTGCAGCGCAATCAGCGTCATTGCCAGACCCCGATATGCAGACCCGCTCTTCGATTCCATAACCTTGCTCCGGTGATTTGACTGAGCCGGTCCAGCACCTTGCCGGACCATTGCGACACAAACGATTGAAATGTTATATTTCCATATACACGTTAGCAAATCAATCAGGTGATTGCAAAATGCAATCAAACCACCATTTCCGAGGAAGCTCCATGGCCACGAAAAAAGTCGCTTTGATACTCGCCGGCGCCTTCGCTGGAATCACAAACTGCGCAATGGCAAACGACAACACAACTCCCGCCCTGAACTGTGGTGCCCCAGCTGATTTTCAGTGGCTGGCCGACGCCTTGGGTAAATCCAGTGGGCAACCCGCACACATTCAGGCAGTCACCTCAGCCAACGCGCTGTCATTGTGCGAAGTGCGGTTGGAGAGCGGCAACTTGGTCTATAGCCGGCCAGGCGACAAAACGATCATGGTTGGGCGGCTTTATGGTGTATCCGGCGATTCCATTGTCGACCTGACGCAAACCTCCCTCGAAGCGACTAACCAGTCCTTGCTGAAGAACATCAAGAAAGACGACTACGTTGCCTACTCGCCCAGCCAGCCAGCCAAGGCTTTCATCTACGTCATGACTGACGTGGATTGTGCTTACTGCCGCAAGCTTCACAAAGAGATCCCCGACTTGAACAAGGCAGGGATTGAAGTGAGGTATCTGCCGTATGTTCGCAGCGGCCGGCAGGGATCAGCCTGGAACACCATGAGCAATGTCTGGTGCTCCGCCGGCGACAGAAAATTGCTGCTGGACGAGGCAATGACAGGCAAGAAGCTGGAAAGGCAGGAGTGTGGCGAGACTGTGCTTGAACGCTACCAGGACTTCGGCCGCCAGACCCAGCTCCAGGGTACTCCGCACATCCTTTTCAACGATGGTCGTTCCCAATCAGGAAGTTCTGCCGACCTGGTATCCAAAGCACTGAGTAGCGCTTCAAATTATACAGCAACTAATTAGGCTCAATAATCGGAAAGCCAATGGCTGCGTAGCAGCCATTGGAGAATCTTACGGCAGGAACGTCTAGTTACTATCTTCGTAGCTCTCTACTGGAACAATCGCCAGCCGCACTTTGAATTGCTTCGCGTCACTTTTCGGGATTGCTGAAATCATATCCCTTAACGTCTCTTTAAGATTGCCAGTATAAGTGGCTGAGCAAAACACCTCATCCCCAGTACACCAGTAGTCTGTAGAACTTGAATAACGAACAGCGCCTTGATTAGACGCCTCTATCTTGGGGAGCGCCTCAAGGGTTAGATATGGATCAGCGCGCCAATTATCGAGGGTAAGCTCATGACGACGCTGAAAGTTGTCGATAATGGTGGGTGCTGCGGCGATAAACCCGCCGATGACCAACGAGACGATCGATATCACGCCCCATACCTTCCAGCTGGACCAATCCACCCCATTTTTACCGGTTGACTCCTCCTGCCGGGCTTCCGGGAGTTCGACTGACGGTTGTTCAAAGGGCGGCAGATTATCTGAATGAGCCACATAAAGCCCCTTATGTTCGAGCGCTGCAATAAACCCGTCCGCCCACGCCAGTGCATCACCGTCATCCCTGTCTTGAGCAATCCGCTCACGGATTTCTGAAAGTGGTTTATTAGGTGACATGTATCGCCACCGAGCAATCAAGACAAGTTCACCCAGTTCAGCTCTCATCGCGGACGTGAGATGGACTTTATATTGATCATCGTCAACGCCCTTATGGCAAAACCTGAATCCTCGTTCTAACAAACCCGATTCGAACGCCTCCAGCAGATTTTCAAAATAATCAACGTTTATATATTGGTCGACTGCTAAAGCATATTTTTTAATTGACCCGGATAGCTCATTGGTACGCAAAAATGGAAATAGGGTGTATTCGTTCATCAGAACTCTCTCGAAAATTATCGTTTAGATGCAGGAGATGCTGAGTGATCGTTTACGAGCCAACAGTGTCCGGCGGGATCACCACCCACTTCCAGTCATTGCGAGTTTCGCCATGGGTTTTCAGCTGAACAAGCATCGACCTTTTCGGACGAATCCACTTGAGTGCGTCCTCTGTCAATCGCATCTTGGTCGCCGAGCTTCGCCAGTACATTTCGTCGATACCCAGCACAACCTTGGTGGCCACGGAGGCGATAAAATCGTCGGGGAAGTGAGTGGGGGACTGACTGGCGCAAATCATCGCAATGCCAAACTTCCTCGCCTCTTTGGCGATGGTGTTCATGATGTTGTCCGGATCGTCATCGGCATAGATGTGCGCCTCGTCGAGCATCAGCACATCCAGGATGTTCTTCTGCTCGCCGCGCTGGACAGCCAGGAGAAACAGTTCCTCCAACCGGAACAACACGAACAGCTTCCTCTCTTCCATCGAGAGCGGCTTGATGTTGTAACGCCAGACCCTGGCATGTGGATCGAATGGCGGAGGTGTGGCTTTGAAGATACCAATGCCGTCGAGATTTTCCAGGCGATCGACGACAGACTTCAGCACCTCGGTGCTGTCGTACTTCATGATGCTTTCGAGCTCGCGCCCCGTGACGATCGAGTTGGCATATTCAGCGAACGTTTCTACCGCTTTGGCTTTGGCTTTCTCCAGATCGGCCTGAAGCTTCTCATCTTCGAAAGCCTTCTCACCCCGGCGCAACGCCTCCAGCAGCTTGCGCTGGTACGCCGCGGCCGCCTTGTTGGCAAGCTCAAGATTGGTAATAGCCTTCATCCCCGTGCCGAGGAACAGCTGCTGCAGGACGTTACGAGCCATGCGCAACACATCGCTGATCGACGGATGTGATCTTGCCGTCATTTTGGGAGACCAGCGTGTGATCGCGCCCTGGTATTCGCCTGATGGAATAAACCAGCTTTTCAGGTTGCCGTCCCAGCGAGCACCCAATGCCTTGGCATCGTCTTTTTCGTCGATCGGAACATCGATGTAAAAACGGTTATCTCCGCCTTCCGACATCAGCTGGCCAACGGTCTCGTCAATCAACCAGGTGGACGGCTCGTTCTGGTTGAAACCGTGTTTGGCGTATACGTCCTGCAAAATATTGCGCAGCGCCGCTTCTTGCTTAGGTCCCAAAGCACGCATCACACGGTTGATGGTCGAGACGAAACCCTGGACACGCTTTCGCACGCCACCGTAATGCGGGTCCGGATTTATGCGAAGGGGATTCATCCCCCACTGGGTCTGCTCACTAAAGAGCACCATGGAAGCATCCGGGATATCAATGTCCCCGTGCACATCGAAAACGTGGAAGCGCGGCAGTGGTTCATTGGCCGCGGCGGCAGAGTCGGTCATCTGCCGGATCATCTTGCGCAGTTGGAAGGTTTTACCGACTCCACTCATCCCGACCAGCAGCGCGTGCCCGTTAATGGCCTGGCTTGTGTCGAGGCAAACCTCTACCTGTTTTTGCGCTTTCAATTGCGCGGCATCGAGACCCCAGGAAACTCTCATCGGTCACCCCTTGGTTAAAAAAATGCCCGCCGAAGGGCAGGCTCAAGGGTGTAATTCGTGGTTGCTGGGCAGGCACAGGTAACGGAAGGGGAACGCTATATGCCTTACAACAAATACAAAATACACGATGAAGACTTTATACTATTGAAATCACCAAAGCAAACAACACCAAGAAGCTTGAGTCTAAAAACCGAAGTGATATTCGGCCGATGCAGGCTCTTGGACGACCGGCGCCGGTAGTGGATCAAGATCGTCAGCAAAGCCAGGAATTTCTTCGTAAACGGCTTCAGGGATGAGTTCGGGACCACCAAAACCCTGCACCTCATCAATCTCATTTGCCACAACGCCTGAGTCATCAAAACCGGGCATGTCGTCAAGGTGCCCCGTTACGACTTCATGCGCATCCGTGCCCGAAGGGAATACGGCCGGCGCTACAAAGTCACTATCGCAGTTCGCCTCTTCAAAAACGTCGCGAAGATCGTCTGACGGGCTACGCAGATCACGCACCGCTCTGCTCTCGGCAACGAGAGCCGCCTGAATCAACTCGTCGGCTTTGGCGTTGAGTTTGGACACGATCTCGGCAACCGAACCACTCAAGTCATCCAGCACCTTGCGGCGCAGATCGGTGCGCAATTCGTGGTCGTTGCCGTCGGTGGCCATCGCAACCCCGACAACCAGTGTTTGCTCGCCGGCCTCGGTCAGAATTGGTCCAGACTCATTGGCCTTGAACTGCACGTAGACGTAGCCTGCAGGAGGACTGCTCTCGACCGCCGAAAAATTTCGCACAATCAGTCCCATGCCGTCGTCTGCCCACCCTGAACGCTGGAGTTCAGATTCGATCGCGTCAAATCGACCGCGGCCTGGCGTCTTTTCGACGTGGGGAGCCGCATCCGCCGGCACCAGCGACTCAACCACCTCAAGGACCTGATCATCGAGCGACACACCGTCGCTAGGAGCGTTCGCGCTCAACCAGGCCTCAAGCTTCGCCTGCTCTGCAGAAAGCGTGGCGTCTTCCGACTCCAGGCGAGCGATCTCCGTTTGAAGCACAGTCAGCTGCTGCACCGCCGACGCGAGACTGCTGGCCAAACTGTGCCGGCGGCCCGTGACCCCAGACAGTTGCTCTTGAGCAGTTTCAATCTTGGCGTGCCGTCGGAACAGTTCAGTAAGCACCGTAGCTCCGGTTCGCGCCTGGGTTTCTTCTGGGGTACTCAATGGGGGATCCTCAAGCTATCAAAACTGAAATTCGTATTCGGGTGCGGGTTCAGGTTCTGCCGCTATTTCCACCAGTTCGGCAACGGTCAGATCCGCGGTCAGCGGCGGCAGGGACTGGGTTGAGGCGCCTATGGCTCCAACCTTCACGACATAATCACCCAGGGAGTCCACCATCGGATGATTGCCCTCCCCGTAGAACCAGGTTCTCGCCGCACGTATCGCTGCAGGATCCATCTCCGTCAGGAAACGGCTGGTGATGCCGGCCGCCTCCTCAGGCGTGCGGGATTCTTTTGGGTTGACCGGAATTTTCCAACGATTTGCCAGCGCGAGATCATTCGGCGCAACCAGAATCAGTTTTTCTTTTACCCGGGTGTACGCGACATAGGCTAAACGCCGCTCGGACTCCATATCGACGGGACGGTCCGGCATGAAGTGGGGGAATTGCCCTTCAATCATACCCGGGACGATCACCAGCGGAAATTCCAGGCCCTTTGACTTGTGTACGGAGGTGATCAGGAGCGGGTCGCGCATAACCTCCGGCTGATCCTGTTGGTCCATTCGCTCGGAGAAAGCATCCAGCATGCCTCCCGCGGTTTCGTAGCGGGACACCTCTCGGGACATCAGGTTGATAACGTTCAGGCGATCGGCCTGCTTCAACGGATTTGCAATGCGCCGCTGAACGTCCGATCGCCAGTCCAACTGCTTCCAGATGATGCTGGCCAGTTCAGACATGTCGGGGCCAGCCGCGGTCAAACGCTCAAGCACATCGGCGCGACGACGCAGTCCGTTCAATTGCCCTGGCTTGATGCCGTCGTTCTCAGTCAACGACCGAATCATTTTCGGAATATCGCCGAGCTCCAGTTTTGCCAGGCTACCTGACAATTTTTTGATAAGTGGACGCGTCAGAAAGATACCCGGCGAGCTCAGGACAGAAGCAAGCATCTCCTGCCGCCCTTCGAACCCACAATCACGGAACAACTCTGCATCGCTCATTACGGCGTACGCATTGATCGCCTTGACCTCAGGCATCCCCATGATGCCGCGCCCTTCGAGCAGATAGGGTACGCCCTCACGGATCAGATGCATTTCCAGCGGTGCTGCCAGCTCATAGGTGCGAACCAGCACGGCTGCCTCTCGCATTTTGCGGCCGGAATCCTTCCACTCCTTGAGGTCCTGCATGATTGCGTGGGGCCAGTAGCGATCGCCAGTCTTAGTCGACGCCATCCGCATCTGCACGGAGGTCCTTGGGGTGCCGGTGTTGGAGATGCAGAGCTTTTGCGGGCGGTCCTCGTTGTTACGAATCAGGCTATTGGCCGCCACCGCTACTTCATGACCATAGCGGAAGGTCTCACTTAGCTGGTAGCGGGTGACATTTTCCTTGCCCAATCGCTCTTCGAGCCCGCTCATCATGTAGGACAGGTTCGCACCACGCCAGCCGTAGATGCACTGGTCCTCGTCACCCACGACCATCAGGTTTCCGCGCGTGCCCAACAGGGCAATAATCACTTCCTGCTGAGCATCGTCGACGTCCTGGTATTCGTCGACGATGATGTGCTCAAATTCGTTGCCAGCCCATTTTGCGGCAGCTGGTGAGTCACGGAACAAGCAAGCCAGGTCAAAAATCAGGTCGTCGAAGGTCCTGAGCCCCTCCTCCTGACGAATGCGCTCATGTTCCAGAATGGCCATGGCCACTTCTTCATCATCTTCGGCATAGGCGAGCAAATCTTCGTGATTATCGATCTGTTCCAGCCGTACCAGACCCGCCTTCACCATCGTCAAGCCTTGGCGCAGCAGTCCGACTTTCAACTCATCGACGTCGTAAACGCCACTGTTGCCAGATGGACCTGCCAGGGCGCGGCGGGCAAGCGTGGCTGCCTCAGGCTCGCCGAGCAATTGACGAACAGGCAGCAGCCCCTCCTCCTCCGCGACCTGCAGCACTTCTTTGCAAAAGGAATGGATTGTGCGGAACTTCAATTTGCTGGCATTCGGCAACGGCAGTGAGGCGAGCCGGGCGTTGACCTCTTTGATCGCGTCCACGTTGAAGGCAAGCCCTAATACCTCATCGGGCTTCACCTTGTTCGACAGCAGGTAACCGCAATATCCGATTACCATTTTCGTTTTCCCTGAACCAGGCGCAGCCGAAACTAAGCCATGTCGACTGGCATGCGTGGCGGCCTTGACCTGCTCGTCAGAAAAACCATCCAGCCAGGGGTAATCTTGGCGTAGGTCGCTCACGATGCTCTCTCCTTGTTGATGTATTCTTTTGTGTATGTCATATTAAATTATAGCACGAATTGATTTATGAGCATACCATGCTTGTGAAACTGCTGGCTTTTGGCCGCCGCAAGCTCCTGCGCGACTTCGTATTTCGACCCGCATACACCCCAACAAGGACCGTACTCATGACACCTAACACCAGGTTTTACCCAATTGATGCGCCCTGCGCTTACCCTGAAGCCGTCGGCACTGATGATCAGATCGAGGTCAGTGATGGGGCCCTGTACATTCATCTGAACGGCCGTCGGGCAAAACTGATCGGCGTTCAATCCCTGGACTTCCTGATTGAGCAACTCGTGGCCATCGGCGCCGAAATCAAACCGACACCACGCCCGGATCAGCCCCGTAGTGGTGCGGTTACACCGGCAACGGAAGAGCCAAATTACCGCCGGCTGTACGCGGAGTACGCCCTTGCCATGGCATACATCAATGAGTCCCTGGGCATCACTGGTGAAGACCTACACATGTCGAATGGGATTGCGCCGGCACTGCGGGAGATTTTCAGACTTAAAGCCGCGGCTGGTTTGGAAGGTGGCGCCCGTCACTGAGCACCATGCGGCAACCTTAAGTCGACTAGTTGCAAAGAGAAAAGACGCCAATTTCACGTCCGCGAAAACAAGGAACCGTATATGAAGAACACGATAAACAGAGAGGGTTCGCAGCTCCTGGAACCGTATATGAACAACCCAAACAGAGAGTGTTCGCAGCTCCTGAGCGTGACGCAGGTATTCCAACTGCTGCAAGAGCTGCCACGAGCAGTGGGCGAGGAGTTGCACGAAATGCTGAATGCGGTTCTGAAGGCACAGGCGCCTGGCCCATTCAGTGAAGCTTTGGGCGAACTGGAGGTGTATCTGTCAGCGCTGGAGGCTGCCAGTGTTGTGTCGTTCGACAAGCAAATCCAGCTGAAAGCCTATGTGATGGTGGGCTGGGAGACCTGGCGGTCAAGCTTCCAAACCGTAGCCCACCCTCATGGATGCCCTTATTGCGGTGCTAATGTGCCGACGGGGGATGATCTGACCCTTGACCAGTGGGGCTACTTCCACTGTCGGGAGGACGAGTGCGGCGCTCGGCTTAAATTGGATGAGAACGGTCAAGCGATCGGCTACATCAACAAAACCTATAGTTGATCCCGAACAGATCCTGTTGGCACCAAAGAAAGAACCGGCTGACACAGCCACCAGGTAAAAGAAAAGGCCACGGATCTTGATCAGACTCCGTGGCCTTTTCTTTTACCTGGCGAAACAGCAAAACTATTTGCATGAGTAGAGCACTCAGACAGCGTCAGCGCTGGATCTAGCGAAGTACTCTCCGATACAAATGGTTTGCCAGAATCACGCGAACTTAAAGGCCTCGGGCCTATGGATGTAATAGCCTTGGAATGCATCGACACCGCAGGACGCGAGATAGTCCAGATGCTTTTTCGTTTCAATGCACTCCGCGATAACCACCATGCCACGATTTTTGGCTAGCTTGATCACCGCCTCCAGCACATCCCGCGGGGCATCTTCACCACAGATGCTCCGGCTCAACTTCACCGCTTTCCATGGCAGATCAATCATGCCGAGGGAAGCGGCGCCTTCACCAAAATCGTCCAGGTACACAGCCACGCCGGCAGAGGCCAGCATGTCGACTGTCTGCTTTACCAGGGCAAGGTTTTGAATCTCTGCCGTTTCAGTGATCTCAATTGCAATGTTGCTCCGACCTCTCAATATGGAGATCGCCTCAAGCATTGCTCCCGAATCACACGCTGTAAGGCTTGAGAAGTTGACGGTGTGAACCGGAGCATCTTCTGGAATGGCTTTCAACGCCATGCGGAGCAGCATCAGGTCGTATTCCTGAACCAGTCCCAGCTGCTCGATCATCACCATCGCGGTTCCGACGGACTCACCGCCGATACGGGACAGGATTTCGAAATGGTGCTTCCCATCCAGGTACTGGATGCGTTGACGATAGAGTTCAACGATGGTTTCAAGATCACCACCGAGGATAAACCGATCGATCAAGTCGGTGGATTCCCAGTCGTCCTTTACAGAGTCCACGGCAATCAACCCGCGGCCCGAAGACTTCGCCTTCCGACAGGCACCTTCGGCACGGGCAACGGCATGTGAAAGATCAGGACATGAGGCCAGGCCAACAGCAGCATCGATTCGAATAGGCTTACTGATCGCCTCCATCACCCGCGCGCGTACCGTTTTACGCAGTTGGTTGATCTGCTGCTCCACCAGGTAAGGATCACGTCGTTCAGAAACCCCCACCCAAGCGTCGCCGGCGACATGAAACCAATGATGTCGACCGTCCTCACAAAGGGCAGCACCAATGACACCAAGGATTTTGTCGCCGCTCTCGTGCCCGAGTAACTTGTTGAGGAGGCTGAAATTAGCTATGTCCAAATGGACAACGCTCCACCCCTTATTGGTAACTGGCGCCTTCGCGACAAAGTCGAGCAAACCGAAACGCCCTCCACCGCCGGGCATTGAATATGAGGACGACCCCAACGCCACCAAACTGTTCATCTCGACGCCTCTTCAATCATGACCCTTCAGCAGTTTTTTGGTTATTGAGCTCAGGTCGTCCATCGTGGTGTACCTGATCCTCAAATAACCGCCCTTCCCCTTGGTTGCCTTTTCCAGCGTCGTTTCATGTCCCAGCCGTTGCGACATAACGTCGAGCCATCGCCGCTCATCAGGGTCGTCACGAGCCGGCGTAGCGGTTGGCTTGGCAGGTTTCTTTTCTGCGCGAGCCAGCAATTCAATCTGCCTGTACCCCAGACGCTGTTCAGCTGCCACACGCGCAATGCGCACTGCAGCCGCTGCGTTGAGCCCGTACAGGCAGCGGACCTTCGATTCGCTGAGCTGGCCGTCTTCGAGCAGCTCTTGAACTGCGAGAGGCAACGAGAAAAGGCGCAGGTGGTTGGTAATCACCACTCGGCTGGCCCCCAGCATCTGGCCCAGCGCATCATGGGTCAGCTCGAACTCATCGATCGCCATTTGATACCCACGGGCCCGCTCCAAACTGTTGAGATCCTCACGCTGATCGTTTTCAACAAGCCCGGCTTGCAATGCCTGAAGGTCCGTGAAGTTACGCACCAGGCACGGCAGCAGCTCTAATTTGACCAGCGATCCCGCACGCCACCGGCGCTCACCGGCGACAATTTCATAAAGCTCAACGTCCCCGGCCTTGGGTCGAACGACGATGGGTTCGATGATCCCAAGATCGTTTTCCAAAAAGCTCTGTGCCAGCTCCAGTAACGCCTTCTGGTTGAAATGCGATCGCGGCTGGAAGCGGCCAGGCACCAGCTGATCGGGTCTGAGCATCTTCAGCCCGGGTGTGCGCCAGGACATGCCGTGAGGTAGGCCTTCTACTAGACTTGAAGACATCCTTGAACCTCAATTAGGAACTGCGGTAATTTTACCATTATAATCTCGGTAACAAAACATTTGCTGAATGGAGAGACAATGAACAGATCCTGTTTTTTCGTGCTGGCCTTGCTTTTCGCGAAGCCGGCTATTGCTGCTGACTGGAACGTTTCCGGTCTTTTCGATTCATTCAGTTCAAGCGTCGGCGGCAGCACGCCGTCCAACATCCTGGCGCCCGTCAAAACGACCTACACCTCGCCCAGTTTCAATCCAAACGCACAAATGAACAGGGTCTACAAGACACAGCCCACCGCCAGCGGCGGTATGCCTGTGTGCCCGAACCGAAACGCCGCATCGCAACAGAGCGCCTCGGGCTACCAATTACAACCGGTGACGAAGGGGTATTAAATGCTGCCACTACTCCCTCTGATCGCCGGCCAGGGCATTCGACTCCTCGGCCCACAGGTTTTGCGCCACCTTGCCGCCAAGGAGGTGTTCGGCCTGGCTGAAAGCGCGCTGGCCAGTCGAGCGATGCCCATGCTCGGACAAGCCCTAGCTCGCGGGGAAAACTTCATTCCCGGCACCGGCACCCTTTCAAAAGGCACAGGCATGGGGACAAGCCCTTTGGAGCTGGGCAAATTGCTGGGAAAGGCCGACATCATCAACGATCTTGCCGGCAGAGCCCTCGTTGAGTTTGGCCCAAAACTGGTGGGAATGGCCGTACCTGGTCTTGCACCTGCAATGCAGGCCATTGAGTTCGCAAAAAAAGCGGCGGACACGTTCACGACCACCCAAAATTCAGGTGCTTTCCTCTCAACGCTCAGCAAGCTGGACCTTTCATCGATCCTTCGGGCATCTGCGGGCTCTAACTCCACCCTGCTGCCCAGCCTGGTCGACACAATTAGCAGCCTCACACAGACGGCCGCGACGCATGCCAACAACGATCGGGATGCAGGCGCAGCAACACAACCGGCACCCGGGCGATGACGGCAGCTTACTCTCCGCATTGGAGCCCGTCGTACATCGTCATCCCTCACCCACCTGCGAGAGGCGAGCAACCTCGCGCGCTCATGGTGGGGAGGTATTTCTCTGATGAGGCGTGGCGGCCGTGCCGGCTGAGCCCTGACCCACACATTTTGCGAACCTGGAAGCCCATCACTGAGCCCGCCTGGGTGGCCAACAACGCCTTGCAAATGCTCGGCCGTAAATCGCGTGAACTCGCACAACGAGAATTTGTGACAAGTCTGTCCAGACCGACAAACAGCCTCGCGCTTGCCCAGAAAACACTCGCCCGATCCGGACCGGAAGCGCTGTGGACGGTTGCACTGACATTTCTCGCCGAAGGTGCTCCAGAAAGCGGCTACGCATTGGTCGACTTCGCGATCGAGCACGCCGGCAAAGACGCGCCGGAATTGGGTTGCCTCACAAATTACCTGGCGCTGTATGGGAATCTCGAAACGCTGAACACAGCCGACCAGAACACGGGCCCGCTGATTCAAAGAATCAAAGCTCTTCCACTCGAAAGAGCTTTGCTTGCTCAGTTGCTCGTTGCGGTGCAAATCAAGATGGGTGACTCAATCGCCACCCGCGAGGCGCTGCTCGCCAGCGGGCTCGGACTGTACCAATGGAAATGGCCATCTGCCGGTCAACCAGACATCGATATGCTGCTGCCCGACACCGCGGCGGCCGTCACCTGGCTCTCCCATAGTTTCGTACCAGTAGGGATGGAACAGGCCACCCTACGCTCTAAGTTGATGCGGCTGCGTGAATTACTTCGCAGCCAAGAAATAACACTGCAGTCCACCCAAACAAATCAGCTGGAAGATCCGATCAAGTTGATCAAGCTGGTGGATCAGATTGCCCTTGCTGGATAATCCTTTTAACTACGCATATCTTTCTTGATCATTCCAACAAGGCTTGCAGCGGCGGTCGCCTGACCGGCCTCGGAGTCGATAGCATTCAGCACGGCTATTGCGTTCTCGCACAGCCCGCTATCTGCGAGGCTGGCCAACATTGTCAAACCATTAAGCATCCAGAAAGAAGCCGAGATTGCCGAGACACGTTCCTCGCCCTCGGGCATCAACAACGCATTGCGTAAGTTACAAAGTTCGTGACGGGCCTGCTCGATGATGGTGGTTTCTAATCGGGTCATTCTGAGTGTCCTTAATCTCACGCACGCGAAAAGCCGCGTCCTGGCACCGCCAAAGGCCCAATCAAGGGCCAGGGTGCGCAGCGATCATTTTCGCTTTTCATGCTGAGTTTCCCTCAACTCGCGGCACTTGCCGCAAAGCTGGCTAATTTGATCAGTTCTTCGACTGGGCCCTGTTCTTAGCGCGCTTGGACAACCCAAGGGCAACCGCGAAAGCGATGCCAATCACACCCAAAACGGCCGCAACGGTCTGATACCCAAGCAAGCCAGCGGTAGCACTTGCCGCGAGGGCCAAACCGGCTACCAATCCTAAACTTCCGTCTTCGTGGTTGGCAGTCATTGGTCAATTTCCTCTGCGTCGGCAGGTGGCACCGGCAGCGCACGAATCAACGCCAAGTCGCGGATGATGACCTCGACCGACACCAGCTGGGAACCATTAGCGCGGCTCTCGCGGCTGACAAACTGGCTGATCCAAGCATTGCCCAAGCGCTGGGCGAACAGTGCGCGCATAGCGTCGCGGCTCTCGGGGCAATCCTTCACGCCCTTGTCGCCGTCATCGTCCAGCAGCACGAAGCCACGAGCCTGAAGGCTGGCCAGCCACAGCGCCTTCCGTTCCTTGTGCGTGGCCCCTTCGGGCGCTACCAGGTGCGGCTTGCAGCCAATGAACTGACAGGAAAAGCTGACTTTGACGTTGTACTCGCCAAAGGCAATCTCACTGATATGGCCGAAGCCCTCCAGATCCCACCAACCATTAAGCTGCTCGCACAGAGTGCGCAGCACCGGCTGGATAGCCTCAATGGGCTGCGCCTGGCCCAGCAGGCGCTCCAGCTCGTGCACGCGCAGGTTAGCGCGACGGATATCGCCATGGCGCTGCTCGATGCGCTCTGCCGACTCGGTGGCCACACCCATCAGCTTGCCCAAAGCGGCCAGGTCGCTCTCGGCCAGATTCAGCACACTACTGGCCATCTCCCGTGACAGGCCTTCGTTATCGAAAAAAAACGGGATCATTTGCAGGTGCTGCTGGATCTTCTTCGCGGTCGCACGGATATCGGCCTGCTGGTCCTTGGTGAGCGGCAGCGGTTCCTTGTCGGCGGCGGATGTAGTGGGGAACGTTAGATGCACGGGTCAATATCCTTTTCGCGAGGCTCGAAAACCAGCTATCTGGTACTGCCTCGGCCCAACGAATGGTTAGGCCGAGGCATTCATACTCAATGAGCACCATAATAGGCACATGTGCCTATTGAATCAAGTAGCAGACAGGTGCGCCGGGGTGCTCTCGATTAGTCGGTTGACTCGTACCCTGTTTAGCGCTTGAATTTACATCGGTTCCGCAATATCACCACCCCGTGCAATGGGAAAGGCGGAGGGCTACTCGTAGTCACGGATGCACGCCGACAAAGGCCCGCCTTGCGCGGGCCTTTCTATTTACACGGTAACGAAATCTCTTAAGCACCGGCACCCAACAGCCGTCCCCTATGCACCGTCGTCCGGATCCAGCCCCAGGGCCTCGCACTGCCAGCGCAGGTACTCACTACTGATCATGTCCATCGCGGCGTGGCCGGGCACCTGCAGGAGCGCCAGGCGGTCAATCAGTTGATTCAGCCAATCAAGCAGCGCCGCCCGTCCGTGCAGGCAACGCCCGTGCTCGCGCTCTAATTGGTCCGCGTAGACGCGCAGAAATTCGTCAGGATTTCTCATGGGCGAGGTGCGGTAGGTGCGTTTCGCCGCGCTGAGCGCATACCGCTGCGCTCACATGACCCGCCAACTCGTGTGCCGCTTCGGCATACACAGCGAGAATCTTCGCCGCCAGATCGGGCGGGTTAGTTTCTTCACTAATGCCTGCCACCAGGTGCTGCGCCTGACGGTAAGCGTTCAGCGCCTCCACCGCTTCCGGCAGGTGCAGGTTGATAATTTGCGGGCCGTTCAGCTCTACCGGAGCGGGATTGGGGGTTTCGTCGCGCGTATTCATGGGCGGGGCTCCTTGGAGCGGGACGCCTGCAACGATGTGCGGCATCCTCGACGCTGGGCCCATTTAGTGTAGTACGTGGTGACGATGGGACTAAGACTTGCGGGGAAAAACCCTCCAGGCGGACCGGGAGGGCACAATCAAGGCCGTACTTAGAGGGCCGGACCCTCTGGGATGTATTCCGGCGCCAGTGGCACAATTTCGATCTGCAGATCTTGCAAGAGTACCGGCTCCTCGCCTTTGGCTTGCTCGACCACTGCGTCAATCAAGTTCTGCTTGGCCATGTAGGAAAACACCGGAGAGTCATTGAGACTGCGGAGGGATTCCTGTCGCAGCTTGGAGATTTCCCAAACGCGCTGCAGCATGTAGTCGCGCTCCTCCACGCCTGTGGCTTTAGCCAGCGGCACCGGTAGACCGGAAGCGGTTCTACCGACCAGCAGGTAGTGCTCTTGTTCATCGTTGTGCGCGACCCGCTGCAACCCGAACTTGACGATGCTTGGGTGCTGACTCAAACGCAGCATCGGATCAGGATCCAGATTTACATTGACGGCGTCTGCCGCCAGGTTATGGACCAACGAAGATTTCCCCGTGCGGAGCGCTTCAATCACCGTAAATCCGCGATCGGACGCGCGCACGGCGTAATAATCGGGGCGCAACGGCCCATGGTTGCCGGCGATCTCGCGAGCCAGCATCACCACATCCCCAGGCTTCATCACGCTCAGTGCGGCCTGATGCCCCACAAAATTCGCCCAGCACCGCTGACGCCAAGCCGAGGCACCGCCGTCCAGCGCCGGCGACAGTTGCTCGATCAGCGTTTGCGGTGCAAAGGCCAAGCGTGGATTGTCGCGCTCGCTCTGGATGCCAAATTGAATGGCTCTGGGCGCCGGCTGATGGAAATCGACAGCGTAAGGCAACACGAACGCTTCGACCTGCCCCCCTGCCGTCTTCACTGCCGCGTACCCAGCCTTAGGCGTAAGTTGAAAGTCTACGACTTCACCTTTATGCGCAAGCGCAGCCGAGAGCGCATCCTGCAGTCGCTCACCGGGCTCCATGAACACTTGTTTGACCATTGCGAACTGGTCGGTATTGGCCCCGGATCTGATGTTGGCATTCATTCTCTTTGCCCCTGGGTCTTACATCTTGAAATCTAAGGAAGCACTTGGGATCTCGACCGACGGCTCCACTGGGTTTACATCTTCATGGCCGGCCATAACTTCGATCAGCAGTCGCTGGGCAGCCTCATCGTCCATGTCCAGGTCATCATCCTGGTCTAGGTCATGGTATTGCCCAGCCAGGTAGGCTTCTGCGTTTTCGGCCAGCCATTCGTTACCGATCTCCTGCAGCACCTGGTTCACCACCTGGCCATTGAACTGGTGCAGATAACCCAAAGTACGCTCGGTCAACAAGGATACCTGCATGTCATCGACACCTGGGTGCAATTCCCGGATCACTTGATGGATCGGCGCCAAACCAACGTTGAACTCACATGCCCCGTGCCCGATCATCATCAGCCCTTGGGACAGCGGCAAACCCGCGCCGCGGGTGACGTCCTGGATCGCATTGACCGCGACCAGCATTTGATCAACACCCACCACGTCCTCACGTACGGCGATTTGCGTCAGTGGCTGCAGCTCACCTTCAACCTCAGCCGACCTCATCACCGCGACGCGGAGCAATTGTTGATGAATGCCGCTCTCCTGACCTTCGGGCAGGAAAAAACGCGAAGCCAGGTGAAAGGCAATGCCCCCCCGCAACTCGCGGGCGCTATCCGGACCGTACTGGTCGACCAGTTGCGGAAAGAGATCAGCCAAGGCTGCATCGTCCATCAGCGACCCACGGACGTGCCCAGCGCGAATCAGGTTCGCCTGCGAGAGAAAGGTCGAGTCCAGTCCAGCCGCGCGATCATTGCGCTGAGCAATATTGATCACCGCTACCGCGCCCGCGATCGCCCGAAGCAGCGCCTCAGGTTCACCATTGGCGCCTTGCTCGTCCAACAGGCCGTGAAGCTCACCGGGAAACATATCGTGCTCCAGAAGCTGGGCAACGGCCTCGGCGTTGAAAGCCGTTCTGACCTGCTCCAGTGCATCTGCAAAGTCTTGTCGTGTCACACGCATTTTCGTGCCTCCCGGTTTTCTTTTGAATACTCAATGGAATACATACGCCATTTATGATCAAAAGTATCCGTTCTGAAGCTTCATCCGTCAAATACATCCAAATCTTTGCTCGTAACTTTCGACTGCGCTATATTGGCGCAATCACTCTATTAAATCGGTTGTACAGATGCCTATCCCTGAACTGAGTCCAGAGGACATGCCCACCGAGATCAAGCTGAATGCTCTCGGGTTGACATTCACAGGCATCCCACCTGTCGAGTTGGACATGTGGGGAACCTATCCGCTGCTGCCTGCTGGCACTTTACTGATTGGTACGGGTACTGGTGGCTGGGCGTGGGGCGAACGGTTTTTTGTTCACGAATTCTTGGAAGGCGGCTATATCACCGTCGATCTACGGCGAGCGATCGTTGTCGAGATGCCTGCCTGGGAAGTTGCGGCCAGCTTCTACCGTTTGTTCTCCGCCGACGCATACCCCTACCGCTCACTGGAGGAGGCGGTCGCTGCAGCTCGCAAAAGCATTCCGCTGTTTTCACTACCAGCAGCCACACCTAACACCGATGCTTGATCTACCTCCCTCAATCGCCTACGGCGAGATACCACGCCAATGTGTGGTGGAGACCATTCAGCGTTATCAACTTCCGCCCAATCTTCTCGTCGGTGTCCTGGGGCAGGAAAATGGCAGGCTTGGTACTGCCAGCAAGAACAGCAACGGATCCACTGATTACGGCCCAGCCCAGGTGAATAGCTCCTGGCTAACAGCCCTGCGACCTTACGGTGTTTCCGCCAAAGATCTCCAGTGGAATGCCTGCATGAATTTGTGGGTCAGCGCCTGGATCATGCGAAGGTGTCTGAACAAATTCAACAACAATGCCTGGATGGCCATCGGCTGTTATCACACGGGCGAGAACCCGAAAACAGACACTCACGTTCGTCGCATGTATGACTACGCAAGCAAGATCCAACAAAAAGGTTTGCGGTACGGCCCCAGTTTCCAGCAGTGGCTGACAAATCCCAACGCCTCGAACATCGCGACCAAATAAGCTAGTCAGCCCACCAGCTGGTCCAGATGTGCCGCGGTATCACAAACCGCTTTAGCATCACGTCGAGGGCCATTACCTCAGCCTCTTCCTCGAATTTGATGGGCCGACAATCCTGGGGGTTGTCGATTGCAGCAATAATGTTCAGATCCAGCCAGCCTCCCCCACTCATTTCGAGTCCTTCCGCATAGGACACCGCAAGCGCCTGCTCGGCCGATCGAGCGACAACAACGTGATCGTCACCGATCCTCCAGGCCTGCATGGGCAGGTTTTTCTCGCGGGCCTCGATCGCTAACAGACTTTCAACGCTTTCAAGGTCAGCCAGTGCTCTGGCGTCATTGGGCGCGCTCGCTGTTACCTGTTGCAGCTCCGCGAGCCGATCGTTCCAGAAGTTGATGTTGTGATAGTTCGCCGGGTCAATCTCGGCGCGCTTGTGGACCATCCAGGCATCGGCAACCACTCCACTGCCTGTGAGACACAACCAGAAGCGACGCCCATCCTCGTCCAGGCCATTCCACCAGGCCATGCCAGCTGCTTCATCAGTACTCGGCAAACGGTCCGCAGAATCAGATTGATCGTTCATGCTCAGTTACTCGGAGGTTGCTAATCCAGGGTGAACGAACCCGACAGAGGGTTCTCCTCATTGTCCAGGCGCATCGCCTCGATCAGCGCTTGAAGCGCGGCGACTGTCCGGGGACTTCGCGCGCAGTGGGTAACGAACTCGACCGAAGGGGCATAATCGTCCTTTCGATCCATCGGTGGGATCACCTTCACATGGACATCGCCGTCGACATCTCTGTATAGGGAAAGCCGCCCATCTGGACTCATGTCTTCGCTGCGCTCGACAAGCATGATAGCTCCTCAATTGTGCTGCATTGGGGAGCGACCTGGTCTGACGTTTGATTTCCTTTTGAGCAACGATCTCTCGCGGGCAATCGGTACTCCAGGTCACTCTCCAATACAGCCCAGGACGGGTTGCGACTTGTCCGTTAACTGGTTGGGTCACTCATGTTGCATTCAGTGACGTGGTAGATCAGCTGGCCGGTCGGTTGTGCCTGGTCGCCAAGAACTTCTGCAATGCGCCACTCACGGCAGTCAGGATCACCGCATTCGTACATGCAATAGTCCGGTTCTGCACCGTCCACTGTCGGGATCAGTTTCACCGGATACGGGGGCTCTCCCTCATCGTCCTGCACCTGAACAACGTCACCGAACGCTCTGCGCTTGCTCATGCTCTTTTCCTTCCTATTCCTGGTTCTTGTTGCCCAGGATGGCAGCAGCCAGTAAGCCCATGGGCGCGCAAGCCGATTTTCCCTACCGGGCCAGCGTACCTAATTCAACCGCCTGGCACCGGCCAGCTTCTAACAGCAGATCAGCGGCAGTATCTTGCGACACTCCAACAGCCAGTGTCCGCGTAGCCTTACCGCCATCGGTCTCTTCTTCGACGCGAAAAGAGCCATCGTCAAGCTTTAAGGCTTGCCCACAACGAAATTGGCCGACCATGAGAATCAAATCGCCTTCGTCCGGCATGACCCGCACACGGGAAATGGTTCGGTCAAGGCGAATGGGTAGCGGTACACGTAAGATGGAGGCAATGTCCGCATAGGGGCCGAGTGGTTGGTAGCTCCCGTAGGGCGTAAATCGGCTTTCGTCGAAACCTGCCGGTCCTGCGACCTCACAGTAAATCAGTGCCCGGAAACCCTCTGTCTCATCTAAATCGGGGCATGATCCGTCGGTGCGGAAAACCGAAAGATCAAAGGAACTGGCGTGGCGCTCAGACACCATTGACAACAGCTTTTCATGGGCCTCTTTAGGCCAGTTTTCAATGAGCAAGGATTCTCCAGGCAGCAACTCGGCGCCGATCATCCCTTCAATGCCTTCGACCAGATCAGTAACGAATGCTTTCGACTCCAACAATGGCCGCCATTCAGCTTCCGTTAACGTTCTTTCCCACATCGGCGCTTTGGGGCACATTGCGTCGCCGCTGATGCCGCTGATGCCGCTGATGCCGCTATCGCTTGGTTCGTTAGCCATGATCGTTTTCCTTTGCTAAGCGTCGTTGAAGGCTTCGGCAGCCGCTTCATTTCCCCTCCAGAGGGATCTCCAGCTCGACCTCTATCACTGATCCTCGGAACTCATCACAGAGGCATCTGCCGCCCCCCCTTGCAAGACTTCACCTCGTCCTCGGCCCCGGTTTTTTAGGCCAGGGCTTGGGGTGCAGCTGAGCGACTTTTCCAGAATCTACTTTTCTTCCCACCGCCCCAATGGCCATGCCTTATCGGCATGTGCCATGGCGGCCTCTTTGGTCTTGAAGCGTCGGCGCATCACCTGGCTTGGGTGGCCAGGATCCTGTCTATCACCAGTGATGTAAGGGGGCCAGGCCAACCAGTAATTCGCCTCCGGCTCATCATCAGGCCCATGGGGCTGCGCAGCACCTGCCATATCACTGCGGGTCCAACTGCTGGGGCGGAATTCGCGCCACTGGTCTATCACGCTCATGGCATTGGTCCAGTGTTATGGCGAACACTCTGGACCGGTACTGAATTCCGGTTCAGCCCCGTAGTACCTGAAGTAGTCGTAAATCGCCGGTGAGTAGTTGACCCCAAAGAACCGAGCAACTGTCAAAAATCCCTCAGAATCGATGATGCCGAGATTGGGATGTTTTTCTGCAAGCACTTTAATGAATGGAAAAATCTGATCCGCAATCTGCCCCCAAGTCAAATCACTAGGTTTGTTTTTCGCGAACGCCAGAGCATTAACAAGAATATTGTTCAACTCTGTGACCACTTCTGGCATGTCGCTAAGCAATTGCCAATCGTCTGCTTGAGGTAACGCAACCGATTGAAGCAACTCCAACTCTTTCTCTTTAAGCGACTTCATAGCGGGTAACCTCAAACCCTGCTGCCACAGATGACACCTGATAATCAAATCCCAACTGCCGAGCCATAGCACGCAACCCAGTAATTTCGAGGTCGTCATGGTAGCTCCGACCATTTGCTTGGTAATTTTTGCCGATTTCGCGGATACGATTTTCGATCATAGCCAGCAAGGATTCGGTGAATTCAGATGGGACGGTGATTTGCTTGTCAGTCATGGTTTTGCCCTTGGAGTAGATCGCCGCAATCGCGTGATGAAAACTGTTGTGGTTGGCCGGTTGCAGCCAGTTCGTGCCGACTTTCCTACGCACTTGCGATTGTGGAAGCGTTGGGCTTTCCTCGCTTGCGCAGCTTCAATTCGACAATAATGGCTACCGGGACGCACAGCATGAACCCCCAAATCATATGGGACATCCATGGCTCGGGATCATTGCCCAATACCACGACCAATGCAGGTGAAAACCACGCTCCGATTAAGGCAAGTGCGTACATAGCCTTAATCTCCCAACTTTCTGCTGATTGGACCAGCGCCCAGAGAGCGAGGATGTTGCAACCAGCATAGAGCGAGGAGACGACCGGCGTGAACCATTCCGGCTGAAACAATTCGGCCACGCTATCGCGCCCCCCGATGACGCCACCTATTGCCATTCCCATCAAGGCGAATGCGAGAATGCCTTCGATACCTTTAATCATGATTTTTCTCGTCTTCCCATCCACTGCAGATAGTAGCGTGGCTCTTTCTAACGCTGACTGAACATTTCAGTCTGCTGGCTTTGTGGGTCTGCCCTTGGCACATTCAATGGATGCCCTAACTGGCGACGCACCTCAGCCAGCCACGCCTTGTATGGCGTATTGGCTCGCTCGCCGAAAGGGTATGCATCTACAAGCGCCTTACGCAAAACACGCATATCTTTCCGACCTACCCGACGGATAACTTCTCCAACGATGGGTGCCGCCGCATCTGCCCATGACATGGCCAACTCCTCCAACTCAATTCAGTCAGGCGGCTTCTGGCACCACTGCTTTGGCCATTATCGCCTTGGCTGCATGGTTGATCAGGTAAAGCTCGCTGATCAGTCCCCCACACACCTCAGTGATACTGTGCTCGTACCATTCTTCACCCAAGCACAGGACCTTGGCGTTCTCGCGCATAAACTCCTGCGCTTCCTCAGTGAAACCAACACCTTCGGCCGTGCTGAGCAAGTCGTCCCAGTGCATCCAGCGGTCGTCGCCGTTAGTCAGATCCCGGCGATTGACCAATACCAACTGACGGAACTCGTCCCAGTGCCCGCTTTCGATTAGGTCCACATCTTTGGCCCAATCCGGTAGCGTGTCCCAGATTGCTTCCGAGCAGTCTTCCCGAAGCTCGCTACAGATGCTCTTTACCAATACCTGGCGGAACAAGTTTTCGCTGAAAACCCGTTTTTTGTGGGATTCACTGAGCTTGGTGTGCAGGTAGTAGGTGACGTCATCCCCCGCCAGGAACTTCATACCGTAGCCCAAACCGACGCTGAAGGTCAGGTTGTCGATATCGCCGACGATGGCAATACCGTAGCGCGTCATCATGATGTCGAATGCGTAAGCGGTAGTCTTATCCGCCTTGCAACGCCAAACTTCGACGTCACTGGTCTGCACGAGGCAAGTGTACTGGTGATCCTTCAGCTTTTCGGCGGCGCGGGATTTACGCAAGGCTTCTTCCTGCCGACGTTTCTCGATGTAATCGTTGCGCGACTGTGTCGTATCCATGGATCTGGTTCCTGATATGTAAGCTGACGAGAAAACTTGTAGCGTTTAGCGTTTTTTATCCGAAGAACCGATCCCGGCGCGCAACTGTTCCACGAGCGAATCGCCTACGTCGGTAAATTCGAAGCGAGAGAACCCCAGCGAACGAACCAAGCCAACCCGGGCAAGCGACTTCATGCGGTCGGCCGGCACGTCATAACCCTGACCATCTTCGGTCGTCTCATAAAAACGCTGGAGATCCTTCGACTGCTGCTCGGTCAGGGATATCGAGACTTCGACTGTCGTATCACTCATGCTTGGCACCCCACGGCGACCGTGCCTGCCTGGCTAACCAATGACTTTTCAGCCTCAAGAGCACGAAAGTGATCGATCAGATCCTGGTCCCCACCAGCCCAAGTCAGTGCGTCGCTCATCAGTTTGAACGCTCGTTGATGAGTATCAGATTTGCTCACTCGCACCGACCGCTTTTCCACTTCCAGAGTCCAGGCCTTATCTGTTTCGTTCAACAATTTGGACGCAGAGATATTGCCGTTCTTTGATGCCAGAAGCATTCCCTGGAACGCAAGGGAAACCCCTAGCATTTTGTTAGCGGATTCCCGGGGCCCACGCAAAATCCGCGCACCAACATCTGCCGCAGCGCGGAACCAGGCGGGTGTTTCAGGAGACTCTGTGAAACAGCCCCCATCAACCACACCGTCGAAACCAACGGCAAGATATGCCTCATTGCTTAGGAGCGGACTGGAATGATCCGCGACACAAGAAAAGCCTTTCGGCATAGATAACTGAACAGGATGTGCGCGCATTTCATTTCCTCGACTTCTGGAGCGTGATAGCGCCCTGGGCACTGGAATAAAAATTCATTACCGCAAAGGAAGTATAGGCACATGTGCCTAACAGGGCAAGCGACGAACTCAGGACCCCAAGTACGCGCTAATGCAAAATTTAGGGAGACGGTTCGGTCTGTAACGATTAAAGCGTGGGTCGCCGGAGACTCCAGATCGATCCGTATGCACTAAGGGATGGCAATCCATCGAAATTTTTCGATGGATTGCTTTTACAGGATTGAATTAGAAGTATCGCGACGACGTGTGATCCAGTTCCATGGTCTGACCCACGACCTGCGCCAGAACCTCATAACTGGCTTTGCGGATCTCCCCACCGAGTTGGTGAGCCTCCCGCAACCGGTTTGACAGATCGGCGCTCTCTACGCCGGGATCCTGGTTAAACGGACCACGGCACTGGCAGATTCGCCAGTCGCCATCGTTGACCGCCAACTCCAATGTCGCGACTGGCCTCTCAACACCTTCTCTACGGAAGCTGTAGAAGGCTCCTGTACCGTTCAGGTGCTTGTTGAAGTAGCCGTTGCCGTGGCCAATACAGTGGGACATGAGCTCTGACTCACGGCGAAAATCGGACAGTTCGATCAGACGCACCACCACCAGGCCGCTCTGGCCGTCGACAAGGCGATCTTCACCACCAGGCGTCATCACCGGCCGGGCGGTGATTTCCGCCGGAAGAGCGGCGGCCGGTGCTGCGTCATCACCATCAAGAACGAGCTCCTCGGTCCATTGCCGCGCTTGAACTTTCAGATCGTCCCATGTCGTCGATGGAACGATGTCGACGTCACCGCCGGTTAGGAAATCGCGCACCAAGATCGCATCGCCGGCGACGTCCTGACACTCGGCCAAGGATTTGCCGGCAATCTCTCTGGAGAGTGCACGAATCATCAACTTCCAATCTTCGTCGTATGGCGCGCCGATGCCCTCCAACGAGATTTCGGCTTCGGCCAACACCACCAGCAACGATGCGCTGACTTCGACTGACGCGTCGCGGGCGGTCTCCGCTGGGGTAACCAGACGCGCAGGCCAGGATTGTTCGCCCCGGGCACGGTAAAAAGTGAACACTTCGGCGGTCTGCTCTACCGAAAGGCTGTTCAACGCCTTCCAGCCCTTTTTGGTCATTCCACGTTCTTTGAGATACCCATTGAGCCCACCACCGTCCTGGTACGTGAGCTTTTCACGTACGCTCCACACCATGGGCAGCAGCCCCCGAGAGGTACTCTCGGGGATTGCGTCGGCCCAGGCTATGAAGGCCTGGGCTTCCTCATAAAGCGGCTCCCATGGCTTGGGAAGCCGCGGCGAGCCGATCATCAGCTTGAAGATAGACTGGCCGTTCATGCCAACGCCCTCCCGTCCTGCAGCAACTCAGTCCGACGTGCCTGTTCCTGGGCGCCGGCCCGGGCCAAACTCCACTCACGAGCCCGACTGTCAGTCGCCGGCGTACGGAACGACGCACCGATATCGAGAAGGTGCTGCACAACAACACGCAGCTCCTCTGGGAATCGGCCCTCACGCAGCGGGAAGGTCATGGTCAAGTCATTGGCGGCACGAACCCATTCGCGGCCGGCGGTGAGTCCCTGTAGGGCCTCGTCTCCGAGAAGCCACCCGGAGCGACCCTTCGCACGCGGTACAACGATTTTCACCTCGGCGCCGTCGCGCACCCGACTGGCCTCAAGGAAATAGCTGCAGTGAAGATCATTGCGCGCCTGCTCGACATCCTTGGCTGGAATACCGGCAATTTGCACATCTTTCAGGTTCATGTAGGTGCTGACGCGCACCAGGGTCTGCAACCGGTGAACCAGGTAATCCTGAACCTCGTCCACCTGTGTCAGCGTCATCGGCATCCGCAAGAGCTGGATCTGGTCAAAGTTCGAAGGCATCACCACTCCGAACTCGCGAGTGCCGTTCGCCAGTGTGTAGGTGGCAGGCAGCCCTTTGTGAAGCTCACCGGCCATCATGATGGCTTTCAGCAAGTTTCCTGAAAGAACATGCCGGCGCATTTCGATCGAGCCGCGCGGAAGGTCTTCGTACTCTCGCAGCACTTCGGCACGCAGCTGCCCTTCCTGGTCAATCAGGTCGCGCGCTGGATCTCCAACCGTAAGAGCCAGCTGAGCCCAATCAACTTTGAACTCCTGAGGGTCGGCGTCGGCTCCCGCCAGGTACTGATCTCTCTGAACCTGGCGAGCCTCGTTCAGCAGCAGGCTCACCGGAACACGGGCTTGTCGCATGTGCTGGTCTTTACTGACCAGCATCAAACGCCATTCATAGGGGCTGTGCAGCTCTTGGGCCCATGTAGGAGGCTCGATACCGACCACATGGAAATCGATCGGGGTGTCCGACTCAAGACGCAGCGACAGATGCGCTCCGATCTTGATTCTCTCAGCGATGGAAAACAGCCCCATGTAGTCCCGGGCGGCCCGAGTACTGAACGATTCATGGCGTGCGTTGGCCAGATCTTCGAGCGTTTCACCGTCGTTGCGCTCCGCGAAGAGATCTCGAACGTTGTTCATCCGCGTTTGCATACGCTGGGTGATTTCCGGCATCACCTCGGCCAGAGGCTGTCTTGACCAGTTTCGCGACGCACCATGCGCCATGCTCAACGCCTCCCGGCCGTCATTGATCAATGTACGCACGGTGTCTGGGGTCAGCGCCGGGAGCTCCTCATGATAAGACAGCTCCTTCAGGACGACAGCCCCTTGGAAAACAGAGTCGCCGGTAGCCGGAAGCAGGATCACTTCATTCACCACCTGCGCCTTGATGTCCAGGTGCCGGCTGCGGAACGGATTGATGCCGCGGCGCTCCAGATCCTCCAACTTGCTTTCGTAGGCCCTGATCAGCCCGTCCATCATCGTGTCCTGCACGTCACAAGGCAGCAACAGGCCCATGGCCGTCACCCGGGACGCCAGACCGGTATCACCGCCATGCTCCTGCAGTTTGGCAGCCTCGGTTGCCAGGTTGATGCACATGACCTCCGCCACTTCCTGGTTGTCCTGGAGATAGGACATCGCTGCTTCGCAGCCGACCCAGTTGAACAGGTCCGGCATGCCACCGCCGACTTCTGCTTCGCGGGACCCGCGGGTCAGCGACATCATGTTACTCAAGCGTCGACGCATGATCGCCATCGAGCGCACGGCAACCGGGACTGCCGATCCGGGCAATGTATAGCGAGGAGGGACGACCATATTGGCGCGGAAAACACGGCCCAGAGACTGCTGGAAGACATAAATGTCGTCGTCCGCCTGGAGCACGATCATGTCCCGCTTGCGCTGGTCCGCGAATCGATAATCAGCATGCAAGTCGATACCCGTGGCACCGGCCTTGTTGATGATGATGCCCGTCGTCTGTCCACCGTTGAAATCATTCATCACACGCTGCCGATCGCGCTTGGACGAATCACGGCGACGTTGAATCTGATAAACCCCTGGGCGAATTTGTTCGGCCTTCCAGCGCCGGCCAGTCAGCTCGCCCATTTCATACCCCGCTGCCCGCAGCTTGTCGCTGATGTAATCGATCGGCGAGACAGGAATGGTGTTGGGGATTCGGTTCAGCGCCGCTTCGAACTCTGCCATGACGCCGCGAACGTTCATGTTCGCTTCCAGTTGACGCCCGGCCAGCAGCAGTTGCATTTGCTCCGGCAATCCTCTCCCCTGGAGATTCAAGATCGGATCCTGCAGGTTAAACGGATGGTTCGCGCCGCCGAATGCAATGTTGATCTCGGTGATTTTACGGGCCATACGCCGCAGGACGCTGGCAAAGTTCATCTCAACCTCAGCACCGTCAGGCTGAACATCGTTTTCAACCAGCACCTTGACCACTTCGGTCAGAAGAGACTCCATGGTGCTTTGCAGCACGAGCGTCGGCTTGTTGCCGCTTCGAGCGGACTCAATCGCCATCTCGGCGTAGAAGTCAGCATGAACGGCGAGCAGGGCTTGCTGACTGAAATGGTGAAGGGTGGAACTGAAATGCATGCTGCTCAGGCCAAGTTGTTCGCGACCGCGGCGGCGGCGCTCCTGGGCTTCACGTTGGCGGGTAAAATAGTCGTTGCGATTTACGTCCTGCGTGTAGCCCACCACCACGACCTGCAGTTCCAGCAGTGCCCGGAGCGCGGCGGAAAGAGCGTCCATGTTGGCTCGGATGCCAGCCACATACTGCTCCGGCACCTCCGGCGAGCTGTATTCAGCACGCGACATATCGTGCTCGCGTCGAATGTATTGCCCCTGCTGCGCGAGCATCATCGGCACGGCCTCCATCGCGGCGGCACCACCCTTGCGCAGGATTTCCTGAATCTGGTGAGAGTTGCCCAGCAAGGACAAGTCCGTACCGGCATAAAGGCTGAGGTTTTTCCCCTCTTTTGCCGATGTCGCGGAACTGAACAAGGTGTGGCGGGACGCTTCGGAGATGGCGCGCAAATTCATGCCACACAGGCTATCGACGCCTGCAGACAAATGAGACTCGTCGACAAGTACTAACGCGTCGGCCGCTACGGATCGAAGCCAGTCAACCCGCGGGGCATCGGCTTTGGTCATCAATTGAGAGTGGCAGGTAAACACCACCCTGATACCTGCCGGCAATTCACCCGTGGCATACACCTCGTTCAGCTCGTCACTGGTACGGCCGGAGAACATTTGCTCGCCCTGGTCGTTTTCGATACCGACGCCGGTGCTGGTAATCAGCATGCGGGTCCGGTCAACCAGTTCACTCATGCCCAGGACTGCCATTTCGCGAGCCATGGAATTGTAGAGCGTCTGATCCTTCGTAACGAAAATGGCGGGCATATCATTCAGATGCGCGAAACGGATGATGCTGGCCAGCACCCTGCCCTTGCCAATCCCCGTCAAGTCACCGAGCACCATGTTGCGATCGCGACCGAACGAATCCAACGCCAGAGCAACCGCATCCACCTGTTCGGCGTACAAACGGCCATCAAGGTCCGCCGGCGAATCAAATCCCAGCTGACGCGCGACAAAAGCATCAACATCGCCGTGCCGCTCTACCAAGCGGTCGAGTGCCGACGATACAGCTGTGGCCATGTTGGCAGGGACCATCGTCCCTTGAGAACGCAGATTGCTGCGAGCCACATATTGGAGACGACCAGCGGTCTCCTCCATGTTCAAATCCAAGCCACGACGGCGATCGGCGCGGCGCTCCTCGATCTCAGCACGCACCCGCTGCTCGTCGGCCACGGAAAGATCCGTACCTGCAAGGTTGACGTCTGCAGGAGCATCAGCTGCCGCAGGCTCTTCTGCCGGGGTTACGCCAGCGCCGCGTCCAGTCGCTGCAGCCGTTCCACGGGCGACAGCGTCGCCAGTTTCTCGACGTCCATCTCGCCCTTCGGATACCGCTCCAACGCCGCCTCGACTATCTGGGCCATCTGCGACGCGTCCGCGTTCATCGCTGCGTACAGATAGCTCTCGATCAGCGCCAAGGGACTGTCCGGCACCAGATCTCTGGCCAGCATCGCCTCGGCCAGCATCGCCGGCGTCAATTGACTCCCCGGCAGAAAGGCCAGCACGCTGCGGCCCAGGCTCTGCGCTGCGAACTCTTCCAGATCGCTCTGTCGCATCAGGCCCTGGTTCAACGCCCGCTCCAACTGGGCTGCCAGATCCCGCTGGAGCAGCTCTTTCCACTTGCTCCAGCTCGGTCGCTCCATGAACTCGTTGTGCTCTGTCTCGTTCAGCACCAGGCCGAACGTCAGCAGCATCTCCTGGTTCTCGAACACCGGCAGCAACCGAAACAACTTCACCTTCTTGCCCATAAACGTCTCTCCACACACCATTCAGGAACGAACCCATTTGCGGTTCATTAGTGACACTTGCAAGCAACGCATCACTCAGGCTTGCCAAGCGTCGTTCCACTGGCAAGGTCGAATCAACAAAAAGCACCAGGCGGTGCGTATCCCCTTTCGAACTCCCCCAAACCGCCGCGACAACCGGGAAGTCCGTATTTTCAGCGAGGAAGCGGTTCACCCCGGCGATCAGGCGTTCTTGCGAATTACCCAACACCATCAAGACAGCCTGCGAATCCTCAGGCATGCGCTGAAGCACCTCGCGGAATACGTCCACCCATGGGGACATCAAAATCGCCGCGGAGGGGCCCATTGCCTGAATACGCTCAAACTCTTTTGCGTCAGGCATCGACTGGTAAGCCGCCTGCAGGATGGGGCGATCATCTCCAGCGTGGATCGCGTCCACGAACTGCTCAATGGCCGACTTAGGGTTGACCGCTGGCTCAACTGGAGCTGGGGTAGTGGTGGCTGACGACTCAGTGGCAAGTTCAACAGCAACAGTCTGTGGTGAGTCCGCCGAAGGCTGCTCGACAGCAGGCGCTACATCGTCGAGGAACCCGGGAATAAACAGCTCTTCGTCTTGGGCTTCCTGCAGGTCGAGCTCACGAGCTTTAGCAGTCCATTGATTGAAACGATCAACGGCACCGTCGATCAGCTGCTCGGGGAATTTGCCCTCAGCATCCGGACTGACCAGCAACACCGTCGACCGATCACGGTCCTCAAGGAAGGCCTTAGGCAGCTTCACCAACCAGGCAGCAGCTGATGCCTGATCTGCCAGTGGTGGGAAATGGATGGCAAGAATCTTTCTCTCAAAGAAATAGCCTTGCTTGCCCCCAAGCTCAAGCAATGCCTGTTTGGCAGCTTCAGTGCCCCCTAAGGCGACGAAAAAAAACTTTCCCTCGGAATTGCGCCACATCTCAAGCGCAGCCCCGTAGGCCTCAAGGTTAAGCCACCGGATCGGCTTCATCGCTAACCTCCATAAAGTGCTGGGATTTCGAATTCTGTGCTTCGTACAACACATAAACGCGTTGTCGATTAGCCCTGTAAACAACCTCAGTTGAGCGCAGCAGCCGGAGCGCCACAACTTCTATCGTGTTGAATACTCAGTACTATAACATCGGCCAAACATATGTCCAAGCCGACTAAACACCACAATCCTTATTCCTTTATGGAACATAGCGCGCAAATCTTAGATCGGTTTTGCCAACCCGCTTTTCGTTACATAGCGCCGGCACGGCGTAAACAATAGATTTTACACATACAAAATATTGTACTATTGAACTGACGATAGCATTTACAGGCAGCCTCAGCCGCTCTTGGAAGGAACACCTCTATGCGCATAAAAACCATCGCCATTGCCACGGCCCTCTCGCTCACGCCGATGCTTGCCTCGACAAAGGCATACGCTGCTTACGACACGGCGCTGCTTGCCGCAATCTTGCAGCAAGCCATCGCGCAGCTGATCCAACAACAAACAATCAACACCACTATCGATGACGGGCTGGGCAACGTCGAGGGCGCAGTTAAATCCACGGAGCAGACCATCAAGCAAGAGTCGGAACAGAACGCCCGAGCGATCGTCAACGGCCAGGTAAGCGTCTACAACCAACAGAACCAAAAGGATCAGCAGGCCTCGACGTTCTGCCAGGAAGATCAGGTTCTGCCGACTCAACTCGGCAAAGCAGTTACCCAGAAAACCTATAGCCGCCAAACCAGTCTGTACAACAAGTACAACGCTGTGGATGCCGTGCGCGAGCCCGCGAAATTCACCGCGAAGCTGAACCGCGACGTGAAGTCCAACGTGACCGAAGCCTGCGATCCCAGGGTCCTGCCTCCGGTTGGCAAGAAGGACCTCGACAACGGGCCCTCCCCAATGAGCTGCACGGAAACCCAAATCGAGCTCGCCACCTCCGTGGCAAGCGGCAGAAAACCTGCTCCGCAGCCACCAGACGCGCTGAAAGAAACCGACGTCGGTGAAGTGCTGCAGCAAGAGATTGATACCTACAACTTCCGGATGTCAGCCGTAGAAGGTGCGATTGGTTCGTCGATGAGCGAAGAGATGGATGCCAAGCTTGATGCTTATCAACGGCTATTCGCCTCTCCCACCATTGAAGAGATCAATGCCATGAGCGGCACCGGCGGGATTTCCCGCGACGCCCTGGTGCAGCAGCAACTGCAGAATCAGTTACTCCTGAACATCTTCAAGCAGTCTGTCGAGCAGCAGCGCCTGCTCGCGATCCTTGTATCGCAACGCGAAGAGGACCACCGCAAACAGATCGGTGCACTCATTAGCAACTCCGGCCGCCAGTAAGGAATGCCTCCCATGACGACAGAGCATCAACCGCCGGCCGCGCCGGAAGCCCCACAAAGATCCAGACGCTCCAAAGCCCTTACCGGACTTGGCTGGCTCACTGGAGTCACCCCAACCAAAATGGCGATTCAGGAAGTCAGCTCCATGGCCCGGATCTCGGGTTGGGCTCTCGCAAGTTTGAAGGGAATGATCAGCTTCAACCGCGCGCAGGCGAAGGACGATGCTGAAAGCGCGAGAAAAGCACCTGAACGGTTTTGGGATGAACTGGTGGTCAGTGCCAACATTACGGATAAGTCCTTGCGCATGCGGTATGCACTCGCCTACTGGTTCAGTTACCTCCTCTTCACCGGCCTCGCCGGCGGGATCGGCATGGTTGCCACCATCTACTCCATCCCAATGGCCTTGATCGGCAACGTCATGCTGCTCAATGTGTTGTTGATCATCTACATATCCAATCTGCACAAGCTGTACACCGCCCGGGAGCAGAAGGTGATCACCATTCCGGCGTTCATCAAGCAAATCATCAAAAACCCAGGCCTGCTGTTCCCTATACCGCTTCCGAAGGACTTCAAACTTCGGATCGCCGCCCCGCCTAAAGGAGAAACCCCATGAACTCCTTCTCCGCACTTGTCCTGGTGTGGCTGTTTGGCACCTGGATGTTCGATGCCGGCGAGCTTTCAAGCCTTGGTAGCGTACACGCTACCGAAGTTACGCCGCTCACGATTTTCGCCAGTTACTTTTCGATCGTCGGCCTGGCAGGATTCGGGATCCTTTCGTCGTGGGCCATGTTTCTCGGGATTTTCCGCCTCCGGCAGAACGGTAACTTTTTTGGTCAACGGGACGGCAATGAGGCGTTTTTCTACCCACTGCGAGTGATCCTTGCACTGACCCTCTGCGCTCCCGTTATTCCGGTCTCAAGCGTCGGTGGTTCAGACATTGTGCTTACTCCAGGGCACCACCTAATTGGTGGCATTGCCAAAAGTGGCAGCCGTTGGGGAGATGATGCGCAGACCCAAAGCTTCAAACTGATGCACACTTACAACCTCTTCAACGAGCCCAGCTATGAGGTCTCCATCAGCAAGCCTGAAGCGAAGGGCATGATTGGCAACTGGCTTACCCTGGCAACGTCGGCCACCGGCTACTACGTCCACAAGAACCCTCAGGACCACTTGGCCGGCATCAGTGCAACTGACCTGGCCACCAAGCTGATGGAGGGCGCCTGGCGCCGACAGTACACGGACAGCTCGAAACCTGGTTACTACGGACCAGCATCGTCGACGGATCAGTTCATCAACGAGATTCTCAACAACACCTCGATCCCCTTGATCCCCCCTACCGACGCTATCGCTGCCGCGATCAAGCACAGCGATCCCACAGTCGCCGAGGGCGCCGGAGAAGGCACTGTTGGGCATGAGATGGGGTCTGAGAACTTCCTCTGCAGCTACACCGGGGCCAGTGGGTTCGCGGCGTCGATCGTCTGCTCCGACGAGCAGATTGCGCTGCGCGTGGCCAATGACAAATCCATTTCCCAAGGACTGGCCTCTGCACAACGGCAGATGTGGCAACGACTCGTACAAACACAACTGAGCCGTCACCTGAGTGTCAAGAACAACGCTTCCGCGGCGCAGGCAGCTGCACTCTCTACCTCTGCTCAGACGTACCTTGAACAAGAGGTTGACTGGTACACCACCACCGCGAAGGACGTGATCCGCCAGACCATCGCCGGCAACCTCCTCGCCGAATCCGAAAGCTACTTTGAGTCGCTGCAGGAATGGGGCTGGATGATGGGAGGAACCTTTGTGTTACGTGCAGCAAACGACTTCACCCGGGCGCAGGGATATGCATCCGAAGGCACGTCCAAGCTTTACCCTACCAGCAGCCTGGCCGACCTCACGGTAGGCGACGATCTGACCAAGCTGACCATGAATCAGGTCGATCGGGAGCTACAGGGTAAGGGCACCTCGACCAACTTCAAGGAACTGTTCGGACTCAAGATCCTGGGCACCGACCCATCCAAGGCCAACCTTTATACCGTTGCGGCTTTCGGCCGGGAGCTCGCCGGCACCGGCATGATGTTTGTCAGTGGGAGTGGTCTGTCCTGGCTGACCAACCAGAGTAAGGGCTTTACCAAGGCTCTGTTTCTGATCGGCATCGTCCTATTGATCGGTGGCGCGCTGATTGGCTACGTATTGCCTGTCGTCTTCGCTATTTTCGGGCTAATGGGCGTAATCAGTTGGTTGACCTTCGTCGCCTCTGCCTTTTTCGGGGTCACGCTTTGGGGGGCCGCCCAAGCGGCGCCGAAGGGTGAAGAACATACCTCGCAAATGGCTGGCAAGGGCTGGAACACTCTGATCTTCATCGGTTTTTATCCGGCACTTGCGGTAGGCGGGCTCGCCGCGGCAGTGACCATTACCAGCATCGGCCTGCCGATCGTCAATACCATCATGTCCGGACTTTGGGGAATGATGGACAACGGCGTTGCGGACCTTAGTCAGCCCTTTGACGCACTTGCGGGCGTATTGATCGGCTCGGTAATGATGGTGTTGTTGACCTGCTTGCTTTTCTGGTCGGTGTGCATCACCTCCGCTTCGCTGATCACCAACTTTCCAAGGACCGTGCTGAACATGATCTCTTTCTCGGAACCTGGCCTTAATCCGTATGAAAATACGGCCCAGGGAGTCATGGGCGGCATCAGCGGGATGGTCAAAGCTCCGCTGTCGATCGCGAGCAACACCCTTATGCGCAGGTTTGTTACTCCTGGTGGTGCACCTGGGGCACCCGGCGGAGGCGGTGTATAAACCGCGAGATCGAACGAAGAACCCTGGTCACGGCCGGGGTTTTTTCTGTCTGAAATTGCAGGCGAAAAAAAGGGCGCCCATTCGGTGCGCCCTTCTATTGCAGCTTGTGCCACATTCATACTCGATACCCGCAAACCTGTCAGAGATAGTTCTTGAAGAACACTGGGAAGTTGTTGGCCAACGCCTGGTGTATGGTGCGACCGAACTCATACCTGGTGGCGACCTTGTAGCCATCGCCAGCCGAGTAGACTATGTGCACGCCATCCAGTTGACCTGCAGCTACGCCACCTATCTTCTGAGCCGCGTTAGGTTTCAGGTTCTCGATGAATTTGCCATCGATGTACAGGGCATTCACATAGACATCATCGGCGACCTTGGTCACCTGGTAGTGGTAGACCTTGCCAGGCAGGTTTTTCAGCGGTGGGACGTTCTGGTTAAAATAGGCGGTGGCATCCGCGTCCCATTTAGCAGGCCAGACCTCGCCATTCTTTTGGCCACCACAGCCCACGACCACAGCAGCGGCAACCAGCAGTGCGCCCAGAACGCTCATCAGTTTGATCTTTTTCATGGTTTTGCTCCTTGCCCATCACTTGGGCGACTGCACATTCGTTGTGCCTTTGTAGATATGAAAGCATATATTTCGATAAGTTCAAAGGCTCGGTAAAAAAAAGAAAGCCCCACAGTCAAGCACTGATGGAAAATCTCTCATAAAAGATGCCGCGTCTTGAAAGTTTGCCCCGGGGCACGAGCTTTGGTCACCGTATCCTTTACCAGCAGATCACCTGGTCGGGGCTGGATTTTCCATGATCGCGATGAACGCACCGGCGCTAACGGCGCGGCTGTACAGGTAGAGCGCTTCACCAACTCATTCTGAGCTGTCCCCTGCATTTGCTGATAAAGCGCTATACCTGTACCGCCGGACGCAAGCACTATAGGCACATGGCCAGCCTCAGCAAACTTTTTCTAGAAATCCTCCCGTGCAAAAGCCTTCTCCATTGCGCTTTCTCGGGTAATGACTCCCTTCGATATCAGGCCCTTGAGACACATGTCGAGCGTCTGCATACCGAGCGCGCCGCCGGTTTGAATTGAGGCATGGAGCTGCGCGACTTTGTCTTCGCGAATAAGGTTTCGGACCCCAGGCGTCCCGAGCATCACTTCATGAGCAGCAACCCGCCCTCCCCCCGTCTTCTTCACCAGGGTCTGTGATACCACTGCATGAAGTGACTCAGAAAGCATCGATCTCACCATCGACTTCTCTGCAGCCGGGAACACATCAATCACCCGATCCACGGTTTTTGCAGCCGAGGTGGTGTGTAACGTCCCAAGCACCAGATGACCAGTCTCCGCAGCGGTGAGCGCCAGGCGTACCGTCTCAAGATCACGTAACTCCCCCACCATAATCACGTCTGGATCTTCACGAAGGGCAGAGCGCAACGCTGTTGAAAAACTATGGGTGTCCCGATGAACTTCGCGCTGGTTGATCAGGCACTTCTTGGACTCGTGCACAAACTCAATCGGATCTTCAATGGTGAGAATGTGCAAGTGCCGATGCTGGTTTATGAAATCGATCATAGCAGCCAAGGTCGTAGACTTTCCGGAACCCGTTGGTCCGGTGACAAGTATCAGGCCGCGCGGAGCTTCGACGATTTTTCGAAAGACTTCGCCCATACCAAGCTGTTCCAGTGTCTGCACTTTGTCTGGGATCACGCGGAACACAGCACCGGCACCTCGGCTCTGTGTAAATGCATTGACTCGAAAGCGAGAAACACCTGGAATTTCGTAGGCATAGTCTATTTCGAGGTCAGCCTCATAGGCTGTTTTTTGGGCATCCGTCATGGTTGCCATGATCCATTCCCGAATAGCTTCGTCCGGGAACACCGGCAGATTGATTCGCCGCATGTCGCCATCGATCCTGATCATTGGCGGAAGGCCAGCCGACAGGTGCAGATCCGAAGCGCCCTGCGTCAAGCAGAACGATAAGAGTTCTTGAATGTCCAATTTTATGCTCCCGATCCCGGTTTATGCTTCGAACTTGGCCGTGTGTTTGCACTTCGGAAAACCGGAGCATGCCCAGAAGGGTCCCTTAGAGCTCTGGCGCAAGACCAGGTGCTTCTTCTTGCACTTCTCACACAGTTCGCCAACTACCGCGTCCGCTTTGGGGATCGGCTTGCCGTCTTGGGCAGCCTTCAGGCTGGTTTTGCACTCGCGATCGCTGCAGGCCCAGTAGGGTCCGAATTTTCCGTTCTTCAAGTACGCCATCGGCTTGGAGCACGTCGGGCAATTGGTCGCAAAGCCATTAAACTCGAAGATGGGCTTCATGGCGTCAGCTCGCTCTTGGTTCATGCCTTTCTGCTTATAGAACAGTGCGCATCGTTCGACAGCGTTGTTGGCGGCATCCATGGCTTTTTCGAACGAAATCCTTTCGAACCGCACATGGTCCATGTAGTCCTCCCAGATCGCGGTCTGACCTGGATCTTTGAGGATGTCTGGAATGGACTGGATCAAGAGAAGGGACTTTTCAGAGCAATCGATATCCCCTTTTTTGGGCCCAGGGATAATCAGTTTGCGATTGCGAAGTTCTTTGACCATGTTGGCCCGCGTGGCTTCAGTGCCAAGGCCAGACGTCTCTTTCAACCGTGCACGCTGCTCAGGGGATGTTACAAACTTGTGCACGTTGATCATGTCATCAAGCAACGTACCTTCGGTGTAATAAGGCGGTGCTTTGGTGACACCCTGCTTGACGTCCACCCGCTGAACGAGCGCATCCATCCCGTCCTTTAAGGGTGGAAGCTGCTTCGTTCCCTTTTCGCTGTCATCCTGGGTGGATTCCGCGGCTTTGGGCTCCAGCGCCTTGAACCCCAGCTTCAGCGGAGTTACCCCTGACGCCTTCAGGAGAATGCCGCCGGCGGGCAGCGTGGCGTCGACCTGGTTGTATTCGTAGTCAGGCGAAAGGGCACGGATGTAATAGAGCACGATCAATTGGTACAGGAGCTTCTCGTCCCCGGACAGCCCAGTTGGGATCGACGTAGTTGGCAAGATTGCATGGTGGTCGAAGTTCTTTTGAATCTCCGAGTCAGGCTGAATGCGGTCTTTCCGGTAGATGGGCGATGGGGTGCCGGTGATAGACAGAGAGGGCACCCAGCCCGCGCCTTCCAGGCCGGCAAGGATACCTGGCACGTCCGGGATCTGTTCCTCGGGCATCAAATTGCAGCCCGTGCGCGGGTAGGAAATGTACTTGGCGTCGTACAGTGACTGACCAATATCGAGGGTGTGATCCAGAGTCCATTTCCAGCGGCGGCTGCATTCTTTCTGCAGATCGGATTGACTTGGGAATTTCGGGGGCGATTCCCGTTTGTCATTCGACTCGACGGCCAACTGTCCGCGGGTGCCTTGAATGGAGGCAGCCAGAGCATCGGCTTTGGACTTTTCCCACAGACGGTGCTCATGCCCTTTCGGAGCAAAAGTCATCACGACATCGCCCGCACTGGTGTTCACCAGCGCGGCCAAGGTGAAAAACACCTGAGGTGTGAAGTTGACGATCGCCAAATGGCGAATCACCACCAGATTCAACACTGGTGTCTGAACTCGGCCAATTGGGAACACCGTGCCCGACGGTGCGAATGTTAGCGTAGCACCTCGACTGTTGGTCATTCCCCACATGTAGTCGAATCGTGAGCGCACCAAAGCAGCTTGGTGCAACGTATCAAACTCACGGCCGTCACGCAGCTTGTTCCAGGCAGCCCTCAAACTCGCTTCGTCGAGAGACGACGACCAGAACCGCAGCAAGCGGTATTTGGAGTTACCAGAGAGATCGATGAGCTCTCTTCCGATCAACTCGCCCTCACGTCCACAGTCGGTCGCGATAATGATCTCGTCCGCCGACTTGAGAAGGCGCAGCACGGTTTTCAGCTGCTCTGCCTTGTCCTTGTATGCGGCCATTTTCCAGGTCTTGGGAATGATCGGCAGATTCTCCAAGTCCCAGTTTTTCCAGCGCGGCTCCAGGTCGCCCGGCTCAACCATCTCTACCATATGACCGATTGAATGGGTGAAGATCCAGCCATTTTTCGCCTTGTGGTAGCCAGCCCCGCTTTCGGCGATGCCGAACAGCGATGCATGAACTTTTGACTGAGTCGGTTTCTCGCATAGGACGACGGTTGTCATGGTGCAAAAGGCCTCGAATGATCATTATGCAATGCCGATAATATAACAGAGGCAAGCACGATTAATAATCACCGAAAACAAAAAAGCCAGGCGGGCATCAAGGAAAATCCCTTTCTGCCGGCCTGGCCCTTATGCTCTTTCTCTCGCAGTCGTTAGATACCTTCAACAGTCTGAAGATACTCAGCCACCAGTGTGGCGATTCGTTCTGCGTCGCTTTCGTGATCACAGGAAACTTCTATTTTCCCCTTCACCACTTTGATTGTTCCGATCGGACGCGCCTTTGAATACAACGCCCGCGGCTCGGTTCTCGGCGGCTCCTTGCCAGCATTCAATTGATCCATAATCCAACGAATCGCGCCCTGCTGAGCAAGCTTTCCTTCGCTCATGCTGGAGACCGCCTGAAGGACGACGCTCTCATCGCGCTTGGACAGCTCGACGAACTTCAAAACATTCTTCGTACCAATCAAGCGCGGCTTCTTTTTCAGGTAGTCCTGGATGCTTTCAGGAAGACTCAAGAAGCCGAGGCAACGACTCACGGTCGACTGGTTGACACCCACGCGACGCGCCAAGGCACTCGCCGACATGCTGGGGTTGTCGTTCATGATGCTTCGATAGGCCTTGCCCAATTCAAAGTCAGACAGACCGGCTTCGCCCTGATTGTCGGCCAGCGCCTCGATCTTCGCTTCAGCGTCGGAAAGCTCACAGACCCTGGCCCGGATTTTCTCCCAGCCCAACAGGAGGTGCGCTCGCCACCGACGCTCGCCACCGACCAACTCATATCGGCCATCGCTTTTCTTTCGCAAGATGATCGGCCTGCGCAACTCACCCGCCTCGCGGATCGAGACTGCGAGCAGATCAAGCTCAACCTCATCGATGACAAGCCGAGGCTGATACGGTGATGGGTCGATAAGGCTTACCAACACGTCGTCAGGTTCGGATTTCACGAGAGCGCCATTGCCGGCGGCGGCGTCAGTAGCCGCTGTCTCAGGCGGATTGATAGCAGTGGGTTTCACCTGCGCATCATCGTTGAGCAGGCCGCGCTCAGCCAAAATGACGTCGAGGCCGACATCCAGCTTTTTATCAGGTAGAACGGAAGGCGCTCGAACACCCTGAATGTGGGCCGGCGCTGCAGCGGCCGGGTTCTGCTCGGGAATATGCCTGTCCTGCCCCAATGGCCGCACTTGCTTAACCATTCTCACCACCTCGCAATCTGGAGTACCTATGCACCGTGCATAGCTCCCAATCTGTTCAAAACCTATAACACCGATTATGCACCGTGCATAGGTCAAAAATTAACCAGCTATGCACCGTGCATAGTTTTATCCCTGACCCACCGTGCTCCGGATACGGCTTAGAACTTCCGAGAAAACGCCACGCATAGCTCCCAGGGAATTTTCTGACCCAGACTTCCAAGCCATAATCGGCACGCCTTCTTCCAATGCTTTCGAATAATCTTCAGAGAAAAAAAGCCTTCCGTCTGTGACGCGACCAGGGAACAGCTCAGACAAGCGTGTGAGGTTTGCGAGAATGCGAGGGCGATTTTTGATAAACATGGTTGGGATCGCAATGATCTCAGGGGATCGCTGGAAGTCCTCCTTGAAAGCAGCCAGCTTTCCAGCAAGACGAGAAAGAGCCCGAAAGGAAAACCGATCCATGCGGACAGGGCAGACGAGAAAATCGCTGGCAACCATGCTGTTGCGCGTGATGAGTGAGCCCGACGGCGCGTTGTCGAAAATAATCACGTCATACCCGGAAAAATCGCAATGTGGCAACAGGCCCTTACGTGCCTTCTCGATATGAGCCGCATACCTGAAATCTGAGTTATTGGCTGCGCCGAGTGCAATATCCAAATCGTCCAACGACTCTTCGGCAGGGATCAAATGCGGTCCGTACTCACCGAATGGCTTTTTGATGACCTGCTCCAGCGTCATGGGCGGGAACATATTGTTGATGCCCAGCAGGTTGCCGAAATGACCATTGATCGCACGATCACCAGAAATCCCCATTTCTTCCAGTTCTTCCGGCGTAAGGTCGGGATCGTACCCCAACATACTAGACGCATCGGCTTGCGGATCGTTGTCAATCAAAAGGACCCTCAAGCCTTGGAACGCTAATTCCATAGGCAGATTGACGGAGCAGGTAGTCTTTCCGGTCCCACCCTTTTGCACAAACATCGAAATGGTGATCGGCCTCGACAACCCCTTTGTCAGTCCCTTCTCACGACGCAAAAAGGCGATCTTGCAAATGTCATCGACTGTGTAGGCACGAGCGGAAATGGCTCCGCGCGGCACTCGGCGGATGTCCAGTCCATGGTCACGCTCCACAGCCTTTAACGTCTGAATGTTCAGACCAAGCGCCTCGGCCGCAAACTGAGGCGGGAGATACAGCGAGCTAAAATCAGCGTAGGGGTAATTTTCTTGAGTCGCATCGTAGGCCATCGCTAACACCTTTTTGGGTGGATATGTCCTATTACCGTATACGAAAGAAAATTCATGTCAAAGAAATATATGGTTAAAAGCGCTTTTTTGGCATTAAACCGTATATTCAAAGCCATTTTACGCCTAGAGCCATGATGCAGAAGGGGGAGGGGAGGGGAGCTAGGATGGCGTGGGAGATCAACACCCACTTATCTGGTCTGGCGAGGTGGCCAGCCAAGCAGGCCACCTTACATTACCGCGGTTACATATTGGGCAAGGTCATCTGGCGATCCTTACGCTGGCTGCGTGGCAAGCCCAAGGACTGCTCAGAAGCCGCCATTCGCTTGGATCCCGCCATTACTTGCTTGATCCATTCCTTGCCTGGGTAGAGGGTAAACTCAGCGTCAATGATCGACGGCCGGCCGCGGGGGCGGCGAGCCGGATACAGTTCTTCGACTTTATAATCCTCTAACAAGCCATCCACTTTCATCTTGTCCAGCTCCTTGCAGATCGCCTGGAGACTCCCGCTGAGCTTTACGTGTGAGAGCCCTGCAGTGAGCCTCTTGAGATCGAGCAGCCTGAAGGTAAATGGCAGTTGAGAGGAAATATTCGGCACCAGGTAATGCATTAGCCGAATGAGATAAGCACCAGGTGGCGTATAGCCCTTGGTGATTCCCATCGGGAACTGGCGGTAGGTGACATTCTGAATGGCATGAGCAATTAATGGATGAAGCTTTACCGACCAGACATCACTACCGATGGCCACGTCCGCTTGTTCTTTGTTGCGCTCGAATCCTGGCAAAATGGCTTCACGCTGATCACGCTTATCATTGTTGGAGCCGATGGTCATGATAGAGGACGAGAGAACCTCAAGCGCTTCACGGATCTGCCCGTGACTCAATGTGCTGCCCATGGATTTGAGAATCCGCGCGAGATCCCTGATGGAAAATTTGACGTAATAGGAAACTTCGCCGTTGTCGGAGTGGGCCTCTGCCTGCGCGCACGCATGATGAATCAAGGCCTGCTCGACTGCCTGCTCTTTAACACCCGGGAAACGCCGTTGTGGCTTGGCATTTTTGGTTTTCGGGTAAAAAGTGCCTGGAAACAGCGTGACCTTGGCTTCCTTCCCGCCAATGTTGAAGTCAATCTGATGATCGTTTGGGACAATGCCGGAAGGGTTGTTGAGAAAGTCGCCTGAAAACTTTGGGATCTGTTCCCAGAGCATGATCACGTTCGACAGCTCAGCCCTCTCTCCATCACTGTTGCAGAGGAACCCCTGGAATAATCTCAGTGCCTCAGCCGGCCTCCGTTCAGGGGTGACCGGCGCAGGACTGAAGGTGCCCTCGGGTCCGAAGAAAAGCAGCTTCTCTTCCTGAACTGGTGTAGTAGAGGCCATCCGGTTGCTCCTTTGAATGGATGATGACGTCGTTCAACGCCTGAATGTGCGAACGATAGACGGCTGCTTAATACGTGCGCAACCGGCGCGGGAGATAAACCCCGCGATAATCGGGAGATGCAACGCCATTTATTCCGGAAAAGAGTCGGATATCTCGTTTTCTCCTCGATCTGTAAGCCCGTGTTTTCCGAACCGCCTGGCTTGGCAGGCCGTCAAACCTCGCCTGTCCAAACCAGGCTACGTGGGAGATCAATCGGCTTTTATTTGGCATATTCCACATGAGTCCCCGGGAGATGAAGCGCTCTTAAATCGAAAACCTCACGGGAGACAAATCTAGCTTTAATCACTAACTATCTAATTTTATTGGTTTTATTGCGTTGCTCGACAACCTACCCGCGGGAGACAAATAGCCGTTTAATACCCAGAAACAGGAGGTATTCCGGGTCTTGAAATCGTGTAAAGCCTCACATTATCAGCAGGTTATGCGCGGGAGACAGAATCAACTTTAATTGTTCCAGCCATCTACGCACGCCTTGCACAAGTGGTGTTGAGGGATAGCCCCCCGGTTAAACCCGCTTCACACCACCGCTCGGGCGGGAGATCGATCGGCAGTTAATACCAATAATGGCCAACGGAGGACCGTTCGTCGCCCGCCAATCCAAAGGAGGAAGATCCTCCAGGGGCACAAACCGCGGGCTCGCCAACATGGGAGACAGATTGGTTTTTATTCACCCACAACGACGATCATCAAAGCCTGGACCGCAACCGACACCTAGGGGTTGGCGGGAGACAGATATGGTTTTAATCCCGAATGACAGACCAGCACGCGTCAGCGGGAGATATATCCCGTCTTATTCACCAGGCACCTGGTCCCCATCGTGCTTGAGTGGCGGCTATGCTACGGTTTACACAGCAACGATCACTTCCAGCCAGTAGCTCATTAAAGGCCCGGGAGATAAACCAGCATTAAAGCGGGAGACAGAAGGCGTTTTATGCCTTTTTTGTTCGTTTATTGACCAACATAATTCCCAAAAAAAGAGTGTTGCTGGCAAAACCCGGGAGATAGACCGTTGCTTAATACTGAATACCCGGGAGACGAAGAAGCGTTTATCCATGAGGACATACCGGAAAACGCCGTCAACCCGCTCAAATCCGGGAGATAAATCACTCGATATTCTGAAGGCCCGGGAGATCATTCACCGTATTACCGGGAGATGCGCAGCAGGTTAATTGGGAGACAGAACGCCGCTTATTCAGGCTCGTCCCCAGCAAACTCAAGGGTTTCAGGCGAGCTCCCTTCTTTTGCTTTTATCCTTCTCCTTCATTCTTTTATGAGAAGGCTCAAAACAAGATCGTGAAACTCGCCTGAACACGGCAGGTGACAAGCAAGTCACTATTGCCGCCACAGATACCGGCCGAGCTTCTCAGCTGCTGGATCAGCATTGAGATCCTTATAAAGCTGCGCCTTCAGTCGCTCAGTTTTATCAGCTGCAGCACCACCAGTGGTCGCACCAGGCTGCTTGCTGCCGCCCTCCGCCATCAGCTCGGAAGTCACCCCATCGGGCCCATCAAACGACTTGGGGTCGGTTTGAATTTCGTTCATCGAGCTACCACCTGCGGCAACCGCCAGAAGAGTGAACGACGACAGCAAGACAAACACACCAATTTTCTTGACCATGCTCACACCCCCTTAACGATCAAAACTCAGATCAGGCTCATCGGACAACACTGGCTCAACCCGGCCCAAATCATCAGCCCCTGGTCGAGTTTCAGCAGATTTATCTCCCCCAGTATCAAGCTTGCGAGGCAGGATCGACGCGGCATTACTGATTAAGCTGTTCAGTAGTGTTGGCTGGGCAGCCTTCTGCAAGCGCTGGATATCGCTCTGGCTGACTACTTGGATACCCTCGGCTTTGGCTAAGGCGGTCACCAGGTGCATGAATTCCGGGGATCCCTTGAACCACATGGTTTTCCAGCCCGCGGCTTTACCGCATTCAACAAAGGCCTGAGCCACTTCCTGATCCGATGTTCCTCGCGCTTTGCAACTTAGTTTGCCACTGGAAAGATCCATACTGATCTGGCTGGAACGGATCAAGCCACCATCAGTTTTGAAAGTGATTTCATCCCCAGAAACTGAAAAACTCGATCGCAACCCACCTTTCGAGATCGGACGCAGCAGCAGCGCCTTGGCATCAGCCCAGTAAGCTTCGGAAAGGAGTGCAGCAAGCGCATCTGCACGCTTCTTCGCATCAGTCCGGCGGGTTTGATCCAAATCCGCCGGCGTTGCAATTCCACCGGCCTCCTGAAGCTGGCTTTCAACCAATTCCGCAGGAGAATAACCCGGACCACCGGCCTCGAAGATCTGCTCTGTCTGAACGTCTGCGATTGCTTGTTGAGCTTGCTTCTGCAGCAGCGGTTCAGGCTCGGGCATCGGTTCCTCCTTCAGGACCGGGGAGGGAATGTCCTGAACACCTTCGTTGGCCCCTTTCAAGAGGAGGCTGGAGATGTCGTCATCATCGAGAGCCCACAACGGGGTTTGCCCCGCTGGGGCTGCAGGTGTCGCAGCTGCGGATGGTGGGTTGGCGGGTTCAAGTCGGCGCATATCGATTCTCCATTTTACTGTGGTTACACAGTCTCAATAGTAATATAATCGGCATGCACTCGATAGATTATGTATTCCTCACTTTCCACACCGCATTCCTTCTGGATGCGGTTTTTTTTTGCATGGGCCAATTGATTCGCATTGTTATGCTATTCAATGATGCTTTATCCAATTAATGGCCTGTCCTGCACATACAAATCAATCTTGGAATTCGATAATCAGGTTTTTGACAGGCAAAAAAACACCCGCTCAATTGGCGGGTGCAACGCTGCAGCAAGGCCTTACCTAATGACAAATTCAGTCAGGTTTTGTTTGGCGAATCACTTCCTGCACCAGGTGATTGATAATCTCGTCCGGAGCGAGGTTGGGATGCATGACTTTCAATTCATCAATCCGACGCTCAACTGATCCACCAGGGAAAAGCTTTACCAGCCCCTTGAGTGCGGTCAGGTAACCGAGGGCAAGGGCCAGTTTTTGCCTGACGTTGACATCATTCGGCGTTGACGAAAATGCCCACAAGTACATGCTCGGAAGGGGATAGGTGAGGTACTGAATAAGCCGCCCTTTGGACGTCTCGGCAATCAGCAACATATGAGCCCCCTCGGAATCCGCACCACGCACCTTGCTCCTCAGGGCTTCAACGGCTGATTTTGGCAGGCCGAACTTGGTTTCGCACCGGACAATACCTTGCTCACCAGGTGAACCGAGGAAGAAAATCGAGCTGGCCAGTTCAATGTCGTCACCATCAAAGTCCTCATCGCTTTGCGACGCCATCCCGTAGTGGATGTTGAATTTGCGAATCTCACGGCGATCCTGAGAGAACTGCTCCCGGACCTTAGTGAACTTCTTGGTACGATGGTATTCATCGATATCAAGTCGAGAGGGCATGCTCTTTTCGCGGTCCATGGCGCGACGATGGAACTCACGCACCTCCGGGGCGCATATCAGCTCCTTCAACACGTCATCATTGATCCACCATTTGCGCGTCGTCGCGTGGCGCGCGAGCAGCATGATGAGAGCACCTTGCTGCTCGCCCGAAACACCACCCGCTTTCACCACATCTTCGAGGTTAAGCGCCAGGATCCGAGCGTTGGTCCTAAACGTGGTGGGTCCGCTGAAGATATGGGACCGCGTCCAGCTCTGCAGGACACTGGTCATGTATTTAAGCAGCGAGATTCCCAGCCCAGGTACGACCTGCTCACCGTAGAAGTCTGTAATTTCCTGCGTCGAATGAAGCACATCCGCCAGGTCAGGCAACGTTGGCATGGCCCGCCATTGTGCATATTCAGCCAGGATGTATTTCCCCTGATCGAAGAGCAGTCGCGTGAGGTGCTTCCATGTGAGATCTTCTTCCCGGTTCCAGCGTTCGCGGCTGACAATCTCGTCGATATCCTCGTAACCCGCGAGACCCGGCGTATAACGCTTCAGTCGCGAGCTGTTTTCCCCCAAATACATCTTGTAAGCATGCTCGATCAACATCGGCACAACGGTGGAAACCCCTTCAGGCGGGATGTTCTTACCGGCAGATGTGAACAATTGGATGAGGAAGTTCGTTTGGAATACCCGTTCCACCGTCGTCGGATGCCAAACGCACAACTGAGTGTCGAAAAAATTCATGCAGCAATCTGGTGAGTCCGTGATCCGTCGATAGGACGCTTGCCACAAGTGCTCCTTCGGCAAGATCGACTGCAGCAAAAGGATCATTCCGCTGGACGAAGGGCCGATATCCAGCGTAACGCCTCTTGGAAGCAGTCCAGCCGACGCATACGCTTCAATGTACGCTGCGCGAATCGCCTGCAGCAGCACCGATTTACCGCCACCCATGGGGGCAACGAACAGATCCGAAACGAATTTCTGTATGCCGGCGGCTTGATGCTTGAAAGGGTAAAGGCGCTTGGCTTCGGTCAACATCAGCAATGCGCCCTGCATGTGCCGTTGCCAGATCGAGCCTGGCCGCGAAAACGGCAAGGTGACCAGGGCATGCTTCGAGGGGACCGCGAACGTCGACCCAGCATAGGTAGTCGCCCGATCGCATCCTGGAACGGCATGTTTCAGCAGTTCATCAGGATCGTCCGTATCCTGTCGCCATTGACTCCCACCCCAGGCCTGCAGCTGACTGATGAGCGTATAGATCTGGTGCTGGGCCTCTTCTCGCGTCTTTGCCTGCGTGCACACCTGCATGCGGAAACCACAGAGGTTTTCAGTTTTGGCAATTTCCAGCAGCGTATCCGCATGAGTCGAAATATCGCCGTTTTTACTGGACAGGATTTTTACTGCTTGAGCAACACCCTTGTGCGACCGAACGTAACTGCGCCACTTTTCGGCGCCGGAAAGGAAGCACATCGACGTCCACCAGTGGAAGTTACGAGGCATTTCGTTCACCAGCTGATCGGAGTCAAGCCAGGTGAGCGGGTGGACATACATGTAAGCGACCGCGAAAAAGCGCCCTCCGCGGCTCCCAATACGAACCACACCGTCATCGAAAACGTCCATCATTTCAGGAAGGATCTGGTCTCGCAGGTGAGGTAGCCGCGTATGGTCATCGGCAGGGCTATTCACATTGAAGTACGCACGGTCCCCCTGAACCGCCGGCGCCCAGTTCATCGGAGTCGAATCCGGCAGGTAAAGCCGCCGAATCTCGCGCATGAGGGCGTTGCTATCGATGGGCTCACAGATCTGGGTCACATCGGGCGATTTCATCGCTGCGGTGAACGCGTTGACGTTGCTGTGATGCCGCTGGTAAAGCGTTTGCATCTTGCTGCCCAGTATCTGAGTAAACGCGCTCAACGAACGGGGCAGCCCCCCCAGCAGCCGCTGCGCGCCGCGAGAGTCCAACGCAACTTGCTTTGGGTCGCCCAATGACTGCATAGACGTGGTCACTGTCGCTATGTTGTTTTCCCGAACCGCGCGTCCGGCCAACATTTCCTCACGCGAGGTGATTAACGCCTCAATCGTGACCATGTCGACGTTCAGTCGCCGCCATGTTTCGCGCGAAACATCGGTGAGCATCCGCAAATCCTGTCGAGCCTGATCTGGGTTGACCTCGGTCACCCATTGGATCTGGCAGCCAGGTTGTTGCAGTTGGGCGGCGAGGAGGGTGAACAGAGAGCGCAATGCGTCGTGGCGCTCGGCGTTACCGAACATCCTGTATGCACCGGACATTCGGATCCCACTCATGTAACCCAACCCTGCCTGCAGCTGGATTGTCTTGGCGTCGACCACAGAGATGACTGGCAGACGGGAGGATGAGTATTTCCCGAACAACTCATTCAACCCATAGAGCAGGCTCATTGGTCGAGCCCTGCGACAATCTCATCGATTTTGGCGATCGCCTTCTCGCTAGGTTCGTTGGTCAGCGCGTTGAATTGAAGCAGCAACGCGGGGTCGCGATAACCTTTCACCTTGGAAAGAAAATTAGAGCCCAGAGTGGTTGCCGAAATCCATTCACGCATGGCGCGCTCAAGCTTATTTGTGGATGAAGCCTCTGTCAGATCGCTCACGATATAACCCTCTCTTTCGGCACTTAATGCCACGTAAATACATTTTTTGCATATCTATGCGATTCAATGCTCGCCATGGAGATTCAAAGGCCAACAAAGCGCCTCTACCACTCGCAGCGCTACGAAACGCGTAAATCCAGCTAAATTCTTGAAAAAACACTGAAAACAGATAGAAACAACCTCGTATGACGCAGCGACTCAACCCTCTTGAGCCAGGTACGGAGGGGGCAGGGTGGGGGGCCGAACCACCACTCAAAATGCCTGCCCAGAGTCCAATGCGACAGTCCCGAGTCCAGGCAACCCACCTCGCATGACGACAAACCTACCTCGCATGACGCGGTGTTACTCAGCAGTCATGAGCCGGTCATGGGCGCCTCTAACCCCATCTCCTGGCAAAGGCTGTCCAGATCAGCGATGGCCATAGCGGGAAGGGACACCACCAGGCGTCCGCCGCAGGCGCTGGACATCGGCGTGTAGCCCGCGTCGTACACCTTTTGGGCGTGACGAATCATCATCAGGCGATCATGCGCGGCGACGTAAGCGGCTACCGGCTCCCTGCCTGTGGCAGGCTTGTCGCCCGATGTTGTTCCCAGAATGGCGTAGAGCAAGGACTCCGCGATAAGCCCAGCGGAATATGAGAAGTCACAATCCGGGACCAGTTTCATTCCGTTGGAAGCTGCGGCGAGTTGTTCGCCAAGGCTTTCCACGCGGCTTGGCTTCCATACACCCCGCACCACCAGGTTCGACCGATCCGCATAGAACATTGCCTCCGGCAGCGCGCACCACACTCGCGGATCAGAGTCAGTGGACTGCCGAGCAGCAAACGGCGCGACTACAGCGAGGTCTGGGTCGATATCGCTGATGCTGACCTCGAAAAAAGATCCCAACCCGCCTTCGGTGACCAACCTGTTGCTGTCGGCTTGACCGGACAATGGCTGATAGGTCCAGTCAGCTCGCAGATGAGGAACAGGCAAAGTCATCAACGCCTGCAGATATGGGATTCGCGGGGCGATGTAGGTCCGGGATGTCGCATCGGGGTTGGACTGGACCATCGCGGGGGTCATGTACTCGTGCGCATTCCGAGCAGCGGTAATGAGGGGTGACCCAGCTGTTTGGCGGGCGGCGATACCCAGGAAGTTGTTCAGATACCAATCAAGCCTGCCAAACACCTTGCCGTTCCAGCCCAGATTCGCTTCCAGGTAGCCCGCAATTTCCTGGAACACCTTGAATACAGCTTCAGCCTGTTCCGGTATCGGTGCGTATTCGAGGCCGATCTCATGAATGATGCTGGACATGCTGCAACGCAGCAGCTGATCACCACGCAGGTTCGACTGCTTGTAGAGCTGCCCCCTTTTGAACTCGACGTATCCAACACTGGTGTACCAGACCACTCCGGACGCCAGGTCTGAAAGTCGATTGATCCGACGGCCGCCCTCGGCCGTTACTGCATAGCCCGCAGAGGTCGCGGGATACCGCTTGTCATCGAGGATGACGACGCCCAACGCCGGAATAGCCATTAACCCACCTCATTCTTTGCATTGTTAAGCATTGTTTGTCCTTGAATCTCAAGTTATCGCCATGACCGGCATACCCTCGCTTTTTCGCGCAGCAGAAAGCGCCTGATAGGGCCCGTCGGCTCTTCAGTCGTCGTTAAAACCGTGCGAAGCGATTTGATCCCTGGGAAGAGGGGATCACTTGAGGAAATTGATCTGGCGTTCATTCGCATAGCTATGCGACTCAATTCTGGGCAATGCGATTCGGAATCAAGCTAAGCCTAAAACCGTTCAGAATGAAAGCCTATGTGATGCTTTCGAGACTATAATACTATGACAATACAATGGTAAACCATATATATTTTATATAGTATGACAATACAATAATAGTATAAGCCAACCGAGCCTGTTGGACCGGAGGCTATCTGATGGATCAAAACACGTCAACAACCACTGCATGAGAGGCCATTTCCTTGTGCTAAAGGAATTGCGCTGATATATTTCTGTGCATATTTTTGGAGCGATAAACGATGGCGGAAAAATCAGAGCCCACCATAAGTACGCTGGGTGAATCTCAAACTCTGGAAGACATGGATCGGACAGAGCAGCCAGCTGACGAAGGGCTGCGTAGCAAGCAGTCCTGGAGTGGGGTGGCGTCGTCGTTGGCTAACAACCGGCCGGCGCTGTTGATTGCTCTCGCACTGGCGGTAGGAGTTGGCGTGTACGCCTATGGCAAGGCCCGTCAGACAACAGCAGCTACACCAAACACCATCGTTAACGTTGCTCCGCCGGCAAAGGGTGAGGGGCGAGCAGGTAATGATCCTCGCGTCCAAGGTTTGGATGGCAAGGTCGAGGTCGCAGCACTGGAAGAGGCCAAGCAGAGCAATGGCACGTATGTGCCGCCTCTGGCTGGACCGACAGCGCCGCTTGCACCAAAGGTTGATGCCGCGCCTAAGCCTCCATTGCCACCGCAGCCTCCAGCTGGTGATGGTCAATCAAACAAGACCGCGAATGCACAGCAAGCTCAGGCCGATCAGAAGCGTGCTGACGCGATGGAAAAAGCTTTGGCCATCCAGTTGGCCCGTATATCAGAGCGCGTTGATGGCCCTGCCCGGGTGGTCTCCACGGCGCACGTTCTCGATCAGAAAAAACTGGATGAGGCCCTTGTCGACGGTCTGGATTCATCGTCGCGAACCGGGCTGGGTGGCACCGGCAAATCTTCGACCAAGCTTGGTTATCCGATGGGAACCGTCTGGACCGCAGTATTACCTGGTGGTGCCGACACCGATCGTCCCGGGACGATTCAAGCGGACATCGAACAAGGCCCGTTTGCAGGTCGCAAGGCTCTGTGCAACTTCACCTGGCCAAGTCGTGAATATCTCAACCTTGAGTGTTTCGCCGTCCAACTCGACAAGGAGTCCATCCCCATCAAGATGGTCGCGGTCGGGGCCGACCAGATGCCTAACGTCAAAGCCGAATTCAACGGCCGCTATATCCAGCGGGCCGGCGCACTTTTTCTTGTTGCATTCCCTGCTGCGTACGCAGATGGCTTAAGCCGCGGCGGCACCACCGTCGTGTCGAACGGTGGCACCACTTCAACTCAGGACAAACTGTCCGGCAGCGATCTGGCCATTTATGCAGCAGGTAAAGCCACTGAGCCTCTACTGAAAGAAGCCCAAAAAATGGCAGGGGAAATCAAACCTCAAGCCAAAGTTCCACCAATGCAAATCATCGGCCTGATGCTCGCTGAGGACATTTGAAATGACAGAGCAGTTTTTTGAAGACCTCCCCCGAAGCGAGCGTCGCACCAAGGACGATGAGCACGCTACTGGGGATATGAATGAGCTCGTGCTCCCTCCTGCGGCAGATATGCTGAGTGTTGATGATTTGCTCATCAACAGCGCGCCATCGTCTGCAGAAGCCCCTGTTCCAGTTTCGAGCGCTGACATGCTGGCCGACTTACCGCCCATGCCGACGATTGGCGACAGCCATTCGCCGTCTACGACGGATCCTCATGTAGCGCCTGCTTCCCTGTCAGTAGCACCGCTTGATTCGACTTATTCCTCGATCAACGAACCTGAGTTTGTTCGTCACACCCCTGCGATGAGCCTGGATGAACTCACACTCGTTCAAGCCGATCCAGAGCATGTCGGTTTCACTGAAGCACTTCCCCCAGTGAGCCCTTCGAGTGAGGCGGTGGCGGCGGAAAGTCGCAATAAACCGATTTCGTTCTTTGAAAAGCACAAGCCGAAATTGATTATCGGTGTCCTGGTACTCGCCGTAATCGGATGGAACCAGTACAAAAAACATAAAGCTGAAACCACCGCCGCAGCGACAGCCCCTATTACACAAGTTGCGCCCTATGAAGCGGCTATCCAGAACCTTCAGGCTGGGGCTGACAACGTCTCACACTTAGGTGCAACAGACGCTGGGGCCGCCCTCGATGCAGCCGCAGCTAAAAGTGCCGGCGACGAACTCTTCAACGGCAGCAGTGATGACGACAAGCTGTTCGCTTCCAGTACTCAACCATCGGATGTGAAAGCGCCGATCAATGCCGAAGTAGCTGCCCCCGCGACTCTTCCACCGGCATCAGTTGTTGCGCCGAAGGAAGCTGCGCTCCCGGTCGAGCCGTCGTCACCTACGTCAATTGAGTTGAACGCCGTCAAAGAACAACTGGCACTGGTGAGCAAGGAGCGCGACGACTGGAAACACCGTGCTTTGGAAGCGGAAAAAAACCAGCCGAAGTCGAGACCAGCAGAACCTACGAAGACAGCCGTCGCGCCGATCGTAAAGCCAAAAACACCGGTTGAGAAACCTGTCCAGAAGGTTGTTTCGACCAAGCCGGCGGCTCCTGCTGCCGAAGCCCCCAAAGCAGACGTCCAATACCTGGGGTCGTTTTTGGTCCAGGACAATTGGCATGCCCACATGATCATCGGCGGCAACGTTTACGAAGTCAGTTCAGGGCAGAAAATCGCTGGCATGTCCATCAGCAACGTTTCAGCAACTGGAGCATCCGTAAATGGCCGTGAATACCGCTAACCGAGAAAGCCGTGCACTTATGTCACTCGGCCTTCTGATTGTGCTTTGTTTTTTTGTCATGCCGACATTCGCTGATCCGTTGTTGAACGGCGGGGCCATCGGTGGCGGGTCCTCTGGTTCGAGCGGGAGTAGCGCAGCAATGGTCACCGCTATTGGCGCGTTGGCCGAATCGTTGGTGACCATTTTCGGTATCTATTACGCCGTGAAATCCATGCTGATTTATGCGCGGGTCGTCTCAGGACGAGGCGCTGGCCAGCAGGACAATATGGGCGCCGTCGCCTCTCATTTTTTGGCCGGAGTCATTGCCTATCACTCCCGCTACTTTTTCGCGATCGTGCACAACACGGTCCCAATGATTCCTGACTTTGGTCGGCTCTTGTATGACGCCGATTTGATGTTGGGTTTGATGACATAACCTGGAGCTCAAGATGAAAAACTTTAAAGCGTTGTCTTCCGATCTGTACTGGAAAACCCAAATGGCCGTCGGCTCGATGTTGGTGGCTGGCATGGCTGAGGCAACAACATCAAACCCAATCGGAGCAAACACCTCCGCCCAATTGGGTGAGAGCATCACTAACCTGAACAGCAACATCTCTGGCCTCCCGTTGTTGCTGCTGAACGTCAGTCAGATCGCGGGCATCTTCTTCGCTTATAAGGGCTGGGACAACTGGTCGAAAGTTCAAAAAGGCAATGACCCTGAAGCCAAGCCTGCCAAAACCGCTGGTTACGCCATTGCGGGTGTCGGCGCCTACTTTCTGCCTTCCATGCTCGGTATGGGCGGCGCGACTTTGCTCCCTGGCGTATGAGGACTGACGACGATGGCTTTGTTGCTAGGGGTTAAACGCGGTAACTGGCGTGAAGAGGAAATTCACAATGACAAGGTGTACCTCGACGCCCGCAGCAAAGCCATCAGTCGTGACCATTCAACATGCCAGGAGTGCAGTTGGCAGGCTGACCGTTATCAGGAGGGTCATCATAAAGATGATGACCACACCAACAACAATCCGGCCAACATCATCACTTTGTGTGCCTGGTGTCACCGCTGTCACCACATCGGGCTCGCAGGCGTTTACGAACTGGGGTATGTGGGAATCTCGACGGACCGAAGCAAACCCCTACCCCCTCAGGCGTTTTTGAACCAGGCAACTCGATTTTACGATTGGATCTGTGCCCATCAAAACGCAAAGCCGACGTACGTCCAGTGGGCCTACAACTTCGAAGAGTACCTGACCAATTGCATCGGCGCCGCCGAGCGCGTTTTTGGGTCCTCTGAACTGAACGACGTTGCTGAAATTCTTTCGAGCATGAGCAACGAGGAGTACTCGAAAAGAGAAACTTTGTTTGCTGATGTTCGATTGGTCCACCGTCGCATGCAGGATCTCAATCCAGCTAAAGCGCCAGAGTCGCTGGAACTGGACCGTAGGAAATTTTGGGTGTCGGTCATGAAACAAAGGCTGGGGAGTCCAACTTGATGGAACGAAATTATTCGAACTTTGCAGACCTCTGCATGATGACTAGCGGCGGACAACCCTGGGCATTGGACATGCGCGTGCGATCCGGTAACTCGGTATTGCTTGCCTATCTCGTCAACAGCACCTGCCAATTATTGGTCGAGGCCAATGCCATTTCAGACGGCTTTCAAAAGTCTGATAAAGGGCTGACTGTTGTACCAAGTGGTGCAGGGGATACAGCCTTGGCTCCTCCAGCCCTGGTACTGCTCGCCCTGCGCTATGCAAAGAGCAAACTGGTGGATAACGGCGCATGGCGCGCTGATGCTATCGAAGCCGTTATGAAAGCCTGTCCTGAGGTTGCTTTCGCTGAACCAGGCCAGATGATTTCCCCAGATGCAGCGGGGCATTGGGCGATCAACTTGATGAATGGCGCCTGGCTACGTTCACCTGCTGCTCAGCGAGATCTCGCACCGGAGGCTGGTTATGCTCCTGCGCGATGAAAGACTTCCAAGCGCAGACGATTCATCTACAGGCCAACGCAAACTAGTCAGTCTGCAACTGGTCGAGCCATTGATGCTTGCTTCTCTCCACCGCCCTGGGTTGGGTGAAGGCGTTACCAGTGAGCAGATTGTGAAGGCACAATCGACGCTCCTGTTTCGCACGATCGACCTGTGTGACCGGATCCAGAAACGGTTGCTGGAAAACCCAGAGCGCGCACCGTTCAGCCGACACATTATCGTTCGTGAGATTGTTGGGCTCATCGCTGCGCATTGGCGGGACGGCAGCACGCTCACCGCCGCCGATTTGGCTGCCCTGGCCGAACACGCTGTCGCCAGTGGCATGAAATTGGTTTCCGAACTCAGTCAGGAAGTAGTTCGCCCAGGTGATGATTCTGCGGAGCGACTGAGCAGCGCGGTGGCTGCTTCGGCCCAAGTGATTTTGGCGATGCGTGACAAGGCTTGTCTTGGGCACGATGCGGTCGATCTGTGCAAGGAAATCACGGGGCACATGGCCAAGCTCGTTGTTGATCAAGCGGCTCGCATGCGCAGCCAAAATCAAGCGCCGCAAATTCAATCGTTGATCCAGGTGTGCGCAGGGTTTTATCCCGTGTTGTGGGATGGGGAAATTATGGCTGCCACACGCAAGTTCTCCGCCTTGAGCGGTGACCCGGAAAAATTTCGCATTGAAGTTGAACGACTGAAGATCTGGCCGCTAGACGATTTTTTCCGTCGGGTCTCCGAAGCGATGACTCTGTGCATTGAAATGGCCGCCACGATGCAGCAATTGCTCGATAGCCAGCTCGATCAAGAATCCAGCCCCAATCCCTGAACTCCAGTTCCGAGAACACACCCATGAACGGCAATAATGGTAGCGATGACGCGGGGGCAATTTCTGTGCTGATTGCTTTCGCAGCACTCATATTCCTTCTTTATCATTTCTCAGATCGTATTCTCGGAATCTGGCAATGGTTGATCGTCCCCGTCTCGCAAGTTTGGGGATGGTTGGCCACTACAGAGATCGGCCAGCAACTCATGCCGTTGCTCAAACGTGATCCAGTTACCGTTCACAAGATCCCCGAGTACTTGGCCAGTCTGCAGCCGGCGCAATTGAAAGCGATGGGCTACGTCGAAGCGAAGCGCTATGGGGACTATGTTCACAGGTTCACGACGCTTATTTTCAGTCCCATTTTGATCTACGCCGGCTACCGGTGTTTCAAGCACTCTCGCATGCAGGATCCACAGATGTTCAGGGTCGTCGTAGGGATTCCTAGCATCGTTCAGTTGATCAAACAAATGCCCGGGCGAGAGTGGATGAACGATGTGGTTGATGCCAGCAAGATGGATCTGTTTGGTGGAAAGATCGCGCTACAGGCTCCCCTTACACCATGGCGTATGGCAGAGATTTACAACCTCTGCGAGGTTGATGACAAAAAACAGTTGGTTCGCTTCGAAACCGAGAAAGCCGCGGCGGTTTTCAATCTGACGCTGGGTCCACTTTTCACGACGATCGAGGCATTGGAAAAGGGCAAGTACGGCCGCGCCTGGAACACTTTGATCAAGCAAATCCCGCCACAAGATCGCGAGAACGCCGCGATCGCCGCCACGAAAGGGCACCTATACGAAAAGACGGTAATCATCGGCCTGATTCGAATGATGGGCAGACTCATGATCGTCGAATTTGGCCCGCTGTCATTCTTGCGCTATCAGGATGTCGCCTTTTTTGATGCTGTCTGCAGCTGTGGACGCAGGACCAGCTTTGTCGCCGGCTCCGGAATCATGGGCCAGTTCCGGCATGAAGTTGAAATTTACAACACCTCCAAAGGAACGATGAAACCAGAACTCGATGCCGGCGGCCGATGGGCCGCAGCGTGGCTGGAAGAAGCTCTACGCAAAGACCCCTACGAACGCCCTTGGGTCGAAAGCGACGACATTTGGGCATCCTTCGATCCGTGGCTTTAAGGGGGCAACATGGCACTGGCAACCAAGCCGAACAACCGTCATAGCGACGCGGCGAAAGAGCTCGATTACAACCGCTATATTCGAGAGAACCTCACCGCTGCTGAGCGGATGAATTACGCCATCCAGGAGTACGCTCCCCCCTTGATGATGGGGACGGGGCTCTTGGCGCTGGCTGCGCCTGGTTTTTTTGAGATTTCCGCCAGTATTGGTGTGAGTGCATTCGGCGCCTTCGCGGCGACCCGCCAGGAACACGCATGGCCGTTATCGAGGCCGTCCTTCGTTTGTAAAGCGACCCCGCTGCACAAGAAGTTGTTCAAGCTGCAGCAAGCCCCAGTGGTGAGGGACATTTTTGGCGTGGTGAAAAAGGTTACGCCGCTCAAGCACGTTCCCATCCTGGGCAACCTGCTGTTCCTGAAGGACCCCAAGGAAATGATGGGGGACGGCATTATGCTTTTGGGCTCCGACATGGACAATGGCGGGGCACAGATCTGGTCCTCCATGGACCTGCTGGTTAGACACCTGCTCCTGATCGGAACCACAGGGAGCGGCAAGACCCAGGCCATCTTGGGAATGATTGCCCAACTTATGGCCCAGGGGTCGGGCGGAATTTTTTGTGACGGCAAGGCCGACATCACCACTTGGTTCATGCTCTACACGCTTGCCCGCCACTTTGGTCTCGAACGCCAGTTACTGGTGATCAACTACCTGACGTCTGGCGGAGCGAACACCAAACGTTCGAACACAACGAACATTTTCGAGATCGCTTCCGCGGACAGTTTGTCGGAAATGGTCTCTTCCATGATGGGGGGCGGCTCCGGCGGCGGCAATGACGACATGTGGCGTGGTCGTGCCGAAGCGTTGTTCGGCTTGATCATCCGTGCCGCTTGCGAAGACCGAGATCTGCGCAGTGAGACAATCGTTGCCGATGACCTGCGTCGGCGCATGACGCTGCAAAAGCTGATTGAGCTTCCTCAGAACATGATCTATTCACAGCGCGTGCGGGATGAAGCGCAGCTGTTCCTGAATGATTTGCCAGGGTATTCAGCCTGGCAGAAAGCAACCCAGCCTCAGGCGAAAGAAACGTCGATGGGCCGGATGTCCGAGCAGTTGGGCTTCCTGCAGATGCAGTTCACCCGGGTGCTGTCGCTGTTATCGGGGACCTACGGGTACATCACTGGCACTGACATTTCGGAGATCGACTGGATCGATGTAATTAACCAGCGCCGCACCGTCTACATCATGCTCCCGGCCCTGGAAAAGTCTCCTGAGTCCCTGAAGCAACTCGGCCGGATGGTAGTGACCAGCATGCGTAACGCAATGCTGCCAATCATCGGCGGTGGCCAGCTCACCGGTCTGAAGAAAATCCTGATTGATGGCCGCCCGATCGGCAAGCAGATTCCTTACGGCCTGTTCCTTGATGAATACGGAAGCTATTGCGTGGAGGGCTTCGGCGATGTCGTAGCTCAAATCCGATCCATGGGCGTTTTTGCCTGCTTTAGCGGTCAAGACTGGGCCAGTTTCAAGAAGGGCTCCGAGGTCGAAGCGGATCGGGTGAACGCCAACACCAGTACGAAAATTTTCTTGAAAACTTTCGATGTGAACACCGTCAAGCTGCTGGTCGATACGTGCGGGAAGAAACTTGTGTCGGTTGCTGGCACCTGGGGAGATCGACCTAATGGCGGCCGCCCTGACATGCGAACGAATTTCCAGTCGGTGGATGCGCTTCAAGTGCAGGAAGTAGACCGTGCTCGCATTGACCAAATGGCGTCGCAAGATCCAGGTATGGCGCACATCTACTTTGGCGGAAAACTCTGGACCAAGGTGAAGATGTTCTACCCAGCCATCCAGCAAAGTTCGCAGTCGCAGGTGAACAGTTTCGTCCGGATGAGGACCCCTGTTGGGGTAAGCGGTGTCGTAGAAGACGCTGAACGACTTATCGCAATGCGTAAACATCTGGACAAAATCCAGGGCGCGGTAAAGACGTACCTGCCAACCACTGAACCCGCTGTTATCGACCTCGGCGATGAGTTTCATCTGTGGTGCAAAAATGCAATCGAGGGCAGCCAGACTCGTGGTGGCGAGCTCTTTAGTTCCATGCAGAAAGCAGCTGAGCAGATTTTCAAAGGTGATCGAAAAGGGACACCTGGATTGGCTTACCCTCAGCCGGTTCAATCGAAGCCGGTCGTGGCCACTGCGTCACAACCTGCGAAAACTGCCCCGCCGGCGACGACGGTGGATGCAGGTGACGGCAAGGTCGATTTTGCAAAATCAGACTCCCTGGACTTGCTTGAGAAAGCGCTTTTGCAGCAGCCGACTGTCGCGCCTTCGCAGCCGCTTTTTACCTTCGATGAATCGCTGCTGCCGGAGTTGCCTATCAGTGTTGCGCCCGCGCCGCAGGCTGAAGTGAAAATGAAGGAAGACCAACCGCTGATCCACCCTGCAGATTTTTCATTCAGCATGGACGATCACGCGCCGGATACAGCAACGCAAGCCATGATTTCACGAACCGCCCTCAGTGCTGCGGTGATGCAAGAAGTGAAACAGATGCAGCAGACCGGCAGTGATTCCCAGTGGTCAGGCACGTTACCGGAAGCGCGCTTAAGTGCGAACACGGCCGTCAAAAACGCTATGCCGGATGACCCAAACAACACCTACCCAGAAAGCCCGGTGCCAAAGAATTTTTCGGCCAACTCACTTCGCGGTGCGCTTTCTGATCTCAAAGGCAAGATGACGGACTCACTGAAAACAACTGGCCAAGCCAGCACAACGGGTGAAAAGGAGGAGCAACAATGAAATTGGTTAAAGGAAACGTGTTGGATTGGGACCAGGTTCGCCAGTTGCTCGGATTCGCGAGCGCGGAGATCGCCGTGCCTTCCTCGATCGTTGAAATGGAAGCCATGACACTGGACACAGCCTGGCAACTGCGCGGTGACGACGTCGGAACCGACTGGCCAATGATCAGCCTGGAAGCTGCTGACGAAAAAACTCATGTCATTGCAGCGTCCGTAGCGGCCCTGGTTGACCGGCATGGCGCGTTTAACCACGTCCCTGCCGGGTTATGGAATCACCCGCTGTCGATGACTGACCAATCCGTAGGACAGATACTTGTTGCGCTGGGCTTTCATCCAGGTCAAGGCGCGCAGGTAAATGGCGTGGGCAGGATCATGAACTGGCTTTAATTTTACTAAATGAGTGTCGATAGTAAAATATGCTTGAAAAATTATTGACGTGTGTCTATGGTTTGTGTCGATGGCATTAACGCCAGCCAAGTCCCAGGAGCACGTCATGTTCAAGCGCAAAAGCCAAGAGAAAAACAAACCCGAACAAAGCCTGATGCTGCAGGTCGAGGCCTATGTGGCTTCCGAGGGCAGTAAAGACATCGACACTGTCATCGGTCGTGATCTGAACGGAAAGCCTTACTCCGTAATTCTGACCACTTCTGGTGACGCGGCCGAAAACACCAAACGCAATGACCTCCTCTCCTTCTCCAAAGAAAAGAGCAATCACTACGTCCCCGTCGGCGGAATGATTCTGTTCAGCACCGTCTGGGTGCGCGAGCCTGAGACAGAAGGTGAGCCAACCACAGGTATCGCTCGCTGGGCTGAGTTCTTCGGTCATAGCCGCAATGAGCTCTCCATCGGTAACGCGATGTACCGCGCCGGCACCAACGTGGAAGGCACCAAAGAAACCAACTGGGGTGCGCTGGATCGCCTGGGTAAGCCACTGACTCTGACTCCCGAGCAGTTCCCTGGCGCAGTCGCGGCGCTGGCCGACAAATGCGCATCTGATCGTTCCCGTGCCCGCCCGATCGTCCGTCTGATGAGCGAAGCCGGTGAAGTCATCGATTTCACTTCGATCCGCCAGGGTGTTGCGGAAGTTGAAGTGGACGGCGAAAAGGTCAAGCGCGCCGAGAATGGTGCGCAGGTCGTCGAAGGTCTGAAGAAAAACACGCGCCTGACCAAGATGCTGGAAATGGCCGCGGCCGGCCAAGGTGTCATCGAAATGATTCCGGTCATGTCGATCGAGATGTCGAAGAAAATGATGAACTCGCCGCGCGGGGCCAACTACGTGGCCTTGGCCAAGCGTTTCCAGGACGACAAGCAGGTCTATGCCGCTGAATGCTACATCCGTCGAGCTCCTTCCGACGAGTTCAACTACATCAGCCACCTGTCCGTGACCCCGAAAGATCGTTTCGACCCGCTCCTGGTCCCGTCCGAGAAGTTCCCGGCGCCGGCCTACAGCGAAGATCTGTTGAAGGAAGCCGGTATCGATGCGGCCAAGCCTGCTGACAAGTCTGTTGATCCTCAGCCGCAGCCACTGCCAGAGCCGGATCAGTTTGACAATGCGCCAGGCTTCGACAACTGATCCAGTCGTTTAAGAGAAAACCCCGCCTTGAGCGGGGTTTTTTTTGCCTACTCATCGACTGAGCTCACTCCGGCGCTTTCTGCATAACTATTCGATTCTATAACCAACAAAAATTTTCTTTCATATAAATCTTATTCCTGCGTCTTCGCAGTTGTGCTGATCGCAGCAAACGGCTAAGATTTGTTTGCATTCGAGAGTGCGACGGTAAAACAAAAAGATAAAGCCGATACGATTCTATTTTTGTGGAGAGAAAGCATGATTCAGAAGATTACGGTGGGTGCAGATATCGGTTGCAACCACGCCAAGCTTTACGCCGGCAACGGACGGAAAATCTCCATCCGCAGCACAGTTTCCACCAAACCACAGGTCGGTATCAGTCTGGGCGGCGCGACAAAGGGTCCTGACGAAATCGTCATTCAGGTCGGCAGCAGTGTTTATGCGGTTGGCCCGCGGGTCGAGTCACCTCTCGATACTCGCTTCGGCAGCTACTACAGCTCCGACATGAACGCTGCACTCGTGCTGGCGATCCTGGTGCAGGAGTTCGGCGATCTTTCAAACGCCGAGGTCGATGCAGTTTTCGGCATGCCACTCAATGTTTTTTACAACTCCCGCGGGGAAGTCAATTCCGATCTTATCAAGGCCCGGGTGAAGGCTTGGCGACAGCCAGCGTCCGTACTGTCAGCCGGGCGCGAAGGGTTGCAATTGCCCCGGGGTGGATCGGTTTTCGCCAATCTCAATGGCACGGCGGAAGGGGTCGCTGTTTACCTCGACTACATGATGGACGAGGAGGGGATGTTTCAGGTTGAGCCTGAGGGCCTGGACGTTGTGGTCGATATCGGTGGCAACACCACGGACCTCGCGCTGTTTGAAAACGGGGTTCTGGTCTTCGGCGGCAACTCTGATTCGTTCGAGGTCGGCGCGCTTCACCTGTACGAGCGTGTTGCCAATACCGTGAAGGATCGCATGGGGTTGATGCGCACACCGCCTTTGTATGCTGTTGAGCAGGCAATCCGTGAAAACGGTTCGAGACTGAAGATTGGTAACAGCGAGGAAAACATTCGCGACATCGTCGCCATCGAAACGCGCGCCATCGTGAACGAAATCGTCCCTCGTGTTGAGAAGATCGTCTCCCGGCGCCGTGACGAATTGCGCCGCGTGCTATTCGCCGGCGGCACCACCGAAATGCTCCGGGATGACCTGAAAGGTGTCGAAATCGGCCGCGCGCAGTCCATCGTGGTTGATGACCCTCAGTACGCTAATGCCAAGGGCAACTACAAGCTTGCCCGGCACCTGGCAGCGACTCAGGAGTAACTGCCATGGCACGCGCGAAGCGTTCGTTAAAGCGTCGCCAGTTTCGCTTCTCACTGGATCCTATGGATCCCGTGGAAGGTGAAGCACTCCGTCTGATCGACAAGATCGCAGAAGAGGCCAAGGAACTCTTTGAAGAAATTTCGGAAGACGAAGCTGATCGATACGCCTTCAAGCGTGTCTTGCTCGGTCTTCTAAAAGAGCGGCCGGTGGAATTGCAAATGCACCCGAAACCGGTGCAGGAAGCCACTCCGGCGCCGGCGGCACTAGCACCGGCGGCCGGCCCCTCACCTGCACCTGCAGCAATCATCCCTGCGCCTGTGCACGTCAGAGAGACGCACATTGCCCAGCAGGCAGCAGATATCTCCCAACCTTTAACCCCCCAGGCTGTTGCTGTTGAGGTCGATCTGCCGCAGACGAGCGAGCCGGTGGAGCCGGCTCGTTCAAATGAAATAGCGTCTAGTCAGCCAAGTTGGCAGGAGCAGTTGATTGGTTCAGCACCTGTGGCCCCGGTAGAAAAAGGCGTTCGCCATCCCTTGGCTTCGAGTCTGGCCTGGTCTGAATCAACATCCAAAGGAAGTGCGACATGAACAACGTCAATGACGATCAGCTGGTCGGCGCAATCGTTTTCAAAAGTAAGATTTTTCTGTACCTCATTTGCGTGCTGATCGCCTTGGTGGTTGGTTTGAGTGTAGGACTGGGGGGCACCATCTGGTACGCAAAAAATAAAATCGAATCGATCAAGCGAGAGTATTTCGCTACGACTCACAACGGCTCCCTGTTTCAGTTGACCCCGCTAGATTCCCCTATCGGTGGGGAGGAGAAGGCGCTGAACTTCAGTTCCACCTGCGTCATTCGGATGTTCCAGCTCGACTATGTGAACTACAGACGTCAGCAGGCAGAAGCTCAACGCACCTGTTTTACTGATCCCGGCTACAGCAGCTACTTGGCCGCGTTCGAACGGGCCGGTTTGATGGAGCTCTTGAGAGATCCTAAAACTCGCCTCGTGCTCGCTGCTACGCCTGGTCCTGGCGAGTTCGTGGACAAGTCAGTGAAGGTCACCGACGGGGTAGCACGGCAGTCCTACACCATCACCCATCCAATCGACATCGTTTTCAACGGCAACGTAAACCAGCCGCGCCGTGGGTCCATCGAAGTCGACCTCTTACGCATTGACCAGGCCAACCGCGCTGACGGTCTTGCAGTGCATGCAATTCGAGTGAAGGTCAACAAGACATGAATATCAATACCTGGACTTTGATGTTTCTCGCAGCGTTTGCTTCGACGGCTCATGCGGACGGAGAGCCAGCCTTCAGTGATGCCCCCCGTACAGGCGATCCACTCGTAGACACCGTCCTCAAGCGCAATAGCCCAATGACGGTAAAGCAACAAGCTGCGGTGGAAGAGTACCTGCGTAACGAACGAAAAAGTTTGGCGCCGCAATTGCCCGCCGGAGCTACGGCCACTAGCCCGGAGCAAATCATTGACTTGACCGATGGAGGAAAGACCAAGTCGGTCACCCTACAGCTCGGCTATCTGACCTCCGTCATGGTGGTGGGAGAGAACGGCGCGCCATGGCCGATTCGCCGAGCCCGCGCAGGGGATGATTCGGTGATCGACGTTCAGCTGGTTGAAGACTCTGGTGCGGTGGAAATTCACCCGCAGAAGCCCTGGGTCAACACCAACGTAATTCTGTATCTCAAAGACCGTAATGAGGCAATCAAGCTCTACGTTAAGGTCTCGGCCGATCCCACCGACGGTGTGAAGGACAGCCTAAAACTGATTGTTGACGGCGTACCGAAGGGCAGCTCGCCCTTGCTGCAGCCCAACCGCGTCGCTATTGATCACCAGTTGATGAACGCTCTGGGACAGTCTCCTGGGAAAAACTGGACCACGTTGAAGGTCAGCGATACTGCGAATTTGCCCTTCAGCGTCAGCTATTGGTTATCACCAAATCGCGATGACGCGATCATTCGCCTGCGTGGCGCGTCGATGGTCGGACCAGACTGGTTGACCGAGACTCGTGATCCCGACGGGGTTTCGCGGGTATACCGCTATCGAAAACCTATCCCGTTGATGATCCGCACACGGGATGCCGCGGGAGTCGAGTACTCGGTGTCGCTCGAAAACCCAGCAGACATTCTTGCCGGACGTGACGGGTCAAAGACCATGACTGTCAAGCGCACCTCACCGGCTAGGCCGCCGATGGATAGCGCTTTGCCTTTTGACGAACCACTGGGGCTGGTAGGCCGGGATCGCGTTCAAAAAATCAACCCGGGCGCGTCGGGCCGCCAGGAAACGAGTGCCACTTACGAATCCTTCGACGGCAAGGGTGTACGTGCGAACCGTGTTCAGATCGTGAGTGACTTGAGTCTGAACAAGGATGCTGCAGCACGCCTTATTGAAGCTACGCACCGCAGTCGTCCCGTCCCGCCAGTTCCGAATCAACCAGCACCTGGTGTAAGCGTGGGTACGCCTGCAGCGGATAAACCGCTGACAACCAAAACATTCTCGACGGGCTCTTCGACTGTCGCAGCCAGTACCGCGGCCACCAAAGTTCTTCCGCCGGCGATCGTACCTGTTGCCACAGTGGCTACCCCAACCGCGGCCGCAGCGCCAACGGCACCGGGTGTGACGTTCAACGTTCGCAGCGGTGGCCTTTACGAAAACCTCTTCCGAATGACACAGGAACTCAACTGGAAAACGCCGCTGTGGGACCTGGGTGAACAGGACAAGGAAATTCAAGGCGGCTATGTCATCAGCGCCGCAACACCGCAAGAGGCAGTGGCCAAGTTCCTTGAACCCTACGCGGATCCCTACCGGTTCAACGTAGAAATCAGCCCACTCGAAAAGAAAGTTTGGCTTCACTAACGAGAGATCGCCCAATGAACAATTTCGCAAAACTTATGCTGGCAAGCGTTATCGGTGCGACCCTCTCGGGGTGTCTGCAGAATATCCCCAAGGGGGCAGAGGGGGGCAGTTACAGCAAGATGATGGATGAACTTGCAGAGTTGAAGGCGCAAAGCGAGCAGTCGCAACGTAATCAACGCATCAAGATCACCAACGGTCCTTTGATGACCGGCAAGACTATGCCCCTGGTCCGCTCACCATGGCTCCAGGACAAACGGATCTCGCTGGCCATCAACAAACCGGTCAATGGCAATGAGCTGGCCAAATCGCTGCTCAGCCAAGGCCTGAATATCACCAGTACGATGCCACTGGATACCTACACCTACGCCGGGTACGGTTTTACCAATGTCGATGCCGAAACCGCGATGCGCCTTATTTTTCCTTCAATGGGGCTCGATTATGTGGTCGACAACGACCGCCGCATTGTCACCATCGTGCCAATGCGGGCCAAGCAGTGGACGCTGAACATCAACTCCCAGCGCTCCACCAACTTCACGTCTGCTTCCCTGAGCGGCACGCTCGATGTCGGCGCTTCGCTGGCCAGCTCGCTCAACTCTGCGTCGAGTGCCAATGGCTCTTCCGGCATGGGCGGCGGCGGCTTGGGTGGTATCCCGCAAAGCTCAGGATCTGGCAACGGCGGTGAAGGCTCTGAGGGTGAGCGTTCTGGCACCTCGAAGTTGGAATCGAAATCCGACTTTTGGAAGTCAATGAAAGAGGAGCTCGAAAACCGGGTTTCTGTTCTGGTTCCGGTCAGCAGCAACACGGTGGTGCCAGGTGTCATCAACACTGCGGCCGGCATGCCCATCAACGGGATGCCGCCGCTGCCGGTTGGCAACATGGAGCCGATGGCCGCAGCAGACGCGTCCAGGTCCACGGACATGTATCGCTCGCAAAAACTGGGCACCGTCAGCGTCAACCCAGATACCGGCACGATTACTGTGCAGGCTCCGAAGTGGCTGCAGAATGAAATCGACGAGTACATCAAGGGCGTATCGCGCGAGTTCAATACAGCGATTCACTTTGAGGGTCGATTGATCCTCGTATCGACTACGAAAGACAAGTCAGAAGGCCTCGATCTCACCGCCTTTGCTTCGTTCGCCAATGGCAAGCTTGGCATGATCATCAACAACAACCCAGCCGGCGGTATCACCATTTCGCCGAGCATGCCGGGAACGCCAGGTAGTCCACCCGTGATGACACCAGGTGGTAGCGTGATTGGCTCGACTGGGTTGGGTCTGTCGGTCCTGAAGGGGAACCCGGCAAATCTTTTTGTGAATTACCTGTCCTCGATCGGTGACGTAACCGTTACTCAGCGTCCTGCCATCGCGACCACGTCGGGCGCGCCGGCGGAGTTTCGTCGTATTGAAACGGATTTGTTCAGCCAGGTCAGTCAGAGCGCGGTCGCCGGCACACAGAGCAGTTCTGTGGCGACGACCAACACGCAGATTCCGATTCGTTTCGGGACCTTGCTCCGGGTCAATCCAAAAATCGATTTGGAAACTGGCATCATCCGGACACAGTTGACCCTCAACGTTGCGGTGCGATCGCAGGTTAAAACGATTGATCAGTACCTGACCGACGCAAACGGGACGACGAAAGTACCGACACAAATCACGCTTCCTGCAAACATCGATTACAACGGTGAAGCACTGCTTCGGGATGGCGACACCATCATCATCGGTGGCCAAATGGAAACTGACGAGACCAACTCCGGATCTGGCGTGACAGGGTATGAAAAAGCTGGGCCATTGGCCGGCCTGATTGGTTCGACCAAAAGTCAGAACCGCGTCTCGACCTATTATTTCGTGTTGACCGCTCGTGTTTATGAGCGCGGCAACGAGCGGAGACCAGGTGCATGACCTCCCGTCATGGGGTTGACCTTACGCCTGGTGCAGTCCAGGCGTTTTGGGCCGAGCGTGAACCAAAACTGCTGTCGTTCTTTCAAGAAATGGACAACAAGGAGCACTGGTCACTGCAGGATGTCGATCATGGATTGAGCACCCTATATTCCGACATAGCGCAGTTGCTGCACACGTTCGAGCAAAGCAATGGACTGGAGAATGCATTGGTTCAGGAGGGTGTTTCGCAGCTCACCGCGGCGGCCGCGGCGTTGCCTTGTTCGGCATCATCCAAATTTTTCGAATGGTTAGGCGAAAGGTCTTTCGAACTGCCGTACGCATTGCTGGAGCACGCGCACCAAAATTTTCGTCATGATGAAAACTGCAGCGTTATCTGGCAGCGTGCGAGGATGATTGCGCGCTATCAGATCCTTAAAGACATTGTGACGGAAATCACCGGCGGGGGAGCCACCTTAAAATGAACACCTACGATTCACTCAATGTCTGGACCAATGATCCAGTGATTGGCGAGGTCGCCAGGCAGGTGCTGGCTGTAGCGGAAAAGCACAAACTACCTGCGACACCTGGTCAGGCCTTGCCCCAGGAGTACGACATTCCGTTCGCCTACCGCTACGACCCTGAAGATGATGCCCGGATACAGCTCTTCAGGAGAGTTGCCGTCCTGTTTGCAGCACTCGATATCCACTGCTACTGGATAGATGGCAAACAGGTTCTGGGCGTTCCGGTCAATGCTGAGGATCCTGTGAGCCGGGCTTGGGCGATTTTCAGCGAGGAAGCGATGGAAGTGGTCCTGGACTTTGTCCTGCGCATCGATCTGAGCTGACCTGGTTGCAACGTAAAAAGGAGCCCTCGTAGGCTCCTTTTTTTATGGGGTAGACGCGGGACACTATCGTTTCAGTGCCGTGATGTACAGATAATCACAAATATGTGACTTTGCGTACATGCCTATGGTGCCCCGATTGCCATTTCGACATCTTCCTCGGGAGCGTAAGTCGGCAAGCCGCTCTCATCGGCATCGGCATCCGGTCGGAACGATGTGCCGACTCCCATCGAAGCCTCTCTTGCCAAGTGCTGCAGCATCTTGAAATCCAATCCAACGTCATTTATGCCAGCCAGCACCGCCTGATTCACCTGGTCGAAACCAGCCTGGGCAAGGAATCGATCCAGTTCATGCGGGATCAGAAGTTCCGGATAATTCTGCTGCAAGTATGCATGTACCGTCTGGCCCTTGCCGGAAAGTGTCCCGTTTTCATGAACCCAACCACGGTTCAGCGCTTTACCTATGTGCCCCACGATCGTGGACGGCCTCCCGATATTCTGTTCAACCATTCGCTCCATGATCGCGCTGTCGAGCGGGATGTTGGTGAGTTGCACTGGTCTCAAGAACTCCCTCTCCACTGTTAACCAACCGGCGGTCTCAGGGATGTCCTTCCAAATGCGGACTTGCACAGGCGGAAGGCCTTTTTTCGAGAGGAATGAAGAAATAGCGTCCGGTTCGATTTCGATCGTTTTAACCCTGGCATCAGGCGACAGCGATGCGAAGGCGCGGCGAGTAATGATGGCAATTGTCGAGTCGAGCCTGGAGAGCCCTGTCAGGCTCGATGAGTTGAATTTGATGGGAGAGCATGGATAAACAGCCTCGTGCGCCGCTATGGACCCGCTGAAGCCCTCGCTGCCGGGTTTGGAACGCCCCACGCGACGCCCGAAGGTGCGCATCGCGTCTTCGAGCATCGTCCTGGTCCGCGGAGAAATGTCCCTGGAATCGGTTCTTGGGTAACTAATCGCTCCGCGCTCATAAGCCGTTTGCATAAGCTTCTCGGCTTCCGCTAGAGGGATGTTGAGTTGGTTGGCTACAAGTGTGAGTGCATCCGCACCATTGAGCATTGCCGGCGCCGGTTTGCTGATGGTGGTTTCTCGACTGAAGCCCATCAATTCGGGGTCCATGTTTCGGAACGCCGTTTCTATTGCTTTCAGTGACTCCCGCTTGGTCGACGTGCCTTTACCCCAAATACGCCAGCCTGGTTGCGCAGGGTGTGTCCCTGCAACTTTGATCGTTTTCAATGGTGCTCGATCGATGGTGCTGATGATTTTGCTGCTCACCCGCCCTGCGACTTGACCAGATGCATTCGGGTTGCTGCAGAGAAAACCGATTGCTCTGTCGATTGCTCGACGGGCCATCACTGCAACACACACCTTGCGATCAATCGCCCGGGGTGACTGCAGCGCGATTTTGACGGCTTCAGCATTCAGTGCGGACGTTGTCACACGTTCGACAATTGCCTCTGACCCAGAGGCGACCATGACGCTATTCACCTGCGCAGAGATCAATTCACCGTCTGGATCGCCGTCGGTCATAACGACAATGCGCTTGGCGTCTTTGAATTGTTTCGTCAGGTGTTGGATGGTACGCGAGGAGGTTGGGGTCCAGCGCTCGGGGGTCAGGTCGTTAGGATCAAGCCCCAGTACATCTTGGGGCATGTCGTACAGCGCGCCTCCGGTAGCGTGGACCTGGGCGTTGATGCGTAGTTCGGCCAAGATTTTTCGAAGTGGTCGAATTTTCCCGGGCGCTTCGATGACCACTACCATTTCACTCATTGTGTTAACACCGTAATCGCGAAACAAAACCGTATGTTCAACATTCTAGGCCTGAGTCGACAGTTTTGTCATTGGAAAGGTGGCAGTCGAAAGGCTGTCACGACGGTCGCTTTGCTGGTGACCAGGGTGCATGGCCTTTTTACATATATATATCTTTTTATTAAACATATAGGGCGAATAGCGAAAACTAAAAATATCAACAAAAACAGATAGTTATGTCGTGCGATGGCGACAGAAACCACCTCGCATGACGAGTTCGACCTACCTCGCATGACGAAGGATTTCTACCTCGTATGACGAGGTCCTTACCTCGCATGACGACTCCCTACCTCGCGTGACGACAGCGTTCAGCCTGAGTGTTCGCAACCTATCTCGCATGACGTAGAGAGGTCGGCTCAAACCACCTCGGATGACGATGGTTGTGGATAAGTGACTCGATGATGATGTTCGCTCATTTTAACGGAGACGTAATATTGGCGTTCCCAGTAAACATTGGCCATTAGTACCGCAGAATTAGGTGTGCTGCGTCGATTATGATTAGTTTCATTCATGTTTAGTCATGCGAGCCAACAAGGAATGCTGTTATAAAAATTAATTATTTCTACGATTTACAATCAGGTATACGTTAGTAAAATTGAGGTCTATTTGTTCATGGCAGTTTGGTGCCTGAGGGATGGCTGGTGGACCATAATTGGCATATTGCGTTTCATTCTGGAATGTCTTCAAAAAGCGATCTTCGTGCCGCAGTTGAGGAGCTCGCGCCGGTAGGTGTGGTGGCCACGCTCCTGAACCTGTCGCAGCAGATCCTGGTCCTGCCGCGATATCTCGATGGCGGGGGAGCGGTGTTTATCGACTCCGGCGCTTTCACTGCGTTTCAGAAGGGGGTCGAAGTGGATTGGGCCAAGGTCTTCAGCGTTTACGATACCGTTCTCGGGCATACCGAAAGGCCTGAAGGGGTCAGTATCGTTGCGCCAGATGTGATCGGGGACCAGGCTGCGAGCCTGGCGCTCTGGGCTGAACACGCCGCAAAGGTGCGGATCTGGGCCCAGGCGGGGGCTCGCGTAATCGTGCCTCTTCAAAGAGGGTGGCTGTCGGCCGGGCAAATGCTGGAGCGGGCCGTGCGAATCTTTGGGACCGACCGCATATGTGCCGGCATTCCATCGAACCTTGAGGCGATGAGCCCGGAGGATTGCTCCACTTTGCGCCATCATGACTTCCACATCTTGGGAAGAGTCAGGCTGACAAGTGAGTTGAGATTGAAGCTCTGCGCTCTGCTGCAGAACAATCCAGCAGCGCAGTACACTGCCGATGCAAACTGGCTCCGCTCGCGGATCCGTCAGATCAGTGGTGCTGCAGCTGCTTTCAGAGAGGCGGGTAGGCAGTGGCCGCTTGACTCAACGCGAACCCGGGCCGTTCGAGAAGTGCTGCGCTGTGAGGCGTACAGTCAGCTGAAGAAATCTACCTTCCCGTCCCAGGCTTTTGCATAGGCGGGTTCGGAATAGTTTCTAATCCACGCGCGGGTTCCGTGGCGCTGACCGACGTCGCGGAGAACGGAAGAGAAGTGCTCGCAGATGGACTCTGGGAGTGTGACTTTGATCCCGTGCAATACCCCGTTTGCGATGTAGCGTCGTTCGAGAGTCGTGGTTACGCCCAGGATCATCTCAAGCGCGGTCTCAGGCATTCCTCTTGAGGTGCGATCGTCACACTGCGCTGCGCTTACCTGACAACCTGTTCGGTCTTCAAACCAAATTACAAGCGTCATCTGCGGATTGCTCAGGGCTCTGCGAAACGCATCGTTCTGTGTATGAAGCAAGGTCAGCGCGCCGTGCAGCTGCTGTCCCATCAAGCTTGGATGCGGCTCCTGGTTCTGGAGGCTTTTAGGCGATAGCAGTCGACTCGCCTTGCGCAGGATACGTTGTGTGAGGTTCAAGCTGGTGAGTGCGGTTTCGTGGGCCATGTTTATTCCTGCCTTGACGATCAATGCGCTGCAGCCGGGTTAAAACCCTGGAAGGGTATTGAGAGGGTATCGCTCAACGTGCACCACGCCGTTACGAGAAATATTGAAGTTTGCGATCGCGCCAATGTTCTTAATTTCTTCCAATGCGGCACGCACCTTGGTTTTAAAAGAGTCACGGTTGCGATTGCTTGAGCCGCACAATTGTTGGATGCGGGCAATGGAAATGTCTTCAGGAGAGGTGTGACTGCAATACCAGCCATGCAGCCAAAGCGCGACGGGTTTGCCGCGGAGTGCGTCTCGCTGTGCCCAGTTGATTTGGGTCCAGCCCAGGGAGTACAGCGACAAGAGTTGTTCGTCGAGTTGGATGAAATACTCCTGCGTCAGACCATCTTTCCATGTCTTGAGCATCGTCGACGAGTAGCTGTATCGATCATCAAAAGTGATTCTTACCGCTCCGGAAACCATTCGATCGATGGACTCGTTAAGCCAGCGGTAATGGTCCCCACCCCGCGGCCGGCCAAGATAGGAAAGAATGGCCCCGGCATGGACATAGAACTTTTCTCCCTTTGGGGTGTGTCGAGAGATGTGGATCAGTGTTTCCCATACGTCGAGGTCAGACTGATCCAACTGCATGCCGGTGAACCGAATCGTCATCCCATCGCCTTGCTCGATGACCTCACCCTTCATATAACGCCGTGTCTTGCCCTGAATTGCCGCGAAGAGCGCCCCGCGGATGATCGCATTGGGAACGCCTCTAACGCTGTCGCTCCACTCCGGCAGTGCATTGTTATCAAATTCAGCGACCGGGGGAAGCAGGTCGCCTTGGGCAAAAAGCTCCAGAGAAAGGTTGCTCGCCTTCGAAGCAGTGCGGTCGGCTGCCCGCCGTTCAAGCGCGAGTGCCTGGTGCAATGGATCATTCATGAACAGGGGCCTTGTATGGGTTGATGGGCCTAGTCTGATAAAATTTATACCAAAATACAAACTTGGAAAAGTATAGTTTTGAGATTACTATATTGAACGAAATCCTATTGGCATCCGACCTATGATGCAGAAACTACCTTGGCTGCAAATTTCGATCCTGGGCTCCCTACTTGGTCTCAATGTCCAGATGTATCAGTCGAGCCTCAATGTCTCCGCAGCCTTGGACGCGTTGGGGAATGAACCTCAGTCTGCCGTGGAGCTTCCGATCGCTGTTCAGAAAAAGCTTGATGAGGTCGACCGGCTGCGCGCAACGAATGCGGCGCTGAGCGCTGTCGTCAGTGCTGTGAATTTTGGTCCAGCGCGGGAGGAGGGGGTGACAAAGGTGGAGTCATTTCTGCCGCCCCTGCCGACACCTCCCCGGGTTGATGCGCCATTACCGGTTCCAACGAGCCTGCAGGCGTTTTTTAGCGGCGCTGCCGCTCCTGGTCCAACTGATCCATCAAAAAAGGAGTCGGACCCGAAAGGGAAAAGCGAAGCTCAGGGACGCATGTTGCTGTCACCGATCAGGTTTCGTGAGAACGGCGCCCTTGTGTATTTGGCGGCTGATGGCGTTGTGCGTGTGGTTTCTGCTAGCGAGCAGGTGTACGGCGTGAACTGCCGTTTCATCGGCGAAAAAGATGGCATGGCCGAATTCGAAATGCAGGGCAGGAAATTCACATTGCCTCTGATCATTGCCCCAAGTTGAAGTTAGCGGCGGAGAGTAATTGCATGAAAAAAAGTCTCACCATTTCGTTCGTCCTGTGCCTGGCAGGCTGTGTCACAAAACCTCCGCCGGCGGAGAACTTGAACAATGACCCCTTTGTGGGTCGCTTGGCAGCCGCGGCAGAACTAGCGCAGCGCGACCTCGAACGCCTCTCCCGTGCAGAAAATGCGATCGCCGATCAAAAGCGCACTGCTTTGGATCGCCAGCGTGAAGCCGTCTCCGTGGCAGCGGTTGTGCCTGGCTTCGACCGTACGACCCAAGAGGTCTTCACGCTGCCTTATCCGAAAGCCATTGAGCGGGTAGCAAACCTGGCCGGGTACAAGTTTGTCCCTGCAGTCACGCTCCCAAGCAATCCGCCGATGGTGAACATTGAGGGCAAGGGGCGAACCTTGAAAGAAGTGATGGCTCAGGTTATGGACCAGGTGCCCACGGACATGAAGCTTCACGTCTATGCAGCAACCAAGACCGTAGTCTTGGCTGCAAGGCAGCTTTGACGATGGGGATCCTGAAAATGAAAACCGTGCTGCTGGGCCTAATGCTGGGGATGGCCAGCTTCCATGTGCTGGGTGACAGCATCGCTCAAGAAGAGGCGATATCGCCGGAGCAGGCGCTGGTGGAAGTGAAGAAAAAGGCCAAGGAAGCACCCAGCCCGACAATGGACGACGACAAGCGACAAGAGCTCGCGCGTATTCAGTTAATGAGCGAGGCCGGTCGTAACTACGGTGTGCAACTGGGCCGGTATAACCGCTGGCTGGCACAGGCACGGCTGCTGGACAATCAGTCCGTGCAGCTCGATCAAAGCTTCCCGTTCGGCCGCTTGTATTTGAGGTCCGGGACACTCCAACCGCCAATCTTGGACTCAGCTGAAGATTATCGCGCGATCGAAGATGACGGCCGGTTGCGAAAACTGGTCGACAAAAATTTTCGAACCATGGTTCAGGCAAGGTTTCGCAACACGGCGCTGACGTGGCGTGATTTTCTTTTGCCGGATGACATGGCCAAACCGCCGCTTCCCCGGGAAACATTGCTTCCCCGCACCAGTGAAGAAAGTGAGCGCTGGGACAAGGCAATGCGCGAGGGGTGGGAGGAAGGTCGAAGCATGGCCATAGACGAAGCTGATCTGCGGCTGGAAGCCCTGCAGCGCGGCTTCCGCGGCATGGTCCTTTACCGGCTCTTGGCGCTCCACGGGATGATTGATCCTCCGCAGGTTATCGAGCGCCGCCCGGGTGAGGTCATCACCTCGGAAAGTGGCGATGAATTGTTGATCGGTGTTCGCGAGGAAATCATCTCGAAAGATGCTTACTTCGTGTCTGAACCCGGGCGTTGGAAGGCCCTTGACTATGGCTTCAAGGCACCAGGTGAAAAATGAACGATGACACCTTAGCCTCTGGTGGTTTCAATCAGGATGAGCAGCGCCAATTCTACGAGACGATGGTAGAGCGAAACCCTGAAGCTGCGCGCGATCTCCAGCATCTGGTCAGTGATGACATGCAGCGGCTCCAGGATCGCCGGCGCCGCGCAGAAGACATGCTGCCTGACACTTTGAGCAGGGGGCAGCTGTATACCCCACCCGAATCATTCAAGTCGCAGCAAGATGTGGATGATCTGCTTGCCTACGTGCACGATAAAGAAACCGCGGATCTCAAGTTCGGTGATGGTGAACCCCTCACAATGCGTGTCCAGGGAACCATCTACCGGCTCACTCATCGTGCCCTCACAAACGACGAAGTGCGGACAGTGATGAGTGTGTTGTATCACTCATCCTCGATCGTCACCTCTGTGCTGGGCGGTGAGCGGCGCGACTTTGCCTACACCTGCCGTCAGGGCTCCAAAATGGGCTCCCGTTGGCGGGTATGTGTGACGCTGCGTGGCAGTTATGACGGTATTGGGTTTCGCATCGTGATGCGCCGCATCACCATTGACCCGCCGACGGTGGCAGAAGTCTATCTGCAGGATGACATCGTCGACAGCGTGATGAAGCTGGACCGTGGTTTGATACTGGTCACTGGCCCCACCGGTTCAGGGAAGTCCACTTCGTTGGCTGCCCTATTGCGACATCGGTTGCAGTCGCCGCTCCACAGCGATCATCTGATCACCATCGAATCTCCAATCGAGTACCTGCATTCGGAGTATCCGCGTCCGTTCTCGGAGGTGACTCAATGGGAAGTACCCAGGATGCTGTCCAGTTTCTCCTACGCCGTGGAAACTGCACTGCGCTGCGACCCTGACCTGGTGCTGGTTGGTGAGATGCGCGACAAAGCAACCATGAAAGCTGCGATCGAAATCAGTCTTACGGGGCACGGCGGACTATCCACACTGCATACGTCGACCGCGGTACAGACCGTGACGCGGATCCTGCAGGCGTTCACTCCCGAGGAAATTCCTGCCGTCCAGTACGACTTGGTGGACAACCTTTCGATGATCGTTAGTCAGCTGCTTCGGCAGGGGCCGGATGGCCGCCGTGTGGCCTTGCGTGAAAGACTGATTTTTGATGGGCAGATCAAAGACCGGCTTCGCTCGGCGAAGAACCTGAGTCATGAACTGCGCAAGGTGATGGAGTCTCACGGGCGTTTGATGGTTGACGAGGCCCGTGAGGTCTACAAGGACGGTCGCCTGGCCAAAGCCGAGTTGGACCGAATTGAGTTCATGGACTCGAAAGAGAGGGCCGCTTTTCAATGAGCCAGGTTCAGGTCTACCAAGTCGCGGGCGACGCGTCGAGTTACGTGAGGGCTTGCGGCGAGCCGGAAGCTTTAGGCTATCACCCATCGTGGATCATGTTGGTCTTGATCGCGATCTTCCTGAATTTCTGGTTGATTCAGCTCCTCTGTGCACTGGGTATCGGCTTCATCATTTACGCAAAGCAACAAAACGCCACTCTGTTCGACATGGTTCGTCGCTTTCGCCGATGGACTGTTGGGAACAGCCGAAAACCTTTCAGGAGCAGGTCATGAGAAGTAAATGTGCGTTCGGTCTCGGAGTCGTCCTGATCGGTCAAGGGCTTTTAGCGATGGCCCAGGCGGGCGAGTTGGTGGTCCATGATGCCGTTGTCGTGAATGACGGGTCGACCAGGCTGGTCAACTGCCAGAACACCCGCGGGCTGTTTGTTCTGAATCGGCCACTGGCTCCGACTGAGGCCTATGTAGTCAATGCAGACATCAAAGATTCGTCCTTGAGCGATGCCCTTGCCAGGATCTTGCCTGCCGGCTGGCAGGTCCGCTACTCGTCACCCAACGTCGAGAATGAGCGTATCCGGCTGCGCACCCAGACCTACTGGGCGGATGCTCTGAAGATCCTGACGACCGATTTCAACCTATTCGCCATCGTAGATGGTGAGCGCCAGGAGGTGATAGTTGGCCGTTTGTGAAATCTCCGCGTACCTCGGGATCAAGGCCTCGGTTGATCTGCCGCAGATTCATTTCATTCGCCGGCCCCGCATGGAGGCTGACGACGCGATCTGTGTTCTGAGTCTGATACCTGAAGCTCAAGCCCACTTTTCGTTCGTTACCCTTCTGGAAGCGGAGGCCTGTTTCCTGTTCTGGAACGAGTTTCTGGCCATCAAACTGGAAATGACGAAGGGGCAGTACTTCCAGCTCCGGCGGCATGTGCTTTGGCGCAAGTACATGTTCGTCACACCGGCCGGAATGGTCGCGATGTTGGAGGACCTGGACGCAGCGGTGTACGTGCCTTTCGTGGATTTCCAAGCAAAATACGCGCTCAAAATTATCGACCCCTCTTAAATTTATCAGCGTAAATCGTGTATGCTATTGAATAGACAAAAGTAGATATCAGTTGGAGGACACATGACTGCAACTCAAGCTCGGAATGCCCACACAGAATCTTCTGCGCCATGGCCGCCGGAAGATCGTCCGGTGACCGGCGGAGATGTGCAGGAGTTCCTGGAGCGTTTTCACCTGGACATCAACTTGATGGAGGCGGTGTTCGCCATCCCGTCCCGGCGCTCTTGGTACGACATGACGGTGAAAAAGGCCGACGAAGTAGTGAACGTGCCGAAGGCCGTTCTCGTGCGTTTCTACTCGGCCTATCCGGAATTGATGCCGTTCTACACGACGGAAACGGCTGAAGAACTGCGCGGCCGGCTGAACCTCTCGCCGGCAGCGTTCGGTCTGCTTGTCGGTCGTCAGGAGATCAGTGTTCGTCAATGGAGTGCTGAGCGTGAGCCACACAAGGTGGTCATTCATCTGCTGTGGCTGATCCGCCAGTCCTTGAACATCATCGACGGTAACCTTCCAGTCCTGAACGGTGAGGAGATGCTCGCCGACCTGGTGCGTTTCAGCTTTCTGGAATGGAGTCTGCGCAAGGAAACCCCATCGCAGCGCCGAACCGATACTGCTTCCACCAATGCCATGCTTTTCAATGAAGTATTGAGCCTGGTTCCACAGGCCAGTTTGGCCAGGGCTACCCGAGGCTTTGATTTGAGCAGTGTGCTCAAACCGGCTCCGCACGCTGCCAAGAACGATTCTTCGTCGAACGTTTCCGTCTCTCCAGATGAGCGGCATCGCGCAACGCAGAGTGTTCGTGAGCGCAGGGTCGCGAACCAGTCCCTGAACAAGATGGGTGAGTCGTTCAAGCTGTGATGGAGATAGGAATGCGCCAAGATTACGGTGTTCTCGGTCTCGGGACGCGTGAAGGCAATCTGCGCTTCACGGAAGAGGTAACCGCTTGGCTTACCCAAATCGGCCAGGCCGCTGTTGAAAAAGGATTCGCTGAAAATCCTGAGGTCAAGACCAAGCATCCTCCGCTTGCCTCCAGATCTGTGGGGACGTTCGCGCTGTACCTCGTCTCTGCTTCAAATGCTGACAGGGGTGCCACGCTTGTGGTCACTCACCGAGATCAACGCAATCCGTTCAAAAGTGGCAGGGCTGACGGCGTCTCCATTCATGTGCAGGCTCGCGCATTGAAGGATGGGCGGTGGTTGAGCGAGAACTTCAAAACCGGGGCGATCCCGCTCATCTCCACGGATGATTTCGTTGTGTTGGATTTGCTGCAGAGCGTGTTGAGCCAGCAGGCCAACAAGCCGTCATGAAAGAAAAAGCCAGTCCTCGTTCGAGGCTGGTTCATCCAGAGTCCTTGCGTGCGCCTTTGCTGGATGCGCTGAGTGATCTCTTCATATCGTGTTGGCCAGATCCCGAGCTGTCGGTCGAACCTTTTGCGCAGGGGCTCAGCAGGGCCGTAGACGGGCTTCTCTGTGGCGACAACCAGGTTCAGTTGCCGTTGATCCCGTCCGGCTTGGTGGAAAACCTCATCCTCCATTCGGCGCGTCATTGCGATCGGGTGGTCCAGGGGTCTCGTGGCCGGCCGGTTTTGGGCTACAGTTTTCGCCTGGTGATCGAAGGCCGGAGGGTGGGTGCGGTGCTTTTGGTGGATGTCACTGGGACGCGGGGATCTGACCAGGCTCTGGTCTTCCTGCAAATAGCGGCCGTCTTCCAGGTCGATGAATTCGATCGGCACCGACACGCGATTTTGCGCAACGAGTACGAAGCTGAGGGATTGACCGATGCCCTGGTCGCCGAGTTGACCCCGAAGTCTCCTGTGAGCGAGCAGACGCTCGACTACGATCTCGATTTCGGTTCGGTCCCCAGCATGCGATAACCGCTTCGCGCTACTTCCACGGGTCAGCCTCTCCGCTAAGTACATCGTTGGTCGGTCGAGAATAACGTGTGACTCGATACTGATGGCTACTTGAATTGATAGGCACATGTGCCTAATATGATTGTCAATCGACGCTCCTTTGCGTCTGAAGACAGAGGGTAACCAGTTGCAGCAGCGGATTTTGTTCGGCGATGAAGCCGAGGCTCACTCGTTCTGGAAGGACAAAGAGTGGAAGACTTTTGCAGTGGATCTGGTCACCGGATCCGGCAAGAAAAGAAAGATCATCCATACGATGTATGTCCGTGCCAGGACTGGTGACGGCGCCGAAAGCTGTGCCAAGGAAAACGATCTTCGTAGAGTCCCCAGGACAACATATTGTGCTCGTCTTGCCGGTCCGCGTGAACTTGGATGTAGCTGAGTTCTACTGCAGTTGCGAGATATGGGAAATTATGAACAGATTAGCGATGCTTCACTAAATAGAGAGTCGAGGACACCATGAAGGTAAGCGAAGAGATAACCGCCCAGATCTGCGATGCTATTCCGACGGTCACTCCCCTATTGCTTGAATCGGTTTTCAACGTTGCGGGAAAGGATAGCCAGATCCTCTTTGACCAAGGTGAAGGGCGCCAGGTGATCGAAGGCAAGGTGTCATACCCTGACTATCTGCAGGTTCAGATCAGCGATGCCCAAGAGGCCATGCGTTTAGCGCAGCAACTTTTGAATGCGTGCGCCGATGCTATGCACAACTCGGGTGAACTGCGATCCCCTGTGACACTACTCGTTGCTGGACAAGCTTCACTCAGCGAGTAAGGGGGTAAACATCCGTGGACCACGATTTGAAGAAACTTGAACAACGTGCCCTGAACAGTTCAGCCAAAGCCAGCTCACTGATTCGCAAGCTGGCGGTTAACTCGCCTCATGCTTCCGTCGATGCGCTGGAGCAACATGTGGTTGAGCTAAAGGCCATTAGAAGTGAGTTGGCCGACCGTACCGGTCGCAGCGCGTTGGAATAAACCGATGGAGAGGGATATGCGCAAGTTGAACGCCGAGCAGCGTGTGAGGGCTGTCCTGGATGCGTTACCAGGTGGCCGCTTCTTCAGCTCAGCCCGGGGGGTGCCGTTGGCAGTGTTTGGCGACAAAAGCGTGTGCTGGTTCGCCAAAAATCAGCATTACAGGATTTTCCATGGCTTTGGCGTGCCAGGCCCTCAAAGGCGCTTTGACTACCCGGACATCCCTGGCGTTGTCGGCCATTTCGACGGGTTGAATGCGACAAAGAAATGCACACCTGTTGTTGCCGCCGAGCAGTAGCCTCAACGGAGATCCCGCCCTGGTATTCAACAAGCCCAGCCATCGCTGGGCTGCGGACGTAGAAGGACGCCCATTCTCACGTCCGCGAAAACGAGGAATCTATGAAGTTTATTTTTGCTGCGGCGATGATCTTGATCACTACATCGGCTCAAGCAACTGAGGTTGCCAAGGCGGCCCCGTTGGTCATTGAAACTATTGTTCCGAAGATGACGTCGGATAACACTACATGGCGGGTAAAGGTGACTGCTGGCTATATCGTGAAGCCAGGTGTCAGTACCCACGTTGAGGTGATGACCTTCGATATCCCCTCGGGAGAGTGCCGATCTGGCATATCGAAAATCGTCTCAATGCAGGGATTCGACGCGAAGGTTACCCAGAAGTTGTGCGCTGGTAAGGTTGATGGTCAGAGCGTGATCCTCGGCTGGTTGGTGGCTGACAAAGTTGATCAGGAGCCAATGTCGCAAATCGACTTAGCGAGCCTGAATTACGGAGAGCGGATGTACTTTAGGTTCGATGGAGGCGAGCTGATCGCTGAAGCTTCGATTTATCGCGTTGAAGCCAAGAAGCTGTAGCTCGGAGAATACTCGCACCAGGTACACCACAAGCCCTGCCCTGTGCGGGGCTTGATCAGTAGACGCGCCCTAGTTCGCCGGCCGGGGGTTGGTTAGCGCGTATAATTGCCGAAAGGGCTGTCATCGACAATTCCGTCGCGTACATCCACAGGATCTGCAGGAGTGTGGCGAACGTTCGTCAGATCCATCGTTTTCATGGCGAGATTCGCGAATGTCAGCCGGGCGCCGGGTTTGTCTCGGTGATTCAACTGGGCAAACACCGCGCCGGTGTCGAGAGCGTAAACGTTTCCAAGTTTCTGCAGCCCTTCCCATTGAGGGGTGTGCCCTACAAACAAACGGCCAACTCCTACCACTCCTGAGTCGTCCTTCGAATTAAGCCTGGTGCGGCCCCACAGCGCGGTCTCGATCACCTGTTCGTTCCCTTCGTCGAGCTGCTGCAGGAATGTTTGCCAGGTCATGCCCGCGGGGACGTCCGCATGGACCAGTCCAACGGTCCCCCGGGTGGTCTCGATCTGGATAACCAGGGGGAGCCGGCGAATTGATTTGAGAATGTCCTTTTGCGCATCTGCAGGTGTGTCCAACCACCAGTTCAGTCCATTGCGTTTGGCTGCCCACTCCACGACCTCAATTGGCCGATCTACCAGCGGGTCGGAATAGAGCTGCATCAGCATGTCTTCGTGATTACCTCGGACAGCATGCACGTATGGCTGGGCAAGGAAGCGAGCTGTACGGTGGGAGCCCGAGCCCCGATCGATAAGGTCGCCGACAGCGAATAGTCGGTCAACTTTGGGATCAAACTGGGCCTGCCTCATTCCTTGGATTACCAGGTCGTAGGCGCCATGTATGTCACCGCAACCGAAATCCCTACCGTGAACATTCAGGGGTAGATGAACGATGCTGGAGGAGGGAGGGGGGCTTCTTTTTAGCATATCGGTCACCGTAGCGTAAAAATTCAGATTGGCTTCCCGGAATTGCAGAGATGGACTTTGGCAAATTCGGGCTGGTAGTCATCGGGTGGGGGTGGACTTATTGCTACAAGGTGATCTCGGGGGTGAGGGGGGTGATCAACGCTGCGCGGTCATGTGTATTTTTTATTGTATTTTTTTTATGTGATTGTCTGCCCAAGCTTCGCTTGGGCCCATGTAACGCGAAGCGAAAGATTGACCTGTCCGATTAAGCTGGGGTTGTCACAGCTTCTTTCTTCCAGGCGTTCCTGGCCACTTGATAAAGTTGAGCTGGCTGCAGCGTGGCTGGAAACTCATCACTTTCAATGACGGTGAGATTGAATTTTTTCGTGATCAATCGCCAGTGGAATGCCGGTATTACGAGAAACTGGTTTGACCAACCCGTGCTGACCAAGGTTTCCCGACGTGTAGGAGAGTCGAGCATCAAACAGGCTCTGGTCCCGCGCTCGTTCAACGGGATGATCACTCCGCGAGCGTTGTTGGCCGACTGAGACTGGAGAAACCGATAGAGGTCGCTTTTGACGTACCGTTCGCTGTAGAGGGATTCCAATTGGTAAGGAGTATTCACGGTGGGCCTCAGAGCTTGGATGCGACGCGAGTGACGTCGACATGGCGGTCGTTATCTTGCTTATGGTCATAGATCCTCAGGGTTTGTTCTGAGGATTGCCCAACGGTAGTAAGGATGGTCTTGACTGGTACGTTGTCATCGATCAGGGCTGTGATGAACGTGTGACGAAACCAGTGGTTGCTTGCCTTTTGCAGCAGTGCGGTCGCGCGCTGCGCCTCGGGCGGCATCAGGGTAGCCGCCAATTTGGCGGTACTCTTGACGATATCGAGGACCATTCGGCTGTTTAACCCCGACTTCCCTTCGACCCACTTTCTGGGTGGACACAACGGCGTGAGCTCGTCTGCTGCTGGTATGCGCGGCAGGCCGTGGCTTTCGCGCCAAGGCATCAGAACACCGGTGATGTAATCGACTGGCAGCGGCACGGTCCTGAGCTTGCCCCCCTTCCCGCGGAGTTTGATCCACCATCCGGATCGATCTTCATAGACCTGTGATTGTTTGGCGTGCACCAGTTCGCTCACCCGAGCCCCAGTAACTGTCAGCGTTCGAATAATGAGCGTGTACTGTGAACGTTTGGCCAGGAGGCTTGGGGACGTGTCAGGCATCGCCGCCAAGGCTTGTTTGATGGCCCGTGCCATCTTGTCATCGAACCAGCGATCCTTCGATTCGACGGCCGCAGATGAACTGGTGTCCACCCCATCATTCATGGATGAGCCGATTCGTGCCTTGTTTGCCATCGGGTCGCTGTGGATGTATCCCGATTTCAACCAAACGGTAAACATCGCGCGTATGGCGTTGAAGGCATGGTTTGTGGAGGTGATTGATAGCCCCGAAACGAAGGGGCGCCATTCAACTGAGCCGCGCGGATACTTTCTCCCAGAGCACCAGCGGCTACGTGGCTGCGGATCCGCCAGAAATTCTTCGTACCGTTCCAGGTCGTTGTCGGTCAGCTGAGAAATCAGCAGGTGCTGGTCGGAGGCCCAGAGCCACAGCCGGGCGATCTCTGTCTGATATCGGCGAAGGGTGTGGGGGGAGTTACGCCACTTATAAAAAAATTTGCCGATCGCGTTCAGCTCCATTTCAACGGAGTTGAGTTCGCGTTCTACCGTTGCAGGCGCAAGGGCAACCTCAGTCCCGGCGAGGATCTTTTCAGCCATCTGGTCGACGGGGTTGCGTTGCATACTTATCCACTGCTCCTGTGGAAAACTCTGTGGGTTGCATCACCAGATGCAGCTACCAGGCAGCTGTGGCTGCCTGATCGTTATTTGATCAACTACATCGAGTTGCCCGGGCCGTTATGTTCGATCGAAGATTCCTCCTCGAAGTTCGGCACTTCCTCGGCGGGGGCCTCCCGCCGGGAGGCAGGCCCAGAAAAGTGGATCACCTTGCTCGCGGTCTGCAGTCGTGAGTTTAACTCGTTGACTGTAGCCTGCAGGTCATTGACCTGGGACTCCAAGGCTTTATTGGCCTGCAGCGCGCTGCACAGGTCGAGGGCGGTGTCTTTGGCGAGCGAGGTAACGCGACGCCGCTCTGCCGAGGTGGCTTTCAAGGCTCCCTCCAATGCCTGTTTTACTTGAACCAGGTTCTGGGTATGTTCAGTCAGCGCGATCACTGTCCGCTCAAGCGCGGACTTGCTGGCTTCGAGGGCAGCCATTTCAGCGCGCTGGCGGCTGATCAATTCGTCACGCTGAGCCAGTTGCTCTGCGCTTGACGATTGCTGGTTCTGCCAGTTGGTGACGGCTTCGTCGAGCTGACGCTGTATCCCTTCAATTTGATCGATGTGTTGTTGGATGCTGTGTTGCAGCGACTGCACTTGTTGTTCGCTTTCCCCATTCTGCTGAGTGAGCTGAACAACTTGTTCGCTAAGGTTGCCCTGGGTCAGCGTCAGCGCGTCGATACGGCCGGATTGGTCTGCAATTGTACCTTGCGCCGCACCGAGCTGTTCCTTCAGTTGGGTTTCATTTTTTTGAATAAGGGTCAGTGCTTGTTGTGACTTGAGGATTTCTGCTTGCAGTTGACCGATGGTGTTGTCCCGGGCAGCAAGGTCGTCCTGCAGTCGCTGGATCAAGCCCTCGGCCGTGGTGATCTGGGAGCGCAGGTCCTGGATCGTCAACGATGATTCGTTGTTGGCCTGATTTGCAGCTTCAAGAAGGCCTTCAACGTGTCGGAGTGAGCTCGTCAGTGTCTCCAGAGCCTCCTTGTTGGTGCGCAATGCCTGGTTCAGTTGCAAGTTTTCAGCCAGGTAGCCACTGACCTGATCCCGGAACATCGTCTGGATTTTTTCCAGTTCTGGGGTTTCCGCGGCCTGTGTAGTGACAGCCACAGCCAGTTCATTTTGCCGGCGCTCGTTCAATGCGCCCCGGACGCCGTTGAGCTCGTTTTGAAGACGCTCAATTTCTTCTGCCTGCAGGGCAACTTTGGCCAGCAGGTCTTCAGATTGCCCTGTGGCCGGAGCCGAGACTGGTTCGAACGACGGGGCCACTGCCTTTTCGTGCCGGATCTGTTCAAGGTCCTGAAGCGTCTGTTCGTGCCGAGCGGAGAGGTCGGTTAGCTGGGTGGTGAGCTTGGTCACTTGCTCGCGCAGTGCTTGTGTGGGTGCGGCCGAGTGTTGGCTCGCAGAAAGCCGCTGCCGGAAGTCAGCATTTTGCTCGGCGAGCTGTTGGTTGGTTTGCAGCTGAACGCGCAGCTTTTCCCGGTGGCCACTGATAAGCCCTTTGCGATCGAGCAGGCTTAGCAGTCCTGTGCTCCGGTCTTCCGTCAGGACCTTGTTCGCCGTCTCTACGATTCTTACCAGATCGCTTCGCTCCTGCGCGGCGTTGTGGATGGCCACGGCCATTTCCTTGCGCAGGCTGACAAACCGGTAAATGTGGCTTCGGAGCAGGTCGATGTTGAGACTGTGCTGAGCATCGTCAACAAGCCGGCGGACGTCCGCGTCGCTCAAGCTGAAATTTGATTGCATAACATGCTCCAAAACTGTGGATTGTTTCAATGTGCCTATGGTAGCCAACAACGCCATGCATAGAAAGGCCTTTAGAGGCTTTATAAGCCCTCCTTACGTTGCGCAATGATTTTATAATGTGTAGTCTAAAGAAAAACATTGCGAGACAATTTAATGCGTATTTCACGCGCTCGGCAGAGCGGGTTCACAATCCCAGAACTGCTTATCACCGTCGTTATCCTGGGCATCATTGCGCAGGCGCTGTCGTCGCTGTTCCCGCTACTGGGTGGGCTGAGCCAGATTGAGTACTCGGACCGGCAGAAAGTGACCAATGCGGCCATCGGAGCCGCAATGGAGTCCTGGGCGGCGTCGCAAAGCCCTTTGGGTCAACTGCCAGTGCCCTACACCGGCGCCGGCTTGACGAATGCGCCACTCGACCCCAATAGCGCGGCGGTCACGGATCTTGCGCTCATGGATCTGATCAGGCGGTCACGCGTCGACCCTTCCAGCTTTGTTGATGACGCCTCGGCGATGCACAACGTGAGGGTTTATCAGCGCCTGACCGGGCTTACCGAAGCCGTCCCGCTGTTTCGAAGCACTGGTCCAAGTGCGACCCTGACTTATCAACTTGGTGTCCTGTACACAACGGCTTGCACCCGCACCGGTAGCGTCTGCAATCCCAACGCGGCGCTTGGAATCCCTGGTCAAAGTCCGGTCTTGACGCTGGCGAACCGGCAGACCTGGGATGTAACGGACCCAGACCTCGGGGCGGTCTATGTTTCGACGCTTGGCCTACAACGCAGCAGGCTCGACATGACTGCCGAGCGGATGCGGAAAATCACCAATGAGCTGGTGCGGTACTTCAACTTGATGCGTATCAGCGCCGCGCCGACGGCGACGAACAATTTCTATCCCGCTGCGACGGCCGTGAACCTGGCCGGCGGTAACCCTGCCTCGAATATGGGATGCCGGGATGGTTGGTACAGCCTTGACGCCGCGAACGTTGATGTCTTGAGCAAGCTTGCTCTGCCACAAGCCGAGTACGGCGTAACCCCGTGGGGCGGACGAATTCAGTACTGCAGAGATTATGACCCCTTGGGCACCAACGGTGCGAACGCAGAGCCGCACTACGGGGCCTTGCGAATCAATGGGTCTGTGAGTCTTGGTCAAGCCCCCACCGGGGTATTGGCCAGTGATCTGGTCATCACCTTCTAGTGATGGTTTTGAGCGAAAAACGAAGAGGAAGAAACATGATTCATACAGCCAACCGCCGCGGTAAACAAAAGGGTTTCACCCTCGTTGAGATGCTCATCGTGATCATCATCATCGGCATTGTCGCAGCCATCGTCTATCCGCTGATCAACAACGGCATCACGGGTAAGTCCAACGCGCAGAAGATGATGTCCGTTTCGCAAAACGTGGTGCGATCGATCGCGTTGATGAACCAGACAATGCGATCGCCAACCACCGTGACTTCCAACCCGCTGACGGCATCGGGAAACACGATTTTGGATGCGGTGATCATGGGTGACAAAGTCGCCGGCATCATTTCAGCGACCTACGCGCCGCGCTATCAAACGTCCGGCATTCGAAACATGTCCGACGCGGTCATCGTTGTCACCCAGCCAAGTGCCGGTTCGCCTGGCGTGTACATGATCGGCGACAGCGTCATGAGCCTGGTCAATATCAACTCTCGCCAAATCGGGGTGGTGTTAACCAACGTTCCGACGGATATGGTGCAGGAGATCTTCCAGAATCGGGAGGGGAGTATCACGTTTGACCCGGCTACAACTCGTACAACTGGTGTTGTCCGTTACACAGCAGTGTCGGGTACTACTCACCCAACGCTGACCCTTGTTTATGACCTGTAAGGACTGATCATGCTGGTTATGGTGGTCGTGTTCCTATTTGGCGCCTTGATGGCCGGAATGACCGGCTGGGCCTGGATTCTTCAGGAAAATATCTACGAGCACCGGGCCAGACTGGACAGTTATTACGTCGAACAGGCGTCAGACGCTCTCCGGATGCGCCTCGCGCGCACCGGCGGGCTGGGGACTGTTTCGCTGACTGATATTACGTCCACGGATGAGGGGTTTCGTCTCAAAAGCGCAAATCCGGACCGTTTGTATTTTGCAAGTGCTACCAACGTCTCCGATGGTGTCTGGCGTTTTGATCGGGCCCTGGTGTATTCGCTGGATGATAACGGCGACCTTTCATGGGATCCGCTCGCTGTTTCCAGCAATACCTGCTCTGCCACGGAGGGGTTTGCAACATCGGCTTCATGGTGCGGCCCTTCGACCGGCGTTGCCTATGACCTGATTGAGACCCGAGAAACCTATCTGGCTTTGCTCACGGATGAAGCCATGCGAATGCAGGTAACGCTGCAGAAGTTAGGCCGCGGGTTCTCGGTCATGGAGCACAACACGTTTCCACGAGGGCCAATTGCGATCGGCAACGCGAACACCATTTGTGCAGCCGGCGGTGGACCTTGTGTCAACACTTCGTGTGTGTCGCCCGTGATGCTCAATCAGACGCCACTGGACTGTTCCGACCAGTTTTCACGATGGGGACAGCCCGTGGTGTTGAACGTGCTTACTGCGAAGCATGTGGCTCTTGTATCAACAGCGACGACGGTGCGCCGTGCAGCCGGTACGTCGCGGCAAATAGCTCGCGAATTAAGGGTTCCCTGATGTCACAAGATGATGATGTTCTTCAGCGTATCGCCAATGGCTTTCTTCGTGATTGGGGATGGCCGAATGACGCACCCGAGCCGGTGCGGCAATTTGCACTGACTGTCGCTCGATTGAACCCAACTGGAGGACAACTGACAGGCAAGATCGTGTGCCTTCTCGGCCATATCACCGAAGAGCAGGTGGAGTCCCGGAGCCACGAAAAACCGAATGCCCGGGAGCCCTATTTCCAGTATCTGACTCGCCTGTTCCCTCAGCTGAGTCGATACGAAGTTGAGGTAATGGCAGTCAAGGACCGCTTGCCATATTACGCCAAGCTTCCAGACACCCTGGTGCCTCACCCCCTCATTGCGAGTGATGCTGTTCGTGATGAGTGCGAGAAGATCGCTGGCTTGCTCACGAGCATGCCGTCTGGCGACAACTGCCTGATTTTTTCAAGCTATGAAGAGATGCTGCGTTACCGGCAGCGCGGTGTTTCCGAGGAGGCTGTAAGCCCTCTGGCCACCGGGTTGAAAACCGAGCGCCGGGTATTACGTTTTGCATTCGCGCCGCGGGCCGAGGTCATTACTCCCCTGCGCAATGCGCGCAAAGACAGTAGCGGGGCGGACACGGGTGCCAAGGTCGGTCGACTTTACTACGCCGACCGTACTCGCGGGCCTGAACGCAACACCGCCATCGACCTGTTGGAAACAGGTATTTCACGCAAGGCAACAGACCTGTCTTTACGTGTTCTTGAAACAGGTGAAGGCGAGATTTATTACCGCGAAAACGGCATACGACTTTACACCTACCGGATCACCCTGCAGGACCGGATTGAAGTCACAAACTATCTGATGCAACTGTCGGGAGCGAACCCTTCCGGTACTCGCCTGATGAAGCCCAAAACAGGGCGGATGTTTTATAAAGGGCAGAACCTTTCGTTTGAAATGCGTTGTTCGTTCATCCCGGGCGACAACTCAACCGCCTTTAATGACGACGACCAGGTCGTGTCCATCTCGATGCGGTATCTGCCCAACGAAGATGGAGATGGTTTCGTCGATATCGATGGGCTGAGTTTTGTACCTGAGGTCAAGGAACACTTGATATCGGCCCTGAACGTGAAGAGGGGGATTATCCTCCTGGTCGGCCCGACGAACTCCGGTAAGTCAACGACTCTGGCTGCGTTTCTGGGACAGCACTATCTCATCTTCGGCGACACGCTAAAGCGCCTGTCGCTGGAGGACCCGAAAGAGCGGACTTTGATCGGTGTCGAACAGTTCAGTTTGCCGAGTTCGGACGTCTACGAGCCGTATTTGGAAGGCTTCCTGCGCCATGACCCGGACGTCATCTTGTTGTCCGAAATCCGCTCCAGGGCAAGCGCGGAGGTCGCCACCCGGGCGGCGCTTACAGGTCACCTGGTGCTGTCGACGTTCCACGCCACGGAACCGGTGGAAGGTTACACATCGCTGGCCCACTTACTGAGTGAGGAGCGACAGAACGACTTGCTTCAGGCACTCGTGATGATCATCACCCAGCGATTGGTGCCGCGGCTGTGCCCTATCTGTTCTGTAGAGCGGGTCCCCACTGAATCGGAGTGGTCCAAGTTTCGGTACAGCATGGCCTTGCGCGGCATGGACGTGGATGGGTTGGATATCAAAAAAAATAAGATTCGCTTTCCGACTACGAGCCGGGAAAGGCCTGGGCACAGTTGTGACAAATGCAACGCAACGGGTTTCGTTGGTGTGTATCCGGTCCACGGCATCCTCGACTTTACGAAGGAAGTCAAAAAGCTTCTGCGCCAAGGGCAGTTTGAGGAAGCCGCTGAGAAACAGGCATTTACGCTTGAGCGGCAAGCCATCGACGCCCTGCATGCCGGCCTAATCGATTTGTCGGGAGTCAGTACCTAATGGCCAGCAAGATAAAAATGCTCAGCTTGCGTCAGCAGATTATGTTCGCGCGGAACCTCGGGGCCTTGCTCAGTGCCGGCATACCGATGGCTAGTGCGCTAACCCGACTCTCATCGCTGCTACCCAAGCAGAAAGACAAGCTCGCGGAGATGTCCCAGCAGGTGGCATCGGGGCGATATCTATCCCACACCTGTCAGGGGCTTTTGCCTGAGGAAATCATTGCGGCCATTGTCGTCGGTGAGCAGTCCGGGAAGATGGTGCCGGTGATGTTCGAGATCCGTGACACGTTGATGATGAAGGTGCGGATGATCAAAACCGCACAATCACTGGTGCAGCCTGCAGTGATGCTTCTGATGGGCATCACCGTGTTTATTGGATTTATCCTGGGAGTGATCCCGATCCTGTCTGAAACCTCATCGAAGCTCCAACCGCGCGGCCGTCAAACCGAGCGAGGCATGTTGATGGAGGGACTGGTCAATCTTTCGGAGTTCTTGCGTAACAGCGGGCCGTATCTCATGGCATTGCTGGCGATCGTTATCGTTGTCCTGATCGTTTACGGGCGCACTCCCCAGGGGCGGATGACGATGTTTTCCTGGGTCCTCAAAGTCCCGTTTTTGGGAAGCGCGATCAAGAACATTTCCTTCGCCCTTTGGGCTCGCTATCTCGCGCTAATGTGGCGAGCAGGTTATTCCGACATGCCGAAGGCGATCGGGATCACCATGAAGTCGATACCTGCAGTTTTTCGCGAGGGTGTCGTGAGATACCAGGCGGATATGGTGCTGGGTAAAGGGTTGGGTGCGGCCTGCGATCCGGAGCGCCTGGATCCGAGCGATCCGCGGCAGCAGTGGCCAGTTTTTCTGCAGGTTGCCCTGCAGATTTCTGAACAGACCATGGAGACGGACGACCAGCTGACTACGGCGAGCGTTTACCTGCTTGAGGATGCCGAAACCACCATCAACAGGATGGTTGAGTTCTCGAAAATTTTCGTTCTGGTTCTCGTAGCCGGCTCGGCTGCGCTACCAATCATCGCGTACATGTTCGAAGTGGTCACCATGGTCGGTAACACATTGTCGGGCCACATGAGATAGGGGAGCAACATGCGCGTCATTTCTGAGGCTCGTTCACTGATAACGGCCGAATATCGCCCTGGTGAGATTGTCTACCTTGCAGGAGAAGCGGCTTATGTCACGTTGGATGCTACATCCCCCGTGTTTGCTGACATGCAAATGCAGCCGCCTCGTCCGGCGAGTTTCAGGCTCCTAGGCGACGGTGCAAGCCTTCACGTCGGGGTGCCGAACGCAATCATGGCGGAGGTTGCGGCGCAGCCGCGGGTGAAGTTTTACCTGCTGGCCGATGCCTACCTTCATTACATGCGCAAGCTGAGGGGGAATTTTCTTTTTGTCGGTGGAGCGGCAACCGAAACTGACACCAACCTTGAATTTTTTCTGGTAGCGGATGGTCGCGTCGTCCAGGTGGTCGACAAGCGTTTACCGGCCATGGGCTCTGGGGACTTCCCATCGCAGTTCTTGCTGGCTTTGAACGACGTATTGAATCGCAGCGGCACCAAGGACGACCTGCCGGTCTACTGGGCGTTCCCGCTGGAGCTACCCGAACGACTGATGGACAGTTTCAGGATAATCCCTGTCCCGGTTGAGAAGCTGAATCTCAAGCGACTGAGACTGCGCGCACTGAGGTCGGGCAGTGCAAAGGAGAGCCCGCTGAGGGCCCTGGCCTATCCGTTGGTAGGTCTTGTTTTTGGGGGCTTGGTCGCCGCGGCATTGGTTGGCTATCAGTGGGTGCGCTACACCGACCTGCAGAAAACGTTTGATCTTGAAGTGCAGGGCGTGAGCGGCATTTACGAACAGGGTTCGGCGATGCTCAACACACTATCGAGCCAACAGCGAATGCTTGATAAGCCGCCGATACAGGGCGATTTGATCCGTCGCTGGACAACATTGGCGGCTGCGTCTGTAAAGAGCGGCGCCGAAGTCAAAAGGATCCTGGTGTTCGGCCCTGGTGCTTCGAATCATGGTTTGGGTGGTCGTGCCACTGATTTCGAGATGGATTTGAAAGTACCGCTCGACCCCACGATTCCAGACCGTGTTTTCGCCAAGCAGTTGCTCACTAAGTTGGCCGAGGAGTCCGGATACGAGATGTGGCTGCGTCCAGGCGAAACCCGTTCTGCAGAAGGCGCGCGGATCATCGAAGTTGAGGGGGTTTGGAATGTCCAATGAACGTGTTGTGGGTGTGGTCGCCGGCGTGATCGTGGCCCTAGCCATTGGATTGGGCGGTTGGAAAGCCTCCACCGGCATCGGCCAAGCCGTGTCGGCACAAGCCAAGGCGTTAGAAAATCTTCGAACATGGAAGGCTGCGTACCAGGCCCTTTTGCCTGTTCGTGAGCGGTGGAAAGAAGCCTTTTTAGTAGCGGCCGAACCCGGCCGACAGGATCTGGTCGGCATTGGTCAGTCCCTGCGTCTCGGCAGCACCGGCCTTCAGTTCAACATCAACACACTGCGAAGCGATCGTGTAGAAGCTGTTGTGTTCGAGGGCAGTCCCGTTGGGTTGCTTCGAACGTGTGTCGCCGGCGGCGATCAAACCGGCCTGCAAGTGTCTGCTGATTCAATGAGGGCCATGCTGAGGGGCATCAACAGTCTCGTGCGGCATGATATTGAACTCAATCGATTGGACATCACCTCGTTGAACGGGAAGCCTATGGCGACTCTTGGCGGGCTTTGCGTACTGGTTCGCCAGGAGGGGTAAAGCAAATGAGCAGTTTTGGTCAGGTTGGAAATCGAATTTCCTCGAACCATGTGTTGTTGATGCAAGGTGCAACGGTCGCTTTTGCGCTGCTGGTCGCGGTGTACGGAGCGCCGCCGCTTGCAGGCAAGTTCTCTCATCTGTCGATCAAGGGGTATGTCAACGAGATTGCCCCGAGCGTAACCGTGACAGGTAATCCCCAGGCTTTACCAGGAGCGATGGCGTCGCCGGCGGTAAGCAACGATCCGGCCGAGCCAGACCTGGCTTTGCTGGACGATATCTTCGTTCCGGCGTCCGCTCCTCAGGAGGATGAGACCGCACTGAAGACCGCAGCAGCTGAGCAGCAGTTGAGGAATCAGTTGGCCTCGGTAAGGCTTGGTGGCATCACAACCGGTGGAGCCTTTATTAACGACCGGTTTGTCCGCTCTGGCGGCGCCATTGGCATGACGGTTACTGCTCCTGGAGGGCAGCCAGTATCGGTAATCGCCCGCGTCACCGGGTCTTCGGTCACCCTGGTCGCTGGTGAGTATTCCCATCGCATTGAGTTCACGCGATGAATTTCAACTGGGCACTACTGGGTCTCCTCAACCCCTTTGAAGAAGGCAGCCGCAAGCAGCGGTTATCGGTCGCCGCCGGTTGTCTGTCGGTGCTGCTCATTGTGGGGTGGGTTGGAGCTGATACGGGATTTGGCCGGGCGTCGGGCCTGGCCGAAGTGAAGTACCGTATTCAGATGATGGGCAATGCACTGTTTTGGGAGTACCGCGCTTCCACTGGCCGATCAGTCCAGGGGGAGGTAGGCAAGACATACCGAGGCTACATCGACAAAGGGCAGAAATCGTTCCTCCTGGTGTATCTCTATGACGGCGAAGGTCGCCGTCGTCAGGTCGTCAGTCTGGCCAACGTGAACAACGAAACGGTAGAGCTGACATCGTTCGCGGAGCGCTACCGTGGTCAGTCCTTGCGCTTCGATCTCTTCAGTCTCCCGACTGAAAAGTACCCGCGGGCACTGATTTGGAACATCGACGTGCCTCTGAACCTGGATGTGATCGAGGAGGGCGGAGGCCCGGACATAAATCCGCCGACGAACGTTGTTGATCGAATTTTCGCGAACTATTACTGGCGCCTTTTTCAAAAGGGTCATTGAGGGTCGACGCTACCTATCTGCAGCTGAGCGTGTCGTCGCTAAGGCAGACGCTCGCGCTCTAAAGTCATCAGCTGCTGGAACAGATGCAGTGCAACCAGGTTACCGCCGAAACTGTCACGCCAGGCTTGATGTGTGGTTTTGTAGAGTTTGTCGATGTCCGCGATCACGTTGCGATACCTGACGATCTCAAGTACCAATCGTCGTATGTCAGAGTCGGCATGCTGCGACCAGATTGCGCGTAACTCGGCCTGTGTGACCGGACGGAACGGCGGTAGTTTGTGGGCCATGATTGATACCTGATGCTGTACATGTAAACAGTATCATGGCGCACGCGTAATGATGCGACCAGTCATCCACTATGAGCTGGGGGCCGACCTGGTATTGCGGCTCCAGCGCTGCCAAATTTCTGGGCCGCGCAAGCAGCGACAGACAGAATCATCGACTGCAGTCGGTGCCCGTTTACATAATTGTGAGCTTGAATAATGAGAAAGCCGTCTTTGCGCGAGTGGGTCAACGAGAACAGATCCGAGCTATCGGATCGCTTTGCTGAAAAGTACGGTAACCAGATTCAGGAATGGGCCGACTTCGCGGAGTACGAGTTTGACCAGGCCTTCCCAAGGGTCGAAGCGAACCTCTCGCCGACTTCGACTGAAACTCACGCAGCCGATGAGCTGGTCGAAGAGTCGACACACACACCAGGCCCCCGATCGTGAGGGCCACGACCTTCTAGGCGAGCGCGCCAGCCTATAAAGGGCTGGCCTCAGAATTTGAATTCATATTCAGCAGCCGGTGGGGTCTCGCGCAGTTTTTGTGCTGCGCGCTGGATCATTCTTTCCGCCACTGGGCGCGCGTCTTCAATCCACGCTTCTGAGTGGTCTTTACGAAATCCCTTCCAAAGGCGAACCCGTTCTTCCGCCGGAGCGAGACTGACTTCTCTTGCCATTTTTGAAATGCTCATCGCCCGCTGCACGGCAGCGCCCATGGTGCTGTTCATACTGCGCAGGGCTGTGACCAGATCGGCTGGAGACTCGTGAATGGTGTCGATCCGTCGGTGTTCCAGGGAGCTGATCGCGGCTTCGTGTAGGTATTCCGGCAAAGCCATGACCCGGCTGAAAAAGGTGATGGAGTTGATCCGCGGTGGGAGACCTACCAGCAGGCCAGCAAGCAGTTGTTTTTCGCTGCGCTCTCGATCCAAATTCACCGGGCTACCAGACCGCGGGCTCAAAAAGTACTCTGGTTCGCCCTGCAGGGTGATTGAGAGGTAGAGTTGCCGCCCTGCATCGACCACGGGGTATAAGGATTGGTGACCATGGGGAATATCAAACTCACTCGGGTGGATATCCCGATCTTTTGGGAGAGCCGTTCCGTGCTCAAATGGGAATGACCAAGTCAGTGCCGGATTCTTCATTGTACGCGGCCTTCTTCAATTGAGACTGCAATAGGAAAACATATATAAAAATAGCACATCACGAGCAGGGTGCCACGCCTTGCCTGTTAGGTGTGGTAAGTGTATTCTCGTGAGTATGCGTTAGTAAACAAATGGAGTGCGCTGAGTGATTAAGCCCCTGGATGAAGCTCGGCTTTTGGACATCGAAAAGGCCAGCAGTGACCATCGTAAGACCTCTGCCGCACTGGCGAAGGCTGTGGCCGCGGCATTCCCAAAAGGCACGCGTGTACGAGTGCCGATGGGCAAAGGGACAACGGAGGGAGTGGTATGTGACAAGCCATGCGTGGAAGATCCAATGCGTGTTCCAGTTCGTCTCGCCTGCCGCCGTGATTTTCAGCGGAGCATCCTTTTTAACGAGGTCGAGTTGCTCGATGACCTCTTTGAAGAGCGCTCCTAGCTCGGTGAAGATGGACGTCCTGTCTGTCTGGCGAGCAATTTTCTCATTCCCCGGTCATGTACGGAAGCTCACATGTACTGTGCAGCTTACAAAAAGTTTACAAATTCACGGAAATTCACGAAAAAATTCGGCAGAGTTGCTGAACGTTCCCTGAACAGACATGACGTTTTGAATTTTGAGGTGTGGAGACGCGCGGGGCAATGCTGGCATAACAGCGGCATTGACCGATTTAAGGGATTCTGGGCAATAAAAAAGGCCGCTAAAGTGCGGCCTTTTTTATGGGGGTTACATCGAGACTTTGAAGTCTGCTGTGTAGGAGGGGTCGTCGTGATCCAGAAGATTTTCGTTCTCAATCACCTTCAGAACGGAGTACCGAATTTCTGGAACCTGCACTGACTGTTCATGCTCAAGAGGAACCTGGTTCAGAATCACCCCTCGCCCGGTAATTGCCAGCCCATCGCTCAGATCAAAACCAGTCTTGATCTTCGAGTTCAGCGTCTGCTCTGTGGGCTCGATGTTTCCCTGGATGTAGTGATCTGCAAACTCACCGCTGTAGGAGCGAACAGCGACTGGAATGTTCAGCCGGCGACTCAGGGTCAATGCCTGGACAGCAGGGTTGGTGGCAACTTCAGTGTTGCGAAGCATTTGGCCTGACATGCTGGTCAACGAAAGGCGGGTCGTCTCAACCTGGATGGCCGTTTGAACCAATGGCAGGATGTTGCGAATATTCGGCGGTCCTTCCTCAACGCCCTTGGCCACGTTGAAAGCAGCAAGCAGTCGGTCAGGATCGTGACAAAACGAGAGGAGCGCATTTTCTGCCGCACGGCGGGTGATCGGCGTTTTGCCACCGTTGCGAAGCGCCTCAGCCATTTGGTCGGCCATTGCAAAGATCTGTCGATCGGCCTCGATCTCGGTCGCTTTTACTCGTGTGTAATAGCTCGCTCGCGGAAGCTCGCCGGCCGCCGCGTGCTGGTTGCTCTGGATGTAGGTGAGCGTGGCGTTCCCCACTTGGCGTTCGAACGGATCCTCACTCATGTAGAGCAGCGTCAGGCGAGCAGCCATGTAGATGTCCCATGAGCCCGCAACTTCAGCTTGAGCGATTACGGTATTGATCTCATTTTCCAGTGCTTTGCGAAACTCCCCATCAAGTGCGTAGGTGTCTCGCTGAAAGTAACCGGTCACCCCCTGCCTGGTATCGACAGTCAGGTTGATATTGGAGATGCGGCTGATGCCTGCATCATGAAACGTCAGGCTGCCGGGCGCCGTCTGGGCTTGCAGAAGATCGGTGGAGTGATCTGCATTAAAATGGCCGATGGCCAAACCTGCAAGGCCCGCAACCACTGCTGCTTGAATTGCTCGTTTCAGCGAAATTTCGCCGTGCCAGTAACTGACTGCTGAGGTGGCACCCAAGCTTTGCAAAATATTTTTCTGAGGCTTACGCATGTTTGTCTACCTACTCACAAGGTCACTGGCACGAGGATTTCGTAACCGGAACCCTCGTGCTTGATGAGTAAGGGCGTCCCGTCCCGAAGGGATTTGCAGACATCGGTGTGAAGCTGCTGAAGCGAAATCGATTCGCCGCCATATTCGATGGTGAGCTGGTGGTCGCTACTCAGCGCTGCGGTGATCACCTGGTCCTTCTCGGGAGCGGTTTTTACCAGGCCATCCAGGACGAGCATCGCGCAAACGGGTGCCTTGTTGTCATCCAGACACAACTGTGCGGTGTAACTGCTTATGATCATGGAGAGCCTCTTTCCGGGCAATATCGTGTCGATTGAGAGTCATCGAGATGCACCGATTATAGCTGATCCCGGCGCTATTATGTCCATCGCTTGCATTTCGCGATTGCAAGAGAAGCGCGGGGTCTAAGCGTATAGTGAAGTCGATTTTGTTTGGGTGATGCGATAATGTAACTGCATGGATTTCAGGTAACGATTACATGAGACAGTCGACCCGATCGGTCATCATCAAAGCCCTTGAAGCATTCGCGTCTAAGCGAGTGTGGGTTTTCAACATCAAGTCGCTGGCCAGGCTGAGCGGTCTGGCGGAGCACTCCTTGAATGTTTACCTGGGCAGAAACGCAGAGCTGCTGGGTGTGCGGCAGATTTTCCGCGGCTTTTACCTTAACGAGCGGGCGGAAAAGCCTATTCATGCCCTCGTACAACTGTCAGCGATCCTGCGCCCCAACTCACCCTCTTACCTCTCGTTGGAATCGGTTCTCCACGAAGTCGACTGGATCAGCCAAATTCCTAACCGCTTCACCTTCGTAACCACCGGGCGTTCAGCCCTCTATGAGACCCCGTTGGGGATGATTGAGTTCAATCGAGTATCCGGTGATAAATTTTTTGAGGAGCGATATTGCCTCACAAAATTGGACCCAGAGAGACAAATCAGGGTGGCGCCCCCGGAGCTGGCGCTTTCGGACTTGCTCGCGATTGGACGAAATATTGACCTGGTGCGCCCGGTAGACGAGCGCAATTATGACCACCTGATCGAGGAGCACCGCCTTTGAGCGTTCACACTTTGAAGGACCATGTCGCGCAGGCGATGCGTCAGACGGACAATCAACTGGCTCAACCAGTAGTACTCAAGGAAATTCTGCACTACGAGATTTTGAACGCGCTTTCCAATTCAGACCTGGGCGATCGTTTGATCTTCCAGGGCGGGACAGCACTCAGAGCTTGCTACGCCGGTACACGTCTTTCTGAGGATTTGGATTTTGTCTGCGGCTCCGGCTCGCCAGAGCCACTGAATGTCGTGCATCTGACCAGCATTCTGGAAAAGGCGATGAATGCTCGTTACGGGATCGGGTTTGATGCCGTGGCTGGGCCCAATACAGAGCTGGGTGATGGAATAGACGTCAAGCGCTGGACGTTCAAAATCAAGGTGCCCTGGGAAGCTCAGATGCAGCGCATCAATTTTGAGGTCTGCAACGTCCCCTCCATCGATCCCACCCCGGTGGTGATCCGGAGTCCCTATGAGCATCAGCAAGGGCTGCAGGGCATCGTTGTGATCGCCGAGAGTCAGGAGGAGATCTACTCAGACAAGCTCGTCGCCTTAGGTCTTCGAACTCACTTGAAAGCCCGGGATGTGTGGGATGTCCGGTTTTTGTCCGAAAAGGGTATCAAACCGAACTACGAGTGGGTGGCTCAAAAGGTCGCCGATTACGGCCGAACAGACGAGGACTTTCTAGCGGGAGTAGACACGGCGATCCTGCGGATGCAGGCGCCCGATGCCCAGGACAAATTCAGCAGCGAAATGGCGCGTTTTGTTGACAGTCGGATGGCCTCGATGTTTACCAAGAATCCGAACTTTGCTGCAGCCTGGCTACGTCACGCTGTATCGGACCTGAAGCAACTGAAAGAGGTCTATCCCGAGGCGGCGTTGGCGCGCGATGCGTTTCGGGACCAGGGACTCGGTTTTGATGGGCCCTAACCGCCCCGATCGACGCAGCTAACCATGTGAAATGGTAAGGCCCGCACCTGCGGGCCTTTTTCGGCATGCTCGGTGACGACAATTTATACGCCAAGCCAACCCGGCGGGGATGTGACCAGATTTGAAAACCATTGAATGGTGTTCTCAAGTCCTTCAATTTCCAGGTGCCTCAAATATTCGCCGTCCACTGTGATCGTGATACCGCCGTTTACGCGATCAGTCAGTTCCGCTGCCATCACCTTGTTTTGATTGTCGACATCAATGTAGTAGGGCACACAGGCGCCCAATTTGAAGAAGGCAATCTGAGCATTGGCGGCGTGCTGCTGACCGAAGAGGATCGCCCCGCACGCGGCGTACTCCCATAGGTCCTGGTTAGCGCTGGCCCACTCTCCCTTGCACTCTTCAAACTCATCCGCGTAGGCATATGCAGCTTCTCCTGCAGAACTGAACGCAGACGCCTGCCGCAGGCTCTGCTTTGATTGCTCTACCAGCTTAAGGGCTGATTGCTCTGCCAGGATGGCCCTGGCTTCGAGTTGGGCGATGAGCGTGGCGCTGCCGGCCAACTTGGCTTCAAGCAATGCGATCTGCGAATCGTGTTTGCGCTTTGTGATAATCATTGACTAGTCCATCCGCTATCCGCGTTGCCTGTAACCGCTGGGAAACAGCTTTTTGAGTCGATGTGTTCTAACCCAGGCTTTCATCGTTTAAGCCATTTTGGCTAGCGTCCAAGGCGTCAATTCGCTTGTACCACTGGTTATCGAAAGTCAGGCGCATCAGATTCGCCTCGGCCGGAGTGATACGCCCGTCTCGCTGCAGCTCATTGGCAAAAGCATGGCCACCGTCGCGCATTTCCCGTGCGGCCAGGAAGTTATCAGCGGCCAGTAGCCGGTCAAACCAGACATTTGCTGGAGCATCAATTTCGTCCGGCAGTTGGAGCAAGGCAATCTTGCTTTGCTCTGGGGTCAGTGGTACTTGGCGCATGCCATGTTTTCCGTTTCCAGTTATTGCGGCGGCGGAGGTGGGCAATAAGCACTAATTGAGTGAACAGGATCGGCAGCGCGGTCGACCCGAGCTTGTTCCTGAGACTTGTTGTAGCCATAAGAGTAAGCTGCAACCCCAGCCATCATTCCAATGAATATGCCGGCAGCAAACACTGCGATTAACAGAGCTGGAAGCGGGATGGTCACAGATCTGGATGTCAATGTTGTCATTACTCATTCCTTCGTTTATGTGGATACGAGAAGCGCGCTGCACTTCTTACTTAGACGTGTTCATTGTCGGCGCAGCGCACCATTTGCAGGTCCGTTGACCGTCAACAAGGTGGAACCGCCGGGCTTCATCTCTGAACCCGACAGAGTGAGTCACATCGATAGCGCACCGACCTATTTGCTTGTACTGGTCCCAAAAGTTCCCAACTTCTACCAGCGACGGCGCAGCGCCGCCAAGGCACACTCGCGTCGCCCTGGAGCCGTTGCACAGCACTCCCATAAGCAGAACACCTGAAAAGTCGGTATCGCCCCGGTAATCAGCGTATGGCTGACCGAGGAACAGTGTTCCGGCGCCGTAGACCCTAGACAACTTGCCACCGGCATCAAGGCGGTAAACGGTGTCTCCTACTCGACCGTGACTTCGCATCCAGCGATGCAGGTTGGCCGAGAACGCGGGTGAGTTCTTTGGGGCAATCGCGCTCAACAGATCGCCAATCCACGTACCTAGTGCAATGTTACTGCCGGTGCTTATCTCTGCTGTGGTCATGGCAATGTCCTCGACTTCTTTCCTATCAGGATGGATCCGATGACCTGGCGTCATCGGGTGCCGCGGTATCCCAAATAATTCGATGTGGTTCATCCAGTGTCTGGTCAACTCTCCGGCCCTCGGCGGCTGGAGAGGTATCAGGTTCGGGAGGTTCTTCAACAGAGTCGAATGCACCAGGGATGATTGCCACGATCAACCCGGAATCGGTAGTGGTCACGAAGGCCTCCCCGTAGGCAATCTCAGCCGGGATGCTTGTTCGATCGACAATGTTTGTAGGTCCGCCGTCGGCCGTGGAGCGCTCGATGCCCAACCACAATTTAAGCCGCTCGCCACTGATGCTGGTTGTTTTCGTTCGGATGCGCAGGCCTTCATTTTCCACAACCGCATCCATCGCCGTATTTGCGGCCAGGGATGGCTTCACGTCGGTATCAGCAAGGACTTTGGGATGAATGGAGGCCAGTATCTGAAGCAGTTGTTCGGCCTGAGCATGCCCCGCGGGAAGCAGGTACGCAGTGCCACTGGACGCCAGGCTTAATTGAGATAGCGCCGTCGCGATTTGCTCCGGGGCAGCTTGTGCCCGGAGCAGCATCACATGCAGGTAGGGCATATCTTTCGCGGTGAGCGGATCGCCCTGGGCCACCGGTGACAGCAGTCCGAGGAGGGCGCTGGCAATGAGGAGCCTTTTCATCATTCTGCAGCGGCCCGGCCGCCTGCGTATTTTGCAGCGCGCGCATCGGCGCAGGCTGCTAATTCCGCCATGGCCCATTCTGTGATCTTGGGCTCTGCCGATTGGGTGGAGCAATCTTGCATGGCCTTCATCCAGGCAAGTTTGTCGAACTTCTGGTTGCCGGCCCGCTCTGCGAGCTGTTGTTGAAACATCACGTAGATGCGGCCAACCGAGGCGACCGTTTCGTCGCCTGCGGAAAACGGATTTACGGATCCCGTTGCCTTCGTCTCGGTTGGTTCGATGGTCTCGGCCATGGCTTTGCCGGCGAGAATCATCAGTGTTGCGCAGAGGATGAACAGCAGGAGCAGTGTCGCCCAGGGAGCGATTGAGTGAAGTCGTTGAGGCAGTTTTTCATACAGCTGCTCAAGAAACGCGATCAGGGGGTAAGCCGGGAGACCGACCAGAGCATATACGGGACCGAATTTGTAGCCCATGAGCACCGCGGTGATGATTGATATCACAAGGTAGACGTAATTGACGCGAGGGGCGGCTTCAGAGAGCGACATGGCTGATACCTGTATAAATTAATAGTCTCAAAAGAATATCAGCAGTCTTTTTTTTTATCCATATGAACTATAGAGTGGGGCTACATTTCTGTCCCGCGCGGTCCGGGCAAACCTCACCCAAAAGGATCTTCGCAATGTCCTGCGTCGGCACTGCCACCTGTTCGCAATTGACTTTGTTCACCCATGTGATGGAAGCGTATCGGGATGATCCCGATACACCAGTAGCCAATTCCAGGCTTTACGAGATGGTGGCAAAGCGCGCCGGCATCAATGAGGCGACGTTGAACCACCGCATGCCCATTGGTTCCGCCGGCAGCCTGCGAAGCCCCACCAAGCGCGCTATTCGCTGGCAGCAGCAGACACTCAAGAATCTTGGGGTGATCGAGAAAGTCCCCGGAATGCGCGGAGCTTGGCGGCTTACTGAACGCACGAGACAAGGCCTTCACAAGGCTCGGCCAGGGGTGACGCTGCTGGGGTTCAGTACTGATCTCGGGATGGCACTGTGGGGAACGAGTCCTGACGCTCTTGAAGGCCTGGAACAGCCTATCGAACTGCTTTTGACCTCCGCGCCGTACCCGCTTCGAATTCCCCGGGCATACGGTAATCCCACCTGCGCAGAGTATGTCGATTTCATTTGCCGCGTTCTGGAGCCAATCATTCCCTGCATGGCTGAATCGGGCTCATTGGTCCTGAATCTTTCGAACGACGTTTTTTTGGAGCGCTCGCCAGCGCGCTCGACCTATCTGGAACGGGTGACTATCGCCTTGGAAGATCGTCTTGGGCTTTCCCTGATGGATCGCGTCATTTGGCAAAATCCGAGCAAGGCGCCAGGTCCTATTCAGTGGGCCTCCAAGGCGCGTAATCAGCTCAACGTGTGTTGGGAACCTTGTCTCTGGTTCGCCCGCGACCCGCTCAAATGCAAAGCGGATAACCGCCGAGTGTTGGAACCTCACACGGAGCGTCATCTGAAGTTGATGAACCAGGGCGGGGAAAACCGCGAAGCGGTCTACGGCGATGGGGCTTACCGAATTCGCAAAGGGAGTTTCGGCAATCTCACTGCAGGCCGGATCCCGCGCAATATTCTGCAGGCGGGACACGCTTGCTCGATCGGTCGAGAGCATCGGAAGGTCCTGCAGGCCCTTGAACTTCCTACTCACGGTGCCGGTTGGCCATTGGCGATTCCGGAGTTTTTTATTCGGTTTCTTACCGAGCCAGGTGATTTGGTCGTGGACTTGTTCGGAGGTCGAATCATTACGGGATTGGCGGCGGAGCTCAACGAGCGACGCTGGCTATGCGTTGAGATCATGCTGGAATATCTTCGGGGAGGCGCTGAGCTTTTCAGGCCTTTCCAGGGGTTCTGGATGAACCCAGCACTTGCCCGGGCCGGGAGGGAAATTTGAATGCAGGCGCTGTCATTTCAAGGCCCGCTATCGCTGGTGGTGAGCTATGCATTTATTCTGGGGTTGATCATTGGTAGCTTTATCAACGTTGTGGTACATCGCCTGCCGGTGATGCTTTCAAGGCAATGGACCGCCGCCGCCCGAACCGAATTGGGTCTGCCGGCGGCGGCCGAGGTCCCCCGATTGAATCTTTCGGTTCCCAGGTCATGCTGCCCTGCCTGCAACCACCCAATAGCAGTTTGGGAAAATATCCCGGTCCTCAGTTATTTGGCTCTGCGAGGGAAGTGCTCGTCGTGTCGCACTCCGATCAGCATCCGTTACCCACTGGTGGAACTGGTCACCGGCATTTTGTTCGCCGTTGTGGCATGGCGTTTTGGACTCACCGTCCAAACGGCGGGATTACTCGCTCTGACAGGGCTGCTGATGTCGATCAGTCTGATCGATTCGAAACACCAGTTGATCCCTGATTGCCTGGTACAGCCGCTACTTTGGATTGGGCTTGTACTCAACTCCACGGGAGTGTTCGCCACGTTGGACGATGCATTATGGGGCACAGTGATTGGGTATGCCGGATTGTGGTCAATCAGCGCGGTGTTTACGCGGCTCAGCGGCAAGCAGGCGATGGGGCATGGGGACTTCAAATTGCTCGCCGCGCTGGGGGCCTGGTGTGGCTGGCAGCTGGTGCCCGTCATCTTGTACGGCGCCTGCCTGCTTGGCTGTGCGTTCTTCGCCCTCCAAGCGTTGAACCCAGGGAGTAACAGTAACGGCGCGAGCAGGATGATGCCCTTCGGCCCTTGTCTGGCGGTGATGGGCTGGATCTCGCTGATGTGGGGGCATTTCGTCCGTGAGGTTGCTACGACGCTTTTGAATTAGGGCGTCTGTCCTTTCTTGGGCGGATCAAGTGGAGGGCTCCCGAAGCGAGTCGTGCCCTCTGGAACAGGTTCAACCTGGTTCCATGTTGAGCTACCGAACCGGCCCTGACTGGGGATGGCTTGCGGTGGTTTTGGCACTGCTTGCTGGGGACTCTTGAACTGAGGTCTCACCGGAGCGTTTGGCTGATTGAACGTGGGAGCAGGAGTGCTCCGGGGCGCGGACTTCGTTTCTGCATTTGCCTGAGTGCAAAGGATGCCGGCGCTGAGGCTCGCTATCCACAGGAAGAACATCACCTTGTTCATTTCGATCCCCATAGTTGTTGGGCGCTATGGGTCAGTATAGTTGGTGGCAAAAAAAGGCCGCGGGACGTAGGTCCAGCGGCCAATTTATGGTGAGTGTGTATCCGGCCGTGCACGTACCTGGTCTGCTCCGGTGCTTCAGTCGGAACCGCACTTTTCTCCGTTGAACGCTCCGATCGGTAATTGCCATTGCGTGCCGGCGGGAAGAATAACCGGTAACTGGTAGGTTGACTCGGCGGCCTGGCGCAACGCTTCCTGGTCATCAATGATCAAGGCTTGTGCGGTGGCACCGAGATCAATCACGTTGATCCGGCTCCGTGAAATGGTCACCCCAAAACGATCTTCATGGTCAGCGATCTCCCGAGAGCGCTCGGGAAAATATTTGGCGATCGTGGCCCAGACCCGGGGGCTGTTATAGATGCAGGTCATGCAGCTGCTGCGGGACCAGCCAAGACGGTAGGGCACCGGCGGTGCCACTCTATGTCTCTCCAGGATGGCCCAAACGTCTTCCTCTGACCAGTGAAGGATTGGCCGCCATGAATCCACACTTCGACCGAGGCGACCCGTCCGCCGGTCACATGCATGGGGCTCAAACTGGTTATATTTCGCGCGGTTCGAGCTTTCTTCTCGCCGCTCGCCAGTGATGAACAGCGTGCGTTTGTTCTCGAATCGTGATTGGTTGTTGAGGGCGCGCCGGCCGACGTCAATCTTCAGGGCGGCTGAACACCAACGAGTCTGCAGCGAAGGCGACAACTGAGGAAAGCGAAGGCGAGTGCCTGGTTGAGCGCGGCGGCTGTCACGCTCCAGGGTGATAAGGCCATCCGGGGTTTCGACCTTATGTGGACGGCTATAACTTTGCTCCTTTAACATTTCGCCTTCGAAGCCACCGTCGAGCCAGGAGAAATACAGCGGGACATTCAGCGCCTGAGCAAGCTTGCGGTTGTAGTCGCGCATGAACGTCCAATCCATAAGCTGGCTGCCTTCATTCCCATCGACGTCGTGGTGCCAGAACTCCACCCGCGACAGATCAACACCCAACTCAAGCAGGCGGAGGTGACACGCGATTGAGTCCTTGCCGCCGGACGCGCAGACGATGATCGAATCGTAGCTATCCAGGTCAACTTCCGCTGCCGAGAAGTAGCGCTTGCCCGAGTTGGAGTTAAGCCCAGCGAGCCCCCGTAGGTGTGGCAAAACAAAACGGTCATCAATGAGGTGGGCAGACATGTGCGCTTCCTGTTGATTTTTGGGTGTACCGCGTGGACTGATACCGGCGCTTACAGGTATAGCCTTGCCTTCAGTTCCGTGGCCTGGTCGTTGCTGATCACGCGCGCGGCTTGTCCTCATGTGCCAGCTCAGCTGCGGCCTTTGTATGCTGACGGGTTGGGCCGTTGGCCAGCTGCTCGACGATGCGCTCAAGTTCACCGCGGGAACGGAAGTTCATGCCGCCGTACTGCCATGGGAACGCATGTGGAGGGTTACCTACAGATCCGGCTTCGGCATTCCGTTGAGCGTCAGCCACGATTCACCCCCATGCCGCCAATAGCGGATTTCATCATCTGGTAAGTTTTTGGTGCGGATTTGCCCTTGCACCAGTCCAGACCAGCTTCAGCGATGAAGGTGCTCGCAAGGTCGGTCCAAATAGGCGAAAGCGCCTGCCATTCGTTGCCGTGCGTAGCCATTTCGCCCATGCGTGCAGTCCATTCCGGGATCAGGTCCAGCAGCAGAAGGCAGCGATTCAGATCGTCAGGGTCAGAAGGTGCGGACATGCACTCACTCGGGGTGCCCGTCATGTGCGCCCAGATGGCTTTCGATGACATTCCAACCCGGCCGTCGACGATCCAACGTCGGGCACGATCGTCCAGCGACAACGTTTTATCCAGGCCCTGGTCATAGCCCACTGGGCATCCTGCGTCCGCCATGGCTGCGAGACACGCAGCGTCGAGGTTGACTTGCTTCACTTTGCCTTGCAGCAGGTCATTCATGACCGGTGTGATAGCGTCAAGCTGACGCTGGTTGAGGATTACGCCCCCGATTGAAATTCCCATAGATTCACCGCTTCAGAGTGTTAGAGAGGGGCGCCCCATGGCCGGGGCGCACTGGTCAGGCCTTGGCGCGGCGCAGCTGGTCGATGAGTTGCGTCGGCAGGTTACGCAGGGTCAAGGTGCCACCCTCTTCATTGAACTGGATGGTGTTGCCCAGCAGGTGCGCCTCGAAGCTGAGGGATAAGCCATTCGTGCGCCCGGTGAATCGGCAGAATTGGTTCATGGTGCGTTTGTCCGCGGGGATTTCCGGTGATAGACCGTAGTCCTTGTTGCGGATGTGATCGTAAAAGGCTTTCGGACGATCCTCGTCGATAAGCTCCGAGAGTTCTTCAAGGCCCATCGGTTCGCCGAGTTTGGACTGGCTGCTGGCGTAATCCACCAGGGTCTTGGTTTTCTCCCGGGCGGACTCTTCCGGCAGGTCTTCGCTTTCGACGAAGTCACTGAAGGCCTTGAGCAGGGTGCGGGTTTCGCCCGGGCCGTCGACACCTTCCTGGCAGCCGATGAAGTCGCGGAAATACTCCGAAACCTTCTTGCCGTTTTTGCCCTTGATGAACGAGATGTACTGTTTGGACTGCTTGTTGTTCTGCCACTCGGAGAGGTTGATGCGCGCAGCCAGGTGCAACTGGCCAAGGTCCAGATGTCGCGACGGGGTCACGTCCAACTGATCGGTCACCGCCACGCCTTCGCTGTGGTGCAGCAGGGCGATGGCCAGGTAATCGGTCATGCCTTGCTGGTAATGCGCGAACAGTACATGGCCACCGACCGAGAGGTTGGATTCTTCCATCAGCTTTTGCAGATGCTCGACTGCGATGTGACTGAAAGCGGTGAAATCAGTGGTCTGCGCCAGGTATTCCCTTAACCAGCCGCTGAACGGGTGCGCGCCGGATTCTGCATGAAACAGGCCCCAGGCCTTGCCTTGTTTGGCGTTGTAGCTCTCGTTGAGGTCATTCAACAGGTTCTCGGTCGCTTGGCTTTCAGCCAGCTCGCTCGGCGCCGCATGCAGCACCGCTGGTGAGCCGTCTGGTTTCTTGTCGATAAAGTGGACGATTGCGTGACGAAGAGGCATAGAAATTCCTTTGGCGAAAGCCGCTATCAGCGTTTGTGGGGGGAGAGGGAGCGACGAAAGTCAGTCCCGCGTTGTTTCAGGAGTTCATCAAAGTTTCGGTCATTCGGCGAAATGGCGGGGTTCAACTGATTAACCCAAGTGCTGTAGTCAGCACAGGCACCTTGGTTGCTGCAGGGGGATACGAGCATCTCCTGCAAATACTGGCAGTGCAGTTTGTCGTTGTTGTTAGCCCGGATTTCGCCAGAACCGGCCTGGATCTCTCCGCAACGCGCTTGTGCGTACTGCAGTGCCAGGTCCTCGACTTGCGAAGTAGGGTTGTACGCGTTTGCCTGCGCCTCGGCGGACACCGCGTAAAAAAAGAGGATGAGTAGGGGGATTAAGCCTTTCATGAAGTTTTGCTCATCAGTTTGGTCTGGAGATCTGCTTTGTATTTCGGCGAGCCATACACCGGCAGTTCGCCGCGACTGATGCGGCGAATATCCTCAGCGAATTCAGCATGTTTGGTTGCTGAAGCCATGGCCGAAGAATGAAATTCCGGGCTCATGTTGGAAGACTTGATGTGTTCTGCATGGGCGAGAAAGCCGCGGCGCATTTCTTCGAGGTACTGGATAGCCAGTTCGAACGCTTCGTTGCGGGCAGTGGCGATATCGTTCCGGGGCGGAGAGTGCATGACCGCCTTGTCATCCGTTTTTTCTGGTACGCCCGAATCGTTGGGGGTGTTGAACATGCCTTACTCCAGATGATGGGCTGAAAATCGCCCGGGCCATTCTTCCGTTTTTTTCATGCCAGCGCTATGCTTCGAAACTATAGTTGCTTAGTTATCCTATTGCAATTGCGAAAGAAGATTTTAGGAGGGGTATGAACGTGAGCATGAGCTGGTCCTTTAATCAGCCGATCCGGCCGGCGGAGTGGAACGCCTTCTGTTTTGGCGTTTCGTTGCTTCTCACGCATAGCCCATCGATTCCCGTGGGGGACTGCGGCGGGCGACGGATGGAAGCAGAGGAAGCCTTTGACCGGACACTGCCTCCGGGGCTTGGAGATGGGTTTGACGCGCTGCCTGTAGCGATCGAGTTGAACGGCGTTGATAGTGAGCGCGGCCAGTCATTTCGTCTGGACCGACGCTCGAATGGCGGAGCGCTCAGCACGGAAGGGATTTATGGGCACTTGGCGCACAGTATTTTGCTGATTGGCGCTGCAACATTGCACGGGTTCACCTTTCGAGAGAACTTCACGGCGCAGGAGGCGGGTTACGGCATGGCCATGGCCAAGAAAGCCCTCGGCCGCGCATTGCCCGGACTATCGGCGGCTACTTCGGACGAGTTTTTTCGAAGATTTAACGGGAGCGAGGAAGTTGCGGTGATGGAAGCCCGCGCCGGGCAATACAGAGGAGTTCGACAGAAAGTCCAGGACCTGGTCGACTCAGTTAAGGACAAGAGCCCTGCAGGTGAGTTCGAGCTGGTCACGCTGCGCACTGCCGAGGCCGTTCTTCATCGCCTGGAGCTCGGGGTTGATACACACTTTGAGGCAGACTATGCGTTGCACAGCCTTGAAGGTTTTTTCCGCCAGTCGTGCTTCCTGGAGTCAACGGCGGACCAATTCATGGCCCTTGATCACCAGATGGAGAATTGAAAGGGTCATCTGCCTGGTGAGTTATCTGCCGGCGGGCGTCATTGACTACGGACTGATCATGCACCCCGACCGCCAGGTTTGTTTCGCATTGGTAGCCGTTCCACGTTGTCTGCTTTTTCGATGGCCAGCAAATGCTCGATGCGGTCAAACAATGCGAGATTCTTTGCGCGTACCTGGTCACGCTTCGCTCTCGCAGCCTCCAGCATTTCCTGTAACGCTAAAGCTGGATCAGGCGTTCGGGACCGCACGTAATGCAAGCGATCCTCAAGGTCGCGCTTGATCTCGGAGAGGGATGTATTTACCAAATAAAGCAGTGAGTCGCGTCCGTTTTGCCAGCGGTCAAAGTTTCTAACAAAGCGTGCAGTCAAATCGCCTGCATAGTAACCATCCAGAAAGTTGCATTCGAACAGGCCCAGGTGAAGCTCGATGATGACCAGTAACCTTTCCGGTAAATCCACGGCATCTGTGGGTATTCCCGGGAAGCGTCCATTGACTGCTCGGGTGGCCGCGGCGTAATAGGCTTCGCGCTCACGCTCCAGGCGTTTCTCCTCGCGAACCTTGATCTCCTTGGCATGCTCCACGCGAATATTCAACTCGCGAACCAGCTTCGCGGCGCGCTGGATAGTTTCTCGTTCATCTTGATCGAGAAACTGGGCAAGTTTTCCGGTGTTGAGCTTTTCAAGCTGCGTGGCCGTACTGGAAAGCTTGGTCTGTTCTGCCTGTAGCTCTTTGCCGCCGTAAAAGCGCAACGCTTCCAGTACCTGTTCGGGTGTAATGCGCCACGATAGCGGAGGAGGCTGCTTGCTCATGAGGGTATTCCTAGTGGTCACGGCACTGTGTGCAGGGGATTATTCCCTATTCAGTTAGCCCGGTGCAGCCATCACCTTTCCAGAGGCGATCAGCAACGTAGCGAATAGTTTCAAGATCAACCTGCTTCGTTGGGGTTTCGAACAAGTTGGCCACGAATTCATCCTGGGCAATTTCCCGGCAGAAATCTGGGCGTGTAAATCCTGAGTTGAGCAGGTTGGAATACTTTTCTTCGCCAAGTAAACGTTTGGCGGCGTCGTCAAACTGGGCCTTTGTGGCCATCGTTGTCTCCTCGGATCTCACGGACTTGCTCTTACGGGCGGACAAAATAACGTATATGCTTTAGCATACACGAAAGCATTGGCATGGATAGGCGTAGCCGCCAAAATTCCCGTTAGGCCCATTGGAGACACTATGTCGGTACACTCAGCCCGGATCCTTGGATCGTCGCCGCTCTCATCGCCCCCCGCGAGTTTCGTCCATGGCTAAATCAAAAAGCCTGCTCCTCGCCTACGAGGCTACGGGCCAGCAGCGCGAAGTGGTGTTCGCCATTTCAACAAACCAAGCTCGTGAGATGCTCTCTGCGTTGGTCTGTTCGGGCCCGGACGGTTCAGCCGAATGCAAGCGAGCGCCTTGGGCTGATCAATATGCGCAGTCTGGCCGGATTCCTTGGTCGGTCATGGTGGAGCATGGACTCAGCGCGCAGTGCTTCTGCTGCCGAGAGATGATCACAGCCGTCGATAAGTTGGTTGTCAGCGGCAGTGAAGTGTTTTGCACATCTGCCTGCGAGGAAAAATTCACCGGCAATCGGGCCTTGGTGCAGGCTGTCCTGGATGAGGCCGCAGAGATCGCCCAGGTACTGTGGCCAGAGGTGAGCGTGATGAAGGCTGAGATGATCGAAGGGCGTGCGCGTGTGCACTTTACTTTTGGCCGTCCCCCGCGGCATGCATTCTGGTTTGTCGATGAAGACCAGGTAGAGGTTGCCCCAGTCGATCAGGAGAGCTGGATTGATTTCAATGCCCAAATGAGGTTGTCCAGACCGACCTAAAAAGGTTGCCCAGACCACATTGTATTTTTTGGTATGTGTAGTCGCCTGGCTGCGCCAGGCCATGTAACGCGCCGCTACGCGGCCGGAGGGTGATCAAGGCAAAAGCGGGGGTTTACTTCTTCTCAAATTGGTTGCACGCCCAGAATCATGAGGTTAGGCGATGGTCGGCTCGGAAGATCGCCTGCAATCTGTGATCTCCCGGCCGGTGCTGCAGATCAATCTACGGTCTGGGGCTGAGGGGTTGGTGCGGGAGCCTGAGCGGTTTCCTTCGCCAGGGTGTGGGTGATCTCCGATGCGCTTCGGTTGCCGAGTTTCTCTTCCAGGGTATCTTTCACCGACTGCAGGGTGAGAATCCGGGCTGCTTCCACAGCGTGCTCGACTTTCTGGCCGGCTGCGGTTAGCAGCAATATCGTGTCGCACACCGTGTTGATACCGGCTTCGCAGTGTTCAATTACGCCATCTTTCATCATGTTTAAGGCCTCATTGGTCAGCCCTTTCAGCGGGATGCTGCAGGGCTAAGTGGAGGATAATCCTTGTGTCGTGTTGTGCTCAACGCTAAACACCCGCGGTTCTTTGCGCCGTCCTAGTCCTGCGTGTGTTCGGGGCGGGATCAGCGGCCCAGTTGTTGAGCGATCTCGATATGTTTGGCAACCTGGTCGCCCAGCAGCACGAATCCGATGGCGTACATGTGAAGCATAATCGGTAGGAGCAAGCCCTTCGAACGAACTCTGGCGACTCCAAATATAATGCCCACCAGAAATAGGGAAATGTAAGTTAGTTGGTACTCATACTTGTGCACCAGAGAAAACAATGCGGCGGTGATCAGTATCGCGAGTGCTGGTGTGACTTTTCCCTTGAATACCGGAACACTCGTCAGAATGAAGTGCCGGTACAGTAATTCTTCAACAATGGGGGGAAGCAATAAGACGGTGAACAGCAGAATGGCAATCTGAGAATTGGTTTTGAAGGCGTATAACAAAACCATGCTCGGCTCTCGGGGATTGCCCAGCAGGTGCGCCGTTAGATACACCGCGACATAAAGGATGGTCACCGCCGAAAGACCGTAAACAAGGTCCTTCCAACAGAAATTGCCAACAAGAGTTAACTCGCGAAATAGGACTTTCTTTTGGATGAAGAACATCATTCCTAGAAACACAAGGGCGGGTGCGTACACAATAGGGATGCTGTATGCGTAATAAAGCATCGCGCCTGCTAGCACGGAAACATGATCAGCGATATATCGATAGCCAAAATAGGCCAGCGGAGCTAGTAGTAGGCACAGAATACTCCAATGCTCGGCGAAGCGATTGGACTTGAGATTCTGATTGGTTGTTGGGTTGAAGTACTCGGGTGAATTCAATTGAGTTTGCCTTTCTGGATAATGGTTTCCGATACAAGCCCTACTGATCGGCCTAGCCGGAAAAATCATGATATGAGTGCGATGAAATAGTAAAAAACAAAGCCTCAAAACCGGGTTACCTATAACTGTTCTGGGGATGGACTCTGCAATGCGGGGGCTGTGGCAGTTGTATGGCGATAGTTCATGCACCACTCATAGGCCTCATGCGGTTCCCCCATCGATCCGGTAATCCGCCGTCGCATCATCATCGTCCCTGCCTCCCTCCAGGTTATCTCGATCGCGCCGGCTTTGATGGCGAGCTGCCTTTTGCTCAGTGCAATGTCGTAGTGACTCGCGTGCCTGGGTGGGGCCTGGTGCCAGCGGCGAGCGACGCCGATCGCGGCGGCCATTGCATGAAGCTCTTCGTCAGTCGTGGCCACCATGTGGCACATCACCATCCGCCCAAAGGGCGCTCGCATGTCGTCGACGTACACCGCCATCGCTGGTCACCAAAATAATTATTTGATAGTGTCGATAATATAGCATCGACTATCTAAAATTATGATTTCGTGATGGCAGTCGCGTACGAACACAGTCCTTCTCTTCGATGACACGGACTTGGTCGTGGTGAGTGGCCTGGTCACTTCTGAGGGCGATCAAGAAATGATGGATGTATCGGGCGGTCTTACCCCGCAGTTCGAGTCGAGCTTCAACGGTGTTGCCACGCAGCCGGAAGATAAGATCGCAGCGGTGGCCCGAACCTGGGCAGACCACTTCAAGGTGAAAGGGCCTGCGAGGGAACGCTTCATACTTCGGTACGTGACGCGCTGCCGCGAATGGCGATTCTGGTGTATCTCGGCCGAGATCAAAGGGGTGGTGCACGCGGCGTGTCGGTTTGAGGACGTTGTGTACCTGTTCGATGGCAAGCGGATCCACTCCCGAAAATTGATCCCGAAAAAGGTTAGGCGCAACCGAATGAAGTACGGCGAGGCCTTCATTGATTTGCCTATGTCGAATCCCGATGAGTTCGGGCCTGAGAGGATCATCAGAAAAATCAAGAAGGCATGCGAGGAGGTCATTGAGCCCGTCAACTCATTTGACAGTCTGACGACCTACAGCAAGGCCTTCGGCGAGCTGGCTTATCGAGCAATGTACGGAGACGTGTGCGTAGGGATCAATGAGGGGCCGACACGGGACATGCGTTATGCGCGACCGCGCAGGGCGTACTACATGAGGATGAGTGCAGGCGTATTGAAACGCTTCTGCAGCTTTCTCAACCCAGATGCTCTGCGCGCAATTCGTGGAATAGGATGCCCAACGGCGACCGTGTACAACTGGATCACCGCCGGTGACGTGGAACGGAGAATCCAGGCAATCCGGGCGTATCCGGTCATCCTCCCGATCGTGGTGCTCAGCAGCCACAATAATGAGTTCCGACACGGGATAAGTGAGATCGCTGAGGGGAGAGCCTTTGCTGAATCGGTGGGGGTGGGTGTGGATGAGGGTAAGAGCATCGCCCCTCAGCTGGCATTGTTTTATGAGCGCTCTGAGTCGTTCATCAAATCAGCCGGCCGCATGTCTCCTCGGCATGTAGGTTCCGCTCTCACGCATATCGGAAGTAACGGTTGGATTAATCCGCTGCAGGTGGTGCTTCGCGGGTTTGAACTGGGTAATCGCCGACCAAGCGGGAAGTCTGAGTGGTCAGCCTGGCGCGAGTTATTCTGGCGTCTGCCAACTGATCTTGGGTGGATGTTCGGTCGGGAGCAGATTGTCCCGTTTCTTGCGGGATTGCCCGCTTGGTCGGCAAGTGAGTGGACAGAGATTTGCGGGCGAACCGCCGATCTCCGTGACTTGGAATTGCATAAGTTGCGCTTTGATAGCGCCCCGGCTTCCAAGTGGACCCTCAAGCGTCTGCTGAATGTCAGTGCGGAGTGGCACGAGGTTCAGGCGCGGTTGAGTCTGGAGCTGTCAAAGGACGACGAAGCAAATCCGGACGAAGGCGATCGACCTTGGATTTCGATGCTGCCTGGTGCGCTTCTGCATGAGCCCACGGGTATCGAAATAGTGGAGCTTTTGTTGCCTGATGAGCTGGGGCTTGAGGGCAAAGCCATGTCGCATTGCGTCAGTGGTTACAGCGGGAATTGCTACAGCGGACACAGCCGAATAGTGTCGTTCAGGAAAAACGGTGCCTCCCTGGCTACCGCTGAATTCGGGCTGACCAAGTGGTTAAAAAAGCCAACCATTCACCATCTGTATCTTCGTCAATTGAAGGGCTACAGGAATGCGTCTATCCCAGCCTCCAGTGAAGTCGGTCGTGCGCATGCCTGGCTCAAAAAGCAGATTGCCTCGCGGAAAGTCGTAATCAACGTGGAGTGGCCAAAAGTGCCCTACACCAGCAGACCGACTCGTATGCGTTTGAGGGAACAGCTCATAAGCACCAGGATGATTGAGTGGCTGGCTGTGAAAATGGGGGCCGAGGTGGGTGATGACTGGGACTGACAATACTCTCGAAGTTAGAAGGTGCAAGAGCATGACCTCTGACCAGGTTCTTTGGGCGAAAGGGCAACATTGGTACGAGGGTTCAGGCCAAGATTCGCAAGGTCATTATGTGATCGGCCGTGACAGCTTTGGCAGTAGACCGGCCCTCTTGTTTTACGAGGTCGACAAGCTGCGGGAATGGGCTTCATATCAAATAAATCGTGACCTTATTCGAGTACCAGGGGAATCACAGATGTTCGACAAAGATGACCAAATGATTGGCTGGTTTGATACAGAGATTCAGGCAGAGGCCAATGGCGTCCCAGAAGGCCTTCTCAACGAATTCATGTTCAAGGTTGAAGGTCCGCTGGCGATTACCGAACGGCTTTATTCCGCCACAGGCGGCGTCAAGGCCGTGGTCATAAAACACTTTGGCGAACAGGGGGTAAAGTACAGCGCCGGCGTACCGCTGGAGTACCTTCGCGGCTTCGCCATGGACTTTGGACTGACGTTCATTTGGCGCCCACGCGACGGAAGAGCGCTGGAGGCGAATAATGGGCGATACTTCTCTGCAGAGCATGACCCTATTGCGAGAGCAAGCTGAGGTGATGCGGCCACTCGCGGGCAATGGTTGTTCGTTGATCCCTGATCCTGGCCAGTGGCAATTGCACTGCGGCATTCAGAAGCTGACGCAGACCGAGAGCGATCCTTACGGCTGTGGTGTTGCGTGTTTGGCCATGGTCAGTGGAATGAGCTTTGCTGAGGCGCGTGCTCAATTCATCAATATTGGACTGGGCATACGGCGATCGCACAGGGCGGCTTTCTCCACGTCGTCCCGGGAGATGCACATGGCCATCGCCAGTGTGGGACTGCTTTCTGACGCGAAGCGTTGGAATGGTTGGGACCAGTTTCACGGGCTGGGCGTGCTCAAGGTGCGTGACGACTGGCGCGGCGCGTTCAACAAGTGGCATTGGGTCGTTGCGTTCAGGCATCCGACACTCGACCTGGCGATCTTTGATCCTCACATGGCATTCCCAGCCTTCAAGCACTTGTTGCTCGAAGACACTTATTTGCCGTTCTCGATGTACGAGCCCAAAGGGGAGTGGTTCCAGGTCGAGCAACGCATACCGCTATTATGTAGCTCGGCGCGGTAGAGGGTAAATCCCCTTTATGATTAGGAGAATGCAAACCATGACGATTCCACCGATTACTGACGTCGAAGAATACCGGGCCGTGCTTGAGGCCTGTGTGAAGGCCGAAACAGAAGGCAATCACACGCTAGCCCGACCGCTTCGTGTGCTGGTTGACGCATCCCCGTTCGATGGCTGCTGGTGTAACGGCCGGGCACCGCGGCGCCTTGAACCGGCGTGTGAGGTTTGTGGCGGCGATGGTTTTGTACCGGCAGCAAGACCTGCGGCCCGATCTACCCAACCGTCTCCACAAGGAACGCCTGTATGACCGTCATCGACGAAAAAGCCCAGCGCCTGGCCGACTGGCACGAACTGCTGGCGGGCACGATTCTTGGTGGGAATCTCGACGCCTGGCACAAGGAACTGCGACGTGGTGTCGACATGATGAAAACCGAAGGTCTGATCGATGCCGGCGAGGCGCGGGAACTGCGCGAGCTGGCCGACGCTGCGCACAGCCACCAAATCGAAGTCCTGCAAGAACGCTGAAGTCTAGGCTCTATACGTTGCATCTACACTGATGATGACAGCAGATGGGAGCCGGGCATGGCCAAGCGGAAACTATCGGGCACTGATCCAATGCCCGAACAGATCACCCCTAAATTGGTTGCGCTGGCCAGCGCTCCCCCTGCCGGCGAATGGCTATACGAAATAAAATTCGACGGTTACCGTTTCACCGCACGGATACGAGACCAAGTCACCTTGTTCACTCGCAATGGCCACGACTGGACAAAGCGGCTGCGCCGCATTGCCGCAGAACTGAGCCAGCTTGAACTGGACACGGCCTGGCTGGACGGTGAAGTAGTGGCCCAGGACGAAGACGGCCGCCCGATATTTCATCCATTGCAAGGTGCGTTCAGCTCCGGGAAGACTGATGACTTGGTGTTCTTTGTGTTCGACCTGATGTATCACAACGGGCGCGACCTGCGCGACGCACCTGTCGAGCGGCGCCGCTCACTGCTGCAGCAGCTGATCGGGCGCGTTCCCTTGGAGCATGTGCGCTTTTCCGAAGCCTTCGATGTGGATCCCCGCGACCTTCTGGCTAATGTTTGCGCGATGGGCATGGAGGGGGTGGTCGGCAAGCGTGCAGGCAGTGCCTACAACCCTGAAAGGGATGGCTCCTGGATCAAGCTCAAATGTGCGAACCGTCAGGAGTTCGTCATCGTGGGCTTCACCCGTGCCGCTGGGGGCATAGGATCACTGTTGCTCGCATTACACGATGAGGATGATGTTCTTCTGTATGCCGGCCGGGTGCAGTCCGGACTGGGCAGCCGCAAGTTGGCCGGTCTGCGCGTACGCCTGGTCGAGCTGCAGCGCGACACCTGTCCGCTGACCCGGGTGCCAGTGATCCGCAAGGGCTTGAGCGTGGTGTGGTTGGAGCCACGGTTACTGTGCGAGGTCAAATTCGCAGAAATCACCCCCTCCGGAAAAGTGCGACACGCTGTGTTCCTCGGCCTACGGGACGACAAGCTCGCTGTCGGCATTCAGCACGAAGGTTGAAACGGTTCAGGCGATGTCCTGCCGCGCTGCCTCGATCTGTCGCCAGAGATTCTCCTCGATTAAAGATCATGGGTACGACAGATCGACAACTGCCGGCTCGCGTGCCAGGGCAGTGGCATCGGCGATCATTGCGCACGTTACCGTGCGGCCATCACCGTCCAGCATGGTCGCCTTGACGGGGACGCAGTAACCCTTCTGCCTTACAGCCTCAATAAATTCGGGCTCACCGCAATAGTGAAGACCACCCAAGCTGTTAACGCTGAAACTCCCGCCTTGCTGCCAACTGTTGGTCTCTATCTCCCAGGTCAGTTCGGCGATCCGAGCATCGTTCAGCCCTGCAGCAGGCTGCGGGAGATTAAGGCTGTCGAGCCCAACCGTGATTAGAAAGGGATCTTCGCCCTGGGCAGTGGCGAGCACTTGATCAAGACGGACCTGGTGAGCGTCGATAACTTCAGCCGGTACTTCCTGGCCTAGCGCTAACGCCCTGACTGTTTCGCCGAAATGCCACTGTAGGAAGTCTTCAGTAAGGAAGTCATCGGGATATTTCGACCAGCTGCCCGCAAAGTCTCGATGCGTGGCTGGGATGATACGGACCAGACCGGCGTCGCTGAGCGATTTCATGGTGTCGCTATGAAAGCCGATCGAGGTGTGGCCAACGTTGCCCATGTAAGGTGACTGACAAAAATCGTTGATTCGAATCGACTGTGCTCCCTGGGCGAAAGCGGCCCGGAACCTGTCGATCATGTGGTACTGCTTTTCTGTGAGATCTGGATCTCGGCCTTCCCTGAAGTCGATATCGTCCTGTTGTGGTGGTCTGGGGATCATCACCAGGCGCCCGAGAGGGAATGTCGCCGCCGGAATCGGCACTTTGATCTTTGAACCGTCCGGCTGAGCTTTGTACGCGTCTTTCACACGAAAATTTTCGTTGCTGTAGCCGGCCCCGGTGTAACCCAGGCTGTGCAAATGTGCCTTGATATCGCCGTAGGTGATGTCTTTCCCGGTTGAGCTCCAGCTTTCTGCTCGGCCAAGGGCGTCACTGCGGTGAATCACCGCGCGCGCGCCAAGCTGCTCAGCGATACCCCAGAGAAAACTGCTGGTATCGGGAATGATGGATTCGGCCAGCCGATATTCATCGATGCTAAACAGCATCTCGCCGTGCCATGTTGGAATGTAAATCTGAGCCGTCAACGGATCTTCGGCGGTCCAAAAAACCTCATCGTAGCCGCCACCTTGTGGCTCTGGAGTACGCCAAGGTTCGCAACTCCCGTGGAACAAAGCGATCTCGCTGAACTGAACAGGTGTGAGTAACCAAGGTTGTTCGAAACTCATGATGGGTCCTTAATCATTGGCAAAAAAAGAGGCCAATCAAGGCCCCTCGTGATCCAACTGAGGATCTTCACTTTGGAAATCCTGTTCATTGCCAAGTCTTTCCCCTTTTCTTTTGTGCCACTCAATTGAGCTTCGTAGAAAAGCGGTCTGGTCTTTCATGTTGTTAGATGTGTCCCTGTCGGGCACCAAGCTCAGCGGATCTTCGATGTCGTCAGGGAGGTCGTCAGGCATGTTAAAAAGCACGAGTCCATCCTGAGTGGTACGCACTTCTCCTGCGGCGAACAGCATCGAAAATATGTTGGTCCGCACGCCTTGCGGGTCGGTGTATTCAATCTCCAGATTGTCCATGTCATACGGCAGGACGAGTCGGGCGACATACCCATGGCGCTCGGCTTCGGCCTTTAATGCCAGCCATGTGTCCATGATCGAGTGCTGGCCAGCATTAAGGGCCTTATCCTGTTCCAGCAATGCCACCACTTCCGGGGCAAACTCAGGCTCCTGTTGGTGTTCTACGCCTTCATTGACGTGTTCTAAAGGGTCCTTGCGCACGATGCTTCCTCCACTTGATGCTTGGGTTTGACGCGCGGTGCTGCCACCGCGCGATCCAACCTGATTAGCGGCCAGGGCCGTCGTTTTGATCCCAGGACGGAGGGATATAGGCATCCTCCTTCGGCCGGTTCCAGTCGGCTGGAATTGGCGAGGAGAGCTGCGCGGAGCGCTCGGGAAGATTGAACTGTTTGCCTGCCTGTTCGACGGCCACTCGATCATCGATCGATTTGTGATGCATCTCCTGCGCCTTGGTGACGTCTCGCGACACGACGTCAAGCAATCGTTTCGCCTCGGCATTGTGGGGGTCGTTGCGCACATCTGTTTCGAGCAGGCGCATCACGTTGGTTTTTTCGCGTAGCTGGGTTTCGGTGTGGGTGAATTCCGACAAAGATTGTCGATCGCGTTTAGCCCAGGCTGTGTATGCAGGGTCAACCGCAGGCATGGTCACGGTTGATCCCGCAGTGATCAATCCGGTCAAGGGCGTGCCCGCTGCAGGCACTGGCATCGGCGCCGTGGCAGGTTGAATTAGCGAGGCGAGAGGTGTGCCCTGGGCTTTCTGCTCCGGCGTTGAACCCAGGCCCTGCAGCACTGACGTCACCTTGGTCAGAAGTGCGACGGCGCCGGCCAGCGCCGGGCCTACCACTTTGCTGAACATTCCGCCGGAGGTTGAGCTTGAGGAGAGCAGGGAACGCAACAGTCCCGATTTCGTTTCGCCGAGGAGTTTGTCCTGGACCATTGCGATGCCTTTGTCCTTGAACATGTCGACCAGGGCGCCGACGGTAGATGCCTTGTCGGGGGAGTCTTTGCTGAGCGACTTGGCGCCGCTGCTCACCACACCCTGCAGGGTGCTACTGCCGTGAAACAGGTCGGTCACCTTTTTGAAAAGCGCCCGGGCACCGCCTTGAAGAACTGTTTTAGAAACCGACATTTCAGGCCTCCGGCTGCGTGTGTTTTTCGACGAGTTCGCAGAACTCGTCGATGGTAACGACGGCGGCAACGACGTCCGCATTTCCGATTGTGGTCTGCTCGGCTTCCACACCCTTCAGTACCGTGGTGTAGCCGGCAATGTGAGTCAAAAGTTCGGCCTTTGACTCGTCGGGTTCAGGACTGAGTTGAAGAGCCTGGGCGCAGCGCTCAAGGCGCTGCAAGCGATTGCTGGTTTCGATAAGCATGACGTGCTCCATGCGGTTGGGGGATGGTTAAGCGGCACCGCGTGCCTTGTAGTGATGCTGCTCTTTGGCTTCCTGGCGCTGCTTCTCTTCAATGCACAGTGAAGCGGTGGGACGCAGCAACAAGCGTTTGAGTCCGATCGGCTCGCCAGTTACTTCACACCAGCCGTACGAGCCTTCGCGGATACGCTCAAGTGCCCTGGCGATTTTGCGGCACAGCTGCTGATTTCGTTCGGCATGGCTCAATGCGGACGCTCGCTCTTCTTCAGCGCTGGCCCAGTCAGAAACGTCACTGATCGCAGGTCTGTCTTGAATGGTTTGACGTGCTTGGCCGTGGCGTTCGCGGGCCTCGCCGAGCTCGCGTTGCAGGAGCGATTCGAAAAACTGCAACTGTGGAATGGACATGTACTGGTCCTCAGGCATGCCGAGGAGTTGTTCCGTTGTGATGACGGCAGTGCCGGCATCAGCGCCGGCAGCAGATGGTTGAATTTGCATCTGATGCTCCTGGTCAGTGGCCGGGGCCGGTTTGTGGGTAATGGTCTGCATCTTCGATATTCGCCGCGGCAAGCCGTGGAGCCAGTGGGGTGATCGCATCCAGATGGGAGCACAGGCTTTCCAGGGCAGAAACCACGAGGTGGCGAACTCGACCGGAGGCGGTAGAGCCAGGCAGACCCTCCGCGAGGTCAGAGGTCAACTCGGTGAGTACACGGTCACCATGGCGTGTTCGGAAAACGGAGGCGAGGGCACTTGATAGTTGCGGTTGGCTAGGTTGATTGACGGCACGTAGTGCATTCGAAACCTGGTGTCTTGCTGCCGGCGAGTGGTAACTGCCCAGGGACAGCTCGCTGTTGGCGTGCGTCTTGCCGGCGAGACAGTACGAAATCTCGTGAACCTCGTAGGTCGGCAGTTGGACTACAAATTCTGGCAGGGGCCCCATGGTGATTGGGTACGCACGATTGTTTTTGAGGTCGGCATAGATGAACCGTCCAGACAGGGTGATCGGGTCGATGCCGTGGGCGACTGCCTCAGGGGCGAGTTGAAGCCCGATGACCTGGTCGTTATCGCCGATGATGACCAGTTCATCGAATTCATAGAGTGAAGTCAGATCAAGCGCGTCAGGGCGCGCATTCCCTTGGAAGTTGGGTTGTCTCATGGCACACCTTACGCAAATAAATTTAACAACATCATTGCGATAATATAGCAGCGTAAATAATTGACAATCAAATTATAAAGCCTGGTGTGCGCGGAGTTTCAATTACCACTAACCCATAAATTCTCGTGCTCCTGTCCACCCATGAACCTCGCGCAGGAGGGTGATTAGGTCAACAGGCGGAATCTGGATTAGTGGTAATTACCCATACTTTGGAGAGGACAGGCATTGTTTGGCATAACTATGCCGGACGCGGCCGCGCGCCGCCCCGGCAGGGGCGAGGGGTTAACGATCGAAACTGTTGTACTGGAAGTCACGAACAGCGCCGTTGATTCCGCGGTTGAGCTCCTGGCTTGCGCCGCGAGCCGCGGTGGCCGCACCGGATCTCAATCCTGCGGCCGGTCCATTCGAAATGGCCTGCGAGATGCCTTGCATGATGGTGTTGCTTAAAACGCGCGTCGACGCGCTTGCGGTATAGGGGGCCTGGTACACCGGCGTCGGCGTGTACTGATACTGGCGCCGCTGTTGCGCCAGTTGGGCCTGCTGCATCTGCACCTGTTGCTGAATGTTAGCCGGCTGCACCTGGTATGTTGAGTTGCGAGCGATCGTGCGGCTTGTCTCGTGCTCAACACTCGCTTGAATGCTGACCCGGGATGGCTCAACCCCCTTGGCCATCAGGTAGCTTGTGAGTGCAGCGGCACGTTGCCCGAACAGTTGATCTGCACCTGCATGCGGTTTGCTTGCGTTTGTCGAACTGGTGACGACCAGGGAGCTACCCGGGTAGCGTTGGAGCGATGTGGCCACCTCATCAAGTGCGCGCTGGGCTTGGGCGGTGAGGCGGTAGCCACCAGGTTGGAACGCTATGTTCTCAGGCAGGATGAGATTGATTTTGTCACCGTCGCGTTTAACCGTGATGCCGCTGCCCAGCATCTTCGATCGCAGTTCTGATTCCTGCTGATCAACGTAATAACCGTATCCGGCGCCGCCGGCGGCGCCGAGCGCACCGCCAACGATTGCGCCTTGCCCGCGATTATCATGGTTGATGACTGCTCCGGCGGCCGCGCCTGCTAGCGCGCCCACGCCACCGTATCGGGTCGTGTATTGGTATTGCGGCGGAATGCTGGAACACCCGGTGAGAATCGTCAGGATCAGGGCCGGGGGAATGAGCTTCTTCATGGTGCGATCTCCACGCTTCAGGAAAGGCTACTGGGGAATAGCGGGTGAGGGCGCCATGCCAATTGGCTCGGCCAAGACGCAATCGAGCTCCTGATACGCGACATCAAACGCGTTGAGCTCGTGCTTCCAGAACCCCTTTTCATCCTCGTCAGGTCGGTGGCTTTCGGGTTCGAGTTCTATAAGGCGCTCCAGCCCCTGGCGCCAAGTATTGCGGTGGCTCAAGAAATCATGGGGCAACCGTTCAACCCAGGCTCCATCGGCCTGCACCTCTTCGGCGAGAAGATCTAGCTCTCGATAGGCGATATCGAGCGCGTTCAACTCGTGTTTCCAGAACCCTTTTTCATCCTGGTCAGGCAGATGACTTTCCGGCTCCAGTTCGATCAGGCGTTCAAACGCCTGGCGCCAGGCGTTGCGGTGGGTCAGAAAGTCATGCGGGAGTTGATCAAGCCATTTTTGTGGCTGGTGGCCTGCGTTTTGATTGGGTGATCGCATGTGAACGCTCTCAGGGAGGGGATAACAGCAAATTTACTCTTGGCTTGCTATTTAGTCTAATGTTTTGCTATTGATATTGCGTTAGCAAACTTACCAACTCAGGACATGGCCATGTGGTTTAAAAATCTCCTCATTTACCGCCTCACCCAAAACCTGGCTTTCGACGCCGAGACGCTGGAACAGGCGCTCGCCTCCAAACGCGCCCGCGCATGCGAAAGCCAGGAGCTGACAACCTACGGTTTCGTTGCCCCCTTCGGGAAAGGCGCCGATGCCCCTCTCGTGCATGTCGGTGGCGACTTTCTGCTGGTGGGTGCGCGCAAAGAGGAGCGCATTCTCCCCGGTAGTGTGGTCCGTGACGCGGTGGCCGAAAAGGTAGAGGAGATCGAGACGGAGCAGATGCGAAAGGTCTACAAAAAGGAGCGCGACCAAATCAAAGACGAGATCGTGCAAGCGTTTCTTCCTCGCGCCTTTATTCGCCGATCGTCAACGTTCGCCGCGATCGCACCCAAGCTGGGTCTGATCCTGGTCAATTCGCCAAGCCCGAAACGTGCCGAGGACCTGCTGTCCACACTTCGTGAGGTCTTGGGCACGCTGCCGGTGCGGCCGGCGACAGTGAAGATTTCGCCCTCAGCAACCATGACCGACTGGTTAAAGACCCAGAAGGCCGCCGAAGACTTTTTCGTGCTCGATGAATGCGAATTGCGCGATACGCACGAGGATGGTGGGATCGTCCGGTGCAAACGCCAGGACCTGACGAGCGAAGAGCTGCAGATGCACCTGAACACCGGCAAGGTCGTCACTCAGCTGGCTGTGGCATGGCAGGACAAGTTGTCTTTTGTCCTCGACGACAAAATGGTGATCAAGCGTCTGAAGTTTGAAGACTTGCTTCAGGATCAGGCTGAGCAGGATGGCGGTGATGACGCGCTGGGCCAGTTGGCGGCAAGTTTTGCATTGATGATGCTGACCTTGAGCGATTTTCTGCCGCTGCTCCTCGGCGCCTTGGGGGGGGAGGAGCTTCCGCAGGAGGCGATGGATCCGGCAACAAATGTCGATGTTGGTGTCGATACCGATTTTGGCGCCGCTTCTGACGAAAGCGACGAGCTCTACCCGGCCGCGGTGGAGTTTGTACGCAGCCAGGATCGTCCGAGCACAAGTGCGCTACAGCGGCACTTTAAAATTGCCTACAACAGGGCTGCCCGTATCCTTGAGGAATTGGAACTGCGTGGTGTCGTCAGCAAGATGCACACTGACGGCAGCCGCCGGCTGGTCGCAGGGGAGGCAGTATCGTGAGCCTGCCTGTTGTTTTGGACGAGCAACGTGCCCGACAGTTAGACAGCGCTGGTCGCATCATTCTGCGGATTCCAATCGGCGTGGGCCTTGCGCAGCGTCAAATGGTGGCCCGCGGGGAACAGCAGTCGCTGTTTGACCTGGCACCAACCGAAAGAGGCTACGAATGGCCTGCAGGATCTGGGGTCTTCGTCACATCGCAGGAATTGGTTGCGCAATGCCCGATTGGCCAGGCTGGCGATTGTGTCGACGTGAATCTGCTGCAGGGCTTCAGTCGCTCGAAACCAGTGGGCAAGGCTCGAATTGCAGCCGTTAAAGTCGAGCCTCTTGAGTTGATTTCGGACACCACTATCCGTGCCGAAGGCTACGAGAACTGGACGGAATATGCCTTTCACTGGAATCAACGCTACCCCGGGGCGCCCTGGGATTTTGACCCAGTCTGCTGGGTGGCAGAAATCTGCCAGTCCTCACTGGCGTCCTGATTGTCGAACAGAGTTCGGGATCGGCGCTCGAACCAGGTCAAAGTGGCCTGGTTCTTCGTTCGCATGTAATCTGCCTCAGATCGCCTAGGACGAAGAATGAAAGCAAAATGGCCGACAATAGTTCCGGAACCTCGATCGCCATTTCACTCTTGCTGGCTCAGATCGGTGATCTGCGCGCTGCACTTGACCAGTGGAAAGGCGCCCAGGAAGCCTTGCTGAAATGTTGCGAAGAGCATCATGCGGGCGGCTGGCTCTTTGGCGAATTCGGCCTTAAGACTTTTCAGCGAAGTTCAGAGCCCCCAACCGAACTCCGGCGCGCGTTGTGCTCCCTGGACGTTGAGGATGAAGCCGCATTTCGCGTGACCGGAGCCATTTTCTTGCCGGCGGAAGCCGCTTCAATCGTTTCCGCGGCGCAGGCCGCCCGGGCGCAGCTTGATGCCGTCAGCCTGCCATTGCGGAAACTGAAGCGCGCGGATTTGTCGAGACTGCCGACTGGTATGGAGTTGGGAGGTGGCCAGCTCGTACACTGGAAATCCCTTCGCCCTAAAGACGGTATCTGGAACGCCGTTTCAGCGACACTAGGGGAACCACGCATTCGCATTCGGTACGCCGTTCGCCCCCTAATGCTTGAGGGCGCCCAGGGAAGTCCGCCTCGCAAGATCTCCTTCTGCAAAACCATCCAGCACATCGTGAAAAAGCGCCACCCTTCAATCCTGATCGAGGCCCTTGGAAAAATTATGGAGGATGAGGGGGAGCGGCACGCCGCGGCGCAACGTGACATATCGAGACTCTCCTCGCTCATGCGTTTGAGCCCTGTCCCAGATTTGGCATACATCTACCGCGGCGGGTACATCTACCATGTCAACCTGGCGTGGAACGACGGAGCGAGGCTTAAGGTGAAGACATCCCTGCCTTTATTCATCTGCGGTGAAGGTCCGGACATTCCCCCTCTGTCAAACTCCGGCCACGCCAAGCGGCGGCGCCGATCGGACGTAAAGTACGCCGAGGCACCATTGTTGGAAACTCAAGCCATTCACAGCTCCATCAGATAGACCGATCTATTAGATTGAAAATCGCTATCTTTCTCTGACTATAAGCGGAAAATTTCGTTGGATCCAAATTTCAAGGCGTGATATGACAATTTTCTAACGTCAAAAGTTCGCTATCCATCGAAATATTTGATTCCTCCGATGCGTAAACTGTGCGACAGTTCACAGATGGCAACGAGCCATCATTCTTCCGCTACCAGCAGTTAAAGCGCCTCTTTATGGATAAAGTTCTACCGGTGAGCACCAGGGCTTGGCGAAATACAGCTAAAACGCATTTCACCTCCAATCATCTCTGCGCTGCACGCGTAACGTCTAAGAATCATTGGGTCGGTTCGGCGCCCGCAAACGCATCAATCAATGCGTGCGGCAATGTTCTGCAATTCCACTCCTCACCTGTCGACCGGTCGCTTCACGATGGTGAAACCGTCATTCGGTTTGCCGCTATTACTGGGGTGATCATCTGGGTTTCTAAACCAGACGAACACGGCATCGGCGTCAAGCTCCTGGATGACGAAACCGGCAAGGAGTGCGTGATTGCGTTGCCTGTTGCACCGGAAGCATTTACCTTTGGCGAGCGTGTCACAGTGGTGCACGCGATCCATTCGGAAAGTGCTCCCGTGCATCTGCTGAGCGTGAACCTGGTGCGCAACGAGTGGTGGTCTCATCAGAACGCCCGCAGTGTGTCGCGGCTGTTTGAAATCGATAACCTTCAATTCGTTGAAAGACTGGAGCGCCGGATGCGAGAGATCGTTTTGTCGCTCGGGGCAGGAAGGGGCCTGCGTGTGATGGGCGCCCGGGCGAACCTTCGACTCGCCTGATGCCGAGGTGCCAGGCGGTGGTTCCACGGCATTAGGTAGGACAAGCATCAAGCGCTTGCTGAAGTAATTTCACATGCCGAAGCAGTGTCTCAAACGCAGGATCGCGAAGTTTTGGATAGCGCGCTCTCCAGTCAACTCCGTAGGCCAGTTCAAGAACTGCTTCAGGCCAATCATCTTCCAGTTCGATGTCTGGAATGGTGGATGCCGCGTCGAACAACGCCCGTGCTTTCTCCTGGCTCAAGGCTCTCACCCTGCGTTGCGCAATGGTTTGTTGTTGAGCTACACGGGATATCAGTACCCGATCAGCTTCCCCACTGATGGAGAACTGTTCCGCAATAAAGTTGGCCGACTGCGCGGCAAAATAGAGCCGAGGGGAGTAGTTACTAACGAATTTGGCGTACCAGGCTTTGCGCGTATCCTGGTCAACCAAAGTAAGCTCTACGCAGGCGGGGCCGCACCGGTCCATAAAGGCAAGGACGTTCTGGCCATCGGCTGTAACACGCACTCGTTCGCATTGCGCTAAATCGACTTTCATCAAGATTTCCAATTGGTCCTCGGCGAACTATATGCGTTTGCAATGCCAAAAATCAACATGCAGTCAGGCGCCTTGTTCCAGCGACTGCAAGGGATCCGGCAACTGATACTGTTCTGCATCGACTTGATCGGGATCCGCCGGCGTGTTGCTCTTGATACAGGCCGGATTGAAAATCACGCCCCATACCTCATTACCGTTTATGCGCTGCAGACTGGCGTCAATTCCGTTCACGATGAAAAGAGTAGCCAGTGCGAGCCCTCGTGCTCCGTGCGCAAGCTCCGCCGCCACACAAAGATTCAAAATTGACTCGGCAGGGCAGTGCGGCGCGTCTCCAATCAAAATGCGCTTGCTTAGATCGGTTTCTGAACTTGCTTTGCGCAACTCACCGAGCAGCTGCTTGTGCACGCGTTTGGGCGTGTTGTCCCGGACAAATCTTTCAACGGTTTGCAAAGGTAACGCTGCAGATTCGAGCAGTAAGCGAGGCTCAAGCTCAAGCTTGCGAACCTGGCCTTCTTCCTTGGCATATCTTCTGGCTGCGAGATAGTGGTTCGTGCAGTAGATGCCTGGGCCCTGTTCTGTTCCTCCTTTGCGCCCTGGGCGAATTTCCGACGCCCCGTCCCATTGACGGCCGCCATGCCACATGACGATTCTTGTCGGGCGTGCGAGTTGTAACAACATACTGAAGCTCCTCTCGATCTCGTCGGAGATCCGGTGGTAATAGGGCCAATCCGCTCTACAGCGAGCAAGGCCAACACGGTAAAGTTAGTCTGGCTATAGATGACTTGCTATTCTACTGCAATACCAGTGGTCAAGATTCTCACTCATCGGTGACTGGCACGCGCATGCACCATACCTCCCTCACAAAATCCGATCGATCCGAGAGTCAAATCGCGGCCGAGACACAGGCGATCGGTAAGCGTATTCCTATACTGGACCTCATCAAGTGGCTGGCGATCGCGACGATGGTCATGGACCACTCGCGAGCCATCTGGCCGTCACTGCAGGTGCTAACCATTCCAGGGCGATTGGCGTTCCCCCTGTTCTGCCTGGTGATGGCATGCAACGTTGCTCGTCAGCAACGCGGTTCCTTAAATAGCCCGGGCAACGTTAGGTATCTGGGGTCACTGCTGTTTTTTGGGGTGATCAGCCAGCCGATGTTCTACGCAGTGTTTGGGCAGGACCTCAACATTTTCTGGCTGCTGTCATCGGCGTTGGCCATTGCCCTCGCAGTGCACCACCGCACACCTGCCGCGCTGCTTTTGGGAGCGCTTGGGGCTGCGCTCGCCATCGTGTTTCATGACCAGCTCGGCTATCACGCAGTCGGGGTACTGATCCCTGCTGTGATGGTGCTGGCATTGCGAAGTAAGGGAACCACACATTGGGCCTGGGTCGCAGCAAGCTGTGCGCTGTGCTGCCTGGCCAACATGCTTGTCCCGGAGGTCAGGACGGTGTTGCTGTCGGGAGATATCGGAGCGGTATTTGTCGCCGTCGCTGCTTTTTTTGCACCAGCGGCTGGGTTTTGGTTGGTCAGCAAAAAGCTGACCTTGACCATCAAACCTGTTGGCCGCTGGGGGTATCTTTTTTACCCCATGCACCTGGGTTTGCTCGCCCTGTTACGCGACTTCAGCTTTTAACAGGGTTGGCCGATTTGGGACAGAGACAGTGCTTGCAACCTGCTTGAACTGAATCACCCAAACCCATGGGTTCGCTGACCAACTCTCGTCACCGTTGATCGAAGTCCAGATATCCCGGAAAGCGAAACCGGCGGGTTGGTCAACGCCGGTGACGCGGAACGATTCGACGACCTGATCACTTACGCCTTCGGCCGCGGCCTGCTCCTCGCTGATTTCCTGCAACCGCTCGATGCGCACGTCGGTGATCTCCAGCAAGATGCGGCTGGCCCAGCGGTTCATGTGGATGCTCGGCCGATGGCGCCATATCTTGTTCGGTGCTGCTGCAGAGTAAGCGCCATTGCGCAATCCGTTCGGGTAACTGGTATTGGGCTCGTTCGGCGGTGTGCCGTCAGCCGAGTAAACAACCCGCCGACTGCCGAACCAGGCGCCCGTGTCGTCCTCTGGGTAGGTGGCCTGCCAGTCGCCGGCCTGCCACCAGCTTTCGCGCACCCAAAGTCGGTCGCCGGGCTGGCCGTATGGACATTTCGCACTCCACTCACCGCCGTTGCGGGTGGTGTAGGCGTGAAACCCATCAACCTCATCGCCGTTTTCATTGCGACCAGACACGTACTCGAAGCGATGATCGCGACTCGACCAGGTCAGGTCGAAGGGTTGCACTTTCACCGTCCGCCGCGTGACCGTCTTCCGCCCTTCCAGGATGGCGCGCACCATCGGGGCCGAGAACAATATCGGCCGATCCTTAATTTCAGGCATGACTGTTCCTTTGCCGCTGTAGCGGCTGACTTTGAAGGAGTTCGAGCGGCTTCATCGGCCGCCCTCGGATCGTTGTCTTGCGGCGGGGAGGGCGATCATGGCGTCACCGCCCGGCGTTCGCCCGTCTTGATCCAGCGTCGAATGGATAGCTCGCAGCCGCTCGTTAAGCAGACACCATTGGCCATGCCGAGGTGCGTTTTCGGCGTACCGCAGCCGCAATGGCATTTCGGCTTTCGCCCCGGGCGTCTTGGCCGCAGCTCCATGTACCGTACCTGTTCAGGGAGACCGCCAACCTGACCCCAGCCAGAGGTTCCGCCGCGCATCGCCGCAGAGCGCGCGGCGGGCGACAGACTGTTGAGATCGATCATGGCTTCACCATTTCGTCAGGATCGAATCCGAATCGACGGCAGAGTGCATGCGCGACTCCAGACCCGCAACAGAAAGCGTCCATTATCGCTACCCAGCGCTGAGTGCCGCGCCGGTGAGTTCCGGTCGCAGCTCTAACAGCTTGACCGACCAACTCATGCTCGCTGAACTCACAACCTGACAGCGTGATCTTGCGGCTTTCGAGCGGTTGGGACCCCAACTCATCAACCCGCTGATCCGCTGCGTTCAGGCGCTGCTGCAGGGCGTCGCGCTCGCCCGTGAGTCGCTGGTTTTCGTCCTTCAACTTCTTGATTTCGTGCAGCGCCGGGCCCGCTCCGCCTACGATGTGCGTTTCCTCGGAGATGCCCAGGGCTTTGTCGATCACAGCCAGGCTCTCAATTGCCGTCATGAACATGCGCTGGTAACTAGGCTCGAATGCCGGCGCCGCTTTTTGTTGGCGCAGTGCTTGCTGCACAGCTTCAACAATCAGGCGCAGGTAGGTGTAATCGTGGTTCTCCTCGACGGCCTTCCCGTCGAGGGGATAATGCCATTCGTCCCCGAACAGCAAGGTCAGCAGCGCGCTCTGATGCCAGCACTCGCTTGGGCTTTCGATGCTGAGCAGAACGTCGATGTCATCCCAAAGCTGTCGGGCTTCGCTTTTGCTCAGATCGCCAAGTTCCCAATCGTGGCGTCCGGTCTGTTGCCGCCGACGCTGAACGATGCACTTCTTTGCAAGGGCGTGCAGCGCGTTGCCACTGAATACCGTGGGACTGATGCCCCGATCCAGGCAGTTGAGGACGTAGTCCCAGCCGCAGTCGGCGACAAACTCCGCCACGGTGCGCGGCCCCATGCCACCCCAGTACGCGCTCCAACTCTTGTCCCAGCAGTTGATGGTGATCTTGCCCTGGGCAGTTTCGTAGTTCGGGTTGTCGTCGGTTGGGACGGCGCGGCGGCCGAAGTCCTCAAGGAAAACGGTGATCGGGTCGAGCCTCGGCGCGCCCGTGATTACCAGCTTTGTCACGGTCGAGCGCTCAGTATGCAGCGCCGTTCCTGATCCTCCTGGAGCCGGCGAGAGGTCGTGCCAGGCGTCGACCTCGAACTCGGCAGGGCGCAGGCCAAGGTGGCTACCGTCTGGCATCACCGCTGCGACGGCGCCGTGACTATTCGTCCACGCCAGATACGTCTGGCCAGCTTTTGCCACCGGTGCATCACCCTTGATGTAGGCGAGCCCTATGCCTGGCATAGGATCGGCGGTGACGGTTTTGAGCATTCGGACCGCGCGCGGCACTCGGTCGCCAAACGGGTAGCTACTGCTGCGCTTGCGCAGTGCTGGGCAGTCGATATGGGGCTCCGTGGACACAGGGCTATTCCCCGCGGTTGGAGAGGCAGCCGTTGTGACTTTCGAACGATCAGGGATGGCCAGGTCCAGTGGATGCTTCTCTTCTTGGTGCGACATGCTGACTCCTGTGTAGCTGTATCCGGCGGTTGGGTAGAGTGATTAATCGGCGCTGCTCAATTGTGAGACGCTCAGTGCAATGGCCACTGGCTGCACCCAAACCGGTACGCTGCTGAGCATGAATGTTTCACCGGCTTCAGCCAGGAGAAGTGTTGTGGCAAACACGTCGGCCATCGCTCTGGCTGCAGCGCGAGGAACAGCATTTCCGATACGCTCGCGGTGGTAACCGTCGTTGATGCCGTCCAACTGAAAGTACCGCGCCTGTTCCAATTTCCGCATGTGCTGCTCTTTCTGGATTTCCAGTGCTGTTTTCGGGTCGCTCGACCACATTTCGTCCGGATCGAACAACGACTGCAGGGCGGCCAATTCCAGTGTCGTGAAGGGACGGTGCCAGGTGCCGTCCAGGCTGGTGATCATGCAAGTGAGGCGGTCATTGGGAGCCGGCATCCTTTGATCGGCGATGGACCAGCGGCCGTTGTCGTGGCAGGCACTGGCAGAAACAGCCCCGGCCGGTTCATTCCAATTAACCACCCCGTAATGGCCACCGGTGAGATAGGCGTCTCCTTTTTTCCGCGACATGCCAGTACGAGGATCGGCGATCGACAGGGCGCCGCTTGCGACTTGTTGGGACCCTGTCACAGTTCCTGCCGGATCGCTCCACGGCGTGATACGCAACTTCTGAGTACTCGCGCTGGGATGCCAGTTCTTGTACGCCGGATCAGCTACCGCGAATGCGCCTTGCCCGGTGGTGCTACCCGCGATCACTGTCCCTGCTGGTTTGGAATAGTCGGTGACAAGGTATTTGCCAAAGCCCTTTGTTGGCTGGCGAGGGTCGGCCACAGACTGCCCGCCAGAGCTTGGGCCGTGCCCAGAAGTAACGGTGCCCGCGGCCTGCTCCATTGGCACTACGCGAAAGACATTCTTGTGTCGTTCACCAGACATGCGCGGATCAGCAACGCTAAACGTCCCTTGGCCAGGACTCCGTTGTCCGGTGACCACACCACAATGGCGGTCATAAGGCAGCACGCCATACTGGGTATATTCGGCGTTACTGGTTGGTCGTGGATCGGCTACTGAAAACTTGCCGTTCGTGGGAGTCGATCGTCCTGCAACCGTGCCGGCAGTGTCCTGCCATTGATGAACTCCCAGGTAGCCGGCCCGGTACTCTGGCACGATTACAAAATCGCGCAGATGACCATCCTCGATCGCAAAGCGACTCAGGCTGCGCCAGTCTTTCCCTGCCTCTACCAGGGCAAGGCGTACCCAGGTTTTCCATTGACAGGCAGGAACCCGGTGCATAGGGCCGGCTTGTTCGATATCGCCCGCCAACGGCATGCGACTCAGCACGTCCCCAACCGCGCGTAAACTGCGTTTTTCAGGCTCATAAAGAAACGCGGGCACTTGCTCAACGTGCCGGGCCACCAACAGGAAACGTTTCCGGCTCTGGGCCAGGCCGCCGATTTCGCCGCAGTCGTGAGTGGTTTCGGCAACTGCGTAACCATAGTAGGTGAGTAGCTTGTTGATCTGATCAAGCAGGTGGCGACCACGACTCGCAAGACGTGGCACGTTCTCAAATACGATGAGCTTCACAGGCTTGTGCTTCCAGGCCTCACACATCAGCCAAACGCAGCGCAACGTCAACTCATTGAGAGCCTGGTACTTCGGTGTCTGGCTCATGGTTTCAGACAGCAGTCCAGAGGCACCTTTACACGGACTGCTGATGAACACCGCATCAGGATTTTCGTTGCGAGCAGCCCGGCGCACATCATCGGGTGTCGCCTCACGCCACCCCGAGGGCGGCTCCTTGCCGTGGAACGCTGTGTACTGCTCACGCGTGAAAAGGTCCATCAGCGTGCCTTTCACACCGGTGAGCATTTCAAAGTCGCGAAGGCCTGCTGGGTCAACATCGATCCCACCGAGGCATTCCCATTCAGCCTGCACTCCAGAGACCACGGCCTTTGAATCGTTGAACCCTGCAGCGCCGCTACCCAGCCCGCAGCAGAAGTGGAAATGTTTAAACACGCGACGCAGCGCACTGGAAACGCCATTGAAGGGTTGGTTGAACATGCAATGATCCTTGTAAGTTTTGTTTCGTAGTCTCGAAATTATACTTATGTGAATTTCGTGTCAACGACAAAATAATAGCCAGATCAGCATGAGTTGTGGTGAACGGCAGAGATCGAGAAAACTGGGGAGAGTGATAGCTGACATGAAATTGCGAGCCACGCGCGCGGCTCACTCTCAAGGGGGAGGTAGGGGGAGATGGGGGGAGATGGGGGGGCGAGCCACTGGTGGATGACCTGACAGGGTTGCAAACCCAGCACGGCATCGTTGATGCGCATTACCAGGTGCACATGTTTTGTCCAGTCTAACGGCTACCCAATCTCTCCACTTCGGGATTACGGCTTGCTTGCGTATTCAGGGTCAGCCACCGATGAATCGCCATTAAGTCCGCGGCGACCGAATGGAAGCGCATTTGATTAGATGCTCACTCCGTTTTGCGATCGGCATCTAAGTTCAATTTTTCCAAGGACCTCAACGTTCCAGAGAGCTCAGCAACCTGGCTGGACAATGCCCGGGTTTCATCCTGGAGCGCCTGATTGCGCTGTTCAAGCGCTTGCCTCTGGCTTGTCAGGTCGCCGATTTGTCGGAGCAGTGCGGAGTTCTCGCCGGCAACAGCAGCGCTCTGCTGTCGTGAATCTGCCAACTGCTCGCGGACGAGCTTGAGCTCGCCATTGACGACCAGCTGCTCTTTGCGATGCTCGGTTCTATCCGCATCCAGTTGACGCATCAGCTTCGCGGTGTCCTTGTCATAGCGGTCCAGCTCGTTTTTGATTTCCTGCTCAAGGCGCGACACTTTGGCCTGATGCTCTGAAACTGTCTCGGCCAGCACCTGGTGACGGAGTTGCGTTTCAGTTTCCAGTTTGCCTTGCCAGGTGCGGATATCCTGATCCTTCGCCTCGATCGCTGATTGATGAGCCTGATGCAAAACGGCCAATTTTTCCTGTTCTTGGACGATCCGGCCGTTGAGTTCTTCGATATTGTCACTCAGTTTCTGCTCACGCGCTCCAGCCAGGCTAAGCTGATTTTCCAGCAATTGAACCTGGCGCTCACGCTCCGCAAGTTGTTGCTTCGCCTGGGCGGCATCTATCTGCGCGTCCGTTGCGGCATGCTGTGCCAGACGGTTCTGTTCCAACAATTGCTCGCGCATCGTATCCAGCTCACGGGACGCGATGCCTTTAAGTTCCATCCAAAGCGACCAGAAAGCGTCCTGAGCCTGTTTGGGGTAGTCGCCGGCGGACGCACGTTCGGCGACCTCTATCACGATCTGCCGAATTTCACGCAGTAGGTCGTTGCTTGATCCTGTGCCGGTAATCTCGCGCACTCGCCTCCATGATGGGGTCTGGCCAGCACGCAGGAGATCCATCACCGCGGCGTAAGTCTGCTGGCTGTAAGGCTTAATCATTGAGGATGCTCCAAACTTTATCCCTGTAGGCGATTCACAGTGCGGCCCTTACAGGCGGCGAGGAGGTGTACATCAGATCGAAGATGTGAGGTCATCGGGGTGAATACCGTACAGCCTTGAAACGGGTTCAAGCAGGGCAGCTCTTAGTGCTTTCAATTCCGCCTCAAGATAGGCGATACGGCTTTCGACCTCCGTTTGGCCGGTGCCTGCCATGGTTGCCGCGACTGCATAGGTGTCGGCGCGCACGTAGCTCAGCTCACCAAAACCAGCCAGGCTGTAACCAATGAGCTGCGCAAATTGCTCGCGATCTTCCACGCTAAAATCGAGCATCGCAAGAGCGTTCATGTCGATGCCGCCGTTGTCCAGCAGGTGCGTAACGATTTTGTTTTGCTTGAAACGAAACGAATGTTGCTCATCCGCTTCCAGGGGCTGAATGGGGTGATTCATAGGAGGCTCCTTGGTGATGTTCAGCATAATAGGCACATGTGCCTATTCGTGCAAGGGCGCAGTTCGTCGCGCGATCAGCTCCGTAAGGCGACGGGGCCTGGTCAGAAACCTCAGACGGTTAGAATTGGAACTCGTATTCCGGCGCCGGTTCTGCGTCAGAGAGATGCATGTCCGCATCTTGCCCCATCTCTTTTGCAACGATCGCCCGATCGCGCACCACCGCTGCAGCCAGCAGTGCAAAGTCAAGATCGCTGGTTGCCTCCTCGTTGATCGTACGCCGGTAGACCGGGCTAGCGTCCATGCCATCAAGGATTACCTGAAGCATGTCCTGCTCATGGGTCGTACCGTCAAACCCGTAGTACTGAACAATGTGCTTGCGAGCCAGGCTATATGCTCTGTTTCCACGGCGCATCTCATCCAGGACTTTTTCCAGCCCGGTGATTTCATCGTGGAAGCAGTGAATTTCAGCAAGCGCATCCAGGTCCTGAGGTTGCTGCGATTGTTCCTGGAGTAGAGAAATTTTTATCTCCAGCTCTGGTGACTGTGACTCCGTTTGCAGAGCTTTAGTAGGACCAGGGTTAATCCACACGGGATCAGGCGCGGAGGCGTGACTGTCGGGCATGAAGGCTGTCTCCTGCAGTTGCGTTTGCAGAATAGGGGTTGCTGTCGAAAGAGCACTGCCCTGCAGGTACTGAGTCACCCCCAGATAATCATCCCGTCCAGATATCATCTGAATCTCGGCCAACTTTTCTTCGTCACAACGAAAAAGTGCGCAGATCTCCTCTGCAGAAGCCTGGGTAAGCATTCGAGGAACTTCGATGGCGGGATTGTCGCCGGCCAGATCGGCGTCAAGAGGTGCTGGTACATACAGCCGGCGACCGTAACGCAACGCCGCCTTGGCGGCATGCATGCTGCCACCATCGGATTTACTCTGAACCATGATCACAGCCTGACTCAGGCCGGCCTGGATGCGATCTCTCTCGATCAGGCGGGCCGGAACAAGCGGTGTTCCAAAAGGGTACTCGCTTACCAGAGCTCCGCCCTGGTCGAGAATGCGTCCAGCTAGTGCGGCGTGTTCTCTGGGGTAGATGGTTTGTAAGCCGTGGCCCAGCACCGCTACCGTGTGGCCGCCGGCGTCGAGTGCAGCGACGTGCGCGGCCGCGTCGATGCCAAACGCCAACCCCCCGACGATCGAAACGCCTGAGGCTGCGAAGTGCGTCGCGATCTTGGTGGCCACAACTGCTCCGCGGGGCGTCGGCGCCCGGGTCCCAACCACTGCCAAGGTGTTCTGCTCCTGCAGTGTCCCTTTGACATACAGGAAGAATGGCACCTCTGACGCCCGCGCCAAAATCCTCGGGAAGCCAGGGTCGCCATGGATGAAGAGGTGCACCCCAGCTTTCAGAGCCTGCTCGCGATCGGCGTCGGCGGCTCGCAGCGCGGCATCCCAGGCACCTGCTTCCGCAAGCGCCCTTGAGATACGAGAGTCAATAGCGCCGAGGTCCTCCGTGGACATGTGCTCAAGCTCATCATGGACTGCAGCTTTTCGAAGCGTTGCAGCCCCAACTCCTGGTAGCCACCCCAGGGCAATCAGTGCGCTCAGTCGATCAGTCATTGGCTTGCCCTTGGATTGCAAAAATTGAATTGAGCGCCACTAAGCCGCAGCCTTTCGTTTCAGGAACTGCGCAGCCAGTGCCTGGATCCGCGATTTATCGGAGTGCCGCTGCGTGAGCGGGGCATTCGGATCGATGATGCCAAGGGCCTGCGATGCTTTGAGTCCGAGTAGTTCGACCATCGGTGGATCGCTGCCATCGTCGCTGTTCAGGTAGATCGCTGTAACTTGTTCCTCCTGACCCTCGCGTTCAAGGCGGCCGATGACCTGTTCATGGATCTTCGGAGACCAATCGAGCTCACCGAAAATGACGGTAGAACAGCGGTGCTGTAGGCCATCCAGTCCCGCACCAGAGCGCAGGCTCATGATGAAAAGATTCGTCTTCCCGGAAATAAACGCTTCTTTTGAATCAATCTTCTGCTTGTCGCCTTCTGACCCGGTGTACATCGCAGGATTGTAGTCCGCCAACTCCTTTAGCCAGATGTCATACACATCCCGGTGCCAGCCCATCAATATGATCGGAATGTCGGCTTCAAGCAGAAGGCGTGCGTACTGGGCAACAAAGCGTGCCTTGGCCACGCCGGTGATACGACGCATCAACAGATCCAACTCGCGCCCGGCGCGACCGCGCTCCATGAACGTCCCTTCGGTGGTTCGGATAGCCAGCTGTCTAGCGAGCAGTTCTACAGAGCGGAGTGTTTCGTCATCTGAACCCACCTCCTCAACAATGACGTTCAGCGGCGGCATCTGCTGCCCAACGTCACGTTTAGTCCTGCGCAGGAACACCATCTGCTCCCGCAGAAAGGTTCCTAGAGCCTGAGGATCGGTGACTTTTTTGTCGCCATCGGTCCATTCCCTGAGGAAGTCCCCGTGACTGCCCAAGAGCCCTGGTTCGATGACTTCGACAATGTTCCAAATCTCGATGCCGTAGTTATAAATGGGCGTCGCACTCAAGCCCAGACGGTAATCTGCTTTGCTGGCCAACGCCTGGGCTGCTTTCCCCTTACCGCTGTCGGTGCCGGTGCGCAGTTCCTGAACTTCGTCAAAGATTGCTGCCTTGAAAAAGCCATCGCTAAAAGTATCGATCCAGCCAAGCAGTTGGCTGTATTTGAAGATGTACGCATCAGCCGGCGGCAACTCGTAAGGCCGGGTGCCCTTGATGCAGTGAAGCTTCAGGTCCGTGAATTCGCTAAGCTTTTCAAACCACTGCTGCTGCAGATGGGTTTGCACAACAATGGCCGCCGGCCGTGTTTGCATGTGCAGGATCAAAGCAGCGGCGGTGTAGGTCTTGCCCAAACCGACATCATCGCCCAAAAGCAACGATCGCCGCGCCAGTGTCAGGTCAACAGCCTGGCTTTGATAGTGACGAATGACACAGCCTGGTTTCAGGCCGATGGCGGCCAGCGGGGTGTACTCCGGACGAAGAATTTCTTCCATCCGCGACTGTTCGCGCTCGAAGCTTTGACGACCCCAATCAAGGGCCTGCGCGTCGGTCGGAGTGATGGCCAGGGGATAGCGAGAGGTGAACCAGGCGATGTCAGCGCAGTGCGCAAGGTCGTTTGGAAAGACGTACTCGTCGGTCTGCCACTTCGGCACCCGCGGGAATATCTGCTTGAGTCGGATCGCGATGTGAGGCGCGATATTGCGCATTACCCACTGGGTGCCGTTTTCCAGGCTCAATTGCCCGTATCGAGTGCTCATAACCAGCCCCCGCCCATTGATACCACCCGTGAAGGCTTGTTGTTAATGTGAGATGGAAGTCCCATGGCCGTGCCCGTCATTAGCAGCAAACCATCAACCGATTCATGCTCGGCGTAACGCTCCAGCTGCCTATAAATTGCCTTGCGCTGTGCGCGGGTCTTTAGCTCCAGAACAATGGCGTGACCGTCGATAGTCACCACAAAGTCTGGAATGTCACGTTTCGAAAGTTCCTGCTCCCGCTTGAACTCGAAGCCAGCCTCGTCCAAGGCTGTTTCGAGATCCGCCTGCGCCCTTTTTTCAAGCGCCATGTTCAAGCGCTGCTTCGAGCAAAAGTCGCATAGTCGAGCCAGAGCTCGCTGAGCTGATGAGTCATGATGGTCATTCATGCGACGAGCTCCCGCGGCAGAGTCTCTTCCTGATAAGGTTCTGCAGAGGTCATTTGATCTCGTTCGTTGTCGCGATGAGGATCGATGCTGCTGCCCAAGGCGTATCCGCGGTCCAACTTACGCTGCCACCCGCCTAAGACGTGCGCCGGCGTGTACCAGTGCTCCCGCTCCTCCATCATCAGGGTGTTGCCGAGAATCACGACCGCAGGGATGTGGAGAAGGCTCAGCTGAATGAAAGCCATATGTACTGCCCTGGAGTCGATGTCTTGGGCGATGACGTGCAGATGTTGCTGATAGTTGATGCCGGCGCCGAGCATGGCTTCGGCGGTTGCAATAACCATCGCACCGGCACCACAGGCAGGTTCGCTCACACTAACAAATCCGCGTTGTTCGATTTTCTCTCGAAAACCGCTCCCGTCCTGGACCTGCATGTTGGCCATGAGCGTGCACAAGGAATAGGGGGTGAAAAACTGGCCGCGGGAAGCGTTGTGCAGCTCCAATTCGCTGAACACTTTCCCCAAAACGTCGTCAGGCCCGTACTCCAGAGCATTCACAAGTTCTGCATACATCTGAGGAAAGCGTGCCACTTCGTGTGGCTCATAGCGCCGGACGATCGATAGATAGCGCTTTTCGCGCTCCTCAAATTGGGCAAGGTCCACTTTGTTGGCAATGGCCAGAGCGGACATCTCAATGAAGTCGCCGAACACGTCCCAAAGGTTGTGTCGCCCCGCATTAGCCCGCAAGAGCTTGACGAGATTGCTGCGATGCTCAGCGGGCGAGCTTGGAGTAGACATTTTAGGAGAGCGCATAATAGCCTCGCGACGTGCTTTTGTAATCGCCAAACTATAACTTGATATTTTTTCTGTCAACACAAGATTTCGCTTCGAGCAAGAACCTTTAAGTGAGGTGCTGGAGGGCAGGCCGAGAGTCGGACAGGGAGGGACGATGGAGGGAGGAGCGGGGGAGGTGATGCGCTCATCTGGTTATGGGCGCATCACTACGGACCAGCAGTCTTCTGATATCGGTGCCAAATACGGCGCTACATCGATGGCCCAGAATGTTCGTGCTCAATCTGTATGTTGACGTCGCGATCCGGCTTGGGCTTTCCGAGGTCAAAAGCATGAACGACGGCTTTGGCAGCCATCGCAAGCGAAGGGAATGCGATCATGCCCGCACTCCCAGCCCAAAATGCCGCGACACCGGTGCTTTCGAATCCACCGGTAAGCGCTCTGGCAACACCCTCACCCAAGCTATCGACCCTGGTTGCGTCAAGATATGCCTGGTAGACCGCATGGCCTTGATGCGCCATATCGGCGCCGTACGAGGCGCCAGATGCCGCTCCAATCATTGTCATTGCAGCAGGAACGAATGAGGCAAGACCGAAGAGTTCGTTGGCCCCGATGCGCCGCAGCGCGTCCGTACACTTGGTGTAGATGTTGCGCGATAGTTGTTGAAACAGACTTTCACCAGGTGCTGCTGGAATGCTCATTGCGCGACTCCTATGGCTTGCGGAAACGTCCTTTCCACCAGCACGCAAAACTGGTCGATAGGTCCCAGAACCTCGCTCTCGTTTGACCGTGGCGTAGCGCCCAGATCCAGAAGGATTGCGGCATACACCGCCACCTGACCGGCAACTTCGGTTTTTGCCGCGTCAGTCTCCTTGCTGTTTGCAACGGCCGCTGCGCATTTTTCCAGGCGAGAAAGCCGGTCCTTAAATCGCTCCATGTATCACATCCTAATGTAGATTCAATAGAACAACATTAAGCAACAGGCCTTATGCGCCGTCAATCGTCACGCAAGGCTGCTCCAAGGAAATTTTGCCTGGCGGATGCCGGCTTGCGAACCGCTGCCGCCACCTCGCGTTGGGCGTCTCGCAGATCCCCCCCCCTGAAGCGCTCGCCGTGTGCCGCTCGCGCAGTGTTGACGATCGTCGATAACGACAACTGCAACACACCCACCTTGGCTCACTCACGATGAATTGCAGTATGCAACGGCATTTACTGAGGTTTATCTGCAGCTCGCGAACATATGCAATGAGGATACCTGTTACATATGCAATGATAGAATGTCGTTTATCGCTGATAACCTTAGTTATCAGCGATCAGCATTAAGCCAGAGTAGGGCGCCTCTCGCTCAGCAGTAGCTAGGGTTGAAGTGTGCGAAACGCGCGGACAGACAGCCTCGACGCCTTGCAGATCCGAGAGCGCTCGTTAACCTGAGCGACGCTCCGATCGGCCAGTGGACGCTGGCCGATTCAGCGACGGATTTGGATGGCAGGGAGGGACTGAGGGATGGGTAGCAAAAATGCTTGACTAGATAGGCACATGTGCCTAGCCTTGGATCAGTAATTTATTGGAGAACTGCAGGTGTATTTGATCTCTACAAAAACGACGCAGCACGACTGGTCGGACATCGCGCTTCCAAGAAGCCCGCTTCGCTGCGGATTACTAACGCTTTGAGTACGATCGCCGCCGCGGAAGAAGGTGCTGCAGGAACTGCAGCGCCTCGCGTCCCTCCCCATTCGGTAGAGGCTGAGCAGGGCGTGCTCGGTGGTTTGATGCTGGACAACGCCACCCTGGATTCACTCCAGTACCTGCTCTCCCCCGATGATTTTTTCCTGCAAGAACACCGCTCGATCTTCCGAGCCATTCTTGAACTGGCCGAGCGCCAGAAACCGTTTGACGCCGTGACGCTGCAGGAAGTGTTGAATCTCTCAGGAGAAAGCGAACTCGTGGGGTTCACCCAGGGCTATGTAAGCGAGCTCGCGAAAAATACGCCGTCGACTGCGAACATTGAAGCGTACGCCCGGGTGGTTCGCGAACGCTCTCAGTTGAGAAAGATCATCTCCACCTGCATCAGTATCAATGACCAGGCACAAAGCCCTGCCGGAATGTCGGCAGAGGATCTGATCGAGGACGCGGAACGCCAAATACTGATCCTCTCCTCCGCTCGGCCGAAGGCCGGTGGCCCAGTTGGCATCAGCACGCTGTTAACCAAGGCCACCGAAAAAATCGGTGCGCGGTCAAAGTCCGGCGATCTGGTGACCGGACTATCAACTGGTTATGCCGATCTAGACCAGAAACTGGATGGACTGCGCCCGGCAGACCTGATCATCGTCGCAGGACGGCCGTCGATGGGTAAAACAACGTTCGCCATGAACATGGTCGAGAACGCCGTCCTGCATAGCGAGAAGGCGGTGCTGGTCTACTCACTTGAGATGCCAGGCGAGTCGCTCATCATGAGAATGCTGTCGTCTCTTGGGAGTATCGACCACAGCAAGATCCGCTCAGGACGCCTGTTGAATGAGGACTGGCCAAAGCTGACTAACGCCGTCAGACGCCTTACCGACCGCAAGCTGTTCATCGATGACACCGCCGGCATCAGTCCGTCGGAGATGCGATCGAGGACTCGCCGAGTAGTTCGGCAGCACGGGCCGCTTGCCTTGATCATGGTCGACTACCTGCAGTTAATGCAGATCCCGGGGGCCAGCGGCAAGAATCGGACCAACGAAATCTCCGAAATTTCGCGCTCTCTGAAGGCCTTGGCCAAGGAATTCAATTGCCCAGTGATCGCATTGTCACAGCTCAATCGAACCGTTGAGCAGCGCCCAAACAAACGGCCATTGAATTCGGATCTCCGCGAGTCCGGCGCGATCGAGCAGGACGCGGACGTGATCATGTTTGTCTATCGCGACGAAATCTATTACCCCGATTCCCGCTTCAAAGGAACTGCAGAGATCATCATTGGCAAACAGCGAGAGGGTGAAACCGGCTTTTCAAGACTTGCTTTTGTCGACCGATTGACCCGCTTTGAAAACCTCGTACCAGGTGCACATGCTTTCTCCGATTCGGAGCTTGGCAACGTCCCCAAACCCAAAGATCCGCGGGTTGGGAGAGCCATCGCATCGGAGCTGGTGCACATCGAAAAATTTCGTAAATACGACCCGCAGACTAAAAACTATGCCAAAGGCCCATTCCGGCCGAGGAAGAAGACATGAACGATTTCGCCGCTCCCGAACAGTACGACCTGCAAACCGCTTCCCTGAAGGTGCCACCGCACTCGATTGAAGCAGAGCAGGCGGTGTTGGGAGGACTGATGCTGGACAATAACGCGTGGGAGCGTGTACTTGATCAGGTATCCGATGGCGATTTCTACCGACACGACCACCGCCTCATCTTCCGTGCGATCGCCCGGCTCGCTGACCAGAACTCACCGATCGACGTCGTGACACTGGCAGAACAGTTGGATAAAGAGGGCCAAACAACCCAAGTCGGTGGTTTGGCGTACCTGGGCGAGCTGGCGAAAAATACACCGTCGGTGGCCAACATCAAGGCCTACGCCCAGATCGTCCGTGAACGAGCCACTCTGCGCCAGTTGATCGGCATCAGCACCGAGATCGCCGACAGCGCCTTCAATCCTGAAGGTCGCACTGCCAATGAGATTCTCGACGAAGCGGAGCGCCAGATCTTCCAGATCGCCGAGGCGCGGCCGAAGACGGGGGGCGCGGTGAGCGTGAACGACCTGTTGACCAAGGCCATCGACCGTATCGATACCTTGTTCAACACTGACAATGCCATCACCGGCTTGTCCACCGGCTACACCGACCTCGACGAGAAGACCAGCGGCCTTCAGCCCTCAGATCTGATCATCGTCGCCGGCCGCCCATCTATGGGCAAAACCACCTTTGCGATGAACCTGGTAGAGAACGCTGTCCTGCGTAGCGACAAAGCGGTTCTGGTTTACTCGTTGGAGATGCCCGGCGAATCATTGATCATGCGTATGCTGTCTTCCCTGGGCCGCATTGACCAAACCAAGGTACGTGCTGGCCGCTTGGAAGACGATGACTGGCCGCGGCTGACTGCCGCTGTCAACTTGCTCAACGATCGCAAACTGTTCATCGACGATACCGCCGGCATCAGCCCGTCAGAAATGCGCGCCCGCACCCGGCGCCTGGTCCGTGAACACGGTGACATTGGGCTGATCATGATCGACTACCTGCAGCTAATGCAGATTCCAGGCTCTGGAGGCGATAACCGAACCAATGAGATCTCGGAGATCTCGCGCTCTCTGAAGGCGCTGGCCAAGGAGTTCAATTGCCCAGTGGTCGCGCTGTCACAGCTCAACCGTTCTCTGGAGCAGCGTCCAAACAAGCGACCGGTAAACTCCGACTTGCGAGAGTCCGGAGCGATCGAGCAGGATGCCGACGTCATCATGTTCGTGTACCGCGACGAGGTGTACCACCCTGAAACCGAACACAAAGGCATCGCTGAGATTATCATCGGAAAACAGCGAAACGGCCCGATTGGTACATCGCGATTGGCGTTTATCGGTAAATACACCCGATTCGAAAACCTCGCACCAGGCAGTTACAACTTCGATGACGAATAGTTATTAGAGTTGGACATCAAACCGCGCTATTCACCAATAGCGCGGTTCAAATTAAGCCGCTTGTAACAGTAACGAAGCCAGCTCCAGTTGCGCTTTTTCCGATGCGTCTTCAGGCTCAATCAAATCGCGAGCTACTGCCCGCTTCGCTGCGAGCATGCTCCACAATCCTTGGTCGATGGAGTCGTCAATAAGCGGGATTTTTACGATCACCAAGCGCAGCTGACCATTGCGGTATGCACGATCTTCCGCTTGATCCTGCAGGGCCGGTGTCCAAGGTAGACTGGCGAAAAACACGTAATTAGCAGCTGTCAGATTGATACCTGTCCCCGCCGCTGCAGTGGTGCCAATAAATGCACGAATATTTTCGTCCTCTTGGAACTGATCGACGGCCTTCTGCCGCCGGGCGCCTGAGTGCTTACCAGTCAACGTCACACAATTGATGCCCTCGTTGGCCAGCTCGCTGTTGAGCCACTCGACCGTCTCAATGAACTCGCAAAAGATAATCACTTTATCCTGGGTGTCGAGCTCTCTGACCATATCGACAATGGTCCTGGCCTTAAAGCGCTCCAGCATCGAACGCAGGACGCCAATTCGGGCCAGAGGGGACCTGTCGCTGTAAAACACCTCCTGGTACTGCCGACGTTCTGCCGGCGACATCTGCGAGGCGAAGGTCTGGCGTTGCTTACCCTTCAAATTGACCAGGACGTCTTTGGTACGGCGAAGCATCCAGTCTGAGAGAAGAGTCCGAAGCGACGCACGGAACTCGCTACTTCCAGCGAATTGCTCACAAAACGCCTTGAGGGACATGAGGCCAATCGGATGGCCCGACAGACGAAGCAGCGTGTGCAGTTCGCTTTCCCGGTTCAGCACAGGCGTCCCGGTCAGCAGATATCGATTGGGGACTTTTGAGGCGATGTCGAACGCGTGACGCGTCCATTCCGCCGTTGGCTCTTTGAGACGGTGCGCCTCATCGATCACCATGACGTTGTACAGGGACGCCGTCGTGACAAATTGTCCCAGCCTTTCGTAATTGATGATCACCCATTGGGCCGAAGGGTCAGCGGCCTGCATCGAAATTTTTGCATCCGGGCACACCGCCTGGATCTCGCGGCTCCAGTTGATGATGAGGCTGGCCAGGCAAATAATCAGGATCGGCCGCCCCTTCGCCTGGATGTGTGCAGCAACGATCGACTGCCGTGTTTTGCCGAGGCCCATATCGTCAGCCAGCAAAGCGCTGCTGCGCTGCACCAGGTGAGCAACTCCGGCGCGCTGATAGTCATAGAGCTGGTACTGGTTGAGAGCCTCCTCAAGTGCCTGTGGAGTCCAAGAGATCGGGGTAATCTGGGGAATGCTGGCCAGGTACACCTCGTTTACAGAATCCTCGCTTTCCCCCGTAGGGTCCGGACGTTCACCACCTACGGCGATGCTCTCCCATTCGCGAGCCTGCACCAAGGCGCCATCTTCAAGCAGCTCGTGCTGACCTTCGAGAATCTGCACCTGCTCTTCGCTGAGTCCCAGTCCGTCAATGAGATTGCTGCGCAACGCTTCGGCAGTGCAGACGATTTTCCAGGCTTTGCTGGGTCCCAGATATACCCCACCCATTCGCCGGTAGATCGCTATCAATCCAGGGTGGTAATCACCCCGTGCGAGAACCTTTCCGTCGGCCATCACTGCGATTCTGACCTGGATATCGGTCGTGTACGCCGCCAGTAATGGCTTCGCCCGGGAAACGTCGAGCTTGCGTGTAAAGGTTTCGTAGGTTTCTACGAACGCTTCACCCGCGGCCGCTTTGAGGGTCGCAAAAAATTCTTGGGTTTCCTCGTGAACAAGATTCTTCGCGATGCGCCAAGTGTTGTGAAGCGGGTGCCCGGGTTTTCTGAAGCAACGAGCTTTGAGGCTGCTCAGCACCCGGCCCAATCCCTCGACATAAGCAAACGACAATCCATAGTCGAAGCCGTCGAACACTGCGCATTTAAGAAGCTCTGCATTTACATCTGGTGAGCTGCGTCGCCTGAGCATGCGAGCAAGTCCTTATAGAATTTGATCACGGTGATACTATCGCAATTGTGATTAGATACGCACACCATTCAAACGAGGAGCATTGGCCCGCATGAACCAGTCCTTCGAACTATGCCTTTCCGCAAGACTTCAATGGATCGATGTGGTTGTCTGGCGCTCAATCACCGGGGGTGAGAAAACCGTCGCCGCGGCCAGGCTGCGCGCATTTGAAATAGTGGCCTGTCTTGCTGAGCTAGAGGCAAATCGGTGCAACCCCGTCTATGGGGAGCACCTCCCGCCTCTTCTCGTGGACGCCCCAGAACTGGCTGACCACTACCTCTCCGCGTTCGTCCAGGAACGGGAGCTCGCTGAGCAACTGAATGCTGAAGAAGAGGCGCGATGGGAGGAAGAAAGATTAGAAGCAGCCAATGAGCAACAACGCCAAGCCAGGCGCACGCAGGCTTTAGTTTCCATGGAAGCTGGGCGATGGGGTGAACTCAACCTGCCGAGCCCTGATGAATTCCTGCAGCAACTGACTGCAGGCGAAAGTGTTGATGTGGACGGGCATTCATTCAGTTACGACAAAGCTGATGGCATCACCTGGATGGACAATCCGTATGGCGTACCAGGTGGGTTTAGCGGTGTACCAACCTTGGAGATGTGCACCAGGGTTCTCAAGCATATCGGTTGCGGAGGTATGTATGGGCCTGAACCATAGCGAGCAAGTGAAAGGAACGAGACATGACTGAGTTGACCTATTCCTCCCCCTACTTGGCAGTGATCGAGCGGGCGCTGACCGTGGGATCTGCATGGAGTGATGGTACTGGAGCCACCAAAAACACAGTTGTCCCCGCGCCGGTATTGGAGACCCTTGACCGGTTACGCGTCGGAGAAGACCCGTCCGCCGGTATGTTCACAATTCGGGAACTGCTGCTAGATCTGATTGAGCAGCACCCAGCACTGAGCGTAGTTGTGTTGCCCCAGGCTCACGCTGTCGGAGCTACTGGATCTTGTTTTGTCGCCTGAGGATAGCCTCCAGAGCATCCAGTGCCCATTTCGGACATGGTCGGGCGCTCTTGAGGACGCTTGCCGCTAACCACGATCTGATACTCCGAATGCTGCAGGGACGCTTTGTCTCCTCAGCGATGAGAGCAGCGGCCTCTCCCTGGGTTATCGAGGCACGATCGATCAAGGATCGCAATGTTTCTTGGTTCGACATTCAACACCTCATAATGCACTTGTGCCTATTCTAACCCAGCTTCTCCATTCGTACATTCCTCTCTCAAGGAAACCTTCCAGTCTTAGCTCATTGCCTGTCGTTCGGTACGGCCACTGCTAGTCTGATCACCGATTATAGGCACTTGTGCCTACAACCGGCAACTTGTGATGGCAGTTTGCCTTTCGCCACGACTGAAAAAAACAGCTGATTCATATACCCTGCTGCCCCCTCCGGGAACCCTGAGATAGAGCCTTCGATGTCGGCATAGGATTTGCCGTTGCTCCTCAATTCCGCTTTTAAACGGAAGACGACTATAGTCGGAACCGCTGAAAATCCCGGCCCTTCAAATGATCAAGCCGGGAACGCAAAATCATCCGCACGCACAACCAGGCCTTCGGAAAGGCTCTTCGTGAGTTCAGGAAAAAAAGGTGCCTCACGCAGGAAACTCTCGCGTTCGAGGCCGGCTTGGATCGCACCTACATTTCCGTCCTGGAACTCGGCCGGCGTTCCCCAACGATCGACACGCTAATTTCCCTCTGCGAAGTACTTGGCATCTCGTTGGTCGAGTTGGCCGTTAGAGCGCAAGATCTGGACGAATCTCAAAATGACCGAAATGACCATGGCCCAGGCCCTTGATCACTACAAGACAAGGGTTTCGATCCTCAAAAAAGGCTACGTTCAAGAGTGTTATCGCGTCGAGCAGTTGTCCAGATCGTTCTTAGGCCCAATGACCGCCCGGGCTGTCACCTCAGTAGACATCGCGACCTATCGTGATGAGCGCCTCCTCCAGAAAAACCAGAAAACCGGCAAGCTTCTGTCTCCCGCGACAGTCAGGCTTGAAATGTCGTTGCTATCGAATCTGTTCGAGCTCGGTCGTATTGAATGGGGGATTTGTGACGACAACCCTGTCCTGAAAGTTCGGAAGCCAAAAAGTCCCCCTGGGCGCGAGCGAAGACTCACTGCGCGCGAAGAGCGCCTGATTTTGCGATATGCCCACAACCACGGTAACGAATCTCTCTATTCGATCATCGTCGTTGCGCTTGAGACAGCAATGCGCCAGGGCGAGATCCTCGGCCTGCGCTGGGAGAACATCAACCTCAAGGCGCGAGTGGCGCATCTGCCAGACACCAAAAACGGCACGCGTCGCGACGTGCCGCTCTCGTTGAAGGCGCGTGATGCCATCATCAGGATGGGTGTCGAAAACACCGGGCAGGTCTTCAAGTATGGATCGCAGGGCCTCAAATCGACCTGGCGCGTGATGCTGCAGCGCCTGGCGATCGTGGACCTCCATTTCCATGACTTACGCCATGAAGCCATCAGCAGGCTGTTTGAACTGGGCACGCTGGACATGATGGAAGTTGCAGCCATCAGTGGCCACAAGTCGCTCAGCATGCTTAAGCGCTACACGCACTTGAAGGCACAGCGCCTGGTCAAGAAACTTGAGGGCGGAAAGAGCAAGGGTCGACAGGTCGTAATCAATCACCTGATCCCCTACCCCGCCATTCTCCTGCAGACGGAGAATCACGTAACGGTTCGGTTCCTGGACTTTGATGAGCTCCTGATCACGGGATCCTGCAGAGATTCCACGCTCGCGCTCGCCCAGGACAGGCTACTTCGACGACTGATGACGGCACTCAGGGACGCTACACCCATACCGGCACCAGATCAGTACCTGGAATTGATTGAGGAAACAAGCGTAGTGATGATTGATCCTTTAGCGGCTGCTTGAACAACCAAAATTTTCAATAAAGTATTAGGAATATTGACCTAGATAACTGACGAGACGCCCGGCCTGCTTGGCTAAGCCGCGAAAAAAGGCATCAACAATTGCTCGATAGAAATCGTGTCAAAGGTATCGTACGAAGCGCGTGCCTTGCCAATCCGGTGTGTGGGCAAAAGGATTCAAATTGGAGCGTCCTAGAGTAGTTTACGGGACTTTCGGGAACATCGGAGGAGACGGAGGCGTCGCTTTTTGTAACTCAGACGAGATTGTCCTAGGAGGAGGAGCAGACTGTTCTGATCCCACCCGCGGTTATATCCACATGTCGGCCCCGATAGATAGTGCAGATAGTCAGGGATGGGTCGCGAACTGTTTTGGTGTACCGGGATTCCCGGATCCTCCCGCAAGGGCCTTCGCGATATGTTCGAAGAAGCAATAACCACCTTGCCAATCCGGTGTGTGGGC
>NZ_JBXAFA010000017.1:0-13566 GCF_058792515.1 Pseudomonas sp. MT92
AGCGTTACTCGCCGCTGTCAACACCTCTTTTTCAACTTCCTTTCGACTTCGATGACCTGAAGCAACCTGCTGCCGAAAACTGCGTAACTCATTGTTTATCAAGGAGTTTTCCGTTTCGACTGCACCGGAAGTGGGGCGAATTATAGGCTTCCAGAATCTGTCGTCAAGCACTGATTTGGGTTTTCTATCAATTACTTGCAGAAGACAGGGCAAGATCACCTTCTCTTCTATATAGAAGAGATCACCAGTGTCTGAAGATTTCTATGGCCACGGTCGGTTCGTGTTGCGTGGAAGGCGCCAGTGCCTGTCCACCCGATGACACGCGCGGCGAGCAGCGACATGGATTTTCCGTAGTGACCGACGAAGTGCGCACCCTGGCGATGCGCACTTGGGAGCCGGCCAAATGATTCAGACCATGCTCGAAAACCACTCGCTCAGGGCCCACGAGAACCTAGAGCAGGTGGTTGTTCGAGGCACAGGCTCGGGCTCACTATCGGACCGCTTGCATGCTGCCGGTTTCGTTCAAGCGGATATGCCAGCTCAACGCCTGGTTGAGATCGTGAGGAGTATGCCCGCCCAAGCGGCAAGCGGCGGTGAAGTAATCGTTGAGTGCCTCCTGGTAGTCCGGGTGCACACAGTGATCGATGATGATTCTGCCTCGCTCCCGAGGCGCAAGCCCCCGCAAGTCAGCCAGTCCTTGTTCGGTTACCAGAATATCGATGTCATGCTCTGTGTGGTCGACGTGGCTGACCATAGGCACTACGCGAGAGATTTTCCCGTCCTTGGCAATTGATTTAGTCACGAATATCGACAAGTGGGCGTTGCGGGCAAAATCCCCCGAGCCGCCAATGCCGTTCATCATATGTGTACCGCCGACATGGGTGGAGTTGACGTTGCCGTACAGGTCAAACTCCAGCGCGGTGTTGATGGCAATGATCCCTAGACGCCGGATGACCTCCGGGTGATTGGAGATTTCCTGTGGGCGCAAGACCAGGCGCTCGGCGTATTGCCCCAGGTTCTTGAAGACCCGCTCGCCACAGGCACTGGAAAGGGTAATGGAGCAGCCCGAGGCAAATTTCAGCTTGCCGGCATCCAGCAGGTCAAAGGTGGAATCCTGCAATACCTCGGAATACTGAACCAGGTCGTTGAACGGGGCGTCGATCAAGCCGCACATCACTGCGTTGGCGATGGAGCCCACCCCCACTTGCAGCGGCGCCAGGTTTCTCGGCAGGCGCCCCATTTCCACCTCATTCTCGAAAAAACGAACCAAATGATTGGCAATGGCCTGAGTGTCGTTGTCAGGCGGCAACATGGGAACGGCCGCCTCAGCTGTGTTGCTGATAACGATGGCGGCGATGCGTGACGGGTCGATCTCGATGGCATGGCTGCCAATGCGGCTGTTTGACTGGAGAACAGGAATCGCGCCACGGTGTGGACGGTTCTGGGGTTGGTAGATGTCATGCAGCCCCTCAAAATGCGGGCTGCTCGCCAGGTTGAGTTCAACGATGACCTGCTTGGCGGCCAGTGCCAGGCTGGCCGAGTTGCCCACCGACGAGGTGGGCACGATATGCCCCAACTCAGTGATGCACACTGCCTCGATAACCGCGATATCCGGAGTCGGCAGGTAGCCACCGCGCAACTGCTCGACCACTTCCGAGAGGTGCTGGTCGATAAACATCACCTTCCCTTCGTTGATTGCCTTGCGCAACACAGGGTCGCCCTGAAAAGGCATGCGCCGGGCCAACAGACCCGCTTCGGCCATCATCCCGTCCAGACCATGGCCAAGGCTGGCGCCGGTGATCAGGTTGATTTTCAGCGGGTCGCGCTTGGCCTGTTCGATCAAGGCCAAGGAGACTGCCGTGGCGTCTCCGGCACCGCCAAAACCACTGATGCCGATGGTCATGCCGTCTTTAATGAGCAGGGCGGCCTGTGGTGCACTCATGATTTTGTCGTGCAGGGAAGCCAGCCGGATACGCGCAGCGTGCATGGAAAAAACCTCGAAGGTAGGGAATAGCAGGCGGGTCACCGGACATCTGCCACTCGACCGGTAATCACGCCCATTCCGGGCAGTGCCTCTGAGAGGCACTGCTCGTCGGATTGTTCGTTAGTCTGGGCACAAGCGAAGGCCGAGACGATTAAGGCAGGCGTCGCCAAGGCGTGTGGCGAGGGCCATCACCTGGATCACTCAGGTCCGCGCAGGGTCAGAACTGCTTATCGTCCAGCGCCATGATGCTTTTACTGCCACCGCCAATCGCCGCCAGCAGCGCGTGTACGCGAGGCAGCAGTTGCTCGGCATAGAAATTGGCAGTAATCAGCTTGGCACCCAGGAATTGCGGATCACCATTGCCCGAGTCCAGCAAGGCTTGAGCACTGAGTGCCGAGCGGGCCATCAACCAGCCGCCACTCAGGTAGCCGAACAGCATCATGAAATTGACGCTGATGCTGCCCGCCAGGTGGGCATCGTTTTGGGCATTGTCGAGGAGCACGCGCAGAGCGGCGCGACCTGCGCACAAGGCATCGTCCAGTGCCTTGGCCTGATGGGCCAGTGTGGCCGAACCTTGTAGCAGGGCGACGGTTTCACCGATTTCGTCCAGCAAACGGGTGAGCAGTTCGCCTTGGTTGAGCAGGGTCTTGCGCCCGACCAAGTCCAGTGCCTGGATGCCGGTGGTGCCTTCATAAATGGTCAGGATACGGGCATCACGGTGGTGCTGGGCTGCGCCGGTTTCTTCGATAAACCCCATGCCGCCGTGAATTTGCACACCGAGCGAGGTCACCTCTTGCGCCATTTCTGTCAGCCACCCTTTAACGATTGGTGTGAGCAGGTCGACGCGACCTTGATGGACCTTCGCCGTGTCGGCGTCAGGCGCGTGAGCAGTGCGGTCCACTTCGGCAGCGGCCACCAACGCCAGGGCCCGCATCGCTTCGATGGACGACTTCATCTGAAGCAGCATGCGACGGACATCGGGGAAATGGATGATAGAGAAACGGCTGCCATCCTTGCGAGTGCCTTGCAGACGATCTTTTGCGTACTGACGCGCCTGCTGATAAGCCCGCTCCGAGATGGCCAGCCCTTGCAGGCCTACGCTTTGCCGGGCGTGGTTCATCATGGTGAACATGCAAGCCAACCCTTGGTGCGGTTCGCCCACCAGATAACCGATGGCTCCGCCGTTGTCGCCAAAGCTCATGACGCAGGTCGGGCTGCCGTGGATGCCCAGTTTATGTTCCAGGGAGATGCAGCGGGCATCGTTACGTGCGCCAGGCTCGCCTTTGGCATCCAGCAAGAATTTAGGCACCAGGAACAGGGAAATCCCTTTGACGCCGGCCGGTGCATCCGGCAGCCGGGCCAGTACCAGATGGACAACGTTGTCCGTCATCTGGTGGTCGCCCCAGGTGATAAAGATTTTTTGCCCGCTGATGAGGTAGTGGTCACCCTGAGGAATGGCTCGGCTCTTGATGGCGGCCAAATCCGAACCGGCATCGGGTTCGGTGAGGTTCATGGTGCCAGTCCATTCGCCGCTGACCAATTTGGACAGGTAAGCCTCGCGCAGGGCGGGCGAGCCATGGTGCGCGATCGCTTCAATCGAGCCTTGGGTCAGCATCGGACAGAGGGCGAAGGCCATATTTGCCGAGTGCCAGATCTCACTGACAGCGGTGCCAATCACGTTGGGGAGGTTTTGGCCGCCCCAGGCTTCAGCGGCGGTCAATGAAGGCCAGCCGCCAGCCTGGAATTGGTGGTAGGCGTCGGCGAACCCGGGAGCTTCCTGCACGCCTTGCTCATTCAGGCGCGAGCCTTGGGTGTCGCCAATCCGATTGAGTGGTGCCAATACCCCGGAGCCCAGTCGACCGGCTTCGGCCAGAATCGCGGAAACCAGCTCATCGTTGACGTCGTCCAGATGGGCCGACGCGCACAAGGCTTCAAACTCGACCAGTTCTTTGAGCACGAACGTGGTGTCGCGGTAGGGGTGGGTGTAATCACTCATTTTTGTTTCCTCACTAAAACGATGCGTTAGGCAGACCGCCTGTGTCAGCCACAGCGGGGCAAACGACTGGGTAATAACGGGCGTGCTTCAGTGTCGACGTGAGTCACGTCAGGCCTTGGCTGATAGCACTCGGTAATCGACTAAATTGGCCATGTTCACGGAACTCTTGCTTCAAACGTTACGCACCAGGTGGCGCCGGTAATGACCACGGCGTCGCAGATGCAAAGGCGTTCATTGGTGCCGTGCCCGCCCCGGGAACCGGCGCGGCAATTGGCGCGTATCGGGAAGGCTGTGCGTCGCAGCGGCGTACGTACACACTGCAACGGTGGCGCACCGACTTGTCTAGCGTGCGGTTTTTCAGGCGGGATGCCTCTGTTTCGGATGCCGTCACGTTCTGGCGGACGGTAACCGCATCGACTACTTGCACGTGCACGGACGGGCTTCCTTGGAGGCAATAACAGCGCTCTGACCGGGTCAGACAGGCGTCTACAGGTGGCGGCTAGCTTCTATCGGGAGGCCCCTCGGCGACAATAACGAAACCAGTCTAAAAATAGACATAATCGGACAGCGCTTAGGCGATAAACTGAACGTACACACTGCAGGACTGCCTCCGATGGGCATCGAACGCTATTCAATCTCTATCCATTTCGCCCGAATGCTGATGAATGCCGGCCACCGTCTTCAGCTCGACGAAGCGGAGCTGCTCAAGGAAGCAGGCCTTAACCAGCGCATGCTGGATAATGCCCATCTGCGGATCACGCCTGACCAATTCAGCCGCCTGATGCGGGCCGTCTGGCGCCTGGCTGACGACGAGTTTCTTGGCATGGGCTCGCAACGCTGTCCACAGGGTGTCTTTGCCATCATGGCCAAGCAGGTCATTCATTCGCACAACCTGCATTCGGTGTATTACAAGCTCAGCCACTTCTACAACGTGATCAATGACTCCCTGCATCTGTCACTCGATATCGTTGGCGATGAGGCGTTTTTTTCTATGGCGCTCAAGGACCCGGCCAAAGACCAGGATTACTTGTTGAGAGGTTTCCTGTTGCTGCTGTGGCATCGATTTCCCAGCTGGTTGATTGGCCAGCGGATCTCCCTGAAACATGTCGCGTTTGACCATCCTGCACCCAAACACCTGACCGAATACCGCTTGATGTTTCCTTGCCCGGCGAAGTTCGACCAGGCCGTGACCTGCCTGGTGTTCGATGCCGCGATACTCACGGCACCGTTGGTGCAAACGCCCGAGACCCTCGGCCATCACTTGAAGCGGGCACCATTCGACTGGTTCACTCGCCCTGCCTATTACCCGGTTTATACACGGCGGGTACTGGATCATCTGGAGCGTTCCGAGGACCTGGCTGAAACAACCATTCAAAGTGCCGCCCTTGAATTGCACCTCACCGAGAGAACGCTCAGGCGAAAACTCGCGGCCGAAGGCAGCCAATTTCAACGACTCAAGGACGGAGTGCGTCGCGACATGGCGATCCACTACCTGAGCCAGACGTCGATGTCGATCAGCCTCATTTCCCAAATGCTGGGTTTTTCCGAGCCATCCGCGTTCACCCGAGCGTTTCGGCAATGGACCGGCGAGCTACCCAAGAACTACCGAGACGTGGCGCGCCAAAAGAAATAGCCCTCAGTCTCTTTTCGGACGGTTCAGCGAGCTCTGCTGGCCTGAATCAATCGCTGTCCCCGCCACCAAGCACCGCCCTCCCCCCCGGCCCAGCCTTTTATCCATATTGCTAAGCCGGTTTCCGCAAAAGACTTAATGCATCATGTTGTATAGTCTTTGGCCAAACAGCTCCACGCATCCGGTGATTCATGCCTTACCCCTTCGACGCGATCACTCACACCTATCTGGGCAGCAACGTTTACTCCCAACTGCGCAACGCCTTGATCACGGGCAGCCTCAAGCCTGATGATCGACTGCGCATCCGGGAGCTGGCCAGCCAGCTGGGAACAAGCGTCACCCCCGTGCGAGACGCCATTTTGCAACTGGCGAAAGAGAAAGCGCTGGTGCTCAAGACCCCCAAGGACATTCGAGTACCGGTGCTCGACAGTGCGGCCTATCTGGAAATCCGCACGCTAAGGTTGAATCTTGAAGGCCTTGGTGCCGAAACCGCCGCGCGGCTTGCAACCTCAAACGACCTTAAACGCATCGACGCCAACATTCAGCTCAACCTCGAAGCCATCAACAATAGCGACCTTCCTGAAGCGCTACGCCTGAATAGCGAGTTTCACTTTTTGATCGCGGAAGCTGCACGCATGCCTTTGCTGCGCAGCTATCTGGACAGTCTGTGGATGCGCGCAGGACCGCTGATCGCACAGGCGTATGCGCATTTCTCCCTGACCATGGCCATTGAACACCATATCGAAGTACTCAATGCCCTGCGTCAGCAGGATGCGGCAGCCGCCAAACACGCAATCCAGGCGGACATTCTCGACGGCAATCAAAAAATGCTGGAGTTCATAGCCGTCAGTCAGGAAGCGGCTTGCTGACGAAACGATCCCTGATACCCCTATTGACTACTTGCACGCCTGAAAACATGATGCATCAAACTTCAATTACGAAGAGCCGTGCTCATGAGCGAGAAAAAAAAGCTACTGTTAACCGGCGCCAGCCGCGGCATTGGCCATGCGACGGTCAAGCATTTCAATGCGGCTGGCTGGGAAGTATTCACCGCCTCCCGGCAAAGTTGGGTCGCTGAATGCCCTTGGGCGGAAGGCTTGCTCAACCATATCCATCTGGATCTTGAGGACATCGACAGTGTCAGCGCCAGCCTGGCGACCATTAAGGAAAAACTCGGGGGACGGCTTGATGCGCTGGTAGACAACGCTGGCGTGTCACCAAAAAGTCCGGAAGGTGGTCGACTTGGCGTGCTGGAAACCGATTACGCCACGTGGTTGAAGGTGTTCAACGTCAACCTTTTCTCTACCGCCCTCCTCGCTCGCGGCCTGTTCGATGAACTGAAAGCCGCCCAAGGCAGCATCATCAATGTCACGTCCATTGCAGGTTCCAAGGTGCACCCTTTTGCTGGCGTTGCCTACGCCACTTCCAAGGCGGCGCTCTCGGCTCTGACTCGGGAAATGGCCTATGATTTCGGCCCGCATGGGGTGCGGGTCAACGCCATTGCCCCCGGCGAAATCGACACCGCCATCCTGTCTCCGGGCACCACCGACATCGTCGAACGACTGGTACCCATGAATCGCTTGGGCAAACCGGAGGAAGTCGCCTCGCTGATCTACTTCCTCTGCACCAGCGGCGCTTCTTACGTGAACGGAGCGGAAATTCACGTTAATGGTGGACAGCATGTCTGATGCCATCATGGTCAAGGGGTGCTGCACCGAATTGATGACCACCCAGGCGCCAATCGTGTCACCTGCCGAAGCACTGGAACTCGCTGATCGGGTATACGGCCTCAAAGGCACGTTGAAGCTGCTCAATGGCGAACGCGATGCCAACTTTCTCATCCGGTCCAGCTGCGGCGCCTTCGTCCTGAAATTCATCAACCCAGCCGAAGATCCCGGCGTCATCAGCTTCCAGACCCAGGCGTTGCTGCACATCGAGCGGCACGGTGCGCACCTGCCGGTTCCGCGTGTGCTGCCTGCACTCAGTGGGGAGGTTGAACCGAAAGTGCTGGTGAGCGAGCAAACACTGACACTGCGCACCGTCAGCTACCTGGACGGTGTTTCGCAGAATCTGGGCAAGCCCAGCGTTGCGCTGATGCGCGAACTCGGTACCTCCCTGGCCGAAATCAACCTGGCCCTCAATGACTTCCAGCACCCTGCCGCTCATCGCGATCTGCTCTGGGATGTCGGCCACGCGGAACGAATCAGGCCGTATCTGGATAACCTGGACGTCGATCAACTGCCATTGGTTTGCGCCCTGCTGGACAGCTACGAAACGTCGGTAAAACCGCGCCTGGCTAAACTGCGTGCGCAGGTGATTCATAACGATCTAAACCCGCACAACGTCATGCTCGACTGCGAAACCGCCAGCCGCGTTGCGGCCATCATCGACTTCGGCGATGCCCTCCACGCCCCGCTAATCAACGAATTGGGAACGGCTCTCTCCTATCAGTTCGACGCCGACGCCACCGACCCACTCTGGCAGATCAAGGCCTTTGTCGCCGCCTACCACGCAAAGATCCCGTTGCAGCGCGAGGAGCTGGCTGTACTCGGCGACCTGATCGCCATGCGCATGGCCATGGCCATCACCATCGCCCAGTGGCGCGCCCGCCTGTATCCGGAAAACCGCACCTACGTCCTGCGTAACCTGCGCACCACCTGGCGCAATCTGCAATGCCTCACCGCCTTGCCCGAGGGGTTGCTGACCCAAAGCCTGATCAACGCCTGCACCCCGGAGGCTTCATGAGTTCATCCACCGCCGCTGAATTGCTCGCCCGTCGCCAACGCGCACTGGGCGCCAGCTATCGATTGTTTTACGAGGAACCCTTCGCGCCGGTGCGGGGTGAAGGCGTGTGGCTGTACGACAAACACAATGCCGCCTACCTGGATGCCTATAACAACGTAGCGTCCATCGGTCATTGCCACCCCGCCGTGGTCGCAGCCATTGCCGAGCAAAGCGCCCTGCTCAATACCCACACGCGCTATCTACACCCATCGATCGTGGAATACGCAGAAGACCTGCTCAGCGAGTTTCCCCCGCAGCTCGATAACATGACCATGACCTGCACCGGCAGCGAGGCCAACGATCTGGCGTTGCGCATCGCACGATGCCACAGCGGCGGAACGGGCATCATTGTCACCCGCTGGGCCTACCACGGCGTGACCAGCGCATTGGCCGAGGTATCGCCATCGCTGGCCACGGGCCTCCCCACCGCCAGCCATGTGCGCCTGGTGGAGGCCCCGGATTCCTACCGCCGAACCGCCGATTTCGTCGCCAACGTCAAAGCGGCCGTGCAAGACATGCAGGCGCAAGGCATCAAACCCGCGGCGCTGCTGGTCGACAGCATTTTCTCCAGCGATGGTGTGTTCAGCCCCGCGAACGGCGAACTGGCCGCTGCCGCGCAATGCGTGCGAGACGCCGGCGGACTGTATATCGCCGATGAGGTGCAGCCAGGGTTCGGCCGCACCGGTGGGCAGCGCTGGGGGTTTGCCCGTGAATCAGTGGTTCCGGATCTGGTTACGCTGGGCAAACCCATGGGTAACGGCCATCCAGTTGCCGCGGTGGTCGGGCGCTCGGCGCTGTTCGACCAATTCGGTCACCAACAACGTTATTTCAATACGTACGGGGGTAACCCGGTGTCCTGCAAGGCTGCGCACGCGGTACTGCGGGTACTGCGCGAAGAAAACCTGCAAGCCAATGCCCGCGATGTCGGCAGCTATCTCAAGGAGGGGTTGCGCAAACTGGCCGAGCGCCATGAAGTCATTGGCGATGTACGCGGCGAGGGGCTGTTCATTGGTGTCGAACTGGTTGCAGACCGCGAGACGCAAGCCCCGGCAACAGTTGCCGCGGCGACGGTCGTCAACGGCATGCGCCGCCGTCAGGTGCTGATCAGCTCGACCGGCCCCATGGCCAACATCCTCAAGATTCGCCCACCGTTGGTATTTGCCCGCGAGCATGCGGACCTGCTGCTCGAACGACTGGATGCAACGTTGAACGACCTGCGCTGAACGTCACGCTTTACCGGCGCCGATTTGGCGGAACCAGCCTCGGCGCCCGCAACAGGTCCTGATATGGAGTAATCCGGCATCGATTCAGGCGTCCAGGCACACCACCGGGGCGCTGGTCGACGCGCATTAATGCAAATACCCGTCAATCCAGGACTGGTAGCTATAAGGAGGGATAAGCATTGCGATGGGCGTAGTGACCGAAGCAGACACCGAGAGCGGTCAACTGCAATAGCTGAAAAATGAGAGAGTGGCTGGATATATGGTGTCCCAGGGCAGGTTCGAACTGCCAACCTTCCCCTTAGGAGGGGGATGCTCTATCCAATTGAGCTACTGAGACACAAACTGCCCGCAAGAATTTGCGGAGCAATGGACGGCGTGCATGTTAACGGGCAAGCATGGCTTTGTCATGTCGTCCTTAGGCATTTTAAGTGTAGGCATACGCCACGCAGGATCGCGAAATTTGCTGAGGAAGCCAAAAAAGATCCCTTGACGCTCCTTTCACCCAGACAGCTCCAGGATGCTACATCAGACAAATCTGGTCGCCATCCATCCTAAATCGCTCTGAGTATGCACTTGGCCCTAGTAAATCGGCCATTTGCCACTATCCTGTAGGAGCAAGGAACAGCGATTGAATTCGCACGAAAGGCCCTTCAGATATTATCGACACTCTCAGTCGGGCAAAGGACGCGGCCAGCAATACGGACCCAGACCACTTTCCAGACCAGTCCGTATTTCTGATAATTGGTGCTGGCATAATGCCTTTATCCAGTTCAATATTTGTCACAGAATTGACGCCAATGATCTGGCTCAGTGAGGCATGATGCGAGCCTCTATCAATTCAGGTTGAACATTTGACCAGAGCGCTTGTCCTATCAGACATCCTGCGGTCAATCCCGAAAACCGCTCCCCTGAACTAACCGGTTAAATATATGCGCCCATTGAAACAGGCAATTTATTCCAGCCGTACGGCTGACAAGTTCGTCGTACGTCTGCCAGACGGAATGCGTGAACGCATTGCCGAAGTGGCTCGCAATCATCATCGCAGCATGAACTCCGAAATCATCGCGCGCCTTGAACAGAGCCTTATTCAGGAAGGCGCACTGGGCGAAGAACTAAGCATGCGCCTGGACAGTCCAGAGCTCTCATTGCACGAACGTGAATTGCTGCAGCGCTTCCGACAGCTATCCCACCGCCAGCAAAACGCTCTCGTTTCGTTGATTGCCCATGATGCGGAAATGGCTGCGGACGCCTCCTGATTCACACAGAAAATCTCAAGCCAGCCTAATCGCTGGCTTTTTTTCGCCTGTTTTTCGGCAACGCCTGATTCAAAACTGGCGCTCGAGAGCTCGACCATGGGCCTTTGTGACCCCGCGCAAGCGACCCATTCATCGTTGCCACTCTCAGCCTCGACTGCTGACCACTAGGTATGTCCAGTCGCTACGCTCCGCCTTTGGTTCTTTTTGGCGCGCACACCTTGCGGACGTTACTCACTGGCCAGCAAACGAGCCTTGAGGACCGGTCAGCGCCTCCCAGACACCCGCCAAGCCGCCCCAGGCTGGTTACAGCAGCGCGTAACACATCATGCCTGATGCTCCGCATAAAAAAGCCCGCCGGAAGGCGGGCTTTAGGACAAACATCTCAGAGCAGGAAGATCGTTGCCAGACCAAGGAAGATAAAGAACCCTCCGCTATCAGTCATGGCCGTAATCATGACACTGGCCCCCATGGCAGGATCGCGCCCAAGCCGAGCCAGCGTCATCGGAATCAGCACTCCCATCAGTGCTGCAAGCAACAAATTGAGTGTCATGGCAGCGGTCATCACCACACCCAACGACCAACTGCCGTATAGAAGATAGGCAACAACGCCGATCACACCACCCCAGATCACGCCATTGATCAGTGCAACTGCCAACTCTTTGCGCATCAGTCGCGAAGTATTACCAGTGCTCACTTGATCCAACGCCATCGCCCGAACAATCATAGTGATGGTCTGATTACCGGAGTTGCCCCCGATACCCGCCACGATCGGCATAAGCGCCGCAAGCGCTACCAGCTTCTCGATTGAGCCCTCGAAAAGACCAATCACCCGCGATGCAACGAATGCAGTGATCAGATTCACCGCCAGCCAGGCCCAACGGTTACGCAGGGACTTCCAGACGGACGCGAAAATATCTTCTTCTTCGCGCAGACCCGCCATATTGAGAACTTCGTTCTCGCTCTCTTCACGAATCAGGTCGACCATTTCATCAATGGTCAGTCGACCGATCAACTTGCCGTTTTTGTCTACGACAGGTGCCGAAATAAGATCGTATCGCTCAAACGCCTGAGCTGCGTCGTAGGCCTCTTCATCCGGATGAAAGCTCACCGGATCGCTGGCCATCACTTCAGAAACCTGCTTGTCCGGATCGTTAACCAGCAAACGCTTGATCGGCAACACCCCCTTGAGGACGCCGTCGTAATCAACCACAAACAATTTGTCGGTATGGCCGGGCAGCTCCTTGAGGCGCCGCAGGTAGCGCAAAACCACTTCGAGACTGACATCCTCACGGATGGTCACCATCTCGAAGTCCATCAATGCACCGACCTGATCCTCGTCATAGGACAATGCGGAGCGAACACGCTCACGCTGCTGACCATCGAGAGTCTCCATCAGCTCATGGACGACATCTCGCGGCAGCTCTGAGGCCAGGTCAGCAAGTTCGTCGGCATCCATGTCCTTGGCTGCAGCCAGGAGCTCATGATCGTCCATGTCGGCGATCAGGGTTTCACGAACCGAGTCGGATACTTCGAGAAGGATGTCGCCGTCGCGATCAGCCTTGACCAATTGCCAAAGCGCTAGACGATCGTCCAGTGGCAAGGCTTCAAGGATATAGGCGACGTCGGCGGAGTGCAGATCATCGAGCTTGCGCTGCAACTCGACGAGATTCTGCCGGTGGACCAGGTTCTCAACCCGATCGTGATGCGGGCCTTCCTGGCGATGAGTCAGGTCTTCAACTACTCGCTGGCGCTGCAACAGCTCAACAACTTGAGCGAGGCGGTCCTGCAAGCTTTCTTGCGTTTTCTTTACTTCAACTTCAGACATAGGCGAACTCCACTCCCAGCAGCGGGGCACGCCGGAAGTATCAATCAGTCAATTCATGATTGGAAAAACGGGAAATTAAGTAACTACTGGGTAAGTCCATGGAGGTATTCCACAAGCCCCGGCGGGGCTGACGGGCGCAATGATAACACCGCCCGACGGTTTTAAACGTTAAAAAATCGTGGCTGAAACAAGCGCTTGCGAAACAATCTTGAGCGCCATCCTGATCCCTCAAACTGCGACGACTCATCCCGAAAAGAAAACACACCAACAAATGAAAATGTAGCAGCTACCTTTGAACAAGCACCGTCACGGAGGACGTCGAATGCCACCAAAATCATCCTGCCTTCTACTGATCCCCCTTCTTTGCCTGCCACTCATCGTACGCGCCACAACAGTCCATCGCTGCGAAGCGCCTGACGGACGCATCACCTTCACGACAATGGGCTGCGCAGCCGGCGAGCACCTTTCGGCCCACGAAGTACAAGCCGACTCGCCCGGCACGGCTGTCGCGCTCATGCCCGACGCCAACCCTCGAGCAACACCGGGAAGGACATTCACAAACCGCGATATGACTGTCGTCGGCCAGCCAGAGGACAAATGTGGAAACCTGATCAGCGCCAGGGAGCGCCGAGACGCAATCATCAATCAGCGAATTGTTGCCGGCATGAGCCAACAAGACGTCGAAAGCGCCTTGGGTAAACCAGACAAGATCAACATTCGGAATTCGACCACGAGTTATCGCTACGACACCAAGCGAGGTCGAAGCGCAAACGTAGAGTTCGATGCGAGAGGCTGTACGAAAGGAAAAGCCAAATCCCAGACGGCAAAAAGCCCGCATTAAATGCGGGCTTTCTGTTGTATGGTGCAC
>NZ_JBXAFA010000017.1:13662-154913 GCF_058792515.1 Pseudomonas sp. MT92
GCACTCGACAGGATTCGAACCTGTGACCGCTCGGTTCGTAGCCGAGTACTCTATCCAGCTGAGCTACGAGTGCATTTTGTGTTTTTATACCAGATCACAACTGGTTGAAGCCGAGTCATTCACATCACTGCAAACAACCCTTAAATGGTGCACTCGACAGGATTCGAACCTGTGACCGCTCGGTTCGTAGCCGAGTACTCTATCCAGCTGAGCTACGAGTGCATTTGTTGCCGCGCATTATAGGCCGTTCAATCTGTTTGTAAAGCGCTTTTTTCTAGTAATTTCAACAACTTACCGAATAAGCCAGATTACAACGAACTACGAAAATAATGGCGGAGAACGGGGGATTCGAACCCCCGACACCCTTTTGAGGTGTACTCCCTTAGCAGGGGAGCGCCTTCGGCCACTCGGCCAGCTCTCCGCAACACGGGGCGTATATTAACCAGCTTCTTCCCCGTTTGCAAACATAAAAACGATAAAAATTAATGGCTTGGTTCTTCGTCCTTCTCTTTCTTGATACGCAGGTAGATTTCCTCACGATGGACAGCCACCTCTTTAGGGGCGTTCACACCAATACGCACTTGATTTCCTTTGACGCCGAGCACGGTCACGGTGATTTCGCCATCACCAATAATCAGGCTTTCTGCGCACCGACGAGTCAGAATCAGCATACCTTTCTCCTCACGCATTACATTTCAGGGACAACAGTCTGCAAAAAAAGAGGCACTCGACCTACAACCAAAACGGTCGCGGCCTGCATGCCTGAGTATTGACCAGCACGAGCAAAAGAACAGCTTCGGGTCGCGCCGTTCAAAAAACAAAGAGCGCGGTCAGACCGCGCTCCTTGGCAAACGCATCACTCGCCCTGGCGGGCCGGTGCGTCCAGTTCGAAAGCCGTGTGCAGGGCGCGCACAGCCAGTTCCAGGTACTTCTCTTCGATCACTACGGAGACTTTGATTTCCGATGTCGAGATCATCTGGATGTTGATGCTTTCCTTGGCCAGGGATTCGAACATGCGGCTGGCTACGCCTGCGTGGGAGCGCATGCCAACGCCGACGATCGAAACCTTGGCGATCTTGGTGTCACCCACGACTTCACGGGCACCGATCTCGCGAGCGGTGTTTTCCAGCACAGATTGTGCCGCCTGATAGTCGTTGCGGTGCACGGTAAAGGTGAAGTCGGTGGTGTTATCGTGCGCAACGTTCTGCACGATCATGTCGACTTCGATGTTCGCGGCACTGATAGGACCGAGAATCTTGAACGCCACGCCCGGGGTGTCTGGCACGCCACGGATGGTCAGCTTGGCTTCATCGCGGTTGAAAGCGATGCCGGAAATGATCGGCTGTTCCATGGTTTCCTCTTCATCAATAGTAATGAGGGTGCCCGGACCCTCCTTGAAGCTGTGCAGTACGCGCAGCGGAACGTTGTACTTGCCGGCGAACTCGACCGCACGGATCTGCAACACCTTGGAACCGAGGCTGGCCATTTCCAGCATCTCTTCGAAGGTGATCTTGTCCAGGCGCTGGGCCACGGACACGACGCGCGGGTCCGTGGTGTAGACGCCATCGACATCGGTGTAGATCTGGCATTCATCAGCCTTCAAGGCTGCTGCCAGGGCCACACCCGTGGTGTCAGAACCGCCACGACCGAGGGTCGTGATATTGCCGTGCTCGTCGACACCCTGGAAACCAGCGACAACGACCACACGACCAGCCTTCAGGTCGCCGCGAATCTTCTGGTCATCAATCTGCAAGATACGCGCTTTATTGTGCGCGCTATCCGTCAGAATCCGGACCTGATTACCGGTGTACGAAACCGCCGGCACACCGCGCTTGATCAGCGCCATGGCCAACAGGGCAATCGTCACCTGCTCGCCGGTGGAAACGATCACGTCCAGTTCACGCGGAACCGGTTGCCCGTCGCCACTGATTTGCTTGGCCAGATCGATCAGACGGTTGGTTTCGCCGCTCATTGCAGACAGCACAACCACCAGGTCATCGCCGGCATCGCGGAATTTCTTAACCTTGTCGGCGACTTGCTCGATTCTCTCGACAGTGCCGACCGAGGTGCCTCCAAATTTCTGTACGATCAAAGCCATTTCAAAGCCGCCTCTGCCCATGAAGGGCGCCCAAATAATCACTCAAACAGCGTTCCGGCCCGCCACTAGACTGCGGGCCGAGAGCACTGCCTTATAAACCCTGCTCTACAAATGGAACGGTCAGCGCCAGTGCTGCATCCAGTGCGCCAGCGTCGGTACCGCCGCCTTGCGCCATGTCTGGACGACCACCGCCCTTCCCGCCCACTGCCGCAGCGGCTTGCTTCATCAAATCACCGGCTTTGAGTTGGCCAGTCAGGTCTTTGGTTACGCCTGCAACCAGTACGACCTTTTCCTCATGGACACTGCCGAGCAGGATCACTGCGCGGCCGAGTTTGTTTTTCAGCTGATCGACCAGCGCCAGCAGCGCCTTGCCATCCTGACCGTCCAGACGAACAGCCAGCACTTTCACACCCTTGACGTCCAATGCCGAAGCCGACAGATCGTCGCCCGCGGCGCTGGCAGCCTTGGCTTGCAATTGCTCGAGTTGTTTCTCCAGCAGACGGTTGCGCTCCAGCACAGCCGACAACTTGTCGATCAGGTTGTCGCGGCTGCCCTTGACCAGGCTGGCCGCTTCCTTGAGTTGTTCTTCAGCCGCATTCAAGTAGGCCAGGGCCGCAGCACCGGTGACCGCTTCGATACGACGCACACCAGACGCCACACCACCCTCACTGATGATTTTCAGCAGGCCGATGTCGCCGGTACGGTTGGCGTGAATACCGCCGCACAGCTCAACGGAGAAATCACCGCCCATGCTCAGCACGCGAACATTGTCGCCATACTTCTCGCCGAACAGCGCCATGGCGCCTTTCTTCTTGGCGGTTTCGATATCGGTCTCTTCGGTTTCAACCGCGGAGTTCTTGCGAATTTCGGCGTTGACGATCTCTTCCAGCGCTTTGAGCTGTTCCGGCTTGATCGCTTCGAAGTGACTGAAGTCGAAACGCAGGCGCTGACTGTCGACCAACGAGCCTTTCTGCTGAACGTGATCGCCCAGCACCTGGCGCAAGGCGGCGTGCAACAAGTGAGTGGCCGAGTGGTTCAGCGAGGTGGCGTGACGCACATCAGCCTCGACGTGGGTTTCCACCGGCGCACCGATCAACAGGCTACCCGACGCCAGCACACCGTGATGCAGGAACGCGCCACCGGTCTTGGTGGTGTCGCGCACATCGAAGCGCGAAGCACCGGCCTGCAGGTAGCCGCAATCGCCGACCTGGCCACCGGACTCCGCGTAGAACGGGGTCTGGTTCAGAACGACCACGCCTTCTTCGCCTTCGCTCAATACATCGACCGATTGCCCGTCCTTATAGAGGGCAACGACTTTCGCCGAACCGCTGGTGGCGTGGTAACCGGTGAACTCGGTATCGACATCCACCTTGACCAGGCTGTTGTAGTCCATGCCGAAAGAGCTGGCCGAACGGGCACGGACGCGCTGGGCTTCCATTTCACGTTCGAAACCTTCTTCGTCGATGGTCAGGTTGCGTTCGCGAGCGATGTCGCCGGTCAGGTCCATCGGGAAACCGTAGGTGTCGTAGAGCTTGAACACGACATCGCCGGGCACCACGTCGCCCTTGAGTTCGGCGAGATCCTGCTCGAGGATTTTCAGGCCCTGCTCCAGGGTCTTGGCAAATTGCTCTTCTTCGGCCTTCAGAACGCGTTCGATGTGCGCCTGTTGGGATTTCAGTTCAGGGAAGGCTTCGCCCATCTCGGCAACCAGTGCCGCAACGATCTGGTAGAAGAAGCTGCCCTTGGCCCCGAGCTTGTTGCCGTGACGGCAGGCGCGACGAATGATCCGGCGCAGCACATAGCCACGGCCTTCGTTGGATGGCAGCACGCCGTCAGCGATCAGGAAACCGCAAGAACGGATGTGGTCAGCCACGACTTTCAGGGACGCCTGTGCGTCGTTGGTGCAACCGATGGCCTTGGCCGATGCGCTCAGCAGGCTCTGGAACAGGTCGATTTCATAGTTCGAATGCACGTGCTGCAGCACGGCACTGATCCGCTCCAGGCCCATGCCGGTGTCTACCGACGGCGCTGGCAGCGGGTGCAACACGCCATCGGCGGTGCGGTTGAACTGCATGAACACGTTGTTCCAGATTTCGATGTAGCGGTCGCCGTCTTCTTCCGGCGAGCCCGGTGGGCCACCCCAGATGTCGGCGCCGTGATCGTAGAAAATCTCGGTGCAAGGACCGCACGGGCCGGTATCGCCCATGGTCCAGAAGTTGTCGGAAGCGTAAGGCGCGCCTTTGTTGTCGCCGATACGAACCATGCGTTCGGCGGGAACGCCGATCTCCTTGGTCCAGATGTCGTACGCCTCGTCATCACTGGCATAGACCGTGACCCAGAGCTTTTCCTTTGGCAGGTTCAGCCATTTGTCGGAAGTCAGGAAGGTCCAGGCGTAGGTGATGGCATCACGCTTGAAATAGTCACCGAAGCTGAAGTTACCCAGCATTTCGAAGAAAGTATGGTGACGGGCGGTGTAACCGACGTTTTCCAGGTCGTTGTGCTTGCCACCAGCGCGCACGCATTTCTGGCTGCTGACGGCGCGTGTGTACGCGCGCTTTTCCTGGCCCAGGAAACAGTCCTTGAACTGGTTCATCCCCGCGTTGGTGAACAGCAGGGTTGGGTCGTTGCCCGGAATCAAAGAGCTGGAGGCTACACGGGTGTGGCCTTGCTCTTCGAAGAAGCGAAGGAAGGCTTCACGGATTTCTGCGCTTTTCATTAGGTTCTTCCACGGAGGCTGCGGCCAAAGGCCTGTTCGAAACGTCAACAGACGAAGCGACGGCAAAGGGCCGCATTATATCGGCCCTACGCGCGGGGTACAGCGTGTTTATACGATAGAAACAGTCAATTGGAGCGCTAACGCTATCACTTGCGCGAAAAGTCGACGAATGTCGCGACGACCTGCTCGATTTGCGCCGCACTGACGTCCATGTGCGTGACCATTCGCAGGCGTGCGGCCGCGCTCAACTTGATCCCGCGCGCGTCGGCGAACGCCTTGAGCGCTTCGGCCTGGTCGCCCATCTGCACGTAGACCATATTGGTCTGCACCGGCTCGACCTCAAAACCTGCCGCGCGCAGGCCCTCGGCCAGCAATTGTGCGTTGGCGTGGTCATCAGCCAGCCGCTGAACGTTGTTGTCCAGCGCATACAGGCCTGCCGCCGCCAGAATCCCGGCCTGCCGCATGCCACCGCCGACCATCTTGCGCAGGCGCCGAGCCTTGCCGATCAACTCGACCGAGCCGCACAACACCGAACCCACCGGCGCGCCCAGGCCTTTGGACAGACAAACCGAGACAGAGTCGAAATGCTGGGTGATTTCCCGGGCGTCGACCCCGAGCTTGACCGCTGCGTTGAACAGCCGCGCGCCGTCCAGGTGCAGTTGCAGACCATGCTCACGGGTAAAACGGCGCGCCTTTGCCAGATACTCCAGCGGCAAGACCTTGCCCTGCATGGTGTTTTCCAGCGCCAGCAATCGGGTCCGGGCGAAGTGGAAGTCATCCGGCTTGATCGCGGCGGCGACCTGCGCCAGGTCCAACGAACCATCTGCTTGCACTTCCAGTGGCTGCGGCTGGATTGAACCGAGCACTGCCGCGCCGCCACCTTCGTATTTATAGGTGTGCGCTTGCTGACCGACGATGTACTCGTCACCGCGTTCGCAGTGAGCCATCAGCCCCAGCAAATTACTCATCGTGCCGGTCGGTACGAACAGCGCCGCCGCAAAACCCAGGCGCCGGGCCAATTCGGCTTCCAGTCGATTGACCGTCGGATCCTCACCAAAAACGTCGTCGCCGGTGGCGGCGCTGGTCATCGCATCGAGCATGCCGGCGGTGGGTTGGGTGACGGTGTCGCTGCGAAGATCGATAACACTCATGAATCTGGCCTCGGTAAACAGGGGGAAATCCCTTTCAGAAAAGAATTACTACGGTCATGCCGATGAATATTCAACCCTTGATGAAGGAAAAGTCGGGGTAATCCAGTGAAAAATTCGATGGAATTGATCTGAAAGCATCGATGCGTACGTAGGAAATATGTGTTAAAAACGCTGCGCCGCCAGAAAATCTGGCGGCAAAACGTTCTCAGGGCGGGGTGCAACTCCCCACCGGCGGTAATTGCGCGCAACGCGCATAGCCCGCGAGCGCTTGGCGAAAGTACGGCTTCGGCGGTGACTGGCGGCAAGGTCAGCAGACCCGGTGTGATCCCGGGGCCGACGGTCATAGTCCGGATGAAGAGAGAACGGGATTGGCGCCGCCTAGGCTCAATACCAAAGCGCCGTCCGCAGGCACTTGTGCCTGCGTACCCTTAAATCCCATTCGATTCATAACGCCCTGTTTTTCACACAAACAGGAGTCAGAACATGCAACCCACCGCAATCGACAGCAAAAGCAAAAACCATCACGGCGAACGCGTTGCGTTCATCCAGGCCTGCTGGCACAAGGATATTGTTGACCAGAGCCGTAAAGGCTTCGTCAGCGAAATGATTGCCCAGGGTTATCAGGAATCCGACATCGACTTCTTCGAAGTCGGCGGCGCCTTTGAAATGCCCCTGCACGCCAAGCTGCTGGCCAAGACCGGCCGGTATGCCGGCATCGTAGCGGCCGCCCTCGTGGTGGACGGCGGCATCTACCGTCACGAATTCGTCGCCCAGTCAGTGGTCAGTGGTCTGATGCAGGTTCAGCTGGAAACCGAAGTGCCGGTGTTCTCGGTGTCCCTGACCCCGCACCACTTCCATGCCGGCGAAGAACACCAGAAGTTCTTCTTCGAGCATTTCGTGCATAAAGGCCAGGAAGCGGCGAAGACGTGCGCGGATACGCTGCACAAGATCCGTGCGCTACGTCGTACTGAACCGCGCGCAGTCGCTGTTTAACACAGGACCTGTAGGAGCGAGCCTGCTCGCGATGGTCTTCAACGAAAACGCTGCGTATCTGATACCCCGCTGCGTTCTCAAGTCCATCGTGAGCAAGCTCGCACAGGGGTTATCCGGTCAGGCCAGATTTTCGTCGGTGGTCGGCACGATCAGGATGCCGGCACGCAGGCCATTCTTCACCTTGGGGTTCGGGAAGATAATCCGGGCGCCCTCCTCCTCGATGATCCAACGGGTCTGGGCGATGTCTTCGGCCAGCAGATAACCCACTTCCAGCTCCGAAAAGTTTTCGATATCCGCTGGCAAGTTCAGGCGGAAGTTGTCGCTGTGCTTGATGATTTCCCGCGCAACGCTGAACAGCTTCAAGCCATCCAGCGCCACTTCATTCAGCGCCGGCTCGGAGCCTTCGATAATCTGTTTGAGGCGTGTTTCCAGCCTGGACACGTTCACCCCGTCGTTCTGCCCGAATGGCCGCGCCTTGCCCAACTCCAGCGTGAAGGACTCGGCACCGAGCTTGTCGTAGGTGTAGGAGCTGAAAACGATGGACGGCTTGTTCTGCAGCAGCACCGCCTCCATGCCGGCGGCGCGCAGGCGGGCCAGCTCCTGGCGTGAATGCTGACGACCTTCCTTCCACGGATACAACGCGAACTGCTCGATTTTCGAGCCGCGAATGGCGGTGTGCAGGTCATAGTGCAGGCGGTCGCGGTCCGGCAGGCTGAAAAAGCTCGCCGCCAGTCGCTCCAGCTCACAAGCGCGCAACGCTTCGGAGCCGCTGCTTTGTTCGTGACGGCCGTTGAACAGCCGATTGACGTCCTGCTCGACGAAACGCTCGCCTTTGCGAATCGCCTCGGGGTTGCCGAACAGGAACAGAATACGTGCACGCGGTTTCAGATCACCGCGGGCGATGTCATGCAACAGGCGATCGAGCAGTTCGATCGGCGCTGTTTCGTTACCGTGGATACCCGCCGACAGCAGCAGGTCCAGGCCATTGTCGCGAGCTTCAGGTGGCCGGACTTCCAGCGCACCTTCGCTCAACCAGCGCATGCGCACGCCTTCGACAGTCAGTTGAGTCTTCTCCGCCGGTTCACGGCCGGCGAGGGTCAGTTCAAGCAGTTTGCCGAGGGCGAGCATAGAGCGGTTTCCTTAGTGATCGTGATTGCAATCCGGGCCGTGAACGTGGTCTTCGTCGCCGACTTCAGCCGGTTCCATTTCCAGTTGCAGACTTACCAGATTAGTCGCCAATGGGCGCAGCAGCAGGTTGGCGTATTCGGCGTCACCTTCTTCGACGTCCACGCCAATCAGCAACTGACCACGGCCATCGTGCTGGATCCACAGCTCCTTGCCTTGCCACATGACCGCGACGCGGGTGCAGGAGGTTTCCAGTTGCGTGCCGTCAGTGTCTTCAAGGATCAGCTGCAGTTTGTCGCTCATGTAATTACGCTCTCATTGGAGATGAAGCGGCGCGCGGTCGTGCCCGAGCGCGCGCCGTCGATCAATTGATCTGGAATGGATAAACCGAGCCCAGTTTAAGGATTTGTGTCAGTTCATCCAGTGCCGTCCGGCACTCAAGCAACAATTGCGGGTCCGCCAGATCGTTTTCGGTCATGCGGTCGCGGTAGTGCTTGTCGACCCATTCGGTCAACGTGCCATACAACGGTGCCGTCATGATAACCCCTGGATTGACCGCCGCCAGCTCGGTTTCGTTGAGAGCGACGCGCAAACGCAGGCAAGCCGGGCCACCGCCGTTCTGCATGCTCTGCTTGAGATCGAAGACTTTGACTTCGCGGATCAGGCCGCCGGAGCTGGTCAAACCCTGCAGGTATTGCCAGACACGCTCATTGCCACGGCACTCTTCGGGCACGATCAACAGCATGGAACCGTCGGGACGGGACAGCAGCTGGCTGTTGAACAGGTAGGAACGAACCGCGTCTTCAACGGTTACAGCGGAACGCGGAACGCAGATCGACTGGAATTTGCCACCGACCTTGGCGAGCTTGCTCTGCAACTCGGCCAGCATTTGCTCGGTCTCGAGGAATGCGTCCTCGTGATAGAACAGCACTTCGCCATTACCCACGGCGATCACGTCATTGTGGAATACACCCTGATCGATCACCGACGGGTTCTGCTGGCCGTAGACCACGCCGTCATCGCTCAGGCCGTGCAACCGGGCAACGGCCTGTGACGCTTCGAGGGTCTGGCGCGCCGGGTACTTCTGCGGTGCCGGGTAGCGGGTATCGAACGCGCTGCGACCGAAGACGAAGAATTCAACGCCGGCTTCACCGTACTCACGGCAGAAACGGGTGTGGTTGGCAGCGCCTTCGTCACCGAACTGCGCCACGGCCGGCAGGGCCGCGTGGTGCGCGAAGTGCTTCTGGTCGGCGAACATCGCCCCCAGCACGCGGCTGGTGGTCGGGTGTTCGATGCTGCGGTGATATTTGCAATTCAGGTTGGCGGCGGTGAAATGCACGCGGCCATCCGCAGTGTCGGCACTTGGGCTGACGGTAGCGGCGTTGGCCACCCACATGCTCGAAGCCGAGCAACTGGCGACCAGCAGGGGCACGGCGTCTTTGGCGGCGCGCTCGATGACTTGAGCGTCGGTGCCACTGAAGCCCAGGCGACGCAGTGCCGCCACGTCCGGACGCTCTTGTGGCGCCAGCACGCCTTGCTGAAAGCCCATTTCCATCAGCGCTTTCATTTTTGCCAGGCCTTGCAGCGCGGCTTCCTTCGGGTTCGAAGACTGCTGACTGTTGCTCTGGGACGCCACGTTGCCGTAGGACAGGCCACCGTAGTTATGGGTAGGCCCCACTAGACCGTCAAAATTGACTTCATAGGATTTCATCAGCGAGGCTCCACGAATCTGTTTTTATAGGCATCAGATAACAATTCAGTAAGACCGGGGCGCGGCCTTCGCGAGCAAGCTCGCTCACACATTGGAGTGCATTTCCCTGTGGGAGCGAGCTTGTTCGCGAATGGGCGTCAGGCCATTTTCACGCCGGGGGTCAGGGCCGACGGCAAGGCCAGGCTCGGGGTTTCCAGCGAGGCCACCGGATACGCGCAGTAATCCGCCGCGTAGTAAGCGCTGGCGCGGTGGTTGCCCGAGGCGCCGACGCCGCCGAATGGCGCGCTGCTGGCAGCACCGGTCAACTGCTTGTTCCAGTTGACGATACCGGCACGGCTCTCCAGCCAGAATTGCTGGTAACGCGCTTCGGAATCCGACAACAGACCAGCAGCCAGGCCGTAGGCCGTGTCGTTGGCCTCAGCAATCGCCGATTCAAAATCAGCGTAGCGGATCACTTGCAGCAGCGGGCCGAACAACTCTTCGTCCGGACGATCCGCCACGGCGGTCACATCCAGAATGCCAGGGGTCAGCAATGCGGATTGCGCCTGAGGCTGAGTCATCTCCAGCAACGACACGGCGCCGTTGGCCAGCAAATGCGCCTGTGCGTCCATCAGCGCTTTAGCGGCGCCCAGGGAAATCACCGAGCCCATGAACGGCGCCGGCTGCTGATCGAACGCGCCGACTGAAAGCGTCGAGCTGACCGCCACCAGCCGCGCCAGCAGGGTGTCGCCCCAGGCGCCTTGCGGCACCAGCAGGCGGCGCGCGCAGGTGCAACGCTGACCGGCAGAAATGAATGCCGACTGGATGATGGTGTACACAGCGGCATCGAGGTCGGCGACCTGATCGACCACCAGCGGGTTGTTGCCACCCATTTCCAGCGCGAGGATCTTGTCCGGACGACCGGCGAACTGCTGGTGCAGATGGTTGCCGGTACGGCTGGAACCGGTGAAGAACAGACCGTCGATGCCTGGGTTCGCCGCCAGGGCAATACCGGTTTCGCGAGCGCCTTGCAGCAGGTTCAACACGCCGGCTGGCAAGCCGGCTTCGATCCAGCACTTGACCGTCAACTCGGCCACTTTCGGCGTCAGCTCGCTCGGCTTGAACAGCACCGTGTTACCGGCCAGCAGCGCCGGCACGATGTGACCGTTTGGCAAGTGGCCAGGGAAGTTGTAGGGACCGAACACGGCCACCACGCCATGTGGCTTGTGACGCAGTACGGCGGTGGCGTCGCCCAGCGGGCCGCTCTTCTCGCCGGTACGTTCACGGTAACTCTGCACCGAGATCGCAATCTTGTTGACCATGCTGGTGACTTCGGTCGCCGCTTCCCACAGGGGTTTGCCGGTTTCCTCACCAATGGTGCGGGCCAGTTCGTCAGCGTTGTTCTTCAATGCGGCGGCAAAAGCCTCCAGCACCGAGATACGTTCTTCCAGCGTGCGACGGGCCCAGCCCGGGAACGCCTGGCGCGCCGCTTGTACGGCCGATTCAACTTGAGCAGCGGTGGCGCCTTCGCCGGACCAAACCACCTGTTGGGTCACCGGGTTCAGCGACTCGAAGGCTTCGCCCTGACCGGCCAGCCATTCACCTGCAATGTAAAGCGACTTCATTATTTCGACTCCCGAGCAGCGGACAACGGAACGGCGCGCACTTGATCGCCGGCGTTGAGTTGAAGACGTTTGGCGGTCAGCGGATCGACCACCAGCGTACCGGCGGCGAAGCGTGCGGGTGCGGCAGTGATCCGGCAGTCTTCGCGCTTGCGGTTGTGAATAATGAATGGCGTGGCGTCGTCACCCGGCGTGCCGATGGCCAGCACCAGGGCCTGGCTGTCGCGCACCGCACGGATCTTGCCGGTTTCGCACTCGATCGCCGGGCCGGCGTCGAAAATGTCGACGTAGCCTTGATAGCTGAAACCTTCGCTCTTGAGCATCGCCAGTGCCGGCTCGGTATCCGGGTGAACCTGACCGATCACGTTGCGCGCCTCCGGAGAGAGGAAGCAGGTGTACAGCGGGAATTTCGGCATCAGTTCGGCGATGAACGCCTTGTTGCCAACGCCGGTCAGGTAATCGGCCTGGCTGAATTCCATTTTGAAGAAGTGCCGGCCCAGGCTTTCCCAGAATGGCGAACGCCCGGCTTCGTCGGACACACCGCGCATCTCGGCGATGATCTTGTTGCCGAACAGGTGCGGGAATTCGGCGATGAACAGCATCCGCGCCTTGGACAGCATGCGGCCGTTGAGGCCACTGCGGTAGTCGGCGTGCAGGAACAACGAGCACAGTTCCGAGTTACCGGTCAGGTCGTTGGCCAGGAACAGCGTCGGGATTTCGCGATAGATTTTCAGCTCCTGCGAGGCACTGACTGTCAGCCCCACGCGGAAGTTGTACCAAGGCTCACGCAGGCCTACGGCACCGGCGATGGCGGAAATGCCCACCACGCGGCCGTCGTCGTCTTCGAGTACGAACAGGTAGTCCGCATCGCCCCGCCCGGCTTCGCCACGGAAAGTCTTCTCGGCCCAGCCGACCCGATGGGCCAGGCGCTCTTCGTTGGCTGGCAAGGTGGTCAGGCCGGTGCCGGTGCTGCGGGCCAGGTCGATCAGAGCGGGTAAATCGCTGCTGCGTACGGGACGAACGATCATGCTATCTCCTCAATCGGGTCGCTTGCGCCACCCGCGAAACTCGCTGCTTTCTAAGCATTCTTTGAAGCAGGCGTTAAACCGCCACCAGGCGCACGCTGGCACCTTCACCGACGCCCAGGGCTTCGGCTGCTTCCAGATCCAGGGTGACGGGTTTGCCCGGCGCGTAATCAAGCTCGAGCAATACCGCGCGGTAATCCTGCAACTGGGCGTTGGCCACCAGGTACTGACGACCGGCGCCTTTGACCGGCTCACCGATTTTCACCGGCACCACACGGCTCTGGGCAATCGAACGGATCCCCGAGACACGGGCGTGCAAGGTCGGGCCGCCGTCGAAAATGTCGATGTAGTGATCGGTCTCGAAGCCTTCGCGCATCAGGATGTCGAACGTGATCTGCGCCCGCGGGTGCACCTGCCCCATCGCTTCTTGCGCCGAATCCGGCAGCAACGGCACATAGATCGGGTAATGCGGCATCAGCTCGGCGAGGAACGTCCGGCTCTTGAGGCCACACAGACGCTCGGCTTCGGCGTAGTTGAGGTCGAAGAAGTTGCGACCGATGGCGTCCCAGAACGGCGAATCGCCATTTTCATCGCTGTAACCGACGATCTCGGTCACCACCGAATCGGCAAAGCGCTCCGGATGGCTGGCCACGAACAGCAGGCGACCACGGGAATTGAGCTCCGCCCAAGGCGAACCCACCAGCTCGCGCTGTACGTAGAAACTGGTCAGCAAGCTGTTGCCGGTCAGGTCGTGGCACTGAGAAAGCACATGGATCTTGTTATGAATCTTCAGCTCGCGTGAAGCGTGCACGAAGGTTTCATTACGGAAACTGTAGAACGGCTCGGAATAGCCGGCCGACGCGACGATCGCCGAGCAACCGACCAGTTTGCCGGTCGCGGTGTCTTCGAGGACGAAGAAATAGCTTTCTTCACCGTTGAAGCTGACTTCGGCAGCGAATGAGGCTTCGCTTGCCGCGATCTTGTCGCTCAGGCGTTCAACGTCATCCGGCAGGGAAGTGACACCAATCGGGCTGTCCGCAGCCAGACGCTGTACCTCGCCCAGATCAGCCATTTGCGCGGGGCGCATCACCAGCATGGTGTCACTCCTTAATCTCAGAACTTACAAAAGAAAAAATCCCGGGCCATCCCTGAAACAACTCAGAGTCAACTGTGGGAGCTAGCCTGCTAGCGATATCGTCCTGTCAGGCAACAATGATGCTGGCTATCAGGCCCTCATCGCTAGCAGGCTAGCTCCCACACTTTTGATCCAGCCCGAAACAAAAATTTGGATCGACGCCTGAAATGTCAGGCGTCGAAAGGTCTATCAGGCTTGTGTCAGCTTGGCTGCGGCGCGTTCGAAGCGGTCCAGGCCGGCATCGATATCAGCGTCTTCAACCACCAGGCTCGGGGCGAAACGAATCACGTCCGGACCGGCTTGCAGAATCATCAGGCCTTCTTTTTCAGCAGCGTTGAAGATGTCCTTGGCCTTGCCTTTCCAGGCATCGCTCAGTACACAACCGATCAACAGCCCCAGGCCACGCACTTGGGTAAACAGGCCGTACTTCTCGCCGATTTGCTCCAGGCGGGCCTTGAACTTGTCGTGCTTGGCGTTGACGCCGTTCAGCACTTCAGGGGTGTTGATCACGTCGATCACGGCTTCCGCGACTGCGCACGCCAGCGGGTTGCCGCCGTAGGTGGTGCCGTGGGTGCCGACGACCAGGTGTTTGGCCAGGTCTTCGGTGGTCAACATCGCCGCGATCGGGAAACCGCCGCCCAGGCTCTTGGCGCTGGTCAGGATGTCCGGCGTCACGCCGTAGTGTTGGTAGGCGAACAGCTTGCCGCTGCGGCCCATGCCGGTTTGCACTTCGTCGAACACCAGCAGCGCGTTGTGCTCGGTGCACAGCTCGCGGGCGCCTTGCAGGTAGGCCAGTTCGGCCGGCAGTACGCCGCCCTCACCCTGGATCGGCTCCAGCACCACGGCACAGGTCTTGTCGGAAACGGCGGCTTTCAAAGCAGCCAGGTCGTTGTAAGGGACGTGAGTGATACCGGTGATTTTTGGACCGAAGCCGTCGGAGTATTTCGACTGGCCACCCACGTTCACGGTGAACAGGGTACGACCGTGGAAGCTGTTCAGCGCGGCAATGATTTCGTATTTTTCGCTGCCAAAGCGATCGAACGCGACGCGACGGGCCAGCTTAAAGGCAGCCTCGTTGGCTTCAGCACCGGAGTTGCAGAAGAACACGCGCTCGGCAAAAGTGGCATCGATCAGCTTATGGGCCAGGCGCAAGGCCGGCTCATTGGTGAACACGTTGGACACATGCCACAGCTTGTTGGCTTGCTCGGTCAACGCACCGACCAGCGCCGGATGCGCATGGCCCAATACGTTTACCGCAATCCCGCCGGCGAAGTCGATCAACTCGCGGCCGGACTGGTCCCATACGCGGGAACCGGCGCCACGCACTGGAATGAAAGCGGCAGGCGCGTAGTTGGGAACCATTACCTGGTCGAAATCGGCGCGTTGTACCGCAGCGTGCTCAACGGACATCGGAGTCTCCTGAAGACGAACACTCGCCTGAAACTGGCGAGCGATGGGGGGGATTGTAAGGACAGTTTTCAGCCCGGCCTTGCCGCCAAGCGACAACTTCTTATAGCGCAAACCCCGGATTTTCCCGGGTTTACGGCAATGCGACATATAGGGTCGCAAAGGCGCAGTTTAACTGGCGGCGAGCGTTTGCGGCAGGCTTGCTCCGTTGTAACCGATAGCGATTGGGTGAGTGAGGTAAATATGTACCGCACGTCGTCCGCCTTCGCGCGGTTTCCTAAGGGCCTTATCAAACTTCGATGGCGCTCTTGACCCCATGACTACCCAAGTTACCCTCCTGGCGACCGATGCCTTAAAGCCGGACGCCCACTTTCAGCACCTGATTAACGTCATCCCGTCCTGGCTGCGCCAGGCAACGCCCCAACGGCGTGAAGCACTGAGCAATATCACCCCGGGATTGCCGACCAGTCTCAAGGACGCCCCGCCACATCGGCACGCAGAACTGGGCAAACTCATCGCCCGTCATGTGACCAGCCAGAATCGGGTCGATCAGATGATGGCCAATCTGCAAAGCCCCGCCGACTTCGCCCGACCACTGCTGGAAACGGCGCTCAAGAGCCAGTTCGGTCTGGAACCGAACGTCCGCAAAACCTTCCTGCGCCTTTACATCCCCACCCACCTACCCTGGCTACGATTGAAATCCGGGGCTGCACGCATCTGGACGGTGTCGCTGCTGGACGCGGCGCTGCACAACTTCGAAAGTGCCGAAACCGAAACTGACGCCTTCGAACCCACCTCGACTTACATCACGACGCCCTCGGCCGATGGGCGATTCGAGACCTTGCCGCAGATGGCGGAAAAAATGCCCATCACGGCGTTCACCCGCCTGTGCCGGAAGCTGGATATCGGCCAGCGCTATAAAGAGTATCTGGAGGACAACCTGGGCATCAGCAACCCGGTGGCGGCGGCACTGCTGCAACCGAAAATCCATGACAGCCAGAAAACCGCGCTGATCGCCGCACTGCATATGGCGCAGATGCAAAAACAGCTGGGCAGTGATGTCCACCAACTGATTCTTGGCCTGCTGGACGACCTGCCTTATCTGCGTTTGCGCGGCCAGCCATGGGGCTGTCATGAGTTGACCATCATGAACGCGCGCCTGACCGGTGTTCTGTTATTTGCCCCGGACCTTGAAAGCGCACGCGAAGTGGCCAGGGTCGTGGCCTATATCCCTGATGACCCCGAACATCCGATCAAGGAATACTCATCGTCCGCCGCCTTTGCCGAAGAACTGAGCAAACGCCTGCGCGCGCCCGCCTATCAACAATTCTTCAGCCGCTTCATCGACCACGAGGATCGCGGCCACTTCTTCGCCCAATTGAACAGCCAACTGGCCCCCATTACCTGGCAACCGGTTCAGCCGGGTGATCCGCGCCCGACCTGGCGCGAGAAACCCAACCAGCGGGTCGATTTGCGCATCGCCTCAACGCCGATCAAGGGCGACCTGTGGACTCACCAGTACCAGTCGAAGCTCAACAAGATTCTTAACGATGCCCGGGTCATCGCGGTATCCACGGCAACGGTCGACCAGAGAGCCCGCTGGGCACTATGGGACTCCTTCACCGAAATCGCTTCAGCACTGTTGAATGTCGCTGCCTTCATTGCCTTGCCGTTCGTGCCATTCCTTGGTGAGTTGATGCTCGCTTACATGGCCTACCAGTTGCTCGACGAAACCTTCGAAAGCGTCGTCGACTGGGCCGAGGGCCAAGGTCGCGAGGCTTTTGGGCATTTGATGGGCGTCGTTGAGTCCGCTGTCCAGCTGGGCACTTTTGCCGCCGGTGGCGTGATCGCGGCGGGAGAATTTCGCGCGGCTCTGCCCAAGGAAATCGTGCAGTTCTTCGACCGTTTCAACTCAGTGAAACGTCCAAACGGTGAAACCCGCTACTGGCAACCCGACCTCACCGCCTACGAGCATCCCGCGGTGCTTCCCGACGAATCAAAACCGGACACGCTCGGGCTGCACCGTCACCAGGACAAAACCCTGTTACCCCTGGAGAACAAACGCTACGCCGTCAGCGAAAATCCACTGACGGGTGAACATCGCATCGACCATCCGACCCGACCCGAGGCCTACAAACCCAGGCTCAAACACAACAGGGCCGGCACCTGGCAAACCGAGGTCGACCAACCTCTGAGCTGGGACCAGACCACCTTGCTTCGACGTATCGGGCCGGACATGCAGCGCTTTTCCGAGCGCGAACGCGAAGGCATGCTAACCATCAGCGGCACCCACGAAAACGTCCTGCGCAAGATGCACACCCATGCAGGACCGCTGCCGCCGGTTCTGGCCGACACGCTCAAGCGCTTCACGATCGACCAGGACATACAAACCTTCATCGAGCAAATCGGCAGCGATCGGCCGGAGCTGTACCTGAAGGCAGACCCCGTCACCCAGCTCGAATTGCTCAACGCCAACGGTTACTGGCCGAAAACCAAAGGGCTGCAACTGACGGATGGCGAGGCGCGCACACTTTGGCAAAGTCCCGCACCGGATGTGCCGCGTGTGCCAATCGATGCCACGCAACTCAAGGACGGCGATCTGCTCAAAACTTTCCTGCTAGCCCTGTCGGACGAAGAAGCGAGAACCTTGATGGGCGAAGAATTCGGCCTGCCCTCCCCTCGCCTCGAAAGTCGTACGCGCAGCCTGCGCCAGAAATTGACCCAACTCGCCCAACGCAAGCGACAGAGCCTGTTCGAACAGCGTTACCGCACACTCGAACAGGGCGCTCAGTCCACGACTCAAATCCTCATCGATGCCGAACCCGGATTACCGACCACCATCGCAGACGCGATTGCAGCAACGGCCAACGACCTGGAGCTGGCACAACTCAAGAGCGGCAAGATTTCCCCCAGGCTGGCGGAACTGAGCCAGGAGGCCAGGTTGCAGGTACGGGTGACTCGCGCCTACGAAGGCCTTGAGTTGCCGTCGACCGAGGACAACATCGACACCGATTGCCTGGCTCTGCATTCACTGGAAAACCTGCCTGGCTGGAGCGGACAACTGCGCCTGGAAATGCGCCACTACAGCCCCGACGGACGCCTGATCGACAGCCTCGGCAGCCCTGACGCCAGCCTGCGCAAAATACTGGTGCTCGGCGAGGATGGCGCCTATCAGCCGTTTGATCAGGATGGAGAAGAACTCAGCGGTTCGACCACGTTTTTTAACAGCCTGCTGCAGGCGTTGCCCGACAGCGAGCGCATGGCGCTGAACGTCCAGATTGGCGACGAGGCCCGGCTCAAACAGTTGATTCGCCAACACCCACTGAGCCGCGAGGCCTTGCGCACGCTGCTGGGCCGGCAGGTTAATCTCAAGCCTGCCTACGACCCGAAGGTCATGAGACTGTTGGGCGGCGGCGATGGTTATCGGCTCCTTCCCACCCGTACGCCCACCCTGCAAGCCCGCGTCCAGTCGTTGTTCCCGCAACTGTCGGCCGAGGAACTCGATGCGTTTGTCGAGCGCCTGCAACAACACCCGACAGGGCCACGGGCAGAACTGAATCGACTCATGGTTGAACATTCGGGGCTCTACGACACCCTGTCTCCCTGGTGCAACGACATCCCGCAGTACCTGCCTGATACCCAGACCAGGCTCACGCCTGAACAGCTGACCACCCAGATGCAGGCTCGACGGCAATTCATGATCGATCTGATGGAGTGCTGGCGGCGTCAATGGGTACCCACGCAGACTGGCTTCGCCACGACCGATTTCAACTTCTTCCAGCCGATAATTGGCGAGCTGCCAGCCCTGAGCGCCGACTTCAGCCGTGTCCAAACGCTGACAATGGATGGTTGTAGCGCCGCGCGGGGTACGCAGGCGTTTCTGCGCAGTTTTACCGGATTGCGCACCCTGAAACTGCGTTATTTCAACCTGGGTCACCTTCCGGATGTTGTCGCGCAGCTACAACTTGATGAACTGATTCTCAGCGATTGCGCGATCAGCCTCAGCCCCGAGGCCCACGCCACGCTCGCCGCACAGGATCAAATGACCATACTGGACATGTATAACAATCCGCTGGGCCTGGTACCGGACGTCGGCGGCATGCCCAAACTGAATTACATCGACCTCTCACACACCGGCATTTCCGAGCTGCCCAAGGACTTACTGACCCGCCCGCGCCTGAGCACCGCACTGCTCAACGACAACCGGATCGAAGAATTGCCAACAGCCCTTTTCTCACTGCCACCCGACAGTCAGGAAGGATTCGACCTGGGCAACAACCCACTGTCGTCCGCCACCCGCGAACGCCTCAAGCAACACTACCTGGCCACACGCCAGGACTTCGGTATCTATGCCGAGGCGTCGGACCTGCGACGTGCGCAAGCGCTTTATCCGATGATGGACCAGGAAGAAGCGAGCAAGTTCGTGAATTCGCTGCCTGGAACACTGGACGAGGGGCGAGCCGAACTGAGTCGCCTGGAAGCCGAACTTGCCACCCTGGAAACCGAGCTGGCTGCCTGGACCGCCGACATTCCCGCTCTCCATCCCGTCACCCAACAACCTTTCAACGCTCAGCAACTGCTGAACGAGCATTGGGCCCGAGACGAATTCAAACAGTTCGTGCTGCGATGCTGGCGTCGGGAGACCGTGGCCGAAGACATGAGCGATTTGCTGCAACCCAGCTACGACTTGAGCCTGGACACTCACATCACCGGTGACTTGCCGGCACTGAGTGCAGACTTCAGCCATGTCACGATGGTTTATCTCAATAGTGAAAGCGGCCTGCCCATGGACGTCAGCCGGTTCCTGGAAGGCTTCCCGAAACTCAAGACCCTCAGCATCCGCGACTTTCACCTGGGCGATATCCCGGAGGCGATTTTCCGCATGGGCGAACTGACGTCGTTGAACCTCCCGGACTGCCACATCACCCTGACGGCACAGAGCGTCCTGAACCTTTCCGAGATGACCCAACTGGACTTTCTGGATTTGAGTAACAACCCGTTGGAGCTCGCACCGGATGTCACTCAGCTGACCGAGCTGGCCACCCTGCAACTGGACAACTGCCAGCTCACCGAACTGCCTGCCGGCCTGCTGCAACTCAAGCGTCTGGACACAGCCGATCTGAGCGGTAACCAGATTACCCGGATACCCACCGATATTCTTGAGCTGCCAATGGAGGATGCCGAAACCATCAACCTGCGTGACAATCCGTTCAACGAAGCCAGCTTGAAAATCCTGATTGAGTATTTCAAGTTGACCAACGTCGACTTCGGGGTCGAGGAAGTGATCACGCGAGCTGAGCTGGAGGTGTCGTCTTCTGGAGAATCAGACCCGGACGAGTAACCCCGTCAGGCGCGGATCAACCGCGCTCCGACGGCACCGAGGACAACTCGAATGGGCTGCTGCTGCGCCGCTGGTTGCGATCTTCCCGCGGCGTGGCGCCGAAGAAGTTGCGGTACGCGCTGGAGAAATGCGGCCCCGAGGAAAAGCCGCAGGACAGACCGATCTGAATGATCGACTTGCTGGTTTGCATCAACATCTGCCGGGCCTTGTTCAGGCGCAATTCCAGGTAATACTGGCTCGGCACACGGTTGAGGTATTGCTTGAAAATCCGCTCCAACTGCCGACGGGACACGCACACGTGCTGGGCGATTTCGTCGGTGGTCAGCGGCTCTTCGATGTTGGCTTCCATCAGCAACACCGCCTGGGTGAGCTTTGGATGGCTGGAGCCGAGACGGTTCTGCAACGGAATGCGCTGGCGCTCCCCCCCCTCACGGATACGTTCGACCACCAGTTCTTCAGAGACCGCACCGGCCAGCTCGGCGCCGTGATCGCGGGCCAGCACCGCCAGCAGCAAGTCGAGTACCGACAGGCCACCGCACGCCGTCAGGCGATCACGATCCCAGTCGAACAGATGGCTGGTCGCGATGACTTTCGGGAAGCGTTCAGCGAAATCGTCCTGCCAGCGCCAGTGCACGGCCGCGCGATAGCCATCGAGCAAACCGAGTTGCGCCAACGGGTAGACACCGGCCGACAGACCGCCGATCACGCAACCGGCACGCACCAGTTGCTTCAGCGCACTGCTGAGCGCCGGGGCAAGGCTGGTGGGTGGCTCATCTGCCAGCAGGAACAGTTTCTGAAAGTTTTCGAGCTTGCCGGTCCACGCTTCGCCGGGCAATTGCCAGGCACCTTCGGCCGGTGGCTCGGCCTGCAGGAACGACAATTCGTAAACCACCTCCGGATGCACACGCTGGGCAACACGCAAGGCCTCCTCAGCCAGCGCAAGCGTCAGTGCTTTAGTGCTGGGCCAAACAAGGAAACCAATTCGATGGGCAGTCATGGCGGGCAATCCGAAACGAAAACAGTGTTAAAAGCCAAAAGCGGCTGCAACCAAATTAGACCATCTGGCGCGCTGCGCAGCATGACCTAATTTGGTGCGTAACGGGAGCGATTACTTCAGGCTACCCGACAGGAATTGCTGCAGACGTTCGGACTGCGGATTCACCAGCACTTCGCGCGGGTTGCCGCTTTCTTCGACGACACCTTTGTGCAGGAACACCAGCTGGTTCGACACTTCACGGGCAAAGCCCATTTCATGAGTCACCACCACCATGGTCCGGCCTTCCTGGGCCAGGGCCTGCATCACCTTCAGCACGTCGCCGACCAACTCCGGATCGAGGGCCGAGGTCGGTTCGTCGAACAGCATCACTTCCGGTTCCATCGCCAACGCACGGGCAATCGCCACGCGCTGCTGTTCGCCGCCGGACATATGACCCGGGTAAGCATCCTTACGGTGAGCCACACCCACTTTGTTCAAATAGTGCTCGGCTTTTTCCCGCGCTTCGGCCTTGGACACGCCCAGTACATGCACCGGCGCTTCCATGATGTTTTCCAGCGCAGTCATGTGCGACCACAGGTTGAAATGCTGGAACACCATCGACAGGCGCGAACGCATGCGTTGCAGCTGTTTCGGATCGGCAGCCTTGAGCGCGCCGTCCTTATTCGCCACCAGTTTCAGTTCTTCGTTGTTGAGCAAGATCTTGCCCGCGTGCGGCTGCTCCAGCAGGTTGATGCAACGCAGGAAAGTACTTTTGCCGGAGCCACTGGAGCCGATGATGCTGATCACATCACCCGCCGCCGCTTTCAGGGACACGCCCTTGAGCACTTCGTGACTGCCATAGCGTTTATGCAGGTCTTGGACTTCAAGTTTGTACATGCGGTCGGTTCTCACAAAAACAGTCAGTCAGTCGTTGAGCAAGCGCCCGTGACGCAGCGCTTCGCGCCCCGCCACCTTGGCCAGCCAGAAACCGGGTTGGGCGTAACGCAGCCGCTCAATGGCAAACAGCACCCCGGACGTACCAGCACACACCGTGCTGACCCGATCCGCCAGCGGATCGATCACTTCAAAAATCTCGTCTCCAGCGTCCACCCATTCACCGGGCTTGCGCAGGAAACTCACCACACCGGGGTGCGGCGCAAACAGCAATTCAGTGCCTTCGAAGGGCATGCCTTCGCACGCGTCCTGCGCAGGTTTCGGCCACTCACCGCCGATCAATCCCTGCTCGGCGAGGAACGCCAGAATGCCTTCGGCATGAGCCTCGGACTCGGCGCGACCGGTATCGGCCTGACCACCCAGTTCAACGGTAGTCGCCAGGCAGGCCAACGGAATCTGCGCATCCGGGAACAGGCGCGACAAGCGCAACCACGGCAGCGAACAGGCCTCGTCAAAGGAACTGCCGCCGGAATCTTCCGCCAGCAGACCGACTTTCACATTCAGGTGCGCGGCCAGTGAACGCCACTGCGGCCAATGCTGCGGCAAGGCATACATGTGCAGCGCTGCTTCGGCGTCGCAATGCAGATCCAGCACCACATCGGCAGTGCAGGCATGGCTGAGTAAAATGCGCTGCATGCCCTGCAACTGGCTGCTGGCCGGTGGCAATGCGGCCAGCGCATCGCTCATGGCCTGGCGAATCAAACGGATATTGGCGTGCGCGTCATCACCCAGGTGCCCGGCGACTTCGGCGGCCACCGGCGCGCTGAGCTCGACGAAATCGCGGTTGAAGTTCTTGCCGCTGCCCGCCTCGAAACGCCCTTGGTGATTGCCTTGCAGCAGTTGACCGAGGCCCAGTGGATTGGCCACCGGCACCAGTTCGATCACGCCGTTCAACAAGCCTTGGGCTTCCAGTTCGGCCAGGCGTTTTTTCAGTGCCCAGGCCGTGCGCATACCCGGCAATTCATCGGCGTGCAGGCTGGCCTGAATATAGGCCTTGCGCTCGCCGGTGCCGAAGCGGAACACCGAAATCCGGCGTTCGCTGCCCAGGTGGCTCCACGGCAATGAATGATCAATGCGTTCCATATCAGTGCTTCCGCGGGGCCAGATAGCCCAGCCAACGGCGCTCGGCCAGTTTGAACAGCTTCACCAGGATGAAGGTCAGGCACAGGTAGAACACGCCAGCGGTGATGTACGCCTCGAACGGCAAGTAGAACTGGGCGTTGACCGTGCGCGCCGCACCGGTGATGTCGATCAGGGTCACGATGGATGCCAGACTGGTGGTCTGCAGCATCATGATCACTTCGTTACTGTACTGCGGCAGGGCCCGGCGCAGGGCCGATGGCAACAGGATGCGCTTGTACATCTTGAAGCGCGACATGCCCATGGCCTTGGCCGCCTCGATCTCACCGTTCGGCGTGGCGCGCAGGCTGCCGGCGATGATTTCGGCGGTGTACGCACTGGTGTTGATGGCGAACGCCAGGCACGCACAGAAGGTCGCGCTCGACAGCCAAGGCCAGAGGAAGCTTTCCCGTACGGTTTCAAACTGCGCCAGACCGTAGTAGATCAGGAACAGCTGCACCAGCATCGGTGTGCCGCGGATCACGTAGGTGTAAAGCCAGGCCGTCATGTTGACGACAGCGTTTTTCGAGACGCGCATCAAGCCAAGCGGCAATGCACACAGCAGGCCGAAGAACAGTGACAGCGCGAGCAGTTTGAGGGTGGTCACCAGGCCGCCGAAGTACAGCGGCAAAGCCTCCCAAATGACGTTGTAGTCGAAGATCATAGATCAGCCGCCCTTACGCCTACCGAGTAGCGCTTCTCAAGGTGACGCAGTGCCAGCAACGAGACACTGGTGATCACCAGGTACATCGCCGCCACTGCGAGGAAGAAGGTGAAAGGCTCACGGGTGGCGTCTGCCGCCTGCTTGGCCTTGAACATCATGTCTTGCAGGCCCACCACCGAAATCAGTGCGGTCGCCTTGGTCAGTACCAGCCAGTTGTTGGTGAAACCCGGAATCGCCAGGCGAATCATCTGCGGCACCAGCACGCGGAAGAACACCTGGAAACTGCTCATGCCATACGCCATGCCGGCTTCGGCCTGACCTTTGGGAATCGCCATGAACGCGCCACGGAAGGTCTCCGACAGGTATGCACCGAAGATGAAGCCCAGGGTGCCGATACCGGCGGCCAGCGGGTTCAGGTCGATGTACTCGTCAAAGCCGAGCAGCGGTGCGACGCGGTTCAGCAGGTCCTGCCCCCCGTAGAAAATCAGCAGGATCAACACCAGATCAGGAATGCCGCGGATCACGGTGGAATACAGGTCGCCCAGCCAGGCCAGCCAGCGCACCGGCGAAAGGCGCAAAGCCACGCCGATCAGGCCCAGAACGATGGCCAGCGCCATGGACGACAAGGCGAGCTGAAGCGTCAGCCAAGCGCCATCGAGGATGACAGCCCCGTAGCCTTTCAACATGATTCAGGTCCTCGAAAGTTGGGATGAAAAAATGGCGCAAACCTCAGAGATCCTGTTGCTTGCGCCATTTCGGACTTTTCGTTGCGACGTACTTACTTGCCGTAAATGTCGAAATCGAAGTACTTGTCCTGGATTTGCTTGTACTTGCCGTTCTCACGAATGGCGGCGATGGCGGCGTTGAGCTTGTCCAGCTCAGCCTTGTCGCCCTTGCGAACCGCGATGCCTACGCCGTCGCCGAAGTATTTGACGTCAGTGAACGCAGGGCCGACGAACGCGAAACCTTTACCGGCGTCGGTCTTCAGGAAACCGTCATTCAACAGGGTAGCGTCTGCCACGGTGCCGTCGAGGCGGCCGGCGGCCACGTCGAGGTAAATTTCGTTCTGCGAACCGTAAGGCTTGATCTCGGCACCCAGCGGGGCCAGGACTTCGCGGGCGAAACGCTCGTGGATCGAACCACGTTGCACGCCGATGTTCTTGCCCTTGAGCTCGGTCAGGCCTTCGCTGACCTGAGTGCCTTCCTTCATGACCAGGCGGGCCGGGGTGTTGTAGTACTTGTTGGTGAAGTCCACGGACTTCTTGCGATCTTCAGTGATCGACATGGACGACAGAATCGCGTCGATCTTGCGCACTTTGAGTGCCGGGATCAGACCGTCGAACTCTTGCTCGACCCACACGCACTTGACCTTCATCTCTTCGCACAGGGCGTTGCCGATGTCGTAGTCGAAACCAACGATGCTGCCGTCCGGGGCCTTGGAAGCGAACGGAGGGTAAGCCGCTTCGATACCAATTTTCAGAGGCTTTTCATCGGCGAAGGTTGGCAGGGACAGCACGGACAGTGCCAGGGCGCCAAGCAGCACGAGTTTCTTCATCTTGGGACTCCATCGGTAAAGGGCTAAAACGGCAGAGTGAGCGACAGCCCAATATGCGAATGAGTGGAACCGGATAGTTTTGCTGCGTCCTACTGTGCACGTGCGAAATTTCAACACGAGCAACGACGAGCGAGTGATCGGCATTCTAACGACAGGCCCGAAGCCGATATTTCTTCAATGCGACAACTAGTTACAGAAGCACTGAGAAAGCCGGTTTGGCACGTTGACAGCCCTGCAAAATCATGCAAGAGCAAAAGACAGTGAACCGATATACATTGCAAATTGCGGGCCTATTATTAGCAAACCCTTCAAATCCGGCAAGCGCAGCGTGGGTTCTTATTTTTGAGGGGCGTTCTGAGTGCCATCATCCGGGGCTTGGCGTTTCCCTATGCCCCGTATCGGCGCGGGCGGTTACACATTTAGTAACTTGAAGGATCAGGGGTAACAGCGGGAAACAGCCTACAGGGGAAACCGATAATTATTGGCTGTTGCATAGACGGCGACCGACAGGCCGCCTTCGCGAGCAGGCCCGCTACCACAAGGATCAATGGAGTGACTGCGATTTACGCCACACGACCGATACCTGTGGGAGCGGGCTTGCCCGCGAAGGGACCCGCACAGCCACCACACAATCACCCGACATTAAAAAACCCCGCCAGGCTCAACACCTGGCGGGGCTTTGGATGACGCCGAACGCTACTTACGCAACATTCATGGTCTTGTGCGTATCAATCAAATGCTGCACCACGCTCGGATCGGCCAGTGTGGAGATATCCCCCAAGCCATCGTATTCGCCGGTCGCGATCTTGCGCAGAATCCGGCGCATGATCTTGCCCGAACGGGTTTTCGGCAGGCCTGGCGCCCACTGGATGACATCCGGCGAAGCGATCGGGCCGATCTCCTTGCGCACCCAGTTTTTCAGTTCCAGGCGCAGTTGCTCGTTCGGCTCTTCGCCGTTTTTCAGGGTGACGTAGACATAAATGCCCTGCCCCTTGATGTCATGCGGCACACCGACCACCGCCGCTTCGGCGACTTTCGGGTGAGCGACCATCGCGCTTTCGATCTCGGCGGTGCCCATGCGGTGGCCGGACACGTTGAGCACGTCGTCGACGCGACCGGTGATCCAGTAGTAACCGTCAGCGTCACGGCGGGCGCCGTCACCGGTGAAGTACATGCCACGGAAGGTCTTGAAGTAGGTGTCGACGAAACGGTCGTGGTCGCCGTACAGCGTGCGTGCCTGGCCTGGCCACGAATCGAGAATCACCAGGTTGCCCTCGGCCTCGCCTTCGATGATGTTGCCCAGGTTGTCCACCAGCGCTGGTACCACGCCGAAGAACGGACGTGCCGCCGAACCCGGCTTGAGGGCATGCGCGCCCGGCAGCGGGCTCATCATGTTGCCGCCGGTTTCGGTCTGCCACCAGGTGTCGACGATCGGGCAACGGGACTTGCCGACATTCTTGTAGTACCACTCCCAGGCTTCCGGGTTGATCGGCTCGCCCACCGAACCGAGCAGGCGCAGGCTGCTGCCGTCAGCACCTTCGACGGCTGCGGTGCCCGAAGCCATCATGGCGCGAATGGCGGTTGGGGCGGTGTAGAGGATGTTGACCTTGTGCTTGTCGACGATCTTCGCCACCCGGGTGATGTCCGGGTAGTTCGGCACGCCTTCGAACAGCAGCGTGGTCGCGCCGTTGGCCAGCGGGCCGTAGACAATATAGGAGTGACCAGTGACCCAACCGACATCGGCGGTGCACCAGTAGACCTCACCCGGGCGGTAGTCGAATACGCGCTCGTGGGTCATGGCCGCGTACAACAGGTAGCCGCCGGTGGTGTGCTGCACGCCCTTCGGCTTGCCGGTGGAGCCGGAGGTGTAGAGGATGAACAGCGCTTCTTCGGCGCCCATTTCTTTCGGCGCGCACACGGTGCCCGCCACTTTCATCAAATCTTCGTACCAGATGTCGCGATGCTGGTTCCACTTGATGTCACCGCCGGTGCGCTGGCACACGATGACTTTCTGGATGCTGCTGGTTTCCGGGTTGGTCAAGGCGTCGTCGACGTTGGCCTTGAGCGGGATCTTCTTGCCGGCACGAATGCCTTCGTCGGCAGTGATCACCACCTTCGACTTGCAGTCGATGATGCGGCCCGCCAGGGCTTCCGGCGAGAAACCACCGAACACCACCGAGTGAATCGCGCCGATCCGGGCACAGGCCAGCATGGCGACCACGGCTTCGGGGATCATCGGCATATAGATCGTCACCACGTCGCCGCGGTGCACATCCTGGCCGCGCAGGGCGTTGGCGAATTTGCAGACTTGCTCGTGCAGTTCGCGGTAGGTGATGTTGCGGCTTTCGGAAGGGTCATCGCCCTCCCAAATGATTGCGACTTGATCGCCGCGCTCGGCCAGATGACGGTCGAGGCAGTTGTAGGAGACGTTCAGGGTGCCGTCGGCGAACCACTTGATGTCGACATGGTGATCGTCGAAGGACGTCTGTTTGACCGTGGTGAAAGGCTTGATCCAGTCGAGACGCTTGGCTTGCTCGCGCCAGAAGCCGTCCGGGTTGACGACTGACTGCTGGTACATGGCCTTGTAGGTCGCCTCGTCGGTCAGCGTGTTGGCCAGAACCTCGGGACGAACGGGATACAGGGAAGCCGCACTCATCTTTCTTACCTCGGGGAATATAGTTGTTTTTGTATGACCCCGTTGTAGCCGGGCCGGCCCTATAGAACCATTCGACGATGGTAGTAACAAGCCCATACAAAATGCCCCGGTAAGCGCAAAACAAGGCTGGAACGAATGTTCCGGTATCACGCCGCCCCTTGTAGGAGCGAGCTTGCTGGCCATGCTCCTGAACAATAACGCGCCAAACCTGACACCCCGCAGCGCCCCACGATTCACCACGAGCAAGTTCGCCCATACATGGGATTGTTACGAAATCTGTCAAAGGTGTTTATCAAAAGCATGGCTATATGAATAAACCCCTCCCCTCTAAAATCTGCATCGCCAACCCGGCAAACTGAGTTAACCACGTTACAGCCCCCACGAAGGCAGTTAACCCAAAAACCAAGTTGTTCGGCTCCACACGCAACCCCAAAAAGGTTGCGTGACCCCACTCGACCTATGAAAGGTAAAATTTAAATGAAAGCTTTATTGGTTCTGGCCCTCAGCAGTCTGTGCGCTACCGCCATGGCAGACGAGGTCCCGGCTGATGTCGCGCAGCAACAACCCGCAGTAGAGGATTACACTTACTCAATGCACCTGGACATCGCCAAAGTTATATCCATGAGCGAAGTTCCCAATGTTTGCGAAGTTGTCCCGGTGAAAATGGAATATGACGACTCCAAGGGTCAACGTCATATCCTGCGCTACAGCGTGATGGGTAACGGCTGCTCCAGCGGCTGATTCATCCGCCCCCTCGTCTCCCCAAGGTTCGACCCAGCCGCCCGACGTTGCAGGCAGATAAAGCGTCGAACCTGATACATCTATAAATACGATTTATTTAAGCAATTTATAGCGACTTTTAATCAATTTATCAGATGCAGCATGTGTTCCATACCCAAGGCACATAACGCCACCCCATTTGGAGTCACCCCCATGAAAAGCAAACTGATCCTCGCCCTGACCCTCTCGGTACTGGCTGCTAACACCTTCGCCGCCGACGGCTATGACCGCACCGGTTCGGCCACCTTTGCCGCTGACGGTTACGATCGCACCGGTTCTGCCACCGTTGCCGCTGACGGCTACGATCGCACCGGTTCTGCCGCCGTTGCTGCTGACGGCTACGATCGCACCGGTTCGGCGACTGTCGCAGCAGACGGTTATGAGCGCACCGAGTCGGCTACTTTCAGGTGATCACTGAAGGTCGCTCCCAGCCCGACTTCGGTCGGGCTTAGTTGTGTCTGGAGCCTGAGAAACCCCCTTCGAAACACAAGATGTAGTGAAAAAAGCCTTTTCTGGTTATTTCTTGAGCAAAAATAACCCAGAGCAAAAATTTACTAAAAAAAATCTGCACCGGCCAAAGCCCTGTAAACCCTCGCTCCGACCGAAAAACGGTCCCTGTCGACCGATCCGCGAGCTATTTCGCCGCCCCACGGCACCGAAAACTTCCCTATAATGCGGCCTTAAACGGGCCTGCAATATTCCCTTACAGGGATGAAAAGCCAGTCTGAAGCCCCGCAGAAGCGTTCGATGCTTCCTGCGCCCGTCAGTGGCTCTCGGAACCCCGTACAAAATTCTGTTTTATTGCCTGCCTTAGCTGCTGCAAAAAACGATTCCTTAAGATCCATCGCGGCCAGTACGGCCGTGTGAAAGACCAACCTATCAATTTCACACGGGCAATCTGGCCCTCACGCAGGAGACGACACGTCATGCTGAGCTGGGACGAATTCGACAAAGAAGACACGGAAGTGGCGATCAAGAGCGCCAACGCTGGCCACGCCACCGAAGCCAATATGGACCGTCTCGACAGTGCAGGCGGTGCCGCCGCCCTGGAAGCCCGTGCCGTCACCGCCACTGACTCCGCCGCCGTCGCGCGCGCCAAGGCTGCCCTGGACGCTCTCGACGTCGCCGAAGGTCTGGCCGAACTCGAAGGCGCCTCCGCCCGTGTCGCCGTTGACGAAAAACGCATGATCAACTGCCGCGCCGACCTCAACCAACTCGTGCCCTTCAAGTACGACTGGGCCTGGCAGAAGTACCTGGACGGCTGCGCAAACCACTGGATGCCGCAAGAAGTCAACATGACCGCCGACATCGCCCTCTGGAAAGACCCGGAAGGCCTGACCGACGACGAGCGCCGCATCGTGATGCGCAACCTCGGCTTCTTCTCCACCGCCGACTCCCTGGTTGCCAACAACCTGGTCCTGGCCGTCTACCGCCTGATCACCAACCCGGAATGCCGCCAGTACATCCTGCGCCAGGCGTTCGAAGAGGCGATCCACACCCACGCCTACCAGTACTGCATCGAATCGCTGGCCATGGATGAAGGCGAAATCTTCAACATGTACCACGAGATCCCGTCGGTCGCGAAAAAAGCCACCTGGGGCCTGAAATACACCCGTTCGATCTCCGATCCGAAGTTCGAAACCGGCACCGTCGAAACCGACAAAGAGCTGCTGCGCAACCTGATCGCCTACTACTGCGTTCTGGAAGGCATCTTCTTCTACTGCGGCTTCACCCAGATCCTGTCCATGGGCCGTCGCAACAAAATGACCGGCGTCGCCGAGCAGTTCCAATACATCCTGCGCGACGAATCCATGCACCTGAACTTCGGCATCGACGTGATCAACCAGATCAAAATCGAAAACCCACACCTGTGGGATGCCGAAATGAAGGAAGAAGCAACCCAGATGATCCTGCAAGGCACTCAACTGGAAATCGAATACGCCCGCGACACCATGCCTCGCGGCGTGCTGGGCATGAACGCGGCAATGATGGAGGACTACCTCAAGTTCATCGCCAACCGTCGCCTGTCGCAGATCGGTTTGAAAGAAGAGTACCCAGGCACCACTAACCCGTTCCCATGGATGAGCGAAATCATGGACTTGAAGAAAGAGAAGAATTTCTTTGAGACTCGGGTTATTGAATACCAAACCGGTGGTGCGCTGAGCTGGGATTAATTCCTCAGGCCGCTCAAAATCGCTAATCCGTGAAACCTTCTCACTAAGCGTGAAACGGATGCACTAAAAGGGGCTGCAAATGGCAGCCCCTTTTATTTAAGCGGTTCGGCCACAACTAAAGGATTAACCTCACAAATGAACCTCGGCGGATCGCAAATCTTCCGGGGTTTTCTTTTGGCTGCCCCCAGGTGCTTCTATTGATAAACTGCTGCGATTTGGTGCCCATAACGCACCTGCCGCATTCAAAAGGAATTTCTATGTCCGCACTCGCAGCCCTGCTCAATACCTACCGTACAGCCTCCGTCAGTGAGCGTGAAAAAGGTACCTATTTCGAAGAACTTATCTGCACCTATCTTCGCAATGAAGCTACTTACCGCGATCTGTACAGCGACGTGTGGACTTACGGTGCTTGGGCTGATCAACAAGGGCTAGACAAGCGCGACACCGGCATCGACCTCGTAGCCAAAACCCATGGCACGGGTGAGATCCATGCCATTCAGTGCAAGTTCTACGCAGACAACTACCGCATCCAGAAGAGTGATATCGACAGCTTCTTTACTGCATCTGGAAAAAAGCCTTTTGCTCATCGTGTCATCGTCACCACCACCAACAACTGGAACGAACACGCCGCCGATGCCCTGCAAAACCAGCAGCCACCGGTTAGCAAAATTGACCGGCAAGACCTAGAAAATAGTCAGATTGACTGGACACGCTATCAGCCGAATCAGGCAGTAGCGTTCAAGCCTAAAAAGGCTCTGCGCGACCATCAAAAGCGCGCTCTGTTATCCGTCTTCAGCGGCCTGCAAAGCGCCGACCGGGGCAAGCTAATTATGGCCTGTGGCACCGGTAAAACTTTCACCAGCTTGAAGATTGCCGAGCAGTTGACCGGTGTGGGCAAGCGCGTGCTGTTTTTGGTTCCCAGCCTGTCATTGCTGTCGCAAACCCTGACCGAGTGGACACAGGAGAGCGAAACCCCACTGCACAGCTTTGCCGTGTGCTCCGACAGCGACGTGGGCAAGAAGCGCAAGAAAGACGATGACGCCGTGCAGACATTTGCCCACGAGCTGCGTTACCCGGCCACCACTGCGCCAGGCAAGTTGGCGGCAGAAATGTTCAAGCGTCACGACGACCAGCACATGAGCGTGGTGTTCAGCACCTATCACTCCATTGGCGTGATCAGCGACGCCCAGCACCAGCATGGCCTGGCCGACTTTGATCTGATCATATGCGACGAAGCTCACCGTACCACGGGGGCCACCTTCGGTGATGATGACGAAAGCGCCTTCGTTAAAGTCCACAACGCCGATTACATTCGCAGCATCAAGCGGCTCTACATGACCGCTACCCCCCGTATTTACAGCGATATGGCAGAAGCCAAGGCGGAGCAAGAAAACGCCAAGCTGTATGGAATGAATCAGGAGGAATGGTACGGCAAAGAGCTGTTCGTCATAACCTTCAGTGAGGCGGTAAAAGCCGAGCTATTGGTCGATTACAAAGTACTGGTGCTGGCCATGGATGAAAAGCACATCAGTGGTCGCCTGCAAAAACTGCTGGCTGATGATGACAACCAAATCAAGCTGGAAGACGCCGCCAAAATCATTGGCTGCTGGAAAGCCCTGAGCAAACAGGACACCCGCGAAGTCCTTTCCGACGATGGCGACCCCATGCGCCGCGCTGTGGCCTTCTGTCAGGTGATCGAGTACCAAAAGTTTGCCAAGACCCACAAGGTCAGCTCTAAAAACATCGCCAGCATGTTCGATCAGGTGGTCGAAGCCTACAAAGCCAGCAACCCAGAGAACTCAGAAACCGCAGCCACACTCATCTGCGAAGCCTCTCATGTGGACGGAGGCATGACTGCCAGCCAGAAAGAGGCCGAACTCGACTGGCTGAAAGCCGAGGTGCCTGAAAACACCTGCCGCATCCTCAGCAACGTGCGTTGCCTGTCTGAAGGCGTGGACGTACCCGCCCTGGACGCTGTGTTATTTCTCACCCCGCGCAACTCACAGGTAGATGTTGTGCAATCGGTTGGTCGCGTCATGCGAAAGGCCGAAGGCAAGAAGCGTGGCTATGTGATTTTGCCCGTCGTCATTCCAAGCCACATGAGCCCCGAGGAAGCGTTAAACGACAACAAGACCTACAAGGTCGTATGGCAAGTGTTGCAAGCCCTGCGCTCGCACGATGATCGCTTCGACGCTATGGTCAACAAGCTCGATCTGATCGGCAGCGACCCGGCCAAGATGGAGGTTATCGCTGTCACCGAGAAGATCAACAAAAAGCCCGACCGCAACAATACTGGCAAAGACAATGGCAAGGACACCTATGGCATCGGTACAGGTGGTGGAAAATATGACCACGGCCCCGCACCTGAGCAATTTGGCCTAGAGTTCGAAATTGGCGAAATCGAGCGTGCCATCTACGCAAAGGTGGTTCAAAAGTGCGGCAACCGCAGCCATTGGGAAGACTGGGCCAAGGACATCGCCAAAATTGCCCGCACCCACATCACTCGCATTACCAGCATCATCGAAGACGAAGCTAACACCCGAGAGCGTGAGGCCTTTTTTAGCTTTGCAGGCGAGCTGCGTGACGACCTAAACGACAGCATCGGCGACAGTGAAGTTATCGAGATGTTGGCCCAGCACCTGATCACCAAACCGGTGTTTGACGCACTATTTGAGGGTTACAGCTTCGCCAGAAGCAATCCCATGTCCTGCGCCATGCAAAACGTCCTAGATGTATTGCAAGAACACCACTTGGACAAAGAAGCCGACACCCTCCAGCGCTTTTATGACAGCGTAGAGCTGCGCGCCAAAGGTATCGACAACGCCGAAGGTAAACAGAAAATCATCGTCGAGCTATACGACAAGTTCTTCCGTAACGCCTTCCCACGAATGACCGAGCGCCTGGGCATCGTCTACACCCCGGTGGAAGTAGTGGACTTCATCATCCACAGCGTCAACGACATCCTGCAAAGCGAGTTCGGCCAAACCCTGGGCAGCGATGGTGTGCATATCATCGACCCCTTCACCGGCACAGGCACCTTCATCACCCGCTTGCTTCAAAGCGGCCTGATCAGCAAAGAACAGCTCCAAAACAAATACCAAGGCCAAATTCACGCCAACGAAATCGTGCTGCTGGCCTATTATATTGCCGCCATCAATATCGAAGCGGTGTATCACAGCATTGTCGGGGGTGAGTATCAGCCCTTTGAGGGCATCTGCTTAACCGATACCTTCCAGCTCTACGAAAAAGACGATTTGGTTAGCGAATTGCTGGTGGACAACAGTGCTCGCCGCACTCGTCAGAAATCGCTGGATATTCGGGTGATTATTGGTAATCCGCCGTATTCATCAGGGCAAACCAGCGCTAATGACAATAACGCCAATGTGGCCTATCCACTACTCGATGGTCGAATACGTGACACCTATGCCGAGCGTTCCACGGCCACGCTCAAAAGTGCTCTATACGATAGTTACATTCGCGCTATTCGCTGGGCGTCTGATCGCATTGGAAACAGTGGTGTGATTGGCTTTGTCACCAGTGCTGGCTTTTTTGAAGCCAACACTGCCGATGGTCTACGCAAGTGTTTAGCTGATGAGTTCAGCAGCATTTATGTGTTCCATTTGCGTGGTAATCAGCGCACCTCGGGGGAGTTGTCGCGCAAGGAAGGCGGCAAAATATTCGGCAGTGGCAGCCGCGCCCCGATTGCCATTTCGTTGCTGGTCAAGAACCCCGCCGCCCAGCAGCACGGGCAGATCCACTGGCATGATATTGGCGACTACTTAAGCCAAGCTGAGAAACTGGATAAGATCAGCGCTTTTGCCAGCATTGCTGGTATTACCGCAGCCAATGCTTGGCAGCACGTCATCCCTGATGAGCATGGCGACTGGGTAAACCAGCGCGATAACAGCTTCGGTGAGTTTGTTGTGCTAGGTGATAAAAAAGGCGATGCCATTAAGATTTTTAAAAATTATTCACAAGGGGTAAAAACAAATCGCGACGCATGGGTTTACAACGCATCCAGAATAAATTTAACCAATACTATTGAAAGCATGATTGGTTACTACAACTCCGAAGTTAGAAGGTATATCAATGCTTGCAATGGAAAAACTAAAGATCTTTGGCCGGAGGTTGATAGTTTTGTTGATTTTTCATCAACAAAACTAAGCTGGACTCGGGAGGTCAAGCAGGACTTAGGCCGCCAAAATTTAAGATCAGTTGTCCGTGCTGGCTTTGTAAGATCGCTCTATCGTCCATTTTCAAAAAGCTGGATGTATTTCAACCAACACTTCAACAATTGCGTCTACCAAATGCCGCGTATCTTTCCTAGCGCGGAAGTTGAAAACCGGATGATCTGCGTCACGAGCCTAGGTGCAAAAAAAGGCTTTACTGCAATTATTAGTGACGCCGTTATGGATTTGAATGCACTTGAAGCTGGTGCCCAATGTTTCCCGCTTTACCTGTACGACAGCCTGGAAGATCAGGCTAAGGCCAGCAAGGCACTGGCAGGCCTGTTTGACGAGCCTGCACAGCCCAACTCCAGCACTCGCCGCGATGCCATCACCGATGAAGGGCTCGCGCACTTCAGCACTGCCTACCCCGGCGAAGTCATCAGCAAGGAAGACCTGTTCTATTATATCTATGGCCTGCTGCATTCGCCGGAGTACCGCGACAAGTACGCCGACAACCTCAGCAAAGAGTTACCGCGTATACCGGCGGTAAAGGCTGCTGCTGACTTCTGGACCTACTCCAAAGCTGGCCGCGCATTGGCTGATTTGCACCTGGGTTACGAAAGCGTGCCTATGTACCCCGCCAAGGTGCAAAGCAGTGGCAGCAGCGAAAGTGATTACTACGTCACCCAGATGAAGTACGGCAAGAAGGGTAAGGACAAAGACCTCAGCACGTTGCACTACAACGCCAAGATCACAGTCACCGGCATCCCTCTAGAAGCCTACGAGTATGTGGTCAACGGCAAGCCCGCGCTGGATTGGGTCGTCGAACGCCAATGCGTCAGCACCCACAAAGACAGTGGGATCACTAACGACGCCAACGATTGGGCCTGCGAAACCATGGGCAACCCGCGCTATCCGCTGGAGCTGTTCCTGCGTGTGGTCACGGTGAGTCTGGAAACGATGAAAATCGTCAAGGCGCTGCCGCCATTGGATATCTGATTCGCATGTGTCACCGGTCATTAGACATGGTTGGTGACATTTCTTCAGGTTGAAGACTGGTCTGTCCCGGAGCTGGAAGAACAGGCAGAGCTTGGAGCGACCCGGACTCAGCTAGCGCCCCAGGTTCGTCGGGTGATGGGGCGTATAGGTCGATTGATTGCCTGCTCTCACCCTGATGGTGAACGCTTGAAACAACGACTACATGAACTCAAAAACCGCGCCAAACTTGCACTTCTAGATCGTTATGCAGCAGCACAGCTAGAGTAGTATCTCCGGGCAAGCGACGCCTGAATGACCTGCCAAGAGCGCGTGAAGTCGACTGAGCCAACTTAAGGATGACAAGCAGCATGGAGCAACGATCCCTTCTCTACGATGCCCGTTTTCTCGAAAGCTACGCGGGAGCCATCGTTACCGATCCTGCAACGGCCATCGTCGAGTTAGTTGCCAACTGCTGGGATGCTTACGCCACCCAGGTGGAGATTGCCTGGCCAACAGCTGACTCAGGTCGACAATTTAGGATCAAGGACAACGGCCACGGGATGACCCGTGACGAGTTCCAGCACATCTGGCGCACCATTGCCTACAACCGACTCTCGGTACAAGGTGCAGTCGCCGCACCTCCTCAAGGTGTTGAAGGCCTGCTTCGTCCAGTATTTGGTAAGAATGGCAAGGGACGGTTCGCCAGCTTCTGCTTTGCCGATGAATATCTGATCACTTCACGCAAGAATGGCCAGGAATTCGTCTGCCGGGTTCATCGAACGCTAACCGAGCCACTGGTGCTGGAAGAAGTATCCTTCAAGGCCGAGGGCGTCGAAGGTCACGGCACGAAGATCATTGGTAACGGCAGCATCCCTCCCCTGAGGTTCAGCGAAGAGCAAGCCCGCGAGCTGATCGGCAGCCGCTTTCTGGCGAACCCAGCCTTCACGGTTTCAATCAACGGAAGCCCAATCACCTTCAGGGACATCCCCGAGTTGCTGTCCAGCGAGGAGATTGAAATCCCTGATCTAGGGAAAGTGACCATCCTACATATCGATACCAAGAAGGCTGACCGAACCACCAAGCAGCATGGCATTGCCTGGTGGGTGCAGAATCGCGCCGTTGGTGACTGCAAATGGAGTCGCAGCGACTACGAACGCGTACTCGATGGCCGCACGTCCGAAGCCAAGCGCTTCACCTTCATCGTTCAGGCCGACTTCCTTAACCAGCATGACGCAGTCACCCCTGACTGGAGCGGGTTCAAGGACGACAACCCGGCCTGGCGCACGACCCGCGAAGCTGTTCAGGATCGCATCCGCCAGATCATTCACGGCAGTGGTGAAAGTGAGCGCGAAGCCAAGCGTGCAGCGGTTTTTGAGCGTGTCGGCAATACCGTCAACACCCTCTCCCCCATCAGCAAGGATCGCGTCGAGGCCTTCATCGACGAAGTGGTGGAAACCTGCCCCAACTTTGGCGAACAGGAGATTGTGCAGCTCTCCACGATCCTGGCCAAGCTGGAAAAGGCCAAGTCACGCTATGGCCTGCTCGATCTCTTGCACAAATGCGAGCCCAACGATTACGACACCCTGCACACCATCCTCTCCGAATGGACAGTCAGCATGGCCAAGCTCGTACTCGACGAGATCCAGAACCGCCTGAAACTCATCGGAGAGCTTCGCACCAAGATTCAGGTCGCCGGGATCGACGAAGTGCACGAATTGCAGCCGCTGTTCGAGCGTGGCTTGTGGATGTTCGGTGCCCAGTTCGAGTCCATTGAGTTCACCTCCAACAAGGGCATGACCTCCGTCATCCGCCAGCTGTTCGGCGACAGCCAGGGCAAGGGCAGCCGCAACCGCCCGGATTTTGTGGCCCTGCCAGATTGCAGCGTCAGCTTCTATGCCAGATCGTCCTACGACGAGGACTACAACGAGAACGGTGCGGCGCACGTCGTGATCGTGGACCTCAAGACCACGGAGCTGCCACTCGGCTCCCGCGAAAAGGATCAGGTCTGGAAGTACGTGAAGGAACTGAAGGCGAAAGGACACATTCGCCAGCACACGCGGGTGGATGGCTTCATTCTCGGCAGCATCATCGAACAAGGTGAGGATGATCCGACCACCCATGGTGAGGAGGTCAAGATCATTCCCATGCTCTACGAGACCATCCTCACCCGAGCCGAAAAGCGCCTTCTAAACCTCTACTCCCGAGTCCAGGACGCCCCATTCCTGCTCGAACAGCAAGAGCAACTCGCCAGCTTTCTGAAGCCGGTGCTGGTTCGCCAAGGCGATCTAATGGTTGAAGTGGGTCCGCAGTAGTTAGGGGTACTCACATTTCCACTGTCAGGCTGCGGATGCCCACCGTCTCGCAAAACCGCCCCAGCGCGGTCAGGCTCGCCCAGGTCCTGACCGGCTCGCGGCGCGAACGCACTGGCAGCCAAAACCGGCCCCGTCGGGTACTGAGGCTCCAGCCCTCGCCACCCGGTCCGCGAGTGGCCCTAAACTCCCGCGCCGCCCCGCTCTCGATCAGTGCCACCAGGGTGTCCTTTTCAACAGCCTTTTTCATTTTTTCTAGCCCCAACCGCCCTCGTCCTGACGACTCAGGCTAGTGGTCGCAGCGCGCCTCAACCAGTTGGGCCCGTTCCGGTCGACCAGCGACCGGGTGCGTGGTCACCAGTCCCAGTTGGGACTGACGCCAGGCGCGAGCTAAAAGAGGGAGCCGATTGACCATAACGTCAAATTACGCGAAGCCTGCCGACTCGACAAAATGCCCGCGTGGCGGAAAACGCAGTTCAAAATTGCTGCGGATCAGCTTCAATTCATGCACATCTGCCACCGACCTTTCCCAGCCCGGTAGGAAGCTGAGATCAAAGGCCAGCCGCCTGCGCTATGCCGGGCGTACCTACATCACTGAAGTGAGGCATGCGCCGGACATTCTCAAGCCCCGACTGACCTTCACTGCATCACGTTTCATTGTTGATAACCCAGAGAGTACGAGCATCCAGCCTGATGCCTTGATGCCACTGCTGGAACAGTTCTATCGCAAGCGTGCTCATGAGAAGCTGTTGGTACGTGTCCGTCATTGGCAGCGAGAGACCGGCCTGCAAGCAACTGGCGCTCGTATTCGTCACTTCCAAAGCCGGTGGGCCAGCTGCGATACAAACAACACCCTGGAGTTTCATCCTCGGATCATGGAGCTGCCTGCCAGCGTGCAAGACTACGTCATCGTTCACGAGTTGTGTCATACGGTAGAGAAAAACCACACCAAGGCATTCTGGGCCTTTGTGTCTAGCCACATGCCGGATTAGCAGGAGCAGCATCAGGTGCTTGAGAGGGCGGTATTTGGGGATGCAGTGTGATGTTCCAGCCAGATCGTGTTTCGATGGATACTGATAACTAAACCAATCAAAGGAATGAATGATGAAGCTCTTGCGCGAAGCCAGAACTCTGAAGGCGAAAGCCGTTATCGGCATTTACGCCCTTGGAGCTTTCGGGCTCTTACTAGTTTTGCTAACCACGCCTTCGGCGTCGTCGTTTAGCTAGCTGGTTTAGCGTGGTTGAGGCATCAATTCATGCGTGAGGGCGTCATTGGCTAAATAAATTGTGGAGCAGGCAGATGAATGAGGGGCAGAGCTAAAAGCGATCAGCTACGAAGACAGATCATCGCAGCTGTCACCCAAACCCAGTTACACAAAATTCACCCTCTCTCCCGAACTACTGGTTTGGTATGAGTTAGAACTGGTCTAGGTACGCGGTGTAATGGTATAGGGCTTTCGCATCGGGCCGCCTCATCGGGTCCTGCATGATGACGTTTGGCTGCACCTCTTTAACCAGATAGTGCAGCAGGTCCACTTTGTTACTGTTGAAGTAATTCTCCAGTTCAATGTCGCTAGGCTCGAACTTGTAGGACGGCGGCAGTTCGAGACGCTGTGTTTCGTGCTTATCTATTTTCGACCAGCGAGACGAAACCCTACGCTCGGCCGAATCCATCGACGGCTGCACTAGGTTGTATTTCCTTAGCCATCTATAACGCAACGCCTCATCTAGCAGTTGGCTTAGCGGATCTGGGTGAATCCACTGCACGACCTGTTTGCCCAGGGACTTGAGCTTCCCCCGTACCGGTTGGTCCAGCTTGGTGAGCTTCAGTAGCGCGATGATTGAGTCCAGCATAACGGTGACTGTCTGCGTCCCGCCTTCGTGCCGAAGAAACTCGGACAGTTCGTGTAGCTTGGCATAGGCGTCGATCAGCTCCTTCTTGGCGAATTCACTCTCGCCGAGCCCATTTTCACCGTAGTTGAGCAGCGCATTGTAATGAACGTTCAGCTCACTGATCAGTTGCCCAACCCGGTCGACGCCATAGTTCACAAACAGGTTCACCTGAATCAGCTGTACATTCATCGCAACCCCCTACATAGAGCTATCAAAAGCATCTCAAAATACCACTATGCAACAGATGATGAGTAAAAGGGAGCCTCGTGTGGATCCAAGCTTGACGGCGACAGTTGGAACGACGCTATTGTTCGGAGCACGGCTGAGAAGTCACGCTCAGCCCCGTGCAACGATGCCCGGTGGATGGATAGTTCATGTTGACGCGGTCAAAACGGCCGGTGGCAACCAACTGGTCGACCACTTGCGTTTGCGCTTGCATCTGGTCTTTTCGATGAGCCCCATGGGTTCTGATCCAATAATCCAACTAGTCCGGCTTCTTTTGATCGGTCAGCCCGGCCTTGATCGGCCCCAACACCATGGAACCACCAAGGGCTCAACTTTTGAAACCAGCACATCAACGCTGAACGAGCCGCCATCTCTCAACGTAATCATTATGCGTCCTTAATTTCTTCATCCAATACACAGTAAAACCTGGGCCCATCAATAGAGGTCCAGGGCACACAAAGGCGTTCCCCATCAAGTGCCTGACGTCAACGCTAATGACTCTCACAAGACCCGCGCAGATCTGCGGCATACGACGCCCAGAATAAACGCTTACGGCCCTGAGGATCCGGCAGGCACACCGCATCCTCGAAGAAATACTCCAAGGCGTCAGCCGCCGCAGCATCGCCACTGAGCGCCACTCGCTGCAACCAAAGAAGTCCCTTTGCGACGTGGCGCAATACTCCATTCCCTGCTAGATAACTCTTCCCCAGGCGTGCAAACGCCGCCATATCGCCTGCATGGGCGGCTTTTCGATACCAGCTAAACGACTTGCGGTCATCGACCTCAACCCGTGAAGCAGCGCAACTGCCTTCTCGATTCCGTGCGTCATACAGCCATGCGACTTCAAGCGCAGCCTCGCGGATCCGTTTCGATTCAGTTGCTGTCGACAGGGATGGTGGTTGATGCTTCCGTGTACGCTGGATCGTTGCTGCGGCGTGAGTCGAGTGACGTCGTCCCTGTCGAACAAGCTGCGTAAACCTGTTGTTTGTGTAAACCCGTGAGGTTTACGCAAACAACAGGTTTACGCAGACTCTGGCGATGCCGTCACGTGCTGTTGGTTGGCTGATTCGGCATCCATCAATTTTGAGCCTGAGGACATACCGATGAATACGCTTGTACTTCGTCGCTTCAAAGGCGCACTGACCCTTACCTTGCCAAATGAATTTGTTGCGCAGAATCGCCTGACAGTGGGCTCGGTCGTGGAGTGTTCAATGGTCGATCCGGACATTCTGATCGTGAGGCCGGTTCGCAAAAAGCTGACTCTGGAACAGCTGCTCGCTGACACTCCAGAGGACTCACGTGTGAAGGGGTGGGAATCGCTGGGCTGACGGCAAGCGTTAGTGCACGGCTACTTTGCAGAGCATCGCCAGGACGTCGCGAAGACATTCAACTCGGTTCATGCCAGACAGGGTTGTACAGGAAGCACAATGAACGGTCACCACGAATTGGAAACGTGGAGTCGATCGCCAGCAGAGCAAATGGGATTGAACCGGGCTGCGCATAATCGGATTTCGGTTCAATCAGCTGTAGGTTCATCCACTGGAGAGATCAGCGCATGGGGCAACTGTATGATCGCGCGCTGCTGCTGGCGGAGGTCTGGGCCGAACCCCTGACCGTGATCGCGCACCGCTACGGCCTGTCGAATGTGGGTCTTGCCAAACTGTGTACCCGTTTAAACATACCGCGCCCCGCCCAAGGGCATTGGGCCAAGCGGGTGGCGGGTAAACCGGTGCCGGCTGTTCCCGCTTTGCCGGCGTACACCGGTTCACCCAGCGCGTTGCGACGCCCCACTCGCCGAGCGACTCCGGATTCCCCTCCTGCCGTCGATCCTCGGTTGGCGGCGGTGATTGAATTTGAGGCGCGAGCGGAAAACCGCATCCGCGTGGTGACGTCGGTGCCGGTGTGGCACCCCGTGGTCGCGGCGGCCCAGGCGTCGCTGCAACGCCCCCGAATTGATGCGCGGGGATTGCCGCAAACCACCGCTGGCACCTTGGATATTTCCGTCTCGCCAGCGTTGCTACCGCGCACTTTGTGCGTGGCCAATGCCCTGATGCAAGCCCTGGACGTACGGGGTTATACCCTGTCATCGGGTCGGCAGCGTGTCGAAGTGACGGTCTTGGGGGTGGCGTTAACCGTCCGCTTTTATGAGCCCACACATCGCCTGGACTATCAGCCCAGCGCAACAGAACAGGCTGAAGCCGCCGCGGGTGAGGCGGGGTATTGGCCGAAGTGGCAGTTTCAGCCCACGGGCAAATTGCAGGTGATTGTCAGCGACGGTTTCGGCGGAAAGGTCAGTGACTCCAGCGCCCGTTCGGTCGACGATCAGCTCAATCACGTGATCGTGCTGATGGTGACCCGAGCGGTCGAGGTCCTTTTGCGCGAAGAGCGGTACGCGGTGGAGGCCGCTGAGCGCGAGGCGGTTCGACAAGCCCATGTGCAACGCCAGCACGTGCAAGCGTTGGAGCGGGAGCGCTTGGCCCGACTGGAAGACCAGGCGCTACGCTGGCAGCGCGCCGCACGTCTACGCGAGTACCTTGCGGCGTTGGAACACCATCAGGGTGACGACATTGATGCTGAACAGCGGTCGTTGCTGCATTGGGGACGAAGTATGGCCGATTGGTTGGATCCGCTCACGCCCAGCGCCGCGTCTATCCTGGATGAAGACACTCCGCTGCCGTCTTGAGGAGAGCTGGGCCATGACTGACCTGCCCCCCCTGCCGAACGAACCTCGCGCGGCATCGGCCTTTGTACAAACGTTCCCGCGCAAACAGGCGCGGCGTGTTGAGCATGCGGCGACGAGGCGTCGCTGGAACACTTGGTATCAGACGTTAGATACGCTGAAAAGGCCCAAGAGGACTCCGCGCTGGCAACCCTCGACCAGGAGATCGCGGCTAACTTCGGCCTATCTCGGCTGTTTATCCCCGTCCACCCGAGGGTCAGTAAAAACGATTCGACACTCGACTGAATCGGTCACTCCCGTTCAGGCTTTCTGGCGTCGGAGCTGACCGCGTCCATGATCGCCGTCAACTCCACCAGGAGTTCGCCGTGGCAACGGTTCAAGTAGCCCGATATGGTTTCATTACGCAGGAGACGGGCGAGATACCCCTTGGCAACCACCAAAAACAGCATCGTCTCCCCCAGCGTGTCCTCCACGACCTTGTAATCATGAAACAACTTTTCCATTTCGCGCTCCATTCTCGCCAATTCTTCAACGCTGACCTCGGCGGAGAGCTTTGATTTTTTTTCGATCAACATGTCTGGGCGTGTAGCGGCAAGTACCATGTCGGCATAGTTCTGAGTGAAGCAGTTAGCGGAAATCATCAGCTCCACGGTTTCAATTTGGCGCATGGGTTTCATTTTTTTCAATGTCCGGAACACGCCTCGGCTGACCATTTTGACTTTGAGCATTTCCACCACTTCGGGCGCAATACCATCGAGCAAGTGTTGCCGCTCATGGATGCGCTCAATGTTGATGCCCAATACAGTGGCGATGAGGGCTGGGGAAATGCCTCTGCGGACGGCGGCAAGAATCATTTTGTGTTCTTGCACAGGGGTTAGCCGGTTGATCTGTCTGTTGTAGGTGAAGCCTTCGTCATCGATGGACAACAAGCACAATGCCTCACTGGCACCCAGTGCTTTTAGGGCGTGCAAGCGCAAGTGGCCGTCGAGCAACACGAAGGCTGCCTCACCCTGCGCATTGGTCTGTTGTCGATGTACCGCGAGAGGCTCAATGACACCCAACTCTCGAATGGACGTCAGGATGGTTAAGTACTTTTTCGTCTGCTCTATATCCTTATCCAGAGATCGGGTCGGAAGAATTCGGTCGAGAGGGACCGGGATGATCTGCCGCTCAAAGCCTTGTTTCACCTGACCCATGTTTATCCCTCACCTTGAATGCGGTCAGCCAACGACTTCGGCATGTCCGGGATGTTTTCGCTGCGCAGCAGCGTGCAAAAATAATCATCAGCCAGTAGTCGGCGCATGGCGGTGACGATGATCAATACGCGCTGTTCGTTGATATCGGCCTTTTTGATCATGACGCGCTGGCGCCTGACTTCGGTTTGATAGGTGCTCAGGAGTTTTTGAGGTGTCGTCGGCTGCTCGGCTGCCAATCGTTGTTGTCCGTAGTGTTTCCCTAAGAACCGGCGTCTATCGATCAAGCGTCTGACCTTAATCAATTGCTCACCTTTCAAGACGCCGGTCTCGTAGGCCTTGATCATAGCCACTTGTACTTCGGTATCACTGGATCTAGCGACTTCGGTCGCAACACTGATGGGTAGCCAGCCTTTCTCGACAGCGGCGATCAGCCGATCCTCTCCTTGACGTAACAGCAGGAGGATGGCGTTGATGTAGGCGGGATCCAGAGCGGTTTTAACACTGATCTGCTTGGTCGTGTAGCCACGCTCTGACAAGATTTGGATGGAGTAGAGCAAGTCCTTGTTCGAGTGCTTACGGCGGGCAAGATTCTCCACCAGACTGATGAGAAACCGGTCGATCTCAGGAGCGCTGATGACCACACACGGAATTTCTCGCTCACCCAGCGCACAAAACGCTTCGTATCGGCCTTGTCCGCAGACTAATTCGAATAATCCTAAATGTTCTGGGTCATTGCTGGGGGTGATCGTAATCGGTCGCTTCAAACCCAAGCTCGAAATGTTTTCGACCATTTTGGCGAACGCCTGTTTATTGCGCGCTCGTGGATTGAGGACGCGGATACGATCCAGACTGACCATTTGGATGGTCGTGGCTTCGCCGACATGATGCGGACTTCGAGGGTGTTGCGGCATGTTCATGCAGCTCTCCCCACGACAGTGCGACGAGACAGTTGCGCGAGGGCTTCGAGGTTGTCGTAGCGATAGATTTCCAGGTTGGACGCGTTTGATTCACTTAACCGAATGTTGGGCTGTTGAACATCGAGGGTCGGTAGGATGTAGTAATCGCGAGCAATCTCTTCCCCCGGCTCCATTCGGACGGCAACAGTGATATCCGGTGAGAGGCCAAGATCAAAGCGTATCTTCCAACGAGCTGCTCCCGAACCATTGTGCTGACAGCGACACAGGACAAGAGAGATCAGCAGTTCATCATTCACTTGGAGCAGGTCGTTGGTCGGGTCGATGGCGACTCGTCCCCCAAGTTGCTGAATATGCTCCACCGTTCGCGCCAGCATCAGCGGATGCATCAGTCGAAGTTGATGGTTGGCCGCAACGTAGTCGTAGTCCCGCGAGGGGGTGTAGCCGATGAGCGAATACGTGCGCAGAAGACTGCCAAATCGATATTGATACGCCGTGCTGGAGGGGCAGTCGTCTGACTCATTGATGATCAGGCCGGATAAATACCCAGCTTTCTCATACAATTTTTTTAGTCGCTCCAGCATTTCCGCGTCGGGCATGCGATAGCTGCGTGACTGGATGATCTCTTGGGCGGCGGCGAACAGTATGTGGTCGACCAAAGCTGGAAAGACGCCGTCTGCGCGTATCCACTGGTCTGGATCATTCCGCACATGTTCTTGTTTGAGTTTAAAGGAGGACCGATTCCAAACGTTGTTACCGATGTATTTCTCGTTGGTCAGGACCTGATGGACGCCGCCTTTGGTCCATGGCCTGGCCAAGTCATTCAGGAGTCCTCGACTGTTCAGTTGCTGCGCGATCTCGGTCTCTGAGTAACCCGCTTCTACAAACCGGTGGTAAATCCAATGAACGGTGGCAACCTCCTCCGGGGGGCCAGGAACTAGCCTTACGCGGTCGGTTTGGATGCTTTTGTGTTCGCCAATCGCCAGCTTCGCTTTGGGGTTACCACCTGCGTCTACCAACTGACGCCTGAGACCGTAGCCGGCCATCCCACCCTGCCGAAACCCCAATTGAATAAGTCGGGATTGCCCAGCAAAGACTTTGACGGACAGCTCCCGACTGTACTCGCCAGCCATCATTCGTTTCAGGCTTTTGACGATGTTAGAAACGGGAGAGCCGTCATTGGAAAATTGCTCTGCGCAGTAATGAACCGAGACACCTGCCTGTCGGCAACGGACCTCGAAGCTGGCCGCTAAATCCGGATCTTGAAAGCGCCCCCAGCGGCTGACGTCGTAGACGAGAATGGTCGAAAAACCGAGTGTTCCGCTCTCAACATCGCTGAACAGTTGAATCAACGCATCACGTCCCTCCAGACGAAGGCCACTCTTGCCTGCGTCGGTATAAATTCTGACGATTTCGAGGGAATGCGCCGCTGCGTAAAGCTTGATGGTTTCTAGTTGGTTTTCAGTTGAGTACTGCTGATGTTCTGTGGACATCCGGACATATGCCGCTGCCAAACCTGGGTCTTGGCGTGAGTTTTCTGAGTGAGCACTTTTACGATTGTGCATACGCAATAGCCCCTGCGTGCATCCACACTGGACGTGCGCCGTTTGGGCGTACCCGTTCTGCTGCTACCCAAGCAAGCGGTGTGTCTTTCAACCATAGAGGATCACAGGGGGAAAAATGTTTCCTAAAAAGGGCAAAACTTTTCCGAACAGACAAGAGTATGCGTCGGGGTTGGCGGTAGCATTACAAGGTGAGTTGGGGTCGACTCATCAAGCCGTTAAGACACTGATGAGATGGACAAACGCAAACGAGCGGACTGCGAAAAACTGGTTAAAAGGAACGTGTGGCCCCCGAGGTGAGCATCTCGCCCGTCTTCTTCAGCACTCGGATGCCGCCTTGGCTAGCTTCTTAAAAATGGCGGAGCGTAACAGCGATGTGATGCGCACAACGCTTCCGTCATTGAGAAGTGATCTAATGCGGGCGGTGAATGCCATCGACTCTTGTTTGTCCGCTGTGAACGAACCGTAGCCGGATTGACGTGGTTTTGCTTTGGGCTCCGTTGCTCGGCGGTTCGACTAATCTTCCAGGGATGTCATACATCTGTACTCCAAGGAGGAACCGCCATGCCACACTCAGACCTGCTCCCTTCACTGCTTTTAAAGCTCAATGAAAACCAACTCGCCCTGGAAGCAGCGATTTTGGAACTCACAAATTGGGTTGAGCAGCGAGGATCAGGCGATGTCGCGGAGAATGTGCGCGGCGCGTTGACTGCAATCGATCGTAACGAGGAGTTCATCAAGATGACGCTTGCTGTGATGATGACGCCAGAGTGATTGCACTCGTACACCACCAACGACTTTGGATCGATATCAACCTCTCAGATTTGACTTCCTGTCGGTCAAGTTTTGTACAATCGGTAACCCACTCCAACGCAAATGAATGGCTAGCTCGCTTGTAAATATGAGGTCATGAACGCTTCGATTTCGCACCTCATGGAGTGATGCCGTGTTCAAGACGCCCTATTAGAGTCAGCACCTGGCGCTGGCCATCCTCTGATCCTGCCAACGCCAATGGAACGACGCGCCCCAGCACCAACGCAGGTTGAGTCAACCAACGAGCAGCGGCTTGACCATCGTGTTCGAAAAACGCCAAGCAGGTGCCAAGCAGCTCCGCCATCGGAGGAGTAAGCATGAGGCTGTCCCGGACCGCTCGCATTGCTGACTCCTCATAAACGGTAGTGCTCTCGTGCAAGTCGCAGCGCGTGTGCACCCAACCGAAAAGTGAAACCGTTTTGCCAAGTGCCCCACATACCTCGCATACATGTGACGACAGCGATTCGACAAGGTCTACCACAGCACCAGTGTAGTCATTGCTTCTTCGGCAGTAGAAACGGAGCCCGCCAAATTTTTCCTTTACTTGCGAAGCCATAGGCTGCCGAGCATCCGTGGCGTCGACGTGGCGCTGAATCAGTTGGCACGCTGCATCAATAAGTGTGAACCAGCCATCCCCACATTCGAAGCCGAACAGTTTCGGACCATTCGCCTCCTCATCCAAAAAAATGGCGGGATAGCGCGTACACAGCAGGGCGTCGAGTTCTTGATGCATAGCTACGTTAGCTCCTGATTGATCGCTGATAGCGGTTCGACTCGGTGTAGATCCGATTGCCGTGCAGATACAAAAACGAATCGAACGCTGCTTCACTACGTCCCTGGTGCAAGGTCTCGATCACGTACGGCCGTTCACTGTAGGGGGCGTCCAATTCGACTGCACGCTGTCACTGCATGCAATACCGTGACCCAGCCAAGCCGCCACTGGTAAATATCTCCAACAAGAACTTCAGCGACTGACGCCCTCCACACGAATGAAAATTCACAAGCAGAAATCGCTCACCATCAACTGTTTCGATTAGATAGCGGTGCTCGAATTCGACGACCTTGCGGATCTCCTCGGAGAGGATCAGCGCACCATTGCGATAGCTAGCGCTCTTGTAAATGTGCCCGCTCGCGCAATAGCTGTTGATGTAGACATCCATCAAATACCCGGTAATCACATAGTCGGGATAGTCCTCCAACATCGCCTTGACAAGCAAAATCGCCTTATAGGAACTGACCATTTCTCTTCCCCGCGCAGCCGCAACTTTGAAAACCGCCCAGCAGTGAAATTTCGTCGCTTCTTGTAAACAACGGCGAATTACGCATTCAATGAGCTTACAACGTCGACAACGTAGTTACTTAAATGTAGTCATGGCCGCTCTCAGAAAGCTTGTCGCAAACTTAGTTCTCCAGATCCATGAGACCAAACTAGCCGATCAGAACTTCTTGTCAACCCCTTAAATATAGAAAAATTACACAAGTGGTTTGATTCTCTGTCGTGTCACTAACGAGCGAAAGCGTAGATATTCACACCAAGGGGGATGGCAACTGCATTTGCCCCACAACGGAAGTATCCTTACGCTATGAGGGTAGAAAGCCCCTCTCTAATCTCTCCGTGGTGAGCATGATGAAGCTTTTACAGGCATTCACTCCACTGAAAACGCTTTAATAGGGATCCTCCAGAAAAGTCATTTTTAGCTGAGAAACCCTGTAAAGACGCGGGATCCAGCAGACTCCTCGACGGAAAATCAGACTTATTCGGAGGCCCCTAGCGACATAGCTATTGACTTTTAAAAAGAAGATTGTTATAGTCTGGAGGCATTAGGTCAAAAGGCCATTAATGCGGAGACACCCATGCAGCAATCTTTCCTTATCCCCCCCTCGTTATTACACCGCCCCTGATTTTCCTATAGGGATATTCGGCTGTTGCCGGGCAACTCTCTATTACCCATAACTTTTAATTTCCGGACAGCACGCTTGTGCTGAGGACTTTTTCGCGCCCACTCATCGGATTAAAAGCTTGGCATTCCACATATAATAACTAATAAAGATTACGTGCAAACCATTGACAAACTTACGCCCGCACCGAAATTGTCAATATAGAAAACATCCAAACCTGGGGAATCACCACGATGTTATGCCGATTAAGCCAGCACCCTATTTGACAAGCCAAATTTTGGCCACCAATCTCTGACTGACTCTAAACGAGCATACATCATGAAAAAACTCCGAAATCATGGCGGCGGCACCAATCCGCCCATAAGAAACATTAAGCGCAGCCAGTATGGCAAACAGACTACATTCTTCCCATCTCGGAAAAATGGCGTGCTAATAGTCTGTGAAGTACGACTTGAGGCTGATGCATGTTTCCTTTGGGAGCATGACGAAAATGTTGTTAGCTATCGAGAGCAGCCCGAGCGGCTAACGCTAGTCGTTGAGAAAAAGCCCCGCACTTATGTACCAGATTTTGAGGTTCGCTATGCGGACGGCTCGATTAAATTCGTTGAAATCAAGCCAGATAACGTATTCCGTAAGCCCAAATACCTCGCCCTGTATCGCGCAGCGCGAAAATTTCTCGAAAAACGCGGCGACGGCTTCCAGCTACTAACCGAGAGCAAGATCCGCCAACAGCCCCGGCTCAACAACCTGATCAAGACCTACTCCCAAGCACGTGGAGCCGCTCCACTTGAGCGGGCCTATTTGCGCGATCTGCTCAGTACTCTGAAAGCCCCCATGAGAATTGGCGACATTCTGGCATTGCCCTCACCACCCTCTCCAGCCTCGCTGTCTGCGGCGATTTTCGAGTTGGAATTGCGTTGTGATTGGACCAAACCAATTTCTACCAGCAGCCAAGTTTTCTGGGGATAAATCATGCTGACTAAACACGAAGTACTGGCCGGTGCACGCTACCACCTTAACGGGGATCTGGTCGAAGCCATCGACCGCGACCATGGCCGTATTCTCATGCGCGGAGTCAATCACAAAGGTGTCATCCACCTGCCAGAGACAGAGGTTGACCAACTACTTCGCCAGGGACTCCTCGTCCCCGTCAGCAGCGCACTGATGGACGAAAAAAAGGCGCTGCAACTCGTGAGGCTAGATGCTTCCAAACTACTCAAGCTCGACAATACTGTTTACTACCTCCGCAAGCTTCTTGAGATGTTCCACGGTGCACTTCCTAGGAAAAAAACCTTGGAAGAGGTGCAAAAGATGGCAGTTGAGCGGGGTGATTCGAACCCACCTAAATACACGAAGTTGTACCAACTCAAAAAACGCTTTCTGGATAACGGCCAAAACATACTGGCCTTGATGGACGCACCGTCAGGAAAGCAGCTGCGCCCCAAGCGTTTGTGCCAAGAATCCCTGGACGTGATGCAGGACTACATTCGCAATCACTACTTGAAGGCCACACAACCGCCGGGAATTCTGATCTACAAATTGTTCGTGGCTCACCTCGAAGAACTGAATCGCCAATCCGATCTCAAACTGGATATCCCCTCTGCGTCTACCTTCTACCGCGCGTTGAAGGTACTGCCCAGCTACACCGTGGACGTCGCCCGGCTTGGTCGAAAAGCCGCCGATAAAAAACATGGATTCGGCAAAGGAATCCATTGCCCTGACAGGTTGTTGTCACGGGTCGAATCGGATACTCAGGAGGTCGACGTCCAACTGGTTGGGGAAAACGGTCACTATCTCGGCCGTCCCTACCTCACCGTTTTGTTGGAGGTGCTTACCAGTTCGGTTATTGGCTGGAGCCTCTCGTTTACTCCGCCATGTTTCGAAAAGACGGCCAGCGCCCTGCGTCATACGCTGACTGAACGCGCCGACGGCACCCCGGCTGGGCTCATGGAAGAACTGGTCGTGGATAACGGTCCTGAGTTCTATAACGCGTCATTGCTCGCGGTAGCCAACCGCCTAGGTTTCACAGTTCGTTTTTGCTCTAAAGGTCAGCCGAACCAGAAACCACATATCGAAGCATTTTTCCGCACGTTCAACCTACAGCTCATTCATTTTTTGGACGGAACGACGAAGTCAAATCCGATGATGCGAGGTGATTACGACTCTGAAGGCGAGGCCGTAATGACGCTGGACGAATTGCGCCACATCGTCGAAGACTGGATGCAAAACTACTACAACAAAACTGCCCACGGCCATCGCCATCTGCCTGCAAACGTATTGTGGGAGCGGAACCTGGACAAAATGAATCCTCCTAAAGTCTTCACTCCTGAAGCCACCCGCTTTATTTGCATGGCGACTCATTTTTGCACCATCAATCGCGGTCGTGTTCGGTACAAAAATTTGGCCTGGAGCGGTCCTGGTCTATCCCATATCCAAAGTAAGTTGAAGGACGGTCAGAAGGCCGAAGTCCTATACGACCGTACTGACCTTGGAACCGTCTATGTTCGTGAGCCTAATGGAGAAGCGTTCTATCAGGCAGATGGAGTGCATGACTACCAATACGGACTGTCCATGCATGAACACGAACTGGTTCAACAAAAATTGAAGGAGGAGGGAAAGCTTTTCACCGGAGAAGAAGCCCGGCAGGCGTTGCGCCGGATCTTGCAGTCCCTGAGCGAGTACCAGACGAACAATGTCCGGCGTAAACGCGCTCACCTACGCGGCACTCGTAACGAAGAAAGCCAGTACATCAGCCCACCTAGCGACATGACGGTCGATACGCAGTACATCGACGAAGACATTCAACTATCTGAGGAAGTCGATTTTGAACTTATTGACGACACGCCCGATGACGATGCCGACGACTACGAAACTTTTCAACTGCCTAGGAAACAATGATGAACGACGAAATCAAAGACAAACTTATCCAGTTTGCACAATTTGTCGTAAGCCACCCTGAGTATGCCGATGCAATGGATTGCATCTCTCGCAGCATCAACGCCACGATGACCAGAGGAGAGCCCGCCTCTGCACTTCTGACCGGAGAGCCGGGCACAGGGAAATCTACGGTCTGTAAGATCGCCTTGAGCCATTTTGGGGAGAGGAGAATCGTTACTACGGATGCAGGTACCACCGAGATCGTTCCGGCCTTTTACTGCTCTCTTCAAGCTGGAGCGACAATCAAAAGCCTCACGACATCAATGTTGCAGGAGTTGGGATCCAACAATGTAACCGGAAACAGCTCGACCCTTTTCAAGCGCTTGGTCACTCTCCTTCAAACGTGCCAGACCAAACTCATCGTTCTAGATGAATTTGACAACCTGCTCCGCAAAGGAGCGGAGAAATCTCGCGAGCAAGTATGCGATTGGGTGAGAACCCTCCTGAACGAGACACTGGTACCGGTTGCGATTGTCGGCATTCCCAGCTGTGAAGAAATCATCAATGCACACCCCCAGCTATCCCGGAGATACCCCTATCGGCACAAGATGCACCACTTCACATACTCCGCACTCAACCCCTCGTCCGCATTCAGCAAAACATTGCGAGCGTTCGGTGCGGCCATCAAGAAAATTGGAGAATTCGATAAGTCCATCAACTTGAGCGCAGACCAGCCGCTCAAGGCAATGTATCTAGCGACCGGAGGGAATATGAACGGCATCCGCCAGATCCTTAACGATGCTTTCAGACTTGCGCTCCTTCGCAACGACGGAAGTTTCGGGATTAATGATCTGATCGGCGCCACTGAACTATCTGTGATCCCTACCGCCCAGTGCCGAGACAACGCCTTCCGCTTGACAGACGACTCCCTCAACAAGTTGATCTCTGGGAGAAAAGGCAAGTGAATATTTTCCACCTTGCGCATGCCTGTCATGAAGAAAGCCCCCGAAGCGTATTGATCCGTACAGCCCACGCGAATGGATTTGGATCGGTTTCGGTCATGGCTAGAGCCTTTGGGGCAAAAGAGTCGCTACAACCGATTGCCTGGCAAATGAAGCACTCGAAACTCGTTAGCCAACTGGCCAGCCATGAACATCTCAATGGCAAACAGTTTTACGCGAGCTTCTACACGCAGCTCGGGCGCACCAGCGAGAGCCCGGTGGAGGTCATGGGATTGAGCGTGCCCTTGGCTAATATCCGGCCGGATGCGTACAGCTTTTGTCCCGATTGCATCAAAGCAGGTACTCACCCGTCGATACTTGACCTCAATTGGCCACAAAGTTGCCCATACCACGATTGCAAACTAGAGTCGGCCTGCCCTCAATGCTGTCGAGCAATCCGCTGGACCCAGCTTTCAGGTCCCTATTGCCAATGCGGATTTGATCTCCGCAACGCCCCGAAAACCTACATGCACTCGGACGGCTCTCATCGGCTGCTGAAAATCTTCAGAACAAAAAATCAGCCTGCATTGGATCGATTCATTTTTGCGCTGAAAGCACTCCGGTATACCAAGCACCCCGAGCAAGCTCAGAAAATCCAAGTAGCTGCTGCTCGTGTCGCCGATTGCGACACGGAGATATTCGAGGAATTGATGGAGGCTTCCAAGCTGATATACCCGTGCCTTACGCTGAGGCCACTACTCGCGCCTTGGATGACCTCCGACGACTCATGGATCAAAAGCCAAGTGCAACGCATGCTCCAGTCCAAAGTCGATATGGCAGAAGCTAAAGAAACGTGTAATTGCTCGGCGCTTCAGCTTTATCAGGACGAAATGATTCATGCGCTGAAAGTTTCACCGACCAAGCTCCGCTCATATCTCACTCGTGATTTGGTTCAACGCGAAAAAGGCGATGATACTCGCTGGAAGTACTCTGCCAAGAAGCTATGCATACTGCTTGAGCAAGCAGCTGGGCTTATCCTGCCAGCGGAGCAACCTTACACCTCGCCCCCTTCAACTCAAGATTGCAGGATATATCTCACCATCGAAGAGGCTGCTATCCGATTGGGCGTATACCCGGATGCAGTTCGTAGTGCCTACTTGCGGGGTTTCATGCAAATAGGTGCCATGAAAGGCGCGCACGGGAGGGTATTGCTCCAGGTGGCTACGGTAGATCACTTCTCAGAAAATTTCGTGTTCGTAGGTCAGCTTGCTACGGAACTTGGGCTTCCCAGAACGACCCTTTCAGCCAAACTCCTCCACCTAGGGGTGACTCCCATTTCTGGTCCCAATCTTGATGGAGGCCTGATAACCGTCTATCGCCGCAAAGACATCGACAACGAGATCCAATCCTCACTACAGAACATTGCCCACTACAAATCAAACGCCGGAAGAAAACCTGTTGGCTCAGCCAGATTCACCGAAGAGGATTCTACATCGAGCACCGATACAGCGCGCGTTCTTGGGGTTGTACTGCACGACTTGAAGCATCTCGAACGACAAGGCCTTATAACCCGGGCAAACAATCAAAAAGCGGGGCGTCATTTCACCAATAGCTCGGTGGCAACTGCCAAAGCGATGCTTGAGAAAATGACCACGCTCAAGCGCTTTTCAGCCCAGTTCGGCATGTCCCCTCAGACATTTTCCAGACGATACATCCAAAGCGGCTTTCTGGAGCACATCCGCATAGGGAGCAAAACCCTAGTGTCCACAGAGCATATCCATCGAGTGCAAGAGCACCGAGATCTATTCATAAGTTTCTGCGAAGCGGATGAAATTCTTAGCACCTCAATTGGCCATACAGCCAACCTTGTTAGGCTGAAAAAACTTAGCCCTGTTCGTCCAAGCGAGATCGGCTACGTTTCTACCGTTCGTCTACTACGTCGACACGATATCAACGAAATAAAATAATCTCTCTGTAAGACCCCGTAACGTCCTGCTCCCGGGAATCCCTTAAAAATCAGAAAAAAGCAATTTCATGAGCCAGTGCGAAAATTTTTTATAAATTCGCGAAATCATGAAAAAAGAATTTCACCCCAAGTGAAAACCGGCTCTACAAGCCTTGAATTCCGGGCACTCCGTTTCATAGACCAATGATTTTGAGCGCAGGCTGCCGTGATTTGAAGATGTAAATCGGAAAATCGAAAATCAAAGCCCCGTTCTGATCATCGATCAAATCGGGGCTTTTTTTGGAGTAGGAAATCTCTTACTCATACTCTTAGTAGCTGCTAAACCTCCCACAGGACTTCCAGCTGCATCCGTATTGAATGCCGTTAACAGCGTCTCTAAGCTTAGTCGCAGGTGCCTAAGAAACGCCCAACGTAGAAGCCAACCTCCTCATAGAACGCATGCTGATATCAGCTATTTATGCGCGTCTCTGTGTGCGGGAGAACGGCTTGTTGGGATTTCTTAGATCCTCTACGTCGGGCTCTGGCCCTCTTCAACTTCAACGTAGAGGTAAGGGATATGCCTACAGAAACTCCACACCGATCGGTCATGCGCGATCCTTATAGGCCGACGATCTTCATCCGCCACAACCTCCACCTCCACGCCCTCCTCCTTGAAAACCAACCATGGTTCTGCACCCGCGATATCGGCCGCTTGATGGGTGTCCATCTGAGTGATCGTATGGTCAGCAAACTAGACAAAGATCAGCGCCGCATTTTGTGGATTGAGTATTTCCGGCAGCCGGAAAAGCAGCTGATGCTCAGCGAGTCCGGTGTCTATGCGCTGTTGGTGTATCACTACGTTCCTGGAAATCGATTGTTGCGTGAGTGGTTAACCCATCAGGTAGTGCCGGCCTTGCGCGATGCGGAACAATCTGAAAATTCGGATCGACCGATGTTGAGCTTGTTGGATTGGCCGGAAATGTCGTTGAGTTTGCTGCATTGGCGGGATGAAGGTTGGATTCGACTTCGGGACATGCCGTATCTGTTGAATGATCAAACGCAGCGGCGCGAAGCGGTGGCTAAGCCTTGGTGGCGGAAGGTAACTCAGGTGTTTCAGTCGTCGAAGCATTCGATGAGTTAGGTGGCGTGCTTGTAGGAACGATCGCGAGATTCATCGCTATTCTCTGTAGGAATTTTCGTAGGCAGCCGTAGTGGTCACTCAGTATCTTCCGAGGGTTTTCAACCCTCGGCGATCTTATGAGCGAAGAGAAAAGGACGGCTACTGGAGAACCTCTTAGATAAAGGTAGGACCGGCCACGCTGCCTTCGCACGCAGCTTAATCAGCGTTCAATTGCTTCTAATCGCTGCTTAAGCCTCTCGTTCAGTAACGCGCCGTGTGCTCCAGAATGAATTTCCCGATGGCAACTTGGACAAACAGCTCCAACGTACCGCGGGTGGTCTAACCCACCATCTGAGAGCCGGTTAACGTGATGCGGCTCCAAGTAGGGGGAGCCATCCTTTTTCATAAAAGGAGCTGGCTTCTCACAGCTCTCACATTCACCCTTGGCGCGCATCAACACATAGTGCGAAACCTTTCGGCTGCGCTGATAGATCTTACGCGGAGCGGATTGCCCTAAATCATCGCTGCTAGGCTTACATGCAGCCAGTGCAGCCAACCGCGCAGCAGCCAGCGAACCAGAAAGGTCAGCCTCATCTTCATCCTGTCCTTCAGCTTCAATAACTTCACCTGGAATACCCACAGGGACTAACCGAAAAACAATCGCCGTCCGATCATGGCCGCTCACATCCGGCTGGGTCCGCTCAAACATGTCGGCGCAAGAAAACTCGCCCACGTATGCGTAGCCGTTACCTTTACCGCAGGACTTAAACAAGTGCAGCGCCCGGCCATCAACAGCATGCTCAGCAATGGCACGGTTGCCTCGAGTCAAAGTCATCGGCCCGCGTTGTCCTTGACCGGTATAAAAGAAGGCGCCGTCTTCCCAATGATCGGCATATCCGTATTGCTCACCGCTATCGCCCGTGAACAAAAAAATCACAGGGTAAGTGGCGGACGTTGCAATACCGTTTTGCAGGCTCCCACCGAACGGTCCATTAATCTCAGTTTTTCGGTCGTAAACAGAGCCCGGCTTGAACTGCAATACAGGCTCGCCCTCCCCACGCGGTAACTCCACAATAGTGAAGCCTCGTTTTTCTAGGTAACGGTTGGTTGGGTGCCCACCGGAAAACTCTCCAACGGCAATGCCAGTAGCCAAGGAGACTATTTTCTTTGCCGGATACAGTTCACCGCCCACATGAATGGCATAGCGGTGAGCTAGGTTATTTTCCCAGCCCTGCCACTCGCGTTTACTCCGAAATTTACGATCAAACTCCACCAACGCTTTGTCTATTCGTTCCTTCGATACCGCTTTGATCACCACGGGGCGCTTCCCTATTTCGACAATGGCTGTAGGAATTTTCCTATCGTGGCCAAAGTACAAAAGGGTTTCAATACGGAATTGGGCGAAAAGCCACTATTTCTTAGCGCGATTGCTATATTGCGTTCATTTGGCTCAAACGTCGTCACTGGCTTTGACTCGTCAAGCTAAAGGGCATGTTCGCGGAGCGCGCGAACAATATCGCGTAATGTCAGATGCCCTGTGGCCGCCTTGGTTTTTTCGCGAGCAAGCTCGCTCCTACAAGGTTGGTGTCTGGTTTAAAGTTTTGGTTTGTTGAAAACAGTCAATGCACTCAGCCCCGCCGCCCGCTATTAATACCCCTCCCCCTCAAGGACCCGAGCCCCCCATGAAATTCGACCTCGCCTACTGCCTCAGCCTCGACGCCAAGCTGTCGATCTATGACGTGCGCGATTTGAATTTCGACGAGACCATGGCGTTCGATTCCGCCAGGGAGCACTTCCAATGCCCCAACGATGCCTGTCGTTTGGCGTTCGATGTGGCGAACGCGTTGGGGACGTTCAACGCCAAGAATGTGAATTACGTGCGTACGCCGCACTTCAAGAATTTGCCGAGTACGCGGCATGTCGAGGGTTGTCCTTATGTCAGCCTGAAGACGCCCGCATCGGGTCTGGAGGCGGATGAGGCGGAAACGGATGACAGTCGCGAGGAGCATTTCCCGTCGGAATTGTTACTGACTCGGCGTGCGTATGTGCGTCAGCCGTCCAGCCCGACGGTGGCGCCCGACACTCAACGGGATGAGCCCGCCACACCTTCGGGCGCCCATGGCGTCGAGCCACCGAGCCACGATTCGACGCCGGACAAGACCAGCGTCTTCGCCCACCCGGTGGAGTGTTTCGTGTCGAACTTCGATGATAAGGACTTGCTCAAGCGCATGCCGTTGAAGATCGGCGAGCACACGGCAACGTACGCGGCGTTTTTCAAGAAGATCGAGTACCTGCAAGACAACAAGGGGCTGATTTACTGGGGCAAGGTCAAACAGATCAAGGATTACACCCAGAGTTTTCGCATCGATTTCGAGAAGAAGGTCTGGTTCGAGAAGAAGCCGTACTCGGTCAATGTTTACCTGAGCAAAAAGCTGATCGACACCTACCGCAAGCGCAAGGCGTTCCTGGAAGAGATCAAGCACGCCATCGAGAGCGGGCGCGAGTTGTATTGCTTCTTTTATGGCGTGACGCCGGAGCTGAAGCAGGTGCCCAGCAAGAAAAACCCCGAGCAGACGTTCGGGGTGTTCAGTGCCAACATTGAGAATCTGGATCACTTTATTGTGCGGGAGGCGCCGGGGCTGGAGGGAAAATGACCGCGCTCAGCCCAGGCCCATGCTGATCATCACCAGCACCAGCAACCCGACATACACCCGCGCGTGAATCTGATCCGGTATGCGCCCGATCCAGGGCGTGGCCAGGCGAATCCCCACCACCGATCCAACCGTCAACACCGCAAACGCCAGCAGATCCACATAACCGACAAACCACGGTCCCAGATCAAACGCACTGAAGCCGGCCATGGCCATGTAGGTCAGGGTTCCGGCCAGCGCCACGGGCAAGCTCAGTGGATTGGCCATGGATGTCGCCTGGGACATGCTCAGTCCGCATCGGCGCAATAACGGCACGGTCATGACGCTGCCGCCCACTCCGAGAAAGGTGGCAATGACGCCGATTCCCACACCGCCGCCAGACTGCTCTGACAGACTCAATCGCCGCGGATTTCGCTGATGGGTATGAGTGAGAAAACCGTCTCTGAACAGGCAATCCAGAATGGTCAGCCCCAAGTAGGCGATGAAGGCCAGACGAATGAGTTGGCCACTGGCCTGCATCGCGGCCACGGCGCCGAGTGCCGCCCCCACACCAATGAAGCCGCCCAACGGCCACAGGTAATGGCGAATGAGGTGACCGGCGCGGTGGTGTTTTCCGGTGGCGATCAGCGCATTGACGATCATCACGCAGGTCGAGGTGGCGACGGCAATGTGCATCGCTGCCTGGCCGATGGGATCGTCCACGCCGTACCTGGCCATGAGCATGCGGTACAGCAACGGCACCACCACAAAGCCACCGCCAAAACCAAACAACACGGCGGTAACGCCGCTCATGCAGCCGAAGAGTGCCAGCCATAGGTAGAACATTGCGCGTCGTCCGTTGATTGAGAGCAGTCGACGATAAAGCGCTGCGCCTTGGCCTGCTTCAGCAAGTCAGCCAATAATGTTTGCGTTTACGCCAACTGTGGGGCTGCCTGGATGCGCAATATTTCGATTGATCGGCTGGACGCCACGCCGCGTCCGGTCGTTGCCATCGGTACGGATTATGCCTACGGCCAATGGTTGCCCCGTCATACACACCGTCGCGCGCAATTGTTGTACGGCGCCACGGGGGTGATGCAGGTGACCACGCACGACGGCAATTGGGTGGTGCCGCCGCAACGGGCGGTGTGGATTCCGGCGGGGGTGGCGCATGAGGTCTTGATGCTGGGGGTGAGCACTCGGAGTTTGTACATCGAGCCGAGCGCGGTGGATTTGGGCCAGCGCTGTCAGGTCATCAGCGTGTCGCCGTTGATGCGACACCTGTTGATGGAGGCGGTGGAGATTCCGCTGGAGTACGCCGAAAACAGTCGCGACGCCGCTCTGATCGCTTTGCTGCTGCACGAACTGGCGCTCAGCACTCACCTGCCGCTGCATATTCCGCTGCCGCTTGATGCGCGCCTGCTCGCGTTGTGCCAGGCCTTTGTGCAGCGACCCGACGCCCACCAGTCGCCGCAACAATGGGCCGATCAATTGCACATCAGTTTGCGCACCTTCAATCGCCTGTTTCGCCAACAGACCGGCTTGAGTTTCAGCCAATGGCGGCAACGCGCCTGTGTGGTGCTGGCGCTTGCGCGGCTGGTCGCCGGTGAACCGGTGACGCGCATTGCCCTGGATTTCGGTTACGACAGCCCGGCGGCATTCTCGACCATGTTCCGACGCCTGTTGGGCCAGGCGCCATCCGTCTGGTTGGAGGGGGCGAAATAGCAGAAATCGAAAAATCAAATTGATCCGGGGCGAAAACAACTGTACAAAAACACAGTATATTTTTGATCAACACTCTCGAACCCGGAGAACCCCATGGCCTCTCAAGCGATGAAAATCACCCTGGAACGTATCGCCCTCTTCCAATTCACCCCGGCCCACTGCGCCCAGGCCCGAGCGATGCTGGGTTGGAGTGTGGAGGAACTGTCTCGCGAATCCGGGGTTTCGGTGGAGGCCATTCAGCGCTTCGAATCAGAGCAGGATGTGCTGGATGTCACCCGGCTGACGCTGGCGTATCGGTTTGAAGCCGAGGGACTGGTGTTCTTCCCGGGGTTTGCACCGGGGCGCGGAATGAATCTGAGAGGTTGTACCCCAAATCCAATGGAGCGGGCGGATTTTGCGATGGTGGAGTAAAGATCCTTGGACGGGCCGCTTTCAGGGCTAGCGGCCCGATTCCAAAACACTACGCGTTCTGCACAGTCACCTGATCACTCTCCCCTTCCAGCGCCAGCCACCAGGCGTCACCGCGTTGCGGGTACATGAGGTTGAACGCCTCGCCCATCTGCGGTGTGGTAATCGAAACGCTGCGCTCCCAGGCCAGGGCCAGGATGCGGTCGAAGGGTTCGTACCAGGCGTGCATCGACAGGTCGAAGGTGCCGTTGTGAATCGGCAAGAGCCAGCGACCCTTGAGGTCGATGTGGGCTTGCAGGGTTTGTTCCGGTTGCATGTGCACGTGGGGCCACTCGACGTTGTAGGCGCCGGTTTCCATGAGGGTCAGGTCGAACGGGCCATATTGTTCGCCGATGTGTTTGAAGCCGTCGAAGTAGCCACTGTCGCCACTGAAGAAGATCCGTGTGTTGCCTTCGATCATCACCCACGAAGCCCAGAGGGTGCTGTTGCCGTCGAACAGGCCGCGACCGGAGAAGTGTTGTGACGGGGTGGCGACGAAGCGGATGCCATCGACTTCGGTGTCCTGCCACCAGTCCAGCTGGCGGATCTTGCTGGCATCGATGCCCCATTTGATCAGGGTGTCGCCCACACCCAGCGGCGTGAGGAAGTACCTGGCCTTGTCGGCGAGTTGCAGCACGGCCTGATAGTCCAGGTGATCGTAGTGGTCGTGGGACAGGATCACCGCTTCAATCGGTGGCAACTGGTCGAGGCTGATCGGCGGCTGGTGAAAACGCTTGGGACCGGCCCATTGCACAGGCGAAGCCCGTTCGGCGAAGACCGGGTCGGTGATCCAGAATTTGTCCCGCAACTTGAGCAGCACCGTGGAATGGCCAAGTCGATAGACGCTGTGGTTCGGCGCGGCAATCAACGCCGCCTGGGTCAGGGTTTGCACCGGGACCGGCGCGCTCGGACGGGTGTCTCGCTGCTTGTGAAAGACCATGTTCCACAGGATGCGCAGGGTCTTGCGAAAGCCTTCACGTTTGAACGGTGAATGATTGAGGTATTGCCCTTCGGTCTGACGGGACGCTTCAGATGCGGCAACGATGTCCGCGGGGGAAGTGGTTTTGGCCATGACTGAATGACTCCGGAAAAACCGCAAGTAACCGGTTTCTCAAGGTTGGACGATAAATGGCCAAGGCATGCACGCATCAGCCGGATGGTTCAATTGTTCACCGGGCAGGATTAACAAAACATTACACTGCACGGTGTAGTTTCTAGGTTGCATCAAAGCCGATCACAAGTAAACTGCCAAGTGTAATTTTTCACCCACCCCTGCCGAAGCGTACTTATGACAGCTCCACAGCGCCTCACCGACCGAAAACGCGAAGCCATCATCCAGGCGGCGATTGCCGAATTCCGTGCCAACGGTTTCGACATCACCAGCATGGACAAGATCGCCGCCACTGCCGGCGTGTCGAAGCGCACGGTGTACAACCATTTCCCCAGCAAGGAAGAGTTGTTCGCCGAAATCCTCAATCAATTGTGGACACGGGTAACGGCAGAGCAAGAAACGCCCTATCGCGCTGATCAACCGCTCCGAGCGCAACTGCGCCTGCAACTGATGGCGAAAATGCAGATGCTGGGCGATGACAATTTCCTCGACCTGGCGCGAGTGGCTATCGCGGCGACCATCCATTCCCCTGAGCGCGCACAGGATATGGTGGCTCGCCTGGGTGAGCGCGAAGAAAGCCTGACGGTGTGGATTCGCGCGGCCCAGGCCGATGGTCGGTTGAAAGCAGTCGATCCTGCGTTTGCTGCGCAACAGGTTCAGGGCCTGCTCAAATCCTTCGCGTTCTGGCCACAGGTTTCCATGGGGTTGCCGGGCTTGTCGGCAGACATGCAGGGCTCTGTCGTGGAGTCGGCACTGGATATGTTCCTGGCCTGCTACCAGTTGCCATAAATGACAATGTGCCGGCGCCGCCTTACGTTGGGCAGCTGCGGATAAACAAGCGCAATGTGTTTCAGAATGAAACCGATACTGAGTTTATAGTGAGCCCAAGTCCCAGCCTCCACCAGAGATCAACATGAACAGCAAAACCAAGACTGCCTCCCCCGTCGATCACCTGCGCTTCCATCGCCCTCACGCCCACTTGGCGCCGACCTTTGGCAATGACAAGTTCGCTCTGCGTGCCGAGGCCTTTGCGCGGTTCTTTGGCACGCCGACTTTTCTGGGTGCACAGACACTGATCGTCGCGGTGTGGATCGCCCTCAACATCTCCGGTGTGACCCACTTCGATGTCTATCCCTTCATCCTGCTCAACCTGGCGTTCAGCCTGCAGGCGGCGTATGCCGCACCTCTGATTCTGCTGGCACAGACCCGTCAGGCGGCGCGGGATAAGGCGCAGTCCGATGCCGATGCCCAGCATCGTGAAGCGCTGGCGACCGCCAACAGTGAGCGACAGGCAGAGTCGGCGAAGAACACCGCGCAACTGTTGGAACTGCTCGAACAAAACACCCGCCTGACTCAACTGACCAAGGAGCTCAGCGAACGCATCGAAAACCTGACCTCGGAAATGCATCAGCACGTGTTGAATTCGACGCCATCAAAAAGCTGAGCTTTCTAAGGCAGCTTCAATGCCCGCCCCAGCGCATCAAACAACGTGACCACCGAGCGCAGGGCGCGGCAATCCGGGCGGGTCAGCAGCCACAGCGCGGTGTCGTAACCTTGCAGTGGCTCACCCAGCGCCTGCAATCCGTCGCCGATCAGGAAGTCCGGCAATGCCGCCACCCCCAACCCTGCCCGGACCAGTTCGGTCACCGACAGCATGCTGTTGCAGCGATAAGCGGGCGTCACTCCGGGCAACGCCTGGCGACGCCAGGCAATGGTCGGGTGATCGGGCAGGAATTCGTCCGGGGCAATCCAGGTCAGTGCGGCGAGGTCATGGGGATCGACCGATTGCAGATAACTCGCGCTGGCGCACACCCGGTAAGAGACAGCCGCCAGTCGCCGCCCGACCAAATGCTCGGGCGGGGTGCGGGTCAGGCGCAGGGCGATGTCGGCATCGCGACGGCTGAGGTTGGCGAAGTCGTTGGAGGTACTGAGCTCGATGGTCAGTGCCGGGTAATTGGGCATGAACCACGCCAGCGCCGGCAGCAATAAACCTTGCAGAACCGAGTCGGTGCAGGTCAGGCGCACCGTGCCGCTGATCACTTCACCGCCCTGCTCCACGCCAATGCGCGCGGCCTCAAGTGCCTGTTCGGCGCGCTCGGCCTGCTCGGCCAAGGCCTGCGCCAGGCTGGTCGGCAAATAGCCGGCGCGGCTCTTTTCGAACAATTGCTGGCCTAACGCGGCTTCCAGTCGACGCACCGCACGAAACACCGTCGAGACATCCACCCGCAACAGCTGCGAGGCCCGGGCCAGAGAGCCGCCACGCACCAACGCCAGAATCAGGGCCAGGTCCGGGTAGTCCAGTCGATAGTGCGCCGCTGCATTGATCACTTGGGAAAACGCCCATATTGAGTGCGTGAACGCCAATCTATAGTGAGCGCCAGGAATCAACAAGCGCCGAGGTTGCTCATGGAAAACCGCGTTATCCGCATCGCCCTGATCGGCGACTATGACCCGCACGTCACCGCTCACCAGGCCATTCCCGTGGCCCTGGAGATGGCAGCCGAACACGGTGGCCACAACGTGCATGGGCATTGGCTGGCGACTGACAGTATCCACGCCGACACCCCGCTCGATGACTACGACGGTTTCTGGTGCGTGCCCGCCAGCCCCTACCGCAACATGGACGGCGCATTGCGGGCGATTCGTTTTGCCCGCGAACAAGGGCGGCCTTTCCTCGGCACCTGCGGCGGCTTTCAACACGCCGTGCTGGAATATGCGCGCAACGTGCTGGGCTGGACCGATGCCGAACATGGCGAGACATCGCCCAATGCTGCCCGGGTGTTGCTCACGCCGCTGGCCTGCTCGCTGGTGGAGGCCATCGACAGCATTCATTTGCGTGAAGGTTCGTTGATCGCCAAAGCGTACGAAACCGCTGAAATACGTGAAGGCTACCGCTGCAATTACGGTGTAAATCCTGAGTTCGAGCACGCCTTGCTCAGGCACGATCTCCAGGCCGTCGGACACGATTCGGCCCAAGGCTTGCGAGCGCTGGAACTGCGAGGTCATCCGTTCTTTGTCGCCACCCTGTTCCAGCCCGAACGCGCCGCGCTCAAGGGCACCTTGCCGCCCCTGGTACGGGCATTCATCCAGGCCTCCACGGGGCAGCCCTCATGATCGCCAACACCCCGCCAGCCCCTTACTTCGCCGTGATCTTCACCTCGCTGCGCACCGAGGGAGACCAGGGTTACGCCGAAGCGGCCGAGCGAATGGTCGAGCTGGCCCGCCAACAGCCGGGGTTCCTCGGGGTGGAGTCGGCACGGGGCGATGACGGGTTGGGGATTACCGTGTCGTACTGGACCAGTGAGGCGGCGATCCTGGCGTGGAAACAGCATCCTGAGCACAGCGCGATTCGGGAACGGGGGCGCACGACCTGGTATGCACATTGCCATACGCGGGTGTGCCGGGTTGAGCGGGCCTATGAGTTCGAACGGTAATTGATGCGGCGTTAGCTCGCTCCAACACTGGATCGGTGGGAGCGAGCCTGCCCGCGATGGGGCCAGTCGAATCACCGCACAAACTCAACCTTGCACCGATTGCCTCACCGCCAGAATCTCCGGCACTTCCTGGCGCTGCATGTACACCCGCAACGGCTCGGTGACGTTGATCCGGTCATCGATGTTCTGATCCAGCAGCAATTGAATCAGCTCGCGCTTGAGGGTCATGGTCTGCTCGTGGCCGGGCGCCCAGACGAATTCGCTGGCGGGAATGATGCCGTCATCGGCCACGTCCATGCCGAAAGCGTCTTCACTGAAGCGCACGATGTAACGGCCGGTCTTGCGATTGAGCCCGACGAAACCTTTGAGTTGGTCGGCGGCCTGGCAGATGAGCTGGGAAGTGATGCGCATGAAAACCTCACAAAAGGTGATGGATGGTTGACACGCAAGGATGGCAAGTGGATTTCCCTCTGCCGGGGAAATGGCCGGGGCTAGGGTACTGCAAAAAACCGTTTTGAACAGATGGATGTCGGTCCGGCGATGGCGCTTGTCACGCTCAGTTGCTACAAGAGAGGGCTTCGACAACCATTGCGAAAGGATTTCGACCATGCCCGTCACCTTCAGCAAAAGCACCTTGCTGCTGAGTCTGCTGCTCGGCCTCGGCCAGGCGCATGCCGACAGCGAACCCGGTCCCGCCGCTCTGGCGACGCATTTGGGCATCCCGCACCCGGCGGTGATTGCCCATCGCGGCGCGTCCTTTGATGCCCCGGAATCCACTGCCGCCGCCTACAAGACCGCCCGCGATCTCGGCGCCGATTACCTGGAACTGGACCTGCAACGCAGTAAGGATGGCGTGCTGTTCGCCCTGCACGACAACCATCTGCAACGCACCACCGACGTCGCCACCCGGTTCCCCGAGCGCAAGGACAGCCCGGCCACGGCATTCACCCTCGCCGAACTGAAAACCCTGGATGCCGGCAGCTGGTTCAACAGCGCCTACCCGGATCGCGCGCGGCCTGCCTTTGCCGGGCTGAAAATCCTCACCCTCGATGAAATCATCGACATCGCCGAAGGCAATCCGCTGCACAAACCCGGCCTGTACATCGAAACCAAGGAGCCCAGGCAGTTTCCCGGCATCGAACGCGAGCTGAAGGAAAAACTCCAGGCCCGTGGCTGGCTGATCCCGCCGGGGTCGACACCGACAAAAAACGAAGTGGCCGTCGGCCAGGGCACTGGCAAGGTGATCCTGCAAACCTTCGAGAAGAACAGCCTCGAGTTGCTGCAAAAGGAAATGCCGCAGGTGCCGAAAATCCTTCTGCTGTGGCTCGGCGAAGGCAACATCGAGCCGGCCTCCAACGTGCCGTTTGCCGCATCCGGCGAGAAAGACAAAGCGGCTTACTACGCCCGACAGCAACCCAAGGACAAAGCCGAATTCCAGCGCTGGATCGACTACGCCAAGGCCCAGGGCGCGATCGGCACCGGCCCTTCTGCCGCACTGACCCAGGGTGGTGAACAGAGTTACGCAGATTTGGTGAAGCCCTGGATGAACCAATACACCCACGACCAAGGGCTATTGGTGCATGTCTACACCCTCGACGATGCGGTGGATTTCCAGAAAGTCATGGACGCCGGCGTCGACGGCATCTTCACCAACCGTGCGAGCGAGTTGCTCAAATTCTACAAGCGCCCGGCGGCGGCGAGTGTGGAACAGGTGTTGCGCAACAACGGTTTCTGAGCCGGGATCGACGCGTCCGCATCGCTGGCAAACCAGCGATGCTCGGGAATTAAGGCTGAATTAAGTTGCCACAATTAACCTGATCCCACTCAAACCGCTCACCCAAGGAAAGAAGCCCATGAAAACCCTGACCGCCCTGTTCACCGCCGCTGCCTTGACCCTGACCGCCGGTTTCGCGCAGGCCGATGTTCGAGTGGACGAGATCCCGCAACTGGTCAAGGACGGCAAGATCAAGCCGTTGGAAGAGCTGAACAAAATCGCTCTGGACCTGCACCCGGGTGCAACGATCACCAAAACCGAGCTGGATAACCATTTCAACGGTTTCGAGTATGAGATCGAACTGCGCGACAAGCAGAACGTCGAGTGGGATGTGGACATCGATGCCGCCACCGGCAAGGTCCTGAAGAACAAGCAAGACAAGTAACCGCGACACGCACAAAAGCCGCACGACCTGACCATCGTGCGGCTTTTGTGCGTTTTCAGTTCACGCCGATGTGCTGACCAGCGAACCGGATGTGCTGCCGCCCTCTTCCTGCAACGCTTGCAGCAGCGAGGCGGTGGCGGTTTGCAATGAGGCAGAGGTCGTCGCTATCTGCGCCTGAGCCGCCGCCACATCAGCCGCCTTGGCATCGGCGCTTTCCTGCCTGGCCTGGGCCGCTTGCAGTTGCTGCTGTTGTTCCTGCAATTGCTTTTGCAACTGGGCGATCTGCTTGCGCAGTGCTTTGACCGAGTCGGATTCTTCGCTGCTGCTGGAGCTGCTGCTACCCGATGCCGATGCACCGCCAGCGGAAGCCTTGGTGTCATTGCTTGAAGCCGATGTCGAGGTCGCTGCGGTGGTGGACGTGTCTTCAGTGCTCGTGGCGCTGGTCGAAGCGGTCGCCGTGCTCGGCAGTGGCTGGGCGATTGAAACGGAGGTGATGCTGACCATGGGCGTTATCCAAAGTAGTTCGAAGTCCCCTCCCTCATCGACACACCGAGCCAGCACTTGAGATCGACTGTGTAGCGATTCAGTAAGCAAACCGATACACAGCCGTTTTTCATTACGCGCTCAGACGCGCCGTCACCTCGTTCAACTCCCCCGACAACCCGTGCAGGTTGTTGCTCGCCGCTTCGGTGCGTTGCACGTTGTCCAGGTTGGCACTGGCGATGCTGGTGATCTCCGTCAGATTGCGCGAGATGTCTTCGGCGACGGACGTCTGCTCTTCGGCGGCGGTAGCGATCTGGCGGTTCATGTCGCGAATCGCTTCCACGGCCAGAGTGATGCGCTCGAGCATGGCACCGGCCTCGGTGACTTGCCGGACGCTTTCCTCACTGCGCGACTGACCGCTTTCAATCGCCTGGGCCGCATCCACCGCACCGCTCTGCACGGTGTGGATGATCTGGTTGATTTCGATGATCGACGCCGCCGTGCGCTGGGCCAGGCTGCGCACTTCATCAGCCACCACGGCAAAACCGCGCCCGGCCTCTCCAGCGCGAGCGGCTTCAATCGCGGCGTTAAGCGCCAGCAGGTTGGTCTGTTCGGCGATGCCGCGAATCACTTCCAGTACCTTGCCGATGCGCCCGCTGTCGGTTTCCAGCTGACGAATGACCGTGGCGGTGTTGTCGATTTCGCCGCGCATCCGGGTGATGGTGTCAATGGTGCCCTGCATGACTTTCTCGCCCTGCTGCGCGGAATGGTCCGCATCGTCGGCGGCGCGTGCGGCATCGGCGGCATGGCGGGCGACTTCCTGTGCGGTGGCGGACATTTCGTTCATCGCCGTGGCCACCTGATCGGTGCGATTGAACTGCTCATGGGTGCCGCCGGCCATCACTGTCGCGATCGAATTCAGCTCGCCGCTGGCGCTTTCCAGATCCGAGGCACTGCGTTGCAAGCGGCTGAAGGTTTCAGCGAGGAAGTCGCGCAAGGTATTGGCCGCCATCGCCAGTTTGCCCAGTTCATCCTGACGGCCGCTGGCCACGCGCTCAGCGAATTTGCCGTGGCTGAGTTGCGCCACGTATTCGATCAGTTGGCGAATCGGCTCGACCAGGTTGCGGTTGATCAGCCACAGGCTCAACAGACCGATCAGCGCCCCCGACACCAGCATCACGATGATCCCCAGCAACACCGTGCGACGGGCACTGGCGCTGAGCTGTTTCGATTGGTCCACCCCCTGCTGGCGCAACTCGCTGACCAAGGCGCTCATCTGATCGCTGGTCGCGCGGTCCACCCCCTTGACTGCAGTGTCACCGGCCGTGGGATCGGCACCCGCCGCAAGATAGGCATCGCGGCCCTTCTGATACGCGGCGCCCAGTTGGCGATGCTCGTCGCGCAGCCGTTCGATGCGCGATTTCAGTTGCGGCTCGATGCCCTGCTGCCCGGCCAGTTCGCCGAGGATGTCCTGCACATCGCGCTGACGCTCCTGGAACTGCTTCCAGTATTTGTCCAGGTCAGCCGGTTGTTTGCCGCGCAGCAGGACGTTTTTCCACTCCTGTACCTGCACCTTGAATTGCAGGTTGGCTTCATCGATCAGTTGCGACGTGTGCAACGGCCCCTCGATCAGGTTGGCGTAGCTCTGGACACCGCTGGACAAAAAGTGAAAGCAGGCCAGCGCGATCAGCAACATCGCAATCAGACTGCCGCTCAGCAGGGCGAGAATTTGCGCTCTCAGGGACTTTTGCAAAAACATCGGACGGTACTCATGACAGGTATGAAGCACGCCCGGTTCAGGCGTGAAAGGTCTCCGGACATCCTTGTCTGCGGCGTCGGCTTTTGGCCGAAGGCGCGCAACTTACCCCAAGCAAGATCGGCGTGCCAGAGCGGTTCTTTAGGGAAATCCGACCATCGGCCGAGCAATCGTTTGCGTTCACTTTGTCGTCACAAAAACGTCATCAATGCTTGCGATGATGCGGCTCAAGTGAACCTGTAAAACCCGCAGCAGGCGCCTCACCTTGCGAGCACTCATGAACCACAGCATCGATCAAAGCCATCGCGATCCGGACCTGTTCGGCTTGCTCTACGGCTTCAGTTTTCGTCCTGGCGAGCGCGGTCGCGAGATCGATTCGGCCAGGGCGCTGCAGTGCCTTCAGCAACCGGACGACAGCGGTGAATTCCTCTGGCTGCATTTGAATCTTGCCCATGCCGCGTGCGAGCGCTGGATGAAAAGTCATCTGGAATTGCCCGACGAGTTTTTCGAGGCCTTGCACGAAGGCTCGCGTTCGACGCGTATCGAGCATGTCGACTCGGCATTGCTGGCGGTGGTCAACGACGTGGTGTTCAACCTCAGCAGCATGGTCTCGTCGGATGTTTCGACGCTGTGGGTCTGCGTGCGCAGTCGACTGATCATCAGCGCACGCCTGCAACCGCTGCACTCGGTGGACAAGCTGCGCTCTTCGGTGAAGGCCGGCGAACGCTTTCGCTCGCCGCTGGAACTGCTGGTGCACCTGCTGCGCGATCAGGGTGAAGTGCTGACCCAGATCGTGCGCAAGACCAGCCAGAGTGTCGATCAGGTCGAAGACGAATTACTCTCCTCACGCCTGTCGACCAACCGCGCCGAGCTGGGCGCCAACCGTCGGGTGCTGGTGCGCTTGCAGCGGTTGCTGGCGCTGGAACCGGGGTCGTTGCTGCGCCTGCTCAATCGCCCGCCGACGTGGCTGCAAAAGGAAGACGTGAAGGAGCTGCGCAAATCCACCGAGGAGTTCGCGTTGATCATCAACGACCTCACGGCGCTGGGCGAACGGATCAAGCTGCTGCAGGAAGAGATCGCCGCCAACATCAACGAACAGACCAACCGCACGCTGTTCACCCTGACGGTGGTGACGGTGCTGGCACTGCCCATCAATATCATTGCCGGCTTCTTCGGCATGAACGTTGGCGGCATTCCGCTGGCCGGTGATCCGGAAGGGTTCTGGATCCTGGTGGCACTGGTCGCGACCTTCACAGTGATTGCCGGGCGCTGGGCGTTTCGCAAGCAGCGGGATTATTGACACGCCCTCATCACCGACACAGGTTTTTTGTACAGCCCTCAGGATTATCCGGGTTCCCGATAAACGGCCCACGAATCACCTAAACCCTGATCCAAAGCAGTCTCCCTGTAACAATTAGCAACGATTATCACTGATACACCTCCCTCCTCAGGAATGTCAGCGATGGCTACACCCACCTTCTCCGCCGCCCAGGCGCCCATCAGTAGCGCAAAACCGCAATTGGATAAAAAACCTGGACTGTTCACCATCGTGGTGTTTTTTGCCGTACTGGCCATCGGCTTGCTGTTCACCGCCTACAGCCTGATGCACGACATGCACGAACTCGGCACGGTGGTAACCACCTGGACGCCGTTTCTGCTGCTGGGCGTCGCGCTGTTGATCGCTCTGGGCTTTGAATTCGTCAACGGCTTCCACGACACCGCCAACGCGGTGGCCACCGTGATTTACACCAACTCATTGCCGCCGAACGTCGCGGTGGTCTGGTCCGGTTTCTTCAACTTCCTCGGTGTGTTGCTGTCCAGCGGCGCCGTGGCTTTCGGCATCATCGCCCTGCTGCCGGTCGAGCTGATTCTGCAGGTCGGGTCGTCCGCTGGCTTTGCGATGATCTTCGCCCTGCTGATCGCGGCGATCCTGTGGAACCTCGGCACCTGGTGGCTGGGCCTGCCGGCGTCTTCATCGCACACCCTGATCGGCTCGATCATCGGCGTTGGCGTGGCCAACGCACTGATGCATGGCCGTGATGGCACCAGCGGCGTGGACTGGGCACAAGCGACCAAGATCGGTTACGCACTGCTGCTGTCGCCGCTGGTCGGCTTCGGCTGCGCCGCATTGCTGCTGCTGGCCCTGCGCGCCTTTGTGAAAAACCGTGCGCTGTACAAAGAACCGAAAGGCGACACGCCGCCACCTTGGTGGATTCGCGGCCTGCTGATCGTGACCTGCACCGGCGTGTCCTTCGCCCACGGCTCCAACGACGGTCAGAAAGGCATGGGCCTGATCATGCTGATTCTGGTCGGCACCCTGCCAATGGCCTACGCCCTGAACCGCACCATGCCCGCCGACCAGGCCTTGCAATTTGCCGCGGTGGCCGAAGTCACCCAGCAAGCCCTGGTGAAAAGTGCCCCGCAACCCGCGCCGGCCGACCCGCGGGCGGTGCTGTCCGACTACGTGCGCAGCAAGGACGCCACACCCCAACTGGTGCCGGCGCTCGCCGCGCTGACCGGTAGCATTGGCGCCGAGGTCAAGGGGTATGGTTCGCTGTCGAAAGTCCCCGCCGAAGCCGTGGGCAACGTGCGCAACGACATGTACCTGACCAGCGAAACCATTCGCCTGATGGACAAGAACAAGCTCGGCAACTTCGACGCCGACACCAGCGGCAAGCTGCAACTGTTCAAGCAGCAGATCGATAACTCGACGCGCTTCATCCCGCTATGGGTGAAGATCGCGGTGGCCATCGCCCTTGGCCTGGGCACCATGGTCGGCTGGAAACGGATCGTGGTGACGGTTGGCGAGAAGATCGGCAAGACCCACCTGACCTACGCCCAGGGCGCCTCGGCGGAAACCGTGGCCATGCTGACCATCGGCGCCGCCGACATGTTCGGTTTGCCGGTGTCGACCACGCACGTGCTGTCTTCCGGTGTGGCCGGGACCATGGTCGCCAATGGTGGCGGCCTGCAGATTAGGACCATCCGCAATCTGCTGATGGCCTGGGTACTGACCTTGCCGGCGGCCATTGTGCTGTCGGGCAGCCTGTACTGGTTGTTCACCCAACTGTTCTGATTCGATCGCTGTTTCAACCGTCCCGGCCCGATCCTGAGCCGGGATTTTTTTTGTCCGACGGCACGGCATTTGCTCGCAGCCTCAGGAGCTTACGCTTTATTGACGCACCACACGTCCAGCAGCCCTTCAGTTTGTTAGCGTGAGGCCGACTCATAAAAGACTCGATGCATTCAGGAGTGAATTCGTGAATCTGTACATCAATCAGCTTCAACACAAAGCTGACTTCAAAGAAGCCATCTACGCCGGCGACATCTTCCTGAACACTCATCTGCGTGCCGCCAAGGATCTGTGCGCGTTCGCCCAGGAAAGCATCACCGCCGCCTTCGACGGCGAGACCCATCACCAGGCGCTGCACACGCTGATGCCGGTGGAAGAATTCGTGGTTCTGGTGACGCGCCTCAAGGGCCAGTTCACCAACAGCCAACGCGTCAAGGAACTGATTCTGGCGTTTATCGACGAGATCGGCGTCGACCCGCGCGAATACATTTTCGACGTGCCGCGCATTCGCGTGGTGCCCAACTATGACTACCTGCACGCCGGGGTCAGCTACGCCTACAAGCCGCATCGTGACACGTGGTATGGCAGCGTCGATTGCCAGATCAACACCTGGATGCCGGTGCACACCATCAGCCCCGACCAGACCATGATGATCAACGCCGGCTACTTCGACGTACCGGTGAAGAACACCTCCAGCCAATGGAGCCTCAACGACTGGATCAACAATCAACGCCACAAGGCCAAGGACAACCTCAAGGAGGAAGTCCGGGTGCACCCGGTGCCGCTGGAAGAGATCAATAGCACCTCTGAAGTGCGCATCGCCGGCAACACCGGCGAGATGCTGATCTTCTCCGGCTCGCACCTGCACGGCACCGTGGCCAACCACACCGATCAAACCCGCTTCAGCGTGGACTTCCGCCTGATGCACCTCGACGACCTCAAGCACCAGCGCGGCGCCATCAACGTCGACAGCGCGTGCCCGGATGTCGGCGCAGGCTTCAAAGACTATTTCCACGCCCACGACTTTTCGAATTTCCAAGGAATCGACCAATGACCAAGCGTCGCATCACGCCTGCCGAGGCCCAGTACAACGAAACCCGTGCCAACGTCCTCAAACGGGTCGATGCCGAATACGTCGCCGATGCACCGTTCGTTTTCGCCAACCGTATCGGCGTGACCGCTGCGCTGTCGCGCATGGAGCTGTTCAAGAAAGTGGCCGAAGTACCGGGCGCGATCATTGAGTGTGGCGTGTACAAGGGCAACTCGCTGATGCTCTACATGCACCTTTCGATGATCCTGGAACCCTACGCGATCAACCGCTCGATCATTGGCTTCGACACCTTCGAAGGCTTCCAGAGCATCGACAAGAACGAAGACCCGGCCGACGTCAACGAGACCATGTTCTCCGACACCGACCAGTCGCTGATCCAGGACATGATCGACGCCAACGACCTGCTGCGCCCGGTCAACCGCATCCCGCGCTGCGAACTGGTCAAGGGTGACATCGTCAAGACCGTGCCTGAGTGGGTCAAGACCCGTCCTGACCTGGTCGTGGCCATGCTGATTCTCGACACCGACCTGTACGAATCGACCAAAGTCGCGCTGGAAACCTTCCTGCCGTACATGCCTAAAGGCGCAATCGTGGTGCTCGACGAAGTCGCCTACCGCAACTTCCCGGGCGAAACCAAAGCCCTGCGTGAAGTACTGGACCTGAACAAGATCGAACTCAAGCGCCTGCCGTTCGATTCCTGCGTAGGTTACTTCCACGTCTGATACCCGGACCGGAACCTGACACAAAACCTGTGGGAGCGAGCTGGCTCGCGAATGCGGTCTGACCTTCAACAATGATGTTGAATCGTTGACCGTTTCGCGAGCCAGCTCGCTCTCGTCGTTTATGCGCCGCAGCTTTCACGAATGACCATGCGCTCGCGCACCACGTCATACACCCAGTGGTACAGGTAGGTGTACGGCAGGAAAAACAGCAGCACCCCGATATCCAGCAAAAATGCCTGCCACAGGCTGATGTTCAGCCACCAGGCAATCAGCGGTACGCCGAGGGCCACCAGGCCGCCTTCGAACAACAGCGCATGCACCACCCGGACCCAGGCGTTGTGTGCAATGGCCAGGCGCTTGAGCATCCGATCGAAGAAACCGTTGAAGACCACGTTCCACGCCAGGGCCAGTGCGGCCATGACCAGGGTCACGACGCCCATGTCGAGCATCGGCTTGTCCATGATCCACGCCAGCAATGGGGTGCAGATCAGGATCGCCAGCAATTCGAAACCGATGGCCTGGAAAATACGCTCAGTGATGGATTTGTTGGCGCTCATGGCCAGACTCCTTGAGTGACGGTGGTTGCCATGATCCTTTCTCACACCGATACTTCATAACCAATAACCATCGATCAAGGCGATAGTTCATGGCCTCCCAAGAAGTGTTGCAGGCCTTCGTCCAGGCCGCGACTCAGGGCTCGTTTTCCGCTGCGGCGCGTAAATTGGGGCGCAGCCAGTCGACCGTCAGCGCGGCGGTGGCCAGTCTGGAAATCGACCTCAACCTGACGCTGTTCGACCGCACCACCCGCAAACCCACGCTTACCCCGGCCGGGTACGTGATGTTGCAGCGCGCCGAGGACATTCTGGCCGCCACCAGTCGCCTGGAAATGGCGGCCAGCCAACTGTCCCAAGGGGTCGAGGCGAAATTGACCGTGGCGCTGTCCGACACGTACCAGTCCGACCGTTTCGAAGCGGCACTCAGCGCCTTCGAGCAGCGTTATCCCGACCTGGAACTCGAATGCCTGATCGCCGAATGCGATGACCTGGTGGCCCTGGTACAGAGCGGTCGGGCGCAGGTCGCCTTCGCCGAAATGCAGGACAGCTACCCACCGGACCTGGTCAGCTCGACGGTGGATGAACGCACGGATATCGCGCTGTTCGCGTCCCCTGAACATCCGCTGGCAGCGCTGCCATACATTGATCAGGACGTGCTACAGCAGCACCGTGAATTGCGCCTGGCAACCATCGTCAATCCCTATGAAAGCCGGGCCAAAGGGCGCGTCTGGTCGGCGCCGAGTTATTTGATGCTGCTGGAGATGGCCCAGGGCGGATTCGGCTGGGCGCCGTTGCCGCGCTGGCTGGTGGAGCGCTTCGGTCCGGGCACCTTGCAGGAGCTGCCGGTGCGTGGCTGGCCGAAGACAGTGTCGGTCGATGCCCTGTGGTCGCGGCTGCACCCACCGGGGCCGGCGGGCAGTTGGCTGCTGGGCAAGATGCTGGAGTGAGAGTCCTTCGGCGCTGCGCGGAAGCTGTAGGAGCGTGACTTGCCCGCGATGACGTCAATTCAGACACTCCATCACCTGAACCTGATCACGCCACCTCAACCCGCATCGGCTGATTCATTTGAAAAAACTCATGCAACCCGCGCATCGCAGGTAACTCCAGCGCCTGGGCGGCATAGCACAAACCCACCCGACGCGTCGGGGTCGGCAAGTGCATCGCACGAGTCGTCACCCGTGCCTGCCCGCTCACCAATGACTGCGGCAACAGCGCCACGCCAATGCCCGCAGCCACCATGTGCAGCGCCTGTTTCAACGAGCCGGCATGCCCCGCCACCGCCTCTGGCGAACGTCCGTACAGCGCCATCAAGCGTTGATGGGACGGGTGCTGTGGGCAGGTGATCCAGTCACTGATCGACGTCCAGGCTTGTCCGCTTTGCGCGATGGCCATCGGATGTCCCACCGGCAGCGCCATCACATAGGATTCCTCCCACAGCGGCAGGAACAACTCGTCCTCACAGCACATCTCCTCAACCGCCAGGCGCCCATCGCCGCGGCAGCCTTCTTCGAGCGTCAGCAACAGGTTGGGCAGTGCCTGTCGGGCCATGCGCACGAACGCTTCGACGTGACTATCGGCAATATCGCCTTCGATGCCCAAGGTCAGCGGCGTGCGGTTTTCCTGGCCGAGGAACAACCGGCTCAAGGCTTGCGCATCCGCCACCATCCGCAGGGCCTGTGGGTACAGGACCCGCGCTTCATCACTGACATCAACGCCACGGGGCTGACGCACGAACAGCCGGGCGCCCAACTCCTCTTCGAGCTGCTTGATGGTTACCGACAGGGTCGGCTGGCTGACGAACAATCGCCGGGCCGCGAGGGTGATGTTGCGCTCCTCGAACACCGCGAGAAAGGCTGTGAGGTGGCGGATATCCATAGGCAGTTCCGATGGCAGACAGAGAAATAAGGCATTTTTCAGCTACAGCAGCGATAAATATACTGCGCGTCACGTTGAGTTATTTGTTTTTCTGATTTCAGGAGTCCAGCCATGGGTAAGCCATTGATCATCATCACCGGGGCCAGTTCAGGCATTGGCGAAGCCGCCGCTCGCTTGCTGAGTGCAGCCGGCCATCCGCTGTTACTGCTGGCCCGGCGGGTCGAACGCCTGCAAGCGCTCGATTTGCCGAACACCCTCAGCCGTCGCGTCGACATCACCGACCGCCCGACCCTGCTCGCCGCCGTGGCCGAAGCCGAAGCACAGTTCGGCCCGGCCGATGCGCTGATCAACAACGCCGGGGTAATGCTGCTGGGCGAGATGAGCAAACAGGACCCGGCACAGTGGGACCAGATGCTCGACGTCAATGTGAAAGGCCTGCTCAATGGCGTGCACGCGGTGGTGGCCGGGATGATCGAGCGCAAACACGGCACGATCATCAACGTCAGCTCGGTGGCCGGGCGTAAGACATTCCCCAACCACGTGGCCTACGTCGGGACCAAATTCGCGGTACATGGCCTGTCGGAAAACCTGCGGGAAGAACTGTCACCGCATAACGTGCGAGTCATCACCATCGCACCGGGCGCCGTAGAAACCGAACTGCTCGGCCACACCACCGATGAAGCGATCAAGACCGGTTACCAGGCCTGGAAACAGGACATGGGCGGTACCGTATTGAGCGCCGAAGATGTCGCATCAGCCATCGCGTTTGCGTACCAGCAACCGCAGAACGTGTGCATTCGCGAGATCGTGATGGCGGCGACACGGCAGCAAAGTTGAAGGTCGTGCGGGTTTGATTGTGCAGAGATGGCGTACACCTGTGGGTGATTGGTCGGCTGTCAGGCCGCCATCGTTGCGATGCGGCGCCCCGACAAGCCAGCTCCCACAGAAAAGCAAAGCGGCGCACACCCACCTGCTCCTCACCACTCATCAGGCCGAGCGTTAGCTCGCCTGCAGCTTTTGATCTACCCGCCCCTTCGGAAGGCTGAGTGGAGGTGTTCATCCGGGGAGTGGCGCGCAGCGCCGTTCGACGCAGTCGAACACGCTGCATGTAGGTTGAAGCGAAGCCAACCGGAGGGCAGTGTCCCCGGATGGACACCGCAGCGAAGGAACCCCGAGCCCCAGCGAGGGGCCGGACGCTCGGGGCGAGCCTTTTTTTGCTTATCTTTTTTTTGGCGTCTGAAAAAAAAGTAAGTCGCCGTAAGGGCGAAACCATCGGCGGCCGTTACCGCAGCAACGGATATGTACACAATCAACCAGGAGCCCGGTCGGCCCAAAGGCCGCCGATACACCTCATATCACCTCAACCCCCTGAGCCGCCCCTCGATAAACCGCCGCTCCGGCTCCTGCCGGGTCAACGCCAGCGCCCGTTCATACGCCTGCCGCGCCTGCTCCACCCGCCCCAACTGCCGACAAAACTCCGCCCGCGCCGAATGGGCCAAGTGGTAATCCTGCAGCTCACCGCGATCCAGAATCGCCTCGACCAGCGCCAGTCCCGCCAGCGGCCCATCCCGCTTCGACAGGGCCGCGGCGCGGTTCAACTCGATCACCGGTGAAGGTACGGCGCGCAGCAACACGTCATACAGCCCGACAATCTGCGCCCAATCGGTTTGCTCCACCGACGGTGCTTCGGCATGCACCGCCGCAATCGCCGCTTGCAGGCAATAGGGACCGAATCGCCGTGTGCCCAACGCCCGCTCCACCAACGCACTGCCTTCAGCGATCATCTGACTGTCCCACAGCGTTCGGTCCTGCTCATCCAGCAGGATCAGTTCGCCACTCGAAGACGTGCGCGCCGGACGCCGCGATTCGTGCAACAGCATCAGCGCCAGCAGCCCAATCACCTCCGGCTCCGGCAACAATTCCATAAGCAAACGACCGAGTCGAATGGCTTCACGGGTCAAGTCTTCGCGGGTCACCTGCGCGCCGATGGACGCCGAATACCCTTCGTTGAACACCAGGTAAATCACCCGCAACACACTGTCGAGGCGTTCGGGCAGTTCCGCCAGGGTTGGCACCTGATAAGGGATTTTCGCGTCACGGATTTTCGCCTTGGCGCGCACGATGCGCTGGGCGATGGTGGCCGGTGCCGAGAGGAAGGCCCGGGCGATTTCTTCCGTGGTCAGGTCACAGACTTCCCGCAGGGTCAGCGGCACCTGGGCGTCCGCCGCCAGTGCCGGGTGACAGCAGGTAAAAATCAGCCGCAGGCGGTCGTCTTCCACGTCCTCGTCACTCCAGTCGGCCTGCTCCAGTGCTTCCAGTTGAGCAATCAACAGCGGACGAGACGCGGCGAAGCGGGCGCGCCGGCGCAACACATCAATGGCTTTGAAGCGTCCGGTGGACACCAGCCATGCCCGCGGATTGTCCGGCACACCGTCCCGCTGCCAGCGCTCGACCGCAATGAAAAACGCCTCATGCAGGGCCTCTTCGGCGAGGTCGAAATCGCCGAGCAAGCGGATCAGTGTCGCCAGAATCCGTCGCGACTCTTCACGATAGACCTGCTCGACGCGCTCCTTGACCGGCAACGTCATTTCAAGGATTCAACTGACGAACGGGGCGCACTTCGACACAACCGACCCGGGCCGCCGGAATGTCACCGGCGACCTGGATGGCTTCATTGAGGTCCTTGGCGTCGATCAGGTAGAAGCCGGCCAATTGCTCCTTGGTTTCGGCGAACGGGCCGTCGGTGATCGACAGCTTGCCGTTGCGCATGCGCACGGTCGTGGCGGTCTGCACCGACTCCAGCGCCTCGGCGGCGACCATTCGGCCACTGCCCTGGATCGACTCGGCGTACGCCATGCACTCGGCGTCCTTCGGGCTTTCCGGCAACGAATGCAGCAGGTGCTCGTCGCTGTAGACCAGGCATAAATATTTCATGAGCTTCTCCAGGATCGAAGATCAACTATGGCCGTAGATTGGCCGTTTCGCGCGGCCTCCCGATCAACAGCCCGACGTTCAGGGCTGCAGGTTGAACAGGGCCGCGCCGCTCATCATGTCGAACGGGGCCGACCAGTGCTCGTGGACAATGCGCCATTGTCCGGCCTCGCGCCGGTAGCAGGCCGTCACGCGCATCCAGCACGCCTGGGTTTCACCCTTGTCATTGGTGCCGCCACAGTGGGCCAACCAATGGGCAAAGGCGATGTGTTCATCAGCCACGATGTTCATCTGGTCGAAGTCAAAGGTATGCGGGCCCTGGCACATTTCCATGCATTCCAGCCAATGCGCGCGGTAGGCGGCCTTGCCGCGAAACTGCAGCGCCTTGACCGCGTCATAGGAGACGATGTCCTCGGCATACAGGGCCATGATTTTCTCGACATCCTTGGCGATGACCGCCTGACGGTAGGTGTCGATCAGGGTCTGGATTTCGTGTGTGGCGTTCATGGTGGTTCTCCGTGGTTTTTATTGTGAAGACACCCCTAGTCGTCTGGCGATCCATCCAATCGACAGTCGAAATAAAAATAATCCAAGAACGCAAACTCGCTAGAATCCGAGGCTCATTTCCAATGGAAAAAGGACACTCCAGTGACTGCCCGACTCGTGCCTTACGAAAGCCTGAATGCGTTGCAACGCCAGCAGGTCGAGGCCATCGAAGTACACCCGGAACAAATCAGGTTTTCCGGTGACATCCACGGTGCATTGCACACCCTGCTGTCCAGGCCCGGCCCCGGCGTCAAAGGATTTGCCCTGTTGGCCGACGCGATTCCCGTGGCCTTCCTGCTGCTCAAACGCCCGCCGGCCTTGCCCGCCTGGGCCGACGAACACAGCGCCACCCTGCATGCCTTGCAAGTCGATCAGCGCGCCCAGGGCAAGGGGTATGGCAAGGCTTGCCTGCAAGACCTGCCCGAAGCGGCCCGCCAGGCCTGGCCGGAAATTCGCGGGCTGGAGTTGTCGGTGGACGCGGACAACGCCGCGGCCATTGCCCTGTATGCCAAATATGGTTTTGTCGACAGCGGCGAGGCGTACAAGGGGCGGATCGGCTATGAACGGCGGATGGGACTGGTTTTCTAGGTCCGTCACGCACCTGTAGGAGCAAGCTCGCTCCTACAGGGGATCTGCGTCGGGTTTAGAGACTGAGCACCATCTCATGCCACGCCATGCCGCCATGGTCCGACGCCGATGGCTTGACGTAGGCAAAGCCGAACCCGGCGTACAGCGGGATATGCCGCTCCTTGCACATCAGGTTGATGCTGGCCTTGCCCATTGCGCGCATGCGCTCGATGAACTCGCCCATCAAACGCTTGGCCAGTCCCTGCCTCTGAAAATCCGGATGCACCACCACCGACATGATCACCACATGGGGCCCGGCCGGGTCGTGGCCGATCAGCTCCTTGAACGCTTCGTCCGACATTTCCACTTCAAATGCCGCACCGGAATTGATGAAACCGGCGACCACGCCGTCCACTTCGGCAACGATGAAACCTTCGGGCCAGGTGGCGATGCGGGTGGCGATTTTTTCGCGGGTCGCGGCTTCGTCGCCCTCGTAGGCTAGGGTTTCGATGGCGTAGCAACGGTCCAGGTCGGCGGGCAGGACGTGACGGATGACGGTGTTCATGGCAACTCGGAATCAGCGATGGGAAAGCCGGGGATCATAAATCAGCCTCCCCATGACATCGAGAGACGAATCGTCGATACGTCTCTCGATGCGGCTGATCAGGCCTTGATCGGCAGCCAGATTTCCAGTGTTCCGGTTTTAAGCCTGGGGTTGAAATCTTCGCTGTAGCGTTCGAATTCCGGGGCGTCCGCCGCCTGATGCCCGGACTGGGGCAGCCAGGTATCGCAGATGTAGCGAAAGGTCTGCGACAGGGATTCCAGCAGCCCTTTATGTTCGAACACCGCGTAATACTGCGGCTGAATTTCAACCCAGCGGTATTGCTCGGGCAAATCGTCGAGCTTGCTGATTTCGACACCGGCGATGTAGTCAAAGCCACCCTTGCCATCGAAATTGCAGCAGACGCCGTAGGTGACTTCTCCCTTTTGACCCGGCACGTTACCGATGTGGGGAGTGAATTTTTCCCAGAGCGCGGGAATACCTGCGATGGTTTGCTGGGTGAAGGGAGCGCCAAGCCCTGCAATCAGCAGGAAGTGTCCGTGTTCGAAGCGGGGTTCCAACAATTCGACGCTTTTTTGCTCATCCATGACTCGACTCCTGGAAGGAAAAAGGGGTTCGGCTGGGAGTATAGAAGCCAAACCCGTTTCGCCCACTTACAGCGCGTGCAACTGCTCGACGGCGGCCGCACCGACAAACTCGTTGTAGCCGGAAAGGATCACGTACACCGCGAAATAGCAGAAGATCGCCGCCGATGCCATGTAGGAGTACCGCAGCAGCTTGTCGCCGAGCAACTTGCCACCATGGCTCGCGGCAAAGCACAGGCCGGCGGACCACAGCAAACCGGCGCAGAGAAAACCGCCGAGGAACAGCGCCGAACTGAGCGGGCCACCGCCGCCGGATCGCGCGATCAACGTGCCGCCCACGGCGGCAAACCAGAGAATCGCGCTGGGCGAGGACATGGCGAGGAAGATCCCGCGAAAAAACTCTTTGCGATGGGAGTTCTGCCCCACCTCGACCGTTTCGGCCATCAACGCTTCATGGTGGATCGCCGAATAAATCATCTTCGCCGCGAAATACACCAGCAACGCCGAACCACCGATCCACAGCACCCAACGCACGGTTTCGTACTGCAGCAACACCGTCATGCCCGCCAGCGCCAGCACCGCGTAGATCAGGTCGCCGACGCAGGTCCCCAGGCCCAGTGCAAAGCCTTGAAAATAGCCGCGCTGCATCGCCAGGGTGATCATGGCGATATTGGCCACGCCAATGTCCAGGCACAGCGAAAGGCTCAGCAAAAAGCCACTGGTGAATTCCATCGTTCCAGTTCCTTCGGAAAAATTTGTTTACATGGAGGCTGGACATTCTGCCACAGCAGACCGTAAATTCCGCACCAGGTCACCGCAGTGACCAGCGTCGCTCGGACGGTTCCGGGCGCTTACGTTATCCGAGGCAACAATGGCCGAACAAGGTTCGCCGCGCCGCTTTGCGCGCATAGATCGACTCCCTCCTTACGTGTTCAACATCACCGCCGAGCTGAAGATGGCCGCCCGTCGCCGTGGCGAAGACATCATCGACTTGAGCATGGGCAACCCCGACGGCGCCACGCCGCCGCACATCGTCGAGAAACTGGTGACCGTCGCCCAGCGCGAAGACACCCATGGCTACTCGACGTCCAAGGGTATTCCGCGCCTGCGCCGGGCGATTTCCAACTGGTACAAGGATCGCTACGAGGTCGACATCGACCCGGAAACCGAAGCCATTGTCACCATCGGCTCCAAGGAAGGCCTGGCGCATTTGATGCTGGCGACCCTCGACCAGGGCGACACCGTGCTGGTGCCGAACCCCAGCTACCCGATTCACATCTACGGTGCCGTGATTGCCGGCGCCCAGGTGCGCTCAGTGCCGCTGGTGCCGGGCGTGGATTTCTTCGCCGAACTGGAACGGGCTATCCGGGGTTCGATTCCGAAGCCGAAAATGATGATCCTCGGCTTCCCGTCCAACCCCACCGCACAATGTGTGGAACTGGATTTCTTCGAGCGGGTGATCGCACTCGCCAAGCAGTACGACGTGCTGGTGGTGCATGACCTGGCCTACGCCGACATCGTCTACGACGGCTGGAAAGCCCCCTCGATCATGCAGGTGCCGGGCGCCAAGGACATTGCGGTGGAATTTTTCACCCTGTCCAAGAGCTACAACATGGCGGGCTGGCGCATCGGTTTCATGGTCGGCAACCCGGAACTGGTCAACGCCCTGGCGCGGATCAAGAGTTATCACGACTACGGCACCTTCACCCCACTGCAAGTCGCAGCGATTGCGGCGCTCGAAGGCGACCAGCAATGCGTGCTCGACATCGCCGAGCAATACCGCCAGCGCCGTAACGTGTTGGTCAAAGGCCTGCATGAGCTGGGCTGGATGGTCGAGAATCCAAAGGCGTCGATGTACGTCTGGGCCAAGATTCCCGAGGCTTATGCCCACCTGGGTTCACTGGAGTTCGCCAAGAAACTGCTGGCCGAAGCCAAGGTCTGTGTCTCGCCAGGCGTGGGTTTTGGTGAGTACGGGGATGATCACGTGCGCTTCGCGCTGATCGAAAACCAGGACCGGATCCGTCAGGCCGTGCGCGGGATTCGCGGGATGTTCCGGGCCGATGGGTTGATCGCCAAATCCAGCACCTGACAGAAAACCCTGTAGGAGCGAGCCTGCTCCCACAAATAAATCACCCACAAAAAAACCGCATCGCTGCGGTTTTTTTGTGTCTGGCGTTTAGGTTAAACGAACAACGACAACAACAGAATGAAGCCCAGGCCCACCACCGACAGGATGGTTTCCATTGCGGTCCAGGTCTTGAAGGTTTCTGCCACGGTCATGTTGAAGTACTGCTTCACCAGCCAGAAACCGGCGTCGTTGACGTGGGACAGGATCAACGAACCGGCACCGGTGGCCAGCACCAGCAGCTCACGGTTCACGCCCGGAATCATCCCCACCACCGGCACCACGATGCCCGCGCCAGTGATGGTCGCCACGGTCGCCGAACCAGTCGCGATGCGGATCACCGCTGCCACCAGCCACGCCAGCAGGATCGGCGAGATCTGTGCGTTCACCGCCATGTGGCCGATCACGTCACCCACACCGCTGGTCACCAGCATCTGCTTGAAGCCACCGCCGGCACCGATGATCAGAATGATCGCGGCGGTCGGCGCGAGGCTCGCGTCCAGCCACTTCATCATTTGGCTGGAACCGATACCCTGCTTGTAGCCGAAGGTGTAAAGCGACAGCAGCAAGGCCAGCAGCAAGGCCGAGATCGGGTGACCGATCAGGTCCATGAAGGTGCGGAAGAAGTTGCCATCGGGCAGCACCACGTCGGCAAAGGTCTTGAGCAGCATCAGGAACACCGGCAGCAGCACGGTTACCAATGTGATGCCGAAGCTCGGCAGTTCAGCCGAATCGGTTTCGCGTGCCAGTTGATCCACCAGCTCCTGGTTCGGATGGCCAGGGATGTGCTTGGCAATGAACGTACCGTAGATCGGGCCTGCAATGATCGCGGTAGGCAGCGCCACGATCAGGCCATACAGAATGGTTTTACCGATGTCGGCGCCGAACACGCCAATCGCCAGCAGCGGACCCGGGTGCGGTGGCACCAGCCCGTGGACGGCGGACAGACCGGCCAGCAGCGGGATGCCGATCTTGATGATCGACACGCCGGTACGCCGGGCCACGATGAACACCAGCGGAATCAGCAACACGAAGCCGATTTCGAAGAACAGCGGGATGCCCACGAGGAACGCGGCGAACATCATTGCCCACTGCACTTTGTCCTTGCCGAAGGCGCGGATCAGGGTCTGGGCGATCTGGTCCGCCCCGCCCGACTCGGCCATCATTTTGCCGAGCATGGTGCCCAGCGCGAGGATGATCCCGACGAAACCGAGCACGCCACCGAAGCCGTCCTGGAACGCCTTGATGATGGTGCCGATCGGCATGCCGGAGGTCAGCCCGAGGAAGGCGGCGGCGATGATCAGGGCAAGAAAGGGATGCAACTTGAACTTGGTGATCAGAACGATAAGCCCGATCACCGTGACCACTGCATCGAGCAGCAGGAACGTCTCGTGGGACATGCCAAACATTAGGGGTGTCTCCTGGTTGTTGTTGTTATTGAAGCGGGTAATTCGAAAGCCATAAGGACAGCGCTATCTCTAAAAGCAAAATTAGCCGGCACGCTTCAGGCCGTGCCCGAGCCACCAGTGGTGCGCCTGCACGGCCAACTCATCGACACTGTGGGTCGACGCATCGAGGGCCAGGGTCAAGGGCTCGCCGACGGGGGACTCGAGGGTGGCGAACTGGCTGTCGATCAAGGTCGACGGCATGAAGTGGCCCGGCCGGTGGGAGACACGGTCGGCGGCGACTTCCGGAGTCAGTTCAAGGAATACAAAACCCAGGCCCGGCAAGGCATTGCGCAGGCGTTCGCGGTAAATGTGCTTGAGCGCCGAGCACGTCAATACCGGGCGCTGGCCCAGGGCGTCGACGCGACGCAACTCATCGCACAGACTGTCGAGCCAGCCGGCACGGTCTTCATCATTCAGGGGGATGCCCGCGCTCATCTTTTCGATATTGGCGGCAGGGTGAAAAGAGTCGCCTTCAATGGCAGTGGCGCCGCTGAGCTGGCACAGGGCTTCGCTGACGCAGGTCTTGCCGCAACCGGCAACGCCCATGATGACCAGGGCGGTGATGGGATGATTCATGTAACACCTCAGCGCGCAGACAGCGCTACCTTTGCCAGTTATGACACTAGACCAAAAGTAGAAGTTGCCGACGCCTTCTTGTCATTTTTGTGGGTTGCAGCATGTTCGTTCCCAACACCAAAAAGCGAGGATCAGGCAAACCCTCGCTCACGCATTTGCAGCTGCATCGAGACAGCGCTACCTTAGTGCCTTGAATTTTGTTTGGCAAGCCATCGATGACCTCAACCAAAAACGATAAAAACACACGAACCACTGGCCGCCCTACGCTCAACGAAGTTGCCCGCCTGGCAGGTGTCAGTCCGATTACCGCTTCGCGCGCCCTGCGCGGCGTCAGCACCGTGGCCGCCGAACTGGTGGAAAAAGTCCAGAAAGCGGCGCTTGAACTGAATTATGTGGTCAACCCGGCTGCCCGCGCCCTGGCCTCGGCCCAGAGCCATTCGGTGGTGGTGTTGGTGCCGTCGTTGTCCAACCTGCTGTTCATCGACACCCTGGAAGCCATTCATCGGGTGTTGCGCCCCAAGGGCTTCGAAGTGCTGATCGGCAACTTCCACTATTCCCGCGACGAAGAAGAAAACCTGCTGCGCAACTACATGGCCTACCAGCCGCGCGGCTTGCTGCTAACCGGTTTCGACCGCACTGAAAGTTCGCGGCGGATGATCGAAGCGAGCAACATTCCCTGCGTCTACATGATGGAGCTCGACAGCGCCGCCGGAGTCAATTGCGTAGGCTTTTCACAACTGGCTGCCGGCGAAACGGCGGCCGAACACCTGCTGTCCCGCGGGCGCAAGCGCCTGGCCTACATCGGCGCGCAACTCGACCAGCGCACGCTGCTGCGCGGCGAAGGTTTCCGCAAGGCCCTGCAAAAGGCCGGTTTGTATGACCCGGCCCTGGAAGTGCTGACGCCACGCGCCTCCTCGGTCGGCCTGGGCGGCGAACTGTTCCTGCAACTGCTCGCCAGTCACCCCGATGTCGATGCGATTTTCTTCGGCAACGACGACCTGGCCCAGGGTGCATTGCTCGAAGCCATGCGCTGCGGGATCAAGATTCCCGAGCAGGTGGCGATTCTCGGCTTCAACGACCTGCCCATGTCGGAACACATGGTCCCGCGCCTGAGCAGCATCAACACCCCGCGCGAGGCAATCGGTCGTCGTGCGGCAGAGCAGATGCTGACGTTGATGGCCGGCAACATCGTGGCCAAACCGGTGCAGGACATGGGGTTTGAGTTGAAGGTGCGCGAGAGTACTTAATATTCCCTACGGGGACACGGATCAAAAATTCGCCGTGTCCGCCATTTCAGAATCAGTCCCGGTTCGAACTGGCAGGAGTAAGAATCACCCACTATCCAGATTGACCATTGCGCCGTCACCGATACTCATACTGTTCGAAGAACAAGATGCAGAACATTGGGGTATGCAAGGCGACACTCCGGCTGCAGTATGGATTTTGGTTATCCGGTTAATGTATTACTCCCTTCAAAAAATCCAGAGAATCATGGCAGCCAACCCAGAAAGACGAACCACCCATAATTAATCGGAGCTAAAAAGACGAACGTGATGAATGCAAGCGCCAGACTCAATCGCAACGCTGCCACGAAAGGAATTCTTCCCATTTCGATAGCGAGAACAATCGGCGAAGCCTGGTAAGGCAAGAGCGGCGTAGAAAAGCCGATCACTTGCATCATTAGAACACTCAGTAATGGCAAACCAGACGCGGTAGCCATCGACTGTGCCAAGGGCGTAAACAACGCTGGCACCCCATTCGCTGTCACCACAAAATTGAGCAGTGTGGATAAACCTACGATTGAGGCATAGCTGTGGAATGGTGAGGTCGGGTCCAAAGGTGCAAGGGCGAGTACTTCATTGCCTATTAATGCACCGAGTCCGGTGTGCCCAACAAGTGCGGCGAGTCCGAGGATTGCCGCGACATAGATAGCGGTCCGATAATTGACCTCCTGACCAAATTCCTCACTGGATACGAATCCCACCCGTGGCAGGAGGCATAGGCAAGCGGCTACGAGACCAACCCATGCCGGAGAAATACCGTGCAAAGAGTCGGTAAGCCAGAGTCCGAGCGTTGTCAAAAGAAGAAGTCCCAACCTCTTTTCCTCAGGACTCCAAGGGCGAGAAGGTTCCAACGCTATGCTTTTTTTCACTTTATCTGGAAACAACCAGACGACACATGCACAGAGTGCAAGTCCCTTCATAAAGCCAAGTACCGGCGCGTGCAATATCAGATAAGGCAAATAAGATAGTTGCAGGCCGTACGTGGTATCGATCGCACCCGCCATGACAAGATTTGGAACATTCGCAGGCAGAATGGACGCCGAAAGCTGAAAGGTTCCAAAGCCGACAGCGAGTGAGAGACCTATACGTCCTGGACTCTTATCCCCGAACCCCACTCGGTCCGCAAGCGCCAGGACAATCGGCATCAGAAGTGCAATACGCCCCATGTTGGAAGGCATAACAAAGGCAAGCATGTACGTGAGGCCAACAATACCAAAGACCATTTGCGCATACGATCTGGAAAGATAAGCCGCGAGCCCCCCCGCACATCGAGAGGCCAAACCCGTCTTGCGAATGGCAATTCCAATGACATAGCCACTGATAACGAGCCAGAACGCGGCGGAGGTAAACCCGGAGAAGACCAACGAGGCGGGAGCCACATGGAGAATCATCGCGAACGCAAAAAACAAAAGTGCAGTCAGGTATTCTGGAAGCCCGCGTGTTGCCCATAGTGTGATTGTCACAGCCACCAAACCGGCCACTGCAATCAGTTGCATATCCATGTTGCCTTCCTTTATTTCGCAGACCTGGTTTACTTCTTGAGCTACTAAGACTCTACCGCCTGACTTTATCCCGACCGAATCACTGACGGCATCTTTAATTCAAAAGAAGGATGGCGCCACCCGAACGATATGTCTAATATTTAAAAAAATATCAAATTAGTATTTTTGGAGTCCTAATTGGAACTCAGACATCTACGATACTTCGTCGTCACAGCCCAAGCCGAGAATTTCACGCGAGCAGCCGAACAACTTGGAATTGCCCAACCCCCGCTTGGGCAGCAGATACGTGATTTGGAAGATGAAATAGGTACGCCGCTTTTTCACCGTGTAGGACGCGGCGTCATACTCAGTGACGCAGGTAAGGCATTTCTGATATCGGCACACGATATTCTTGCGCGTGCCGAGGACGCTCAAAAAAATGCGCGCCGTGTTGCGCGAGGTGAGGTTGGCTCATTGAAGCTGGGCTTCACCGAATCCGCCTCATTTAACGATACCGTTACAGGCTTGATCAGGCGTTACCAGCAACAGCACCCCAAGGTGGAGGTAAACCTGGAAGAAAACGATAGCGAATCGCTCATTTCCAGGCTCGGTCATGGCGACATTGACGCAGCCTTTGTCAGGCCACCCTTTGCTATGGGCGGCGACATTGACTTCATCACCTTATCCGAAGAACCACTTATTGTTGTCCTGCCTGATGGGCACTCATTAATGTCACGCAAGGAACTGTCGCTTGCTGATTTACGGCAGGAGAATTTCATTCTGTATTCGCGCAAATCCGGTTATGGGCTAAGTGCAGATATCGTGGCCGCCTGCCGTCAATTTGGATTCAATCCGACCATCCGCCAGCAGGCCCCCCAACTATCGTCCGCTGTAAACCTGGTATCTGCGGGAATGGGTATTGCGGTAGTACCCGAATCAATGCAGCGAATTGATCGCGATGGCCTGCACTACAGAGCGCTTCGGCTTGATTGGCCCAAGGCTGTACTTGGACTGGCCACGCGAAAAGCAAATCGGTCTGCAGTCGTCGACGATCTGATTACTTCGGCAAGAATCGAAACTTCGTAAATAGATCCTCCGATACAAACCATGCTATTCCGAGCTGCAACTACCTGCCCAGTATCAGTAACGCGCCTGAAGTATCCAGGCGGCGAAAACCAATCCCTGAATCGACAGCGAAACAACACGACAAAATTCTGATGGCATAAGTCAGCGGATTCCGGTTTAGCCGTAGACAAACTGCAAGAAACCATCGCTTGCGAAGGTCTGCTGACCTCCTTTTCGCAAGAGCGTTTCCACCCGGCATTCCGGTGCGGTTCATCTGAATGTCGAAGCGACTTATACCCGCCCTGCCGGCCCAGTCTTGAGCCGACTTGATGTCACTCGTGGACAGGCACACTATTAGTTTCCCGAAGCCATGATTCGCTAACGGAGCAGCAACATGGAACATGCACTGAAGATCCTCGGTAAAGCCTCGTCGATCAACGTCCGCAAGGTCTTGTGGACGTGCGAGGAACTGGGCCTGTCCTACGAGCGTGAGGATTGGGGCAGCGGTTTTGCCTCGACCCACAGCCCTGAGTTTCTGCGGCTCAATCCCAATGCAAAGGTGCCGGTGATCATCGATGAGAACGGGGCGCTGTGGGAATCCAACACCATCTGCCGCTACCTGGCCGGCAAACACCACCATCACCATGCCGAGCTGCTGCCCACCGAACCGACCGCGCGGGCCCGGGTGGAACAGTGGATGGATTGGCAGGCGATTGAGCTCAATCCGTCCTGGAGCCATGCATTCATGGCGTTGGTGCGCAAGGACCCGGAATTCCAGGACCCGCATCGACTGGACGTCAGTGTGCGCGACTGGAACCAGAAGATGGGCATCCTCGAACATCAGCTGGCAACCACCCAGGCTTATGTGGCCGGGCCCACATTCACCTTGGCCGATATCGTCATCGGGCTGTCGGTCAATCGCTGGTTGATGACACCGATCGAGCGCCCCGATTACCCGGCCATCGATGAGTATTTCAGGCGTTTGGCGCAGCACCCCGGTTTTCTCAAGCATTGCTGCAACGGCTTGCCTTGAGCACTCCGTGTGCCAGTGTGCATCGGTGTCGGCACGGCGGTCGAACCCTGCCGCCTGACGGCAAGGCTTGACCGCAAACGTCCGATATTCGCCGGACAAAACAAATTAAGCATTTGATATTTAAGATATTTATCTTATCGGCATATTAATTGCTCAACACACTGCACCGCCAATACCTACAAGGTCTATTTATCATGCTGGTCAGTGCAAAATTAAACCAGGTGACGCCACTGCCCAAACGGCCCGGTGAAAATCCAAACGCCGACGCCGCTGCCGGGCTTCAGAGCGGCCTTCAAGGCGCCATGATGCAAGCGCTGCAAAGCAATGTGCAGACGCAAACCGCGCAAGCCAGCGAGCAGGTACAGGCATCCGCCACACAACTCGCCACGCAACAGGTCAGCCAGGCCAGTAAAATCAGTGACAACGTTGATGAAGCGTTCGCCAAGACCCGCGTGAATCTGCAGGCAACGACGGCAAGCGTACCGGCCGACACCCAGAACAAGGTCGGCAGTGGCTCGGCCACCGACGAATTCAAGGACTATATGAGCAAAACGCCTGAACAGCGTTTGCGCGACAGCATTCTGAAAGAGATGGGCCTGACGGAGGACCAGGTAAAAGCCATGCCTCCTGAGCAACAGTTGGCGATTGGCAAAGAAATCGCCGAGCGCATGCAGGACAAGGTGAAACTGGCGCAGGCCGAGAAAGACAACGGCAGCAGCGATAAAGGCAGCAGCCAGGTGGTCGACAAGTTCCTCGCTTCGCTTTAATGGCGCCGCAATAAAAAGGGGCCCTCTTACCGGGCCCCTTTGCATTTGACCGCAATCAATTCAACTGCAAGGTCGAATTGAACTGGCTGATGGCATCCACCACGTGCCGCGAGCCCTGTTGAATCTCCAGAATCACCTCCCCCGCCTCATTCGCCAGCTCTACCCCAAGCCCGGTTCGACTCAAGCTCGACTGCATGCTGGACACAGCACTGACTGACAAATCGTGGTTCTTGCGCACCACTTCGACAATTTCCACCGTGGCCTGGCTGGTGCGTGCCGCCAGGCTGCGCACTTCATCGGCCACCACCGCGAAGCCACGTCCATGCTCGCCGGCGCGGGCGGCTTCGATGGCGGCATTGAGGGCCAGAAGGTTGGTCTGATCGGCAATCCCGCGAATGGTCTGAACAATGGTGCCGATGATGTCGGACTGTTTGCTGACGGCCTCGATGCTCACCGCTGCTTCGTTCAAGTCGCGGGAAATGTCCTGGATGATCTGCACTGTTTGCTGCACCACTTCGGACCCTTTGCGCGCGCAGGCATCGTTTTGTACCGAGGTGCTGTGGGCCGATTCCGCGGCCGTTTGCAGGGTAGTGACCTGCTCGGTGATGTTGCTGGCGAACTTCACCACTTTGTACAGCCGGCCCTTGGTGTCGAACAGCGGGTTGTAGGACGCTTCCAGATAAACCATATGGCCGAACTTGTCCTTGCGTTCGAATCGGTGCGAGTGATATTCGCCGCGATTGAGTGAGGCCCAGAACGCTCTGTAGTTGGGCGATTCACTTTCGCTGCGGTGGCAAAACAAACTGTGATGCTGGCCGACGATTTCATTGAGCGAGTAGTGCATGGTCTTCAAGAAGTTGTCGTTGGCCGTGATCACCTTGCCTTCGGGGGTGAATTCGATCACCGCCATGGAGCGCCCGATCGCGGCGAGCATGCTCTCGTCTTCGTGCTCTTTGTAAACCCTCGCCGAAATGTCGCTGGCGATTTTAATCACACTGCTCACTTGCCGATCAGGACCGTAGACCGGCATGTAGCTGGCTTCGAGCCAGATCTCCTTGCCGCTCTTGTTCAAGCGTGAAAAGGTGCCACTGACGGGCTCGCCACGGGCCAGGTCGCGCCACAACTTGGCGTACTCTTCGCTGCGGTAAAACGCCTCTTCGCAAAATATCCGGTGGTGCTTGCCGCGTACTTCTTCGACGCTGTAACCCATGGCGCTGCAAAAGTTGTCGTTGGCATCGAGCACAATGCCGTCCGGGGTAAATTCAATCATCGCCATCGAACGGCTGATGGCGGCCAACTTGGCATTGACCTCGCTCAGCGCACAACTGAAACGTTCGATTTCCTGCAGGTCAGCCTTGTGATGTAGGTTGAACATGTTCGTACCACCTTGAGCGCGGTCTTTTGATTAATGAAAGTTGCTGATCTTTCAAATCCACCACTACGTTCCACAGAACAGGTACACGCGCCCCTCCACGGGAAGGACTTGTCAGGTGATAAATGATGTTTAATCGGAGGGTCCCTTTAGTGACACTCTTATCAAGACATCCTTCTCTTGATCGCCCGGATTCGGGCCAGCCCTAACCTACTCAAAAGCAAACTCCCTTTACCCGATTGCTCCATTTTGCCAAGCCTGGGTGCCTTGCAATGCGCACTCTCACGGTTGAACGCCGGTCACCCGGAAGCCACCGACATGGTTAGTTACAGATGAGCATAGACAGCCGTCATGGCTAAGCAAGGCCACTAGTCGGCCAGCATTGAGGACAAAATCGGTTCAGCCTTGGTGTGACTGAGAAGGCATCCCAAACAGGGATCGGTGGGCAGCATCGGAGTCATGAGGCATGGCGTTGCCCGGATCGGGATCATTTCCCTTCTGTGCAACGACGCCGGGGTTTCTTGCAGATTTTTTCTTCACTGGACGAACAGCGGGAGCCCTTGGACCGGGCTCCCCGATCACGGGATCAATGACCGAAAATATCGACTTTCTTGGCCTTCTTGTCCGCACGCTTCTCGATGGCGGTTTTTGCCGGTTTTTTCTTCGCTGCTTTCTTTGAATCCATACCTTTGGACATGATGCGTACTCCACTCACACGGGATGTGAGATCAGGTATACACCTATCCTTGGGGTCGCGTTGTTTTATAATCGCCCGCTTTGCACACCGACAGTCCGGTCCCATGCCCAGCACTCAGTACACCCGGCTCGATGAGCCTTTATGGCCATTGATGAACAAGTTTTATCGCGCCCACCAATCGTCGATGAAGGCAGTCCGCGACGCGCAATTGTGGGTCGCCCGGCGTGACGAAATCGTCGGGGCATTGTGCTTGCGGCCGGTGTCCGGCGGGCATTGGCTGACGGGGTTGTTTGTCGATCCGGCCTGTCGCGGGAAAGGCATCGCTGCTGCGTTGATCGCTGCCGCGGTGAAGGACGCCGAAAGCCCGGTCTGGCTGTTCTGCCACCCGGACTTGCGCGGTTTTTATGAGCATCGCGGCTTTGCCTTCGATCCACCGATGCCCTATGCCATGACAGAGCGCCTGAGCCGTTACGCGCGCAGCAAACCGATGATCGCGATGGGCCTGGAACCGCTGGTCAGGGCCACAGGGTAACCGGTGAGTCGGCGTGAGTGACGATAGCGTCGAGATCACCTGTGGGAGCACGTTCGCGCCCACAGGGGTCTTGTTAAGGATTCAATCGTCGGCGTTCGGATCAAGGTCCGGAAACATCACCTCGGTAAAACCGAACTTGCTGAAATCGCTGATGCGCGACGGGTATAACCGGCCGATCAGGTGATCACACTCATGCTGCACCACACGCGCATGAAAACCCGAGGCGATGCGCACGACGGGCTCGCCCTTGGGATCGAAGCCTTCATAGCGGATGTGTTGATAACGATCCACGGCGCCGCGCAAACCGGGCACCGACAGGCAGCCTTCGAAACCTTCTTCCAGCGTCGGACTCAGCGGCGTGATCAAGGGATTGATCAGGATCGTCTGCGGCACGGCTTCGGCTTCCGGATAACGCTCGCTGTGCTCGAAGCCGAAGATCACCAGTTGCAGGTCGACGCCGATTTGCGGCGCGGCGAGGCCAACACCGCCCACGCTTTCCATGGTCTGGAACATGTCGTCGATCAATTGCCACAGTTGCGGGCTGTCGAACATCTCGGCCGGCACCGGCGGGGCAATGCGCAGCAGGCGTTCATCGCCCATTTTCAGAATTTCACGGATCATGGTCAGGCTTCGTCAGTGGTCGGTTTGAGCGAGTGGTCCCGGCCCAGTCCCGACACATGGTGTTTGGGTTCGATGCCCGGGCTGTGTTTGCCGGGGACTTTTTCGCCCGGGTCCTTGCCTTCCTTGGACATGTGCTCGATCACCGCATTCATCTCGGCACCGAGCAACAGCACCGCAGAAGAAATATAGAAATACAGCAACAGCACGATGATCGCGCCGATACTGCCATACATGGCGTTGTAGTTGGCGAACTCCTTGACGTAGAAACCGAAGCCCAGGGACGCGATGATCCACACCACCACGGCCAGTACCGAGCCGGGGGTGATGAAGCGGAACTCCTGTTTGACGTCGGGCATCACGTAGTAGATCAGCGCCACGGCCACCATCAACAGAATCACGATCACCGGCCAGCGGGCGATGGTCCAGAGCGTGACAATGAAATATTCGAGGCCGACTTGCGCCGCGATCCAGCTCATCACTTGCGGCCCGAGGACCATCAATGCGGCGGCGATCAACAGCATGCCGGCGACGCCGACGGTGTAGATGATCGACAGCGGAAAACGCTTCCACGCCGGTCGGCCTTCGACCACATCGTAGGCGGCGTTCATCGCACTCATCATCAGCCGCACGCCGGCAGAGGCCGTCCACAGGGCGATCACGATACCCACTGAAAGCAGCCCACCCTTGGACTGCTGGAGCTGGTCGATCACCGGGTTCACCTGCTCCAGGGCCTGGGGCGGCAGTACCAGTTCAGATTGCAGGCGCAGCCAGGAGAAGAAGTCCGGCAGGTGCAGGAAGCCGATCAGGGCGATCAGGAACAGAATGAACGGAAACAGCGAAAACAGCATTTGATAGGCCAGCGCCGAGGCATAGGTCGACATCTCGTCGTCGATGAACTCGGTGACCGTGCGCACCATCACACGGTGCAAGGGCAGACCTTTCATGTCCGGGAAAATCATTAGCGTCTCCTTTCGCCGCAAACAAAATGGTGGGTTAAGTCGTGGCGACTCAAGGGCCGTTTACTACTTCAAAATACTCTAGCTGGCGACTTTGAAACAATTTCAGCCCTCAAGTTCAGGCTGACACAAAAACGGCCATCCGCGGATGGCCGTTTCTTACCTTTATTAAAGGCTGGGTTATGCCTTGTCGATGCCTTTCTTCAATGCATCCTTGGCTTTGCCAACGGCTTGCTGGGCTTCGCCTTTCTTTTCCTGCATCACGCCTTCGGCGCGCATTTTGTCGTTACCGGTGACTTTGCCCACGCCCTGCTTGACGTTACCGGCCGCTTCGTTGGCCATGCCTTTTACTTTATCGCCAGTGCTGCTCATGGTGTTTCTCCTGTGAACATCTCGATGAAAAAGGTCGTTACACAAGGTTGACCGGAGGCGTTTGCACGGAGTTTCATTTATTTTCAGCCCGACATTTCATCGTTCAGCGCAGGTTGGGCTTTATGTTTGCCCGTCAACCCCCGAGAATGCGCAACGTATTCAGGCCATGGCGCTGAAGATCCAATCCCGTAGGAATGTTATGAAACTCGATAAAAAGCAGGCCATTGCCCGCAGAAACCAGGAACTCGGCGGTGCAGTGCTTGGCGTCAACAACTGCCACTTCACCGAATTGAACCGCAACCGCAACATCTGGTGGTTCGATATTCCGGTCGCGCGTCTGGCCATTGGTCAGTACGAGTGGATTCACCTGCTGATGCACACCCCGGAAACCGATGAACTGTTGCACCTGAAAGTGCCGACGGTGTTCCTGCGCGAGAAACTCGAAGGCCTGGTGGTGCGCAACCAGGGCAAGCGCAAGGCCGCATTGAGCCTGGAACTGAGCGCCGACAAGGACTCGTACCTGCAGGACATGCGCCCGGCGGGCACCAACGTCAATTTCGCGCCGTTCCGCCAATAACCCTCGCCACAAGAGCACTAACAAAAAGCCCCGCGTCTGCGGGGCTTCTTGATTAAGCGGCGTTCTTCGCCTTGATCTTCTTCAACTCTTCATCGCGCAACTCGCGACGCAGGATCTTGCCAACGTTGGTGGTCGGCAATGCATCGCGGAACTCCACGGAGCGCGGCACCTTGTAGCCGGTGACGTTGGCGCGCATGTGCTCCATCACCTGCTCCTTGGTCAGCGTCACGCCTGGCTTGGCGACGATGAAGATCTTGATCGCCTCCCCCGATTTCTCGTCCGGAATGCCGATGGCCGCGCATTGCAACACGCCCGGCAAGGTTGCCAGTACATCTTCGAGTTCATTCGGGTAAACGTTGAAACCGGACACCAGGATCATGTCTTTCTTGCGATCGACAATGCGCATGTAGCCATCCGGCTGGATCAGCGCAATGTCCCCGGTCTTCAACCAGCCTTCGCTGTCGAGGATTTCATCGGTCGCGTCCTGACGCTGCCAGTAGCCCTTCATGACCTGCGGACCTTTCACGCACAGTTCGCCGATTTCGCCCATTGGCTGTTCAACACCGGCATCGTCGATGACTTTGCACAGGGTCGAGGGCACCGGAATGCCGATGGTGCCGATCTGAATGTTCTGGATCGGGTTGACTGTCGCCACCGGGCTGGTTTCGGTCATGCCGTAGCCTTCGCAGATGGCGCAACCGGTGACGGCTTTCCAGCGCTCGGCCGCCGCCAGTTGCAGGGCCATACCGCCGGACAAGGTCACTTTCAGCGCCGAGAAGTCCAGCTTGCGGAAGCCTTCGTTATTGCACAGGGCCACGAACAGGGTGTTGAGGCCGACGAAACCGCTGAACTTCCACTTCGACAGTTCCTTGACCATCGCCGGCAAGTCGCGCGGGTTGCTGATCAGGATGTTGTGGTTGCCGATCAGCATCATCGCCATGCAGTGAAAGGTGAAGGCATAGATGTGGTACAGCGGCAGCGGCGTGATCAGGATCTCGCAACCTTCATTGAGGTTGGAGCCCATGAGCGCCTTGCACTGCAGCATGTTCGCCACCAGGTTGCGGTGGGTCAGCATGGCGCCCTTGGCCACGCCGGTGGTACCGCCGGTGTATTGCAACACCGCCACGTCGCTGCTGGCCGGGCTGGCTTCCGCCACTGGCTGGCCATGCCCCTTGCTCAACACATCATTGAACTTGACGGCTTTTGGCAGGTGGTACGCCGGGACCATCTTCTTCACATATTTGATGACGCTATTGATCAGCAGGCGCTTGAGCGGTGGCAGCAGGTCGGCCACTTCGGTGACGATCACGTGCTTGACGCCGGTTTTCGGCACGACGGTCTCGGCCAGGTGCGCCATGTTGGCCAGGCACACCAGGGCCTTGGCACCGGAATCGTTGAACTGGTGTTCCATTTCCCGCGCGGTGTACAGCGGGTTGGTATTGACCACGATCAAGCCCGCGCGGATGGCACCAAAGACGGCAACCGGGTATTGCAGCACGTTGGGCAGTTGCACGGCGATTCGATCGCCCGGCTGCAAATCGGTATGCTGTTGCAGGTAAGCCGCAAAGGCACCGGACAATTCGTACAGTTCACCGTAGGTGATTGTCTTGCCCAGGTTGCTGAACGCCGGCTTGTTGGCGAAGCGTTGGCAGGATTGCTTCAACACTGCCTGAATATTCGGGTACTCGTCTGGATTGATGTCGGCAGCAATTCCAGCTGGGTACTTATCCTTCCAAAAGTCTTCGTTCATGGAAGCCCACTCCTCAGCAACGCGAATTCAGCACCGCATTTGATGCGATTATTATTGGTGTGTTTATTGGTGAGTCTGGCTTTTTACAAGGCCGAGAAGTCACAAAGCGCGCCGAGAGTAGCAGCTTTGCCAAGGGTCGACTAGAGCCAAAAGCGGCCTCTACGGTCACTTTTGTGACTCAAGAATGACAAGCAGTCATTTTAGAGCAAAAATTCTATAAAGTGCTGAAAGCCCCGAAAAACGGGGCTTAAATCAATGCAGGAGCGAGCCTGCTGGCGAAAAACTGGAGGCCGTTGCGGGGCATCTGAGTTTACGCGTCATCGTTCAAGACCATCGCGAGCGGGCTCGCTCCTACAGGATCCACGCAAAGCGGGGTCATTCATCGATCAAGCGATATCACGCAACTCCCGCCGCAAGATCTTGCCCACCGGCGTCATGGGCAACGACTCACGCAACACGATGTGCTTGGGCACTTTGTACGCCGTGAAGTTTTCCTTGCAGTACGCCTTCAGCTCTTCAAGGCTGACCCCCGTTTCACGGGCCACCACAAACAACTTCACCGCTTCGCCCGAGCGCTCGTCCGGCACCCCGATGACCGCGCAGTTGGCGACTTTCGGGTGGGCCATGACCACGTCTTCAATCTCGTTCGGGTACACGTTGAAACCCGAAACGATGATCATGTCCTTCTTGCGATCGACGATACGCACAAACCCGTCCGGGTCGATCACGGCAATGTCGCCGGACTTGAACCAGCCCTCGGCATCCAGCACTTCGGCGGTGGCTTCGGGCTTCTGCCAGTAGCCTTTCATGATCTGCGGGCCTTTGATGCACAGCTCGCCGCGCTCGCCCAACGGCTGCTCGACGCCTTCATCGTTGATGACCTTCAGCGTGGTGCCCGGCACCGGCAAGCCAACCGTGCCGATGCGCGACTGGTCGCCATAGGGGTTGGTGCAGGCCACCGGCGAGGTTTCCGTCAGGCCGTAGCCTTCGGTGATCCGACACCCGGTCATTTGCTCCCAGCGCTCGGCGGTGGCCTTGACCAGTGCGGTGCCGCCGGAGTTGGTGAGTTTGAGGCTGGAGAAATCCAGGGTCTTGAAATCCGGGTGATCCATCAGCGCGACAAACAGCGTGTTGAGCCCCAGTAATGCCGAGAACCGCCAGTTTTTCAGCTCCTTGATAAAGCCGCCGATGTCCCGTGGATTGGTGATCAGCACGTTGTGGTTGCCGGTCACCATCATGCACATGCAGTTCGCCGTGAAGGCATAGATGTGGTAAAGCGGCAGCGGCGCGATCATCACTTCCTGACCTTCGCGCAGCAGCGGGTGGCCATCGACAGCGGTCTGACTGAGGCAGGCCCGCGCCTGCTGCATATTGGCCACCAGGTTACCGTGGGTCAGCATCGCGCCCTTGGCCAGGCCGGTGGTGCCACCGGTGTATTGCAGCACCGCGATGTCATCGAGGCCGGCGTTCAACGGCTTGATCCCCAGGCCCCGGCCCATGCGCAGTGCACTCTTGAAGGAAATCGCCTGGGGCAAGTGATAGGCCGGGACCATTTTCTTGACCTTGCTCACCATGGTATTGACCAGCCAACCCTTGGCGGTCGGCATCAGGTCGCCCATCTTCGCTTCGATCAGGTACTGCAGGTCGGTGTCAGGCACTACTTCCTGGACTTTGGCACCAAACATGTTCAGGTACACCAGCGCCCGGGCACCGGAGTCCTTGAACTGATGACGCATCTCCCGCGCGGTGTACAGCGGGTTGGTGTTGACCACGATCAACCCGGCGCGCAAGGCACCGAACACGGCGATCGGGTAATGCAGGACGTTGGGCATCTGCACCGCGATGCGATCCCCCGGCACCAGGTCGGTGTGGGCTTGCAGGTAACCGGCGAAGGCGGCGCTGTAGCGTTCCAGCTCAGCGTAGGTCAGGGTGACACCCATGTTGCTGAACGCCGGGCGATCAGCAAACTTCTTGCAGGAACGTTCGAACACCTCGATCACCGACTTATAGGCGCCCGCATCAATGTCCAGGGGCACGCCGGCCGGGCGTTTGTCATTCCAGAAATCAGGTTGCATTGTTCTTGTCCTCTTTACCTGAACCTATCCGGGCCACTTTTCTGTCTCTGTCATTTCTTAAAAGCAGAAAGCGAAAAGCGGAGCTTCACGGACACTAGCAGCTATGTCGAATCAGGCAAATACGCGCACGATCGTCATAGATCGTGTGAATCTTCGTCCCATGGCGTGAGCAGATCAGACGCCCGACGCAGGATGCGCTATACACTTGGGTTGCAAGCCGCACGTACCATGCCCCAGCAAAGGAAACGCCATGATCCACGACACTTTCTGGCTGACCACCAGCGATCACAGCCGTCTCTTCGTCAACCAGTGGCTACCGGCAGGCATTCCCAAGGCATTGATTTTGCTGGCTCATGGCATGGCGGAACACAGTGGGCGGTATGCGCGTCTGGCGGAAAAACTCTGCGAACAGGGTTATGGCGTGTATGCGCCGGATTTGCGCGGACACGGCAAAACTGCCGAACACGGGACCCTCGGTCATTTCGCCGATAGCGATGGCTGGAGCAAAGTGGTGGGTGATCTGGCGTGCCTCAACCAGCACATCGGCCAGCAGCATCCCGACATGCCGATTGTGCTGCTCGGTCACAGCATGGGCAGCTACATTGCCCAGGCTTATTTGCTGCATCACAGTGCCAGCCTGCATGGGGCAATTCTCAGTGGATCGAATTTCCAGCCCGTTGCGCTTTATCGCGCGGCGCGGCAAATCGCCCGGTTCGAACGCCTGCGCCAAGGCCCCAAGGGCCGCAGCGCCCTGATCGAATGGTTGTCATTCGGCTCGTTCAACAAGAAGTTCAAACCGGCGCGTACCCGGTTCGACTGGCTCAGCCGCGATCCGAAGGAGGTCGACTTGTACGCCAACGATCCGCTCTGCGGCTTCCGTTGCACCAATCAGCTGTGGATCGATTTGCTCGGCGGGTTGCAGCAAATCAGCAAAGCGTCCAATCTCGCTCAGATCGATCCGGGCCTGCCGTTGCTGGTGATTGGCGGCGAATGTGATCCGGTGAGCGAAGGCAAACGTCTGACAGATCTGGCCAATGCCTTGCGCAAGGCCGGCAGCCAGAGCCTGCAACTGACTATTTACCCGCAGGCTCGGCATGAACTGTTCAATGAAAGCAACCGCGATGAAGTGACCGCCGATGTGCTGGCCTGGATCGCCCAGGTCTTGAGCCATCGTCGTCCACACCGAGCCGAATAGTTTTTTGTGAATTTTTTTATTCGTCACAGGAATTGAGACAGATGACCCAGGTTACCAACACCCCTTACGAAGCCCTTGAAGTCGGCCAGACCGCCAGCTTCAGCAAGACCGTCGAAGAGCGCGACATCCAGTTGTTCGCCGCGATGTCGGGCGACCACAATCCGGTACACCTGGACGCCGAATACGCCGCCAGCACCATGTTCAAGGAACGTATCGCCCACGGCATGTTCAGCGGCGCGCTGATCAGTGCGGCAGTGGCTTGCGAGTTGCCCGGGCCGGGCACGATTTATATCGGTCAACAGATGAGCTTTCAGAAGCCGGTGAAAATTGGCGACACCCTGACCGTGCGTCTGGAGATTCTCGAAAAGCTGCCGAAGTTTCGGGTGCGCATTGCCACCCGCGTGTTCAACCAGCGTGATGAACTGGTGGTGGATGGCGAAGCGGAAATTCTGGCGCCGCGCAAACAGCAGAGTGTAACCCTGACCGAGTTGCCGGCCATCAGCATCGGTTGATCCCCTGCCCCGTGGCGATGGCGCTTGCTCCCTCGCCACGGGCACAATTTAGCGCGCACCCTCCTGCACCTGCACGCTCGCCGTCATGCCCGCACTCAGATTCAGCCCTTCGGGCACATGGTCCAGTTTGATCCGCACCGGAATCCGCTGCGCCAGCCTGACCCAGTTGAAGGTCGGCTCCACTTCCGCCAGCAATTGACCATCAGGCGTTGTATTGCGATCGGTAATCCCGCGGCTGATGCTCTCCACATGTCCCTGCAACGCCTCCCCGGCGCTCATCAACCAGACCTTCACCGGATCGCCGACGCGAATCCGCGGCAGTTTGGTTTCTTCGAAATACGCCTGCACATAGAAGGTCGAATCGTCGATCAACGCCATGACCGATTGCCCGGCATTCACATAATTGCCTTCGGCCAGGCGCAGGTTGGTGATATGGCCATTGCGCGGCGCGTGGACCTGGCTGCGGTCCAGATTGATTTGTGCCATCTTGGCTTCGGCCTGGGCTTCACGCAGTTCGCCACGGGCAATGCCCGCGTTGATTTGCGCGTTTTCACGCAGTTCGGCGCTGATCGCTTGCGGCCCGAGGCTGGCGCGACGGCTGGCTTCGCGCTCGCGCAGATTAAGTTGCTGCTGACGGGTCTGCACCACCGCCTGGGCCTTTTCCAGCGCGGCTTCGAAACGGTCACGGTCGATACTCAACAACAGGTCGCCGGCCTTCACCTGCTGGTTGTCATACGCCTTGAGTTCACGCACCCAACCCGACACGTCCGGGGAAATCACCACCACATCGGCACGAATTCGCGCGTCGCGAGTCCAGGGCGTGAGCATGTAGTACTGCCATAAATGGAACCCGGCAAAAATCGCCACCGCCACCAGACACAGGGTTACCGCGACACGTACGGAGGTACGCATATTCAACTCCTTATAAGGGACCGAGGACGAAGGTGATCACGGTCAATACACAGACGTACAAGGCGCAATCAAACAATGCTTCATGCCAGATCCAGCGGCTCACCGGGGTCAGCCGCAACAACAGGCGCAAGGCGCCGGTGACCAACAACGCCAGTACCACATAAATCAGAAACGGGCTGAGCAGTACCCCGCCCACCGACCACTCACGCAAGCCCATCGACGTCCTCCTGCTGGCGGCACCACGTACGCCAGCTGTTTTGCAATTGCAGCACCGCGCCCTGAGCCAGCTTCACCGCGTCATCGGGGGGCAAGACGTACAAGGACTGCAGCAACGCTTGGCTCGGCTCGGCCAACGCTTCGGCGCGACTGCCAGCCGGACCTTGTTGCAGGACTTTTTCCAGGTGCTCCAGGTAGTGCCGTTGCGGTGCGGTAAGCGGCACCTGCGCCACTGCCAGGCTCAAGCGCAGGTGCAACAATTCATCGCCGATATCCAGGCCGAGCAAGCCATCGTCCCAGCGACTGCGTGCTGGCTCAGGCAGCTCCGGATAATGCCGCGCCAATTGCAGCAAACGGTCGGCCATGCGTCCGCCGAACCAGCTCTCGGCGCCGGCAAGATTGCGCCGGGTCAGGCGTACCAGGTCGCCAAGGGTCGCGGCCAACAGGCGTCGGGCATGCCAGGTCGGGTTGCGCAGGATCAGTAAATGAAACGCCAGCACCGCCGCACCGACGCCTATCACCATGGCTTGTGCACTGTTGAAAAACACGGCGACGTCGAACTTCATCTGATTCAACGGCGCCACCAGCACAATGAAGTGCAGACAGAACGAAGTCGCCGTGGCGCCAATCTGCGGTTTGGCCATGCCCAGCGCTCCGAAAAACAATGGCACGCCCAAGCCCAGACATAGCATCGCGAAACTGCTCCATTGCGGCAGCAGAATCTGTCCGACGATAAACGCCGCCGGAAGCGCCAGAAAAATCCCGCGCATGAAACTCATGCCGATCTGCGCGCCGTTCTCGCGGCTGGCGAACAGGCTGCACACCACACACGTCAGCAATAGCGCCCCGGCCGCGGCGGGCCATGCCGTCGCGAGCCAGAAACACGAAACCACCAGAAAGGCCAGCGCGCTGCGGGCACCGAACACCAGCGCCAGGGACAGGTCACGGTGTGGGGTCAGGGATCTTGGCGGGTCGAGGGACTCCCCCGCCTGCTCCACCGCTTGCAACGCGGTACCAGCCGCCAGCGCGGTGTCCATCAACAAGGTCAACCGCACCAGGCAGTAACTTTGCGCGGAGCTGATATGCCGCGCATGGGACGCCTCCAGCAAGCGTGGGCGCAAGGCTTGCAACGTCGCGGGGTCGCCACTGTTCAGCGCCTCCTGGACTTCGTTCATCCAGGGCACCAATTGCGCCGACTCCTGGGGCTCCAACTGCTTCCACTGACGACGAACCGAACGGGCGATGCGCAGCAACATCAACAACTTCTGGCTCAGACCGCTGATGGCCCGCGCACGTTGCCGGCCACGACGGCCTTCGAACCAGGCGTGTTCGCGCTGGGCGTCTACCGCGACGATTCTGCCGAGGATTTCCAGCAAATCCTTGCGCGCCTGGCCATCGCCGGCCAGGGTCGCCCGCGCGGCGTTCATACCGCTGCGCCAGGCCGCACGGGCCTGATCGGCCAGTTGCAGCTCGACCCGCATCGGCCAGAGCAAGGCACTGCTGGCCGTGGCACAGACAATCCCCAGGCAAATTTCCGTGCATCGCGCCACCGCCTGATCGAACACTGTCAGCGGATGGGCAATGGCCGGCAAAGCAATGATCGCCACCGTGTACCCGGCCAGCACAAATGAATAAGACCAGGCGCTGCGCAGCAGGGTCGAACTCGCCGTACACAGTCCGAGCCACAGCGCCAGGGCCAACAGAAACAACCACGGCGTCTGGGCGAAAGCGCCCATGAACACCACCGACATGATCGTCCCGATCAATGTGCCCAACAGCCGCGCCAGTCCCTTTTGCAGCACCATGCCGGACAATGGCTGCGCCACGATAAACGCCGTCATCAGCGCCCAGGCCGGTTGCTCCAGTCCCCAGCGCAAGGCCAGCCACAGCGCCAGGCCTCCGCCGATCAGGGTCTTGATCGCGAACTGCACGGCGCGGCGGTCAGGCGCCAATAAAGCCTGGAAAGTGATGGGCACGAAAGGGACTCTTGGAAGGACGATTTAACGATAGACGGCTTCAGTGAAAACTTGAGAAACAAATTATTAGCTAGCTATCGATGTCCCGTCCAGCGCTAATTCACAGGCACAAAAAAACGCCAGACTGGCTGGCGTTTTTGACAGCAAACGTACGCTTATGAACGTGCGCGCGCTTGGTTACGCAAGGCTTTCACTTGATCGTGATTGCGCTGCACACCGTGGTACTGACGCTCAACGAGGTCGCGAATGCCCACCAGATTATGCTTGTTGATTTTTTCCATGGCGTCTCGGTAGGCCTTCAGCGCATGGTCTTCGCCACGCTCGGCTTCATTGAGCACCGCTTCTTCGTCCTTGCCGGTGAACATCGACTTCACGTCAACCCAGCGACGGTGCAAGTCACCACTGACACTGGTGGAGGTTTCCGGATCGCCGCCCATGGAACGAACCGCACTTTGCAGTTCGGAAGCCGCCGTGGCGCACTCTGCAGAACGTTGCACGAACAGGGTTTTAAGTTCAGGGTGTTTGATGTCTTCAGCGCAAGTCTTGAACCCTTCCTGACCGTCCTTGCTGGTTTCAATCAGGTCGTTGAGTACAGAAATCGCTTCTTTATTCATGTCAGTCATTTTTCAATTCCTTGCGGGTGGATGAAAGTTGCAAGAGGTGTTGCACCTCGCATGCCAGCTTTCTACCGACCAATTACTCCTTGTATTTCAAGTAGTTATGAATATCGGTTAAATCTGTATCCGTTTCTTTTGCATGATCTGTCATTTGGCCTGCATGCAGAATGCCTGTATTTTCCAGACTGATTGAATCCAGACGATTGATTGATGAACCCTGAAAAGCTCGAACTGCTGATAACTCGCCAGATGCCCTTCGGCAAATACAAGGGTCGAATCATTGCCGACCTGCCCGGCCCCTACCTGAACTGGTTTGCCCGGGAAGGATTTCCCCACGGCGAACTGGGCGGTCTGTTGGCCCTGATGCAGGAAATCGATCACAACGGTTTGTCTGAATTGCTCGAACCCTTGCGTGCCAAACACGGCAAACCCGCGCCACGTCACTGAAATGTCCACTCATCGAGTTGCCCATGCCCGATAACACCCGCCGCGCCCGTGATGAATCCTTCTGGCGGACGTTTGCCGACCGCTACGATGTCCAGCCCGGCCCGATCAACCTGGAAAACGGTTACTTCGGACGCATGTCGCGCACGGTGGTCGAGGAGTATCAGCGCAACATCGAACTGATCAACCGCAGTAACTCGGTCTATGTACGCCAGCGCTTCGAGGCGAGTGACGGCCTGAAGATCCGTGCGCGGGTGGCCGGACTGATTGATGTGCCCGCCGACGCGGTGGCGCTTACACGAAACGCCTCGGACGGCTTGCAGTCACTGATCCGCAACTACAACCGCTTGCAGCCGGGCGACCAGGTGCTGGTATGTGATCTGGAATACGACACGGTCAAGGGCGCCATGCGCTGGCTGGCCCGTCACCGTGGCGTCGAAGTGATCGAGATCGAACATCGGCATCCCGCCAGTTTCGACAGTTTGCTGACCACCTATCGCGAAGCTTTCGTGCGTTATCCACGGCTCAAGCTGATGGCCCTGACCCATGTCACCCATCGCACCGGTCTGGTGATGCCGGTCAAGGCGATTGCCGCCGCAGCCAGGGAACACGGGGTCGACGTAGTCCTCGACGGCGCCCATGCATTGGGCCAGTTGGCGTTCGATCTCAAGGAGCTGGGCATCGCCTTCGCGGCCTATAACCTGCACAAATGGATCGGTGCGCCACTGACCCTGGGCTTCCTCTACATTGCCCCTGAACGCCTGGGCGACATCGACCCGGACATGGGCGAGATGCATTTCCCGATAACCGACATTCGCGCCCGTACGCCCTACAGCACCCCGAACATCCCGGCGTTGCTGACCTTGCCGCTGGTGCTGGAGGAGCATTGGGCCATGGGCGGCGCCGCCGCCAAGGGTGCACGGCTCAATTACCTGCGCAACCTGTGGGTTCGAGCGGCGCGTGAGCTGCCGGGCATTGAAGTGCTGACACCGGATGACCCAAGACTCTGTTGCGGTATCACCTCGATGCGTTTCACCGCACACAACGATCAGCAGTCGATGGTCGAGCGGCTGCTCAACGACTACAACCTGTTCACCGTGGTGCGCAGCGGTGCGGCCTGCGGTCCCTGCATTCGCATTACGCCGGGACTGACCACCACCGCTGCCGACATGGCACAACTGATCACGGCGCTGACCGAACTGAGTTGACTCACACCGTGTACTTGTCGAAGTCCTCGGGCTTGATCTGGGATGACACTGCAAAGGTGTCGATGCCGATGGTCACCTGCCCGAAAAAGCCGTCTTCATTCGAGTCTCGACCGAGGGTGTGAACGGTCAGGGTCGAGGCTTCGCCGCCCATGCTCTGGTAGTAAAAGTCTTGATCGTTACTCAATGCAGGGATGGCGCGACCGCTGTACTCCCGGGCATTGAGCACCGAGCGCGCGGCGACCTCGGGGAAGTACAACTGACCGACCCAGGCGACGTGCCGCTCCTGCAGATAGTTGTTACCGCTGGTGATGCGAACGGCGACGTGGATATGCAAGGCACGCCCGGCATAAAACCCCGGACAGATCGTGGTGAACCGGGCGATGCCTTTCTTGTCGGTGAATTGCCCGCCGCGCAGGTAAGTATCGTCGTCGGTTCGCGGGACCGAGCCGATGTCTCCGGCATCGACTTCCACATCCGGATTGACCTTGCTCCAACCGGAGTATGCCCCGCGCGCATTGCAGTGCCAGATATCCACCAGCGCATCGGGAACGGGCTGGCCGGTCATGGCGTCGACTATGGCCAGCCGCAACACCAACGGGATGCCGTCGGCGCCTTCGCTGATATTGCGCCTGATCAGTTTCGGGTTGCGGAAATAGGGACCGGCTATCTGTTCCGGTGAAAGCAGGTAAACGGGTGTTGCTGAGGTGTTGTCGTCCATGACGTTCTCTCTTCCATAAGAAGAACGCAGGCTAGCACTGGCCAAAACACGTCACGCGGTAACTATGTATCGCATGATGTCCCTGTGGGAGCGAACGAGCTCGTTCCCACCTGTTTTCTTGCGGGCAAAAAAAACGGTGCACCGACCAAGCGCACCGTAAAGCCGTAGAACACACAACGAGGTGTCAGGTGAAGCGGATCAGTCCAGCAGCGCCAGAGCTTCGGCGGTGCACTCCTGAATGCGGGCCCAGTCGCCGTTCTTGATCCATTCAGGATCAAGCATCCAGCTACCGCCCACGCACATGACGTTTTTCAGCGCCATGTAGCTTTTGATGTTGGCCGGGCCGACACCGCCGGTCGGGCAGAATTTCACTTCGCCGAACGGGCCGCCCAAGGCCTTGATGGCCGCGACGCCGCCGCTGACTTCCGCCGGAAACAGCTTGAAGCGGCGATAGCCCAGACCGTAGCCCTCCATGATGCCCGACGCATTGCTGATACCCGGCAACAGCGGGATCGGGCTGGCGACGCTGGCTTCCAGCAGGTCACGGGTAATGCCCGGCGTCACGATGAACTGCGAACCGGCAGCTTCCGCGGCCGCCAGCATGTGGCGGTCGAGCACGGTGCCGGCACCGGTCACCAGTTCCGGACGCTGCTCACGCAGGATCTGAATGGCCTTGAGGCCGAACTGCGAACGCAGGGTCACTTCCAGCGCGGTCAGGCCGCCAGCGGCGAGCGCATCGGCCAGCGGCAGAACGTCCTGCTCACGAGCGATGGTGATGACCGGCAGAATCCGCGCCCTGGCACAGAGGTCGTCGATCAGGGCAACTTTGTCCGCCATGGAAACGGTCGGGGATGGGTTTTTCATAGCGGCTGTTCCTTGGCTCATGGGCACCAGTAAATCTCTAACGTGGGTTGCAAAAATGCGCGAATCGGCAATTCGGCGACATCATCGCCGGCCAATGCGGTGTTCAGGGTGGTCAGCTTGGACTGACCGGAAATCGACAGCACTTTATGTTTGGCCGAAGCCAGCAGCGCGCGACTCATGGTCAGGCGCTGATGCGGCACGGTCGGCGCCAGCATCGGGTAACAACGACGCGTGCCATCGGCTTTCAAGGCGTCGGCAAGGTTCGGGCTATTGGGGAACAGGGATGCGGTGTGACCGTCGTCGCCCATGCCCAGCACCAGCACGTCAATCACGGGTAGCTCGGAGAGCAAACGGTCAGCGTTCTCGGCGGCTTGTTCCAGGTTGGCGGTGGCGCTGTACAGACTCAGGAACTGCGCCTTGGCCGCCGGGCCTTGCAGCAGATACTTCTTCAGCAGGCCGGCATTGCTGTCGGCGTGCTCGACCGGGACCCAACGCTCATCAGCCAGGCTGACCACCACGTTCGACCAGTCCAGTGGCTGCTTGGCCAGGTGCTGAAAAAAGGTCACCGGGCTGCGACCACCGGACACCACCAGCGTTGCGGTGCCCTGGGTGTCGATCGCCTCGCGCAATTGCTTGGCCACGTCCAGCGCCAGGCCTTCGGCCAATTGCACCGGGTTCTTGAACTCACGGGCGCTGACGCCCTGAGGCAGTTTCAAATCAGATATCGCCATACCACGACCTCCCGTCCCGCGTGATCAGAGCAATGGAGCTCATTGGCCCCCAGGACCCGGCCGCGTACGGCTTGGGCGCATCACCGGATTTTTTCCATCCGGCGATCAACTGGTCACACCACTTCCACGCGGCTTCGATTTCATCTTTACGGACAAACAGGTTCTGATTGCCGCGCATCACTTCCAACAACAACCGCTCGTAGGCATCGGGAATCCGTGCACTGCGCCAGGTGTCGGAAAAATTCAGCTGCAACGGACCGCTGCGCAACTGCATGCCCTTGTCCAGGCCTTGTTCTTTGGTCATCACACGCAAGGAAATGCCTTCGTCCGGTTGCAGGCGGATAATCAGCTTGTTGCTGATTTGCAGGCGCTGCTCGGGAGCGAAGATGTAATGCGACGGTTCCTTGAAGTGGATGACAATCTGCGAGAGCTTCTGCGGCATGCGCTTGCCGGTACGCAGATAGAACGGCACGCCGGCCCAGCGCCAGTTGCGGATATCGGCACGCAAGGCGACGAAGGTTTCGGTGTCGCTCTGGGTGTTGGAATTTGGCTCTTCCAGGTAACCCGGTACCGGTTTGCCTTCGCTGTAGCCGGCGATGTATTGGCCGCGCACCACTTGAGTGGTCAGGCCTTCCGGACTGATCGGCGCCAGCGCCTTGAGGACTTTGACTTTCTCGTCGCGGATGCTGTCGGCGGACAGGTCGGCCGGCGGGTCCATGGCGATCAGGCAGAGCAGTTGCAGCAGGTGATTCTGGATCATGTCCCGCAGCTGACCGGCCTTGTCGAAGTAACCCCAGCGGCCTTCGATCCCGACCTTCTCGGCCACGGTGATTTCCACGTGGGAGATGTAGTTCTGGTTCCACTGGGTTTCGAACAGGCTGTTGGCGAAACGCAGGGCGATCAGGTTCTGGACAGTTTCCTTGCCCAGGTAGTGGTCGATGCGATACGTGCGGTTTTCCGGGAAGAACTGCGCCACGGCATCGTTGACCTTGCGCGAGGATTCCAGGTCCGAACCGATAGGTTTTTCCAGCACCACGCGGGTGTTTTCCGCCAGGCCGACCTTTGCCAGGTTTTCGCAGATCGCGCCATACACCGCTGCCGGCGTGGCGAAATAGGCAATGACCCGCTGCGCGCTGCCAGCCATTTCAGCCAGGGCCACATAGTCGTCGGCGTTGAGGAAATCGACGTGCAGGTAGCTCAGGCGCGCCAGGAAGCGTTCGACCACGGCTTCGTCCAGCTCTTTGGCACCGACGTAGCGGCGCAGTTCGGCGCTGATGAACGCCAGATGCTGCTGTTCATCGCCCGGCTCACGGGCCAGCGCGATGATCCGCGTGTCCTCGTGCAGGAGGCCCGCACCGTCGAGTTGATAAAGGGCAGGAAACAGCTTGCGCAAGGCCAGATCGCCAAGGGCGCCGAACAAGGCGAAGGTGCACGGTTCAACCGTAATCGAAGGCATGATGTTTGTTCTTTTATCAAGTTAAGCTACAAATACCTTTTTTCAAGGCATCACTCAAGGGAAAATGTAGTAATAACCACAACATTTTCGCAAAATACAGATTCCGAGTGGTGGTCGGTCAGAGCCATCAGTAGGATAGGCCACCGTTATGGGCCACACCAAAGGCCCTTTTTGCATTAGCCGCGCGCTTATCGGCGTCGGTGAATCAAGGAAACTCATATGGACCGCGTGCGAAATTTACTGGAACAGATCCAGAATCGCCTTGAAGAGCTCAACAAGGCCGAACGCAAAGTCGCCGAGGTGATCCTGCTCAACCCACAGCAGGCCACTCGCTTCAGCATCGCCGCCCTCGCCCAGGCCGCTTCGGTCAGCGAACCGACGGTCAACCGTTTCTGCCGTTCATTCGGCGTCAGCGGCTACCCCGAGCTCAAGCTGCAACTGGCCCAAAGCCTGGCCAGCGGCGCGGCGTACGTCAGCCGAGCGGTGGAAGCCGACGACAATCCGGAAGCCTACACCCAGAAAATTTTCGGCAGCGCCATCGCCTCCCTCGACAGCGCTTGCCAGGCCCTCGATCCGAACCTGATCAGCCGCGCCGTCGACCTGCTGATCCAGGCCCGACAGATCCACTTCTTCGGCCTCGGCGCCTCGGCCCCCGTGGCCCTGGATGCGCAGCACAAGTTCTTCCGTTTCAACCTGGCGGTGACTGCCCATGCCGACGTGCTGATGCAGCGCATGATTGCTTCGGTGGCGCACACCGGCGAGTTGTTCGTGATCATTTCCTACACCGGACGCACCCGCGAACTGGTGGAAGTGGCGCGCATCGCCCGGGAAAACGGTGCCTCGGTGCTGGGCTTGACCGCCGAGAACTCGCCGCTGGCCAAGGCCAGTACCTTGAGCCTGAATATTCCGCTGCCCGAAGACACCGACATCTACATGCCGATGACTTCGCGGATCATTCAGCTCACCGTGCTGGACGTGCTCGCCACCGGCATGACCTTGCGCCGTGGCGTGGATTTCCAGCCGCATCTGCGCAAGATCAAAGAGAGCCTGAATGCCAGCCGGTATCCGGTGGGTGACGAGTTCAATTGATCCAACATTTGCACTGAGATCGGGCCCCATCGCTGGCTAGCCAGCGATGGGGCCAGCAGCAACAGTACAAATCTAAGCCCCCACCCGCGCCTGCAGACTCAAATGCGCCCGCTCCCCCGGTTTCAGGCACAGGCTGTCAGTCCCGCCGCTTGCGGCCTCTACGCAAACGAATTCGGATATCTCGTTCCAGCTCACCCCCAGCAACGGCCGTGAGCCCGGATGCCAGACAACCGTGTCGGCCGTGTCGCCGGTATCGATGCACAACGCTCGTTGCCAGGCATGATCGTTAAGCTGCAGTTCGCCGTCATGCTGGAACACCCGCTGACAACCGCCATCGACGCGCAACTCGCCTTCCTGCTGGCAAACCTGACGGTTCAACTGGTCGTAACCTTGCGCGCCTTCGAGCCCAGACAGCGCTACCTCACCGACATCACCAATACGCCAGTAAGCGTGCAAAGCCTGACTCAACTGGCACGGCATGTCGTCCTGATGCTCGGTACTCAGGCGCAGATCCATGCATTCGCCCAAGTGCGCATGCAGATCCACTTTCCAGTCACACAGTTCCAGCTGCCAGTGCAAACGCACACCGTCATCATCACTGCTGCTGTCGATCAACTTCCAGTCGATCAGCCGCGCCCAGCCATGGGACGGCCAGGCATTTTCACTGGGATGACGGCCATACCACGGCCAGCACACTGGCACGCCACCACGGATGGCACCGACTTGCGGCCACTTCGCCGCACACCAAAGCCACGGCTTCTGACCCTTGGGCTGAAAGTGCAGCAATTGCGCGCCCTGGCGACTGAACACCGCCTGACACAACGGGTGATCGATCACCAACACGTCGCGCTTTTGATAGCGCTCCCATGCAAACACCGGTCGTTCGCGCAAGGATTTGAAGAAGCGTTGTAGCGGATGCTCAAGCATGGGCCACGGTCCTGAAAAACATGGGTGTACTCATCTATTCAAATAGCTTGTTTGCGTTTTTTTTGTGGAGAGGGAGCTCGCCCCCTCGCCACAACAAGCCCCTCGCCACAGGGCCGCACAAAAAAAAGCGGACAGCCATGGCTGTCCGCAAAAATGCGCACATAGAGAGGAGCTTATCGCAACCGCGTTAGAACACCGACTGAATTTTCAGGCCGGCGACCAATGCGTTGTCGACTTCATCCACACCGCCAGGGTGAGTGATGTATTGCAGGTTGGGACGCACGGTCAGCCAGTTGGTCACGTGGAAACCGTAGTTGATCTCATAGTTGTATTCGGTCTCACGAATCGGCGAGAACACCGGATTGTCGTAGTCCGAAACGCCATTGGAAGCATTGACCAACTCAGCGTTTTTCTTCACGTCATCGTTGACATGGATACGGGCGAAACCGATGCCCACGTCATCCTTAGGACGCGCGTCGAACGGGCCCTTGTACACAAACATCAGCGACTGGTAGTTGTCGATGAAGTTGGTGTCCTTGTCGTGGAAAGTGGCGTTGGCGGCGATGTTCAGACCGCGAGAAGCATCGCCATTGTGGCTGGTGAGTTGCTGTTGCGCGACGAACCAGTAGCCGTGCTTGCTATCGTGGACGCGATAAGGCTGGCCGGTGGTCGCGGCGTTCTGGCCATTGGCGTCCTCGAGCACGTCATCGGCCGGGGCGGTACTTTTGTAGTAACCGACACGGTATTCGCCAGGCAGGCTGTTGACCTTCGGCGACCAGACCAGTTCGACCGGCAACACGGTGCCCGCCGTACCGCTGCCGCTGAGCTTGAAGCCGTTACCGTGCTCCAGCTGCGACGGGTTCTGGTTGTACGCGCCAATCTGAGCGTAGAGCTCGTCATTGATGTTGTACTTCACGCGGATCGCCGCCTGGCTGACCGGCCAGTTGTACCAGATGTTGGTCGCCCAGTTACCCACCTGGGAGCCGCAGAACGCCAGGTTCTGGAATTCGCACGGGAAGGTGTTGAAGTCTTCGCCCTCACCGAAATAACCGGCCTTGACGTCCAGCTTGTTGTCGAAGAATTGATGCTGAATCCACAACTGGGTCAGGCGGACCATATGGCCACGACCGTAGACTTCCTGGGAAGAACTCAAGGTGCCGGCACGCGGGTCGCCGATGCGATCGTTGGAGATGTTCTCGCCGTTACGGTTGGTGAGCTGGATCTTGGCCTGGGTGTTGTCCCAGCCCAGCAGTTTTTGCAGATCCAGCGCCGCCCCCAGGCCAAACTGGTCACTGTAGCGCGCGGTCTTGTCATCGTTGAACCCGCCATGGAGGTTCCCGCCCACTTCACCGACATAGTCCATCTTGATGTCGATGCCTTGCTCGATCAGCTTGGTACGCTCGCCACCCCAATCGCCCGTCATCCACTTGGAGTCGGAGCTGAACGCCTCATCGGCCATCGCATTACCGGCCAGAACCAGTGCCGCCGCTGCTGAGACCTGGCAGATCAACCGGGCCGTGTTTCTCGTCTTCATCCCTACATCCTCGTTTTATTGTTATTAACTTTTCTTTTTCTAACGCGGTTACAGCGGTTGTGATGCACGACAGGCCGCGCATCACGGATTCCCCCATGCAGGAGCGAGCCTGCTCGCGAGACACCTGAGAACACCGTGGGGTGTCAGGTTTCCAGTGTCATCGCTGACGTCCATCGCGAGCAGGCTCGCTCCTACCGTTGTTGTTCAGCGGCCTTTGAATTGCGCAACGTTGGCAGCGTGCGCTTCGGCTTTCGGCACACCGGCCACCCCCAAACGTTCCCCGGTCTTGGCATCGAACAGCAGCACTTTCGCCGGATCGAACTGCAAGGTCAGGCTCTCGCCAACGGCAGGTGCAACGTCCGGTGCCAGGCGGCAGCAGACCTTGGTGTCATTGAGGTTGACGAAGACCAGGGTGTCGGGACCGGTCGGTTCAGTGACCTGGACTTCGGCGCGAATGGTCGGCAAACCAGTGGCTTCGCCGTTCGCCAGAACGATCTGCTCCGGACGCAGGCCGAGAATCACTTCACGGTCTTCGAGACCGGCGTCCTGCATGCCCAGCGGCAATTCGCAGCGAGCCTGGCCGCTGTCGAGCAGCGCCAGCAGATGACCGTCCTTGCGTTGCAGACGCAGGGGGATGAAGTTCATCGGCGGCGAACCGATGAAGCTCGCCACGAACAGGTTGGCCGGGTTGTTGTAGATGTCTTTCGGCGTACCGAACTGCTGGATGATCCCGTCCTTCATCACCGCCACTTTGTCGCCCAGGGTCATCGCTTCGATCTGGTCGTGGGTCACATAGACAGTGGTGGTTTTCAGGCGCTGGTGCATCAGTTTCATTTCGGTGCGCATCTCGACCCGCAGCTTGGCGTCGAGGTTGGAAAGCGGTTCGTCGAACAGATAGATCTTCGGCCGGCGTGCCAGGGCCCGGCCCATGGCCACACGCTGTTGCTGGCCACCGGAGAGCTGGCCTGGCTTGCGGTTGAGCAGGTGTTCGATCTGCAACAGCTTGGCGACCCGAGCGACTTCCTCATCGATGGCCGACTGGCTCATCTTGCGGATTTTCAGTCCGAACTCGATGTTCTCGCGCACGCTCATGGTCGGGTACAGCGCATAGGACTGGAACACCATGGCGATGTCACGATCCTTGGGGCTCATGCCGCTGACGTCCTGATCGCCGATCATGATCGCGCCGCCGGTGATGGTTTCGAGGCCGGCGATGCAGTTCATCAGGGTCGACTTGCCGCAGCCCGACGGGCCGACAAGGATCAGGAACTCACCGTCCTTGATCGACAGTTCGATGTTCTTCAGGGTGTCCGGCAGGCCGGCACCGTAGGTCTTGTTTACGTTGCGAAGTTCGAGCGTAGCCATGATTACCCCTTGACTGCGCCGGCCGTCAGCCCGCGCACGAAATACTTGCCTGCGACCACATAGACCAGCAGGGTCGGCAAACCGGCGATCATCGCCGCCGCCATATCAACGTTGTATTCCTTGGCCCCGGTACTGGTGTTGACCAAGTTGTTCAGCGCCACCGTGATCGGTTGCGAATCACCGCTGGAGAACACCACCCCGAACAGGAAGTCGTTCCAGATCTGAGTGAACTGCCAGATCAGGCAGACCATGATGATCGGCGTCGACATCGGCAGGATGATCCGGCGGAAGATGGTGAAGAAACCCGCACCGTCCAGACGCGCAGCTTTGACCAGCGCATCGGGAATGCTGATGTAGTAGTTACGGAAGAACAGCGTGGTGAACGCCAGGCCGTAGACCACGTGCACGAACACCAGGCCCGTGGTGGTGCTCGCCAGGCCCATCTTGCCGAGGGTGAACGAGGCCGGCAGCAGGACGGTCTGGAACGGCAGGAAGCAGCCGAACAGCAGCAGACCGAAGAACAACTGCGAACCGCGGAAACGCCACATCGACAAAACGTAGCCGTTCAAGGCACCGATGGCCGTGGAGATAAGTACCGCTGGAACGGTGATCTTGATCGAGTTCCAGAAGTAACCGTCAACCGTGGCCCAGGCCTTGACCCAACCGATACCGCTGACCACGGTCGGCCAGCTCAGCAGGTTGCCGGTGCTGATGTCTTCGGGGGTCTTGAAGCTGGTCAACAGCATGACCACCAGCGGAATCAGGTAGAGCATCACGGCGAGGATCAGCACCGCATAGATCGCGATGCGACTCAGGCTGATAGCGGGTTTGGCAGCGAGACTAGTCATGACGCTTGGTCCTCAGCTCGGAGTACAGGTAAGGCACGATGATCGCGAGAATCGCACCGAGCATCAGAATCGCACTGGCCGAGCCCATGCCCATCTGGCCGCGACTGAAGGTGAAGGAATACATGAACATCGCAGGCAGGTCCGAGGAGTAACCCGGGCCGCCGGCCGTCATTGCCGCCACCAGGTCGAAACTCTTGATCGCAATGTGCGCCAGAATCATCACTGCACTGAAGAACACCGGACGCAGGCTGGGCAGCACCACTTTCCAGTAGATGCGCGGCATGCTCGCGCCATCGATCTGCGCGGCACGGATGATCGATTGATCAACGCCACGCAGGCCGGCCAGGAACATCGCCATGATGAAGCCCGAGGCCTGCCATACAGCGGCGATCACCAGGCAATAGACCACGCGATCCGGGTCAATCAGCCAGTCCAGGCGGAAGCCTTCCCAGCCCCAGTCACGCAACAGTTTGTCCAGGCCCATGCCCGGGTTGAGCAGCCATTTCCATGCGGTACCGGTGACGATCATCGAGAGCGCCATCGGGTACAGGTAAATGGTGCGAATGAAGCCTTCGCGACGGATGCGCTGGTCGAGAAACACCGCCAGCAGCACGCCAATCACCAGCGTGATGCCGATGAACATGCCGCCGAACAGCGCCAGGTTCTTGCTCGCCACCCACCAGCGGTCGTTGTCGAACAACCGTGCGTATTGCGCCAGGCCCGCCCACTTGTAGTTGGGCAGAAAGGTCGACGTGGTGAACGACAGGACGAACGTCCACAGGATGTAGCCATAGAAGCCCACCAGGACGATGAACATGCTCGGCGCCAGCACCAGCTTAGGGAGCCAGCGTTGCAATGCATCGAACGGCGAGGCCTTGCTGAACACAGCAACAGAACTCATGGGGAAATCCAGAATAGAGAATTAGGATTACAAGTGCGTTCCCTGTGGGAGCCAGCCTGCTGGCGATTGCGTTGTGTCAGTTCTCACACCAGGTGGCTGACAGTCCGCCATCGCGAGCAAGCTCGCGCCTACAGGGGCCAAGCATTACTTGGCCGACTTGATCGCTGCGCCCAGTTTCTTGGCCGTGTCGGCCGGGTCGGCTTTCGGGTCGTTGATGTAGTTGGTCACTACGTCGAAGAACGCGCCCTGTACCGCCAGCGTGGTCGCCATGTTGTGCGCCATGCTCGGCTGCAGGCCGCCGGACTTGGCGTCCGCCAGGAAGTCCTTGGCCGCAGTCTGGGCGCACGAGTCGAAACCGAACTTGCCCATATCGGCCAGCATGTCGTTGCGCACCGGGATCGAGCCCTTGTTGATGCTGAAGACTTTCTGGAAGTTCTCACCCAGCACGACTTTGGCGATGTCCTGCTGACCGGCAGCAGTGCCCTTGTCTTTCTGCTTGAACACCGCCAGGGAGTCGATGTTGTAGGTGAACGCCTTGTCGGTGCCCGGGAACGCTACGCACTCGTAGTCCTTGCCGGCGACTTTCTTGGCGGCGGTCCACTCGGACTTGGCCCAGTCACCCATGATCTGCATGCCGGCCTTGCCGTTGATGACCTTGGCGGCTTCCAGGTTCCAGTCCTGGCCTTTGCCGTCGGCGTCCATGTAGGTCGCGACTTTCTTCAGCTCGGTCAGCGCCTTGACCATTTCCGGACCGGTCAGCGCGGCGTTGTCGAGATCAACCAGGGCTTTCTTGTAGCCATCGACACCCATGACCGAAAGCACGACGGCTTCGAACACGGTGCTGTCCTGCCAAGGCTGGCCGCCGTGGGCCAGCGCAATGAAACCGGCGGCCTTGAGCTTGTCGCCAGCGGCGTAAAATTCTTCGAGGGTGGTTGGATTCTTGGTGATGCCGGCTTTCTTGAAGACTTCCGGATTGATCCACAGCCAGTTCACGCGGTGGATGTTCACCGGCACGGCCACGTAATCACCGTCGAACTTCACGGTATCGGAGACTTTCTTGTCGAGCAGGCTGTCCCACTTCTCTTCTTTGGCAACGTCTTTGAGGACGTCGGTGTCCAGCAGGCCGGTCGAGGCCCATTCCTGGATGTCCGGCCCCTTGATCTGAGCGACGCCTGGCGGGTTACCGGCCACTGCGCGACTTTTCAGTACGGTCATGGCCGTTGCACCGCCACCACCGGCGACTGCGCCGTCCTTCCAGGTGAAGCCGTCTTTTTCGACTTGTGCCTTGAGGACATCGACCGCTGCTTTTTCACCACCCGACGTCCACCAGTGAACAACTTCCACAGTTCCTTTGGAATCGGCGGCAAGGGCACTGATGGGGAATGCAGCAACAGGGAGTATTGAGGCGAGAGAAATGACAGTAGCGAGGCGAGAAATCGCATTCATCTAGGAGTACCTTTCTTGTTGTTATGCATGCAAGTCTGGTGCTTGCGCTGCATAGGATTTTAAACAGGGGATGCCCCTTCGCAGGTAACGAAGGGACGCGCGAATGTCACCGCATGGTTACATAGAACCGCTCTGGGACAGCTTTGCCAACGCACTGGCCATGCTCGGGGCCAGAGGCAGGCGTGGAATCAGCACGGCTTGCCAGGCGTGGTAAAGGTCGGGTTTGCCGGCCCAGATATCGGCACTCGGGCGGTTCAACGGGTCAAGCTCGTGGTGCCAACTGCCATCGCAACGGTCGATGAAATGATCGTCACAGAATTCCCAGAAGAGTCGGTACCAGTGCTCGTATTGCTCATCGCCCGTACGCTTGAGCAGCGCACTGGCAGTGGCGCTGGCCTCGCAATGGGTCCAATGCAGGCGATGGCGCACCACCGCACGATTGTCCCAGTCGAGGGTGTAGACGATGCCGGGCGCGCCATCGACGTCCCAGCCGTGGCGGCAGTTGTGCTCGAAGAGTTTTTCCGCGTCGGTGGCCAGCCATCCCGGCGTGAGCATCCCGGCCCGTACTCGGGCCGCTTCAAGGTGCAACAGCAACCGCGCCCATTCGAAACCGTGGCCCGGCGTAGTGCCAAAGGGACGGAATCCGTCGGCCGGGTTGTCGTGGTTGTAGTCGCGCAACGGCTGCCAGTCGCGGTCGAAATGCTCGACCACCAGGTAATCGTTGGCAGCCGCATGACCATGGATGACCCGCTCGACGATGCGCTGGGCACGGCACAGCCAGCGGTTGTCGTCGGTGACATCGGCCAGGGCGAGGAAGGCTTCGGTGGCGTGCATGTTGCTGTTGGCGCCGCGATATGCCTCCTCCTCACGCCAGTCACGGTTGAAGGATTCGCGCATCGCGCCCTCGTCCTCGCTCCAGAAATACGTGTCGATGATGTCGATGGCCTCATCGAGCAAGGCTTGTGCGCCGGGACGTCGGGCCACTACCGCAGAGCTGGCTGCCAGTGCGACGAAGGCATGCAGGTAGGCGTTTTTGCCGGTGTTGCCGTCACGGTGTTCCGCGACGGCGAACCACCCTCCATGAACGGCATCACGCAACGGCCCGCGCAGGGCATTGATGCCGTGATCCACCAACTCGGCGAACCCCGGCAAGCCCTGGATATGGGCCATGGCGAAGCTGTGGGTCATGCGGGCGGTATTCATGGTTTCGGCTTGCGCGTTGGCCGCCAGGTGACCTTTTTCATCGAGGTTACCGAAGCCTTCGGGAAGCTTCGAAGCCTTGGCAAATGCGAGCAGGCGCGAGCCTTCGGCAGCGAGCCATTGCTGATGGGCAGGTGCGTTGAGCCAACTGCTGAACGCCGGTTGGAAGGTGTCCATGGGGTGCCTTTTTTGTTGTTTTGACTGCGGGCAGTCTAAACAACGGGCGGCGGCGGGCTTGTAACGAAGGGGGCGAGTTATGTCACCAAGCTGTGACAATAGCCCCCTCGCCACAGGGTCAGTGTTAATCCAGTGAGCGGGGTAACTGAAGGGTCACCCGCAAACCACCTTCACGCAGGTTTTGCAGGCTGACTTCACCGCCATGGCTGTGGGCAATGTTGCGCGCGATTCCCAGCCCCAACCCATACCCTTGCTGCTGCCCCGCCAGGCGGAAGTGCGGCTCGAACACCTGTTCCAGTCGTTGCTCCGGAACCCCCGGCCCTTCGTCGTCGACATGCAGCACGAACGCACTGTCGTCATCATCGATGTGCAGATGGGCCTTCTGTCCGTACTTCAAAGCGTTGTCGATCAGGTTGCCGATGCAGCGCTTGAGCGCCAGCGGTTTACCTGGATACGCCGCCAGTGCCCGCCCCTGCTGAGTCACGCGGCCATTGCCGTTCGGCGCCAGGTACGGTTCCACCAGGCAATCGAGCACATGATTGAGGTCGACCTGCTCGATATTTTCGTGGATGTCGGTGTCCTTCACGCATTGCAGCGCGCCCTTGACCAGCAATTCCAGCTCATCCAGATCGCGGCCGAACTTGGCTTGCAGTTTTTCGTCTTCAAGCAATTCGACCCGCAGGCGCAGGCGGGTGATCGGCGTACGCAAGTCATGGGATATCGCGCTGAACAACTGACTGCGTTCAGTCAGGTAGCGGCTGATGCGCTCGCGCATGGTGTTGAAGGCGCGACCGACCTCCACCACTTCGCTGCCGCCGCCCTCGGCCACAGGCTCGACGTCAGCGCCCAGTGACAGGTCCCGTGCCGCCCGCGCCAGACGCTTGAGCGGCCGGCTCTGCCAATGCACCAACAGGCCGATGAACAGCAACAGAAAGCCGCTGGTGAGGGCGATGAACCACATCTGTTGCGCTGGCAGGCCCTGCTCTTCAAGGCTGGTGTAGGGCTCGGGCAGAAGCGAGGCGATATACAGCCATTCGCCTGGCGCCATCTGGATCTGGGTGACCAGCACGGGCGGATTCACCGGTTCCAGGGTCAGCGCGTAATGGGCCCAGGAGCGTGGCAGTTCATCGAGCTTCAGGCCGGCATTGAAAATCCGCAGGTCTTCAGGGCTGACGAAAGTCACCGAAATGTCCGTGTCCTGGCCCAAGGACTGACGCAGCACTTCGTCCACGGCTTTGATCACTGCCGCCTTGCGCGGGGTGACCGGCAACACCTCCATACCCAACGGTCTATCGTTGAGCGTCACCACGAACCGGGTGCCGCCCATGCTGCGCAGCTGGTCGAGCACCAGCGGCCGGAACGCCACCGGCAAGGAGCGGAAATAACTGACACTGGCGGTCATGGAATGGGCAAGGCTGCGGGCGCTGGTGACCAGACCTTCCAGCTGGGTGGCGCGCAGTTGCGAGACCCAGATCACGCTGGACAGCGTCTGCGCGAACAGCACCGCGAGCAAGGTCAGCAACAACATGCGCCCGAGCAGCGAGCGCGGCACCGGCACTTTCGCCACCAGCGAGCGAAAAAAATCAGTGACCATTGCTGGCAACCACAGTGGCTGCCAGTTGGTAGCCACTGCCACGCACGGTACGGATCAGGCGTGGCGGTTTTTCGGTGTCGCGCAGGCGTTGGCGCAGACGGCTGACCGCCATGTCGACGATCCGATCGAGCGGCATCAACTCACGGCCACGGGTGGCATTGCCAATGGTGTCGCGGTCGAGGATTTCCTGCGGGTGATCGAGGAACAGTTTCAGCAGGGCGAAATCGGCACCCGAGAGAATCACTTCTTCGCCATCGATGTGAAACAACCGATGGCTGACCATGTCCAGGCGCCAGTCATCGAAGGCCAGCACTTCACTGCCGGAACGCTCCTGACCGAACTGCGCGCGACGCAACAAGGCCTTGATCCGCGCTTGTAGTTCACGGGGACTGAAGGGTTTGCCAAGGTAGTCGTCCGCCCCCAGTTCCAGGCCAATGACACGGTCGGCTTCGTCGGAACTGGCGGTGAGCATGATGATCGGCACCTGGGCCCGCCGCGGGTGCTGGCGGATCCAGCGGCACAGACTGAAACCGTCCTCGTCGGGCAGCATCACGTCGAGGATCACCAGATCGCTGGGCTCATCGTTCAAGGCCTGGCGAAAACCGGCGCCGTCCGGCGTGGTACGGACCTGGAAACCGGCGCGGGTCAGGTAGGTGTCCAGCAACTCGCGTATCTCTTGATCGTCATCGACCAACAAAATCGACTTGTTGACTGAGCTCACGGGGCGGCGTCCTTGTTGTTTGAATGGGGCGGATTATGCCTTAAGCACCGAATCTACAAACACCTCAAAACGACTGTAGGAGCGAGCCTGCTCGCGATGGACTTGAAGGCACCGCATGCATTCAGAAAGCACGCGTTATCGTTGACGTCCATCGCGAGCAGGCTCGCTCCTACAGTTGATCGCATTTCAAGCCTGGTCGAGTGCCACTCCCGCCCCCACCAACCCGGAATACGGTGCCGTCACCAGCCACACCGGAATCCCCTTGAAGTAATCGCTCATGCAGCCCTTGTCGGCAAAGCATCGGGCGAAACCGCTTTCGAGGAAGAAATCGGCGAAGCGCGGAATTACCCCGCCAACGATGTACACGCCACCACGCGCGCCCGTGGTCAGCACGTTGTTGCCAGCCACGCGACCGAGCCAGCAGCAGAACTGCTCAAGCACTTCCAGGGCAATCGGATCGCCCGCCAACCCGGCAGCGGTGATCGCCTCCGGGGTGTCGAGTACCGGTTCATGACCGTCCACCGCGCAAATCGCGCGATACACCCGTGGCAAGCCACCGCCGCTCAACGCCGTTTCGGCGCTGACATGGCCAATCTCGTTATAGAGGTGTTGCCACAGTTGGGTTTCTCGCGGGCTGCTCAGGGGCAAATCGACGTGACCGCCCTCTCCCGGCAAGGCCGCGAAACGGCCTTCACCGAGATCCAGCAATGTACCGACGCCCAGACCGGTGCCCGGCCCGATAACCACCGCAGGCCGCAAGGGCTCCGGCGTCCCTTCACAGACCACGCGGAATTCGCCTGGCTGCAAACGGGTCATGCCCAGGGCCATGGCCGAGAAGTCATTAACCAGCAACAGCTGATCCACCTGCAAGGTCTGACAGAACCCCTTGCGGCTCAGTCGCCAGTGATTGTTGGTGAACTTGAATTCATCGCCGCTCACGGGGCCCGCCACCGACAGGCACACCGAACCGATGGCCCCCGGCGCCAGACCGAGCCCGCTCAGGTAGAGGCTGATCGCCTCTTCGGGGCTGGCGTGGTCTGCCGTCGCCAGCACCTGGACCGATTCCAGTTGCTGGTTTTTCCACAACGCGAAACGTGCGTTGGTCCCACCGATGTCACCGACCAAAGCCAGTTTCAATTAAGCGTCTCCAGGGCAGAAGTAAAGGCGCTGGCGCCCTGCTCCGCCGAGCTGAAGGCCATGCGCATGAAACCAAACAGTTCGCGACCGGTGCCGATGTTGTTGCCCAGCAGGCCCTTGGCCGGGGTGCGCGCTGCGAATTCTTCGGCGTCCACCTTAAGCTCCAGGGTGCCTTTGACGCCATCGACGCGGATGATATCGCCCTCTTGCACCCGCGCCAAAGCGCCGCCCACGTACGCTTCGGGGCTGACGTGAATGGCCGCCGGAATTTTCCCCGACGCGCCGGACATGCGCCCGTCGGTCACCAGTGCGACTTTGAAACCGCGATCCTGCAGCACGCCAAGGAACGGCGTCATCTTGTGCAGTTCCGGCATGCCGTTGGAGCGCGGGCCCTGGAAGCGCATCACCGCAACGAAATCCTTCTCCAGCAAACCGGCCTTGAACGCATCGGCCAGGTCTTGCTGATCCTGAAACACCATGGCCGGCGCTTCGACGATCTGGTTTTCCAGCGCGACCGCCGAGACTTTCATCACGCCACGACCAAGGTTGCCTTCCATCACCCGCAGGCCGCCTTCTGGCGAGAACGCACGAGCCACCGGCCGCAGGATGCTTTCGTCGAGGCTTTCGGTAATGCCTTCGCGCCAGACCAGCTCGCCGTTATCGAGGAACGGCTCCTGGGTGTAACGGCTCAGGCCGTGGCCCAGTACGGTGTTGACGTTTTCGTGGAGCAACCCGGCTTCCAGCAGTTCACGGATCAGGAACGACATGCCGCCCGCCGCCTGGAAGTGGTTGATGTCGGCTTTACCGTTCGGGTAGACGTGGCTCAGGGTCGGCACCACCTCGGAGAGGTCGGCCATGTCCTGCCAGGTCAACTGAATACCCGCCGCCATGGCGATGGCCGGCATGTGCAAGGTGTGGTTGGTCGAGCCGCCGGTGGCGTGCAGGGCGACGATGGAATTGACCAGTGAGCGCTCGTCGACGATTTCGCCGATCGGCAGGTAGTTGCCGTTCTGCTTGGTAATGCGTGTCACCTGATGCGCCGCTTCGCGGGTCAGGGCATCGCGCAACGGCGTGTTCGGGTTCACGAAGGAAGCACCCGGCAAGTGCAGGCCCATGACTTCCATCAGCAACTGGTTGGTGTTGGCGGTGCCGTAGAAGGTGCAGGTGCCGGGGCTGTGGTAGGAGTTCATTTCCGATTCCAGCAACTCTTCGCGGCTGGCCTTGCCTTCGGCGTAGCGCTGGCGCACATCGGCTTTCTGCTTGTTGGAAATGCCCGACACCATCGGCCCGCCCGGGACGAAGATCATCGGCAGATGCCCGAAACGCAACGCGCCCATCATCAGGCCCGGCACGATCTTGTCGCAGATGCCGAGCATCAGCGCGCCATCGAACATGTTGTGGGATAACGCCACGGCTGTAGACAGCGCGATCACTTCGCGACTCGGCAGGCTCAGCTCCATGCCGGGCTCGCCCTGGGTCACGCCATCGCACATGGCCGGAGTGCCGCCGGCGAACTGACCGACGGAGCCGATTTCACGCAGGGCTTTTTTGATCAGCTCCGGGAAGACCTCGTACGGCTGATGCGCCGAGAGCATGTCGTTATATGACGAAACAATCGCAATGTTGGCGGAGTTCATCATCCGCAAACTGTTCTTGTCGTCGCTGCCGCAACCGGCCACGCCGTGGGCGAAGTTGGCGCATTGCAGCTTGCCGCGCATCGGACCGTCGCTGGCCGCACCGCGAATCAGTGCAAGGTAAGCCTCACGCGTGGCGCGGCTGCGGGCAATAAGCCGTTCGGTGACCTCAAGGACGCGGGGATGCATGTGTAGAACTCCAGGCTAACGGATGTGGCGACCTGATTGTCTATGCTGAACAAGAGCCGTTGTTGACGGGATGACAGACGGCTTTCTTGATCAATCGGACCAGTTGATTCAGGTCACTCGTTGTAGATTGAACAAAATATTGCCACTAAAAAGGCTTGTTTTCTATTTTTTTGCGAATAATCTTGTAATTCCAACAACAAAACGACGGCGGCGCTGACAAATGACTCTTCGAATCGCGATCAATGGTTTTGGCCGTATCGGCCGTAATGTCCTGCGCGCACTCTATACCCAAGGCTATCGTCAGGATTTGCAAATCGTCGCGATCAACGACTTGGGCGACAGCGCGATCAACGCACACTTACTCAAGTACGACACTGTTCACGGCACGTTCGATGCCGATGTCCAACACGATCAGGAAAGCCTGACCGTCAACGGCGACCGCATTTCGGTCAGCGCCATCCGCAACCCGGCCGACCTGCCATGGGCCGCGGAAAGGATTGATGTGGTGTTTGAATGCACCGGCCTGTTCACCGACCGAGCCAAGGCTGCGGCGCATATTACGGCCGGCGCGCGCAAAGTGATTATCTCGGCACCGGCCAAAGGGGCCGATGCCACGGTGGTGTACGGGGTCAACCACGACATTCTGCGCCAGTCGCACCAGATTATTTCCAACGCTTCGTGCACCACCAACTGCCTGGCCCCGGTGGCCCAGGTGCTGCACCGCGAACTGGGGATCGAAAGCGGTCTGATGACCACGATTCACGCCTACACCAACGACCAGAACCTGACCGACGTCTACCACACCGATCCGTACCGCGCCCGTTCCGCCACCCAGAACATGATCCCGAGCAAGACTGGCGCCGCTGAAGCGGTGGGCCTGGTGTTGCCGGAACTGGCGGGCAAACTGACCGGCATGGCCGTGCGTGTACCGGTGATCAACGTCTCCCTGGTCGACCTGACCGTGCAGCTCAAGCGCGAAGCGTCGGCCGATGAAGTCAATGCGCTGCTAAAAGAAGCCAGTCAGCACTCGAAAATCCTCGGCTACAACACCCTGCCGCTGGTCTCGAGCGACTTCAACCACAACCCGCTGTCGTCGATCTTCGACGCCAACCACACCAAAGTCAGCGGCAAGCTGCTCAAGGTGCTGGCCTGGTACGACAACGAATGGGGTTTCTCCAACCGCATGCTCGATAACTGCCTGGCGCTGTGCAACGCTGAATAAGCAGCACGCCCCCAGCCTGCAGGAGCGAGCCTGCTCGCGATGGTCGTGAACGATAACGCGGGGAACCTGATGCCCCGCAGTGTTCTCTAGCTCATCGCGAGCAAGGCTCGCTCCTACCAGGTGCACCCCCTGTCTGTAGGAGCGAGCCTGCTCGCGATGGTCGCGAACGATAACGCGGGGAACTTGATGCCCCGCAGTGTTCTCAAGCTCATCGCGAGCAAGGTGCGTGTCATTTCTGGAGCAACAACCGATGATTGGCATCAGCTTTACGCAAAAGACCCTGGCGGCGCGCAAGCGTATCGCCTTGGTCGCCCATGACCATTGCAAAGTGTTCTTGCTGGATTGGGCCGAGCGGCAGAAAGATAAACTCGCCCGACACGAACTGGTCGCCACCGGTACCACGGGTTTGTTGCTGCAACAACGCCTCGACCTGCCGGTGGAGAGCATGATCAGCGGCCCACTGGGCGGTGACCAGCAGCTCGGCGCACGAATCGCCGAACAACGGGTCGACATGCTGGTGTTCTTCTGGGACCCGTTCGAGCCACAGCCGCACGACCCGGACATCAAGGCATTGTTGCGCGTCGCGGCGGTCTGGAACATTCCAGTGGCGTGCAACGAATGCAGCGCCGACTATCTGCTCAGCAGCCCGCTGATGGATCAGGCGCATGAGCACCGGATTCCGGATTACGCGACCTATCTGCAGAATCGCGCATAAACCGGAACAAATCAGTGCTTGACCACCAAAGCGGATGATAAGCATTATCATCCGCTTGAAATGGATCAGGTTCTCCCGTGAGTCAATCGCGCTTCAACGACGTCTTCATCACCCAGCGAATCACTCTGCTGCGCACGCTGGAGCGGATGGTCAACAACCACAGCACAGCCGAAGACCTGCTGCAGGAAACCTACCTGCGCGTGACCCGTGCGCTCAGCGAGCGGGCCATCGATCACCTCGAACCCTTCGTATTCCAGACTGCCCGCAACCTGGCGCTGGACCATCTGCGTGCGCGGCGAATCCACTCGCGAACCATGGTCGATGACGTCCCGCTGGAGGTGGTGCAAAGCGTCGCCGCCCCGGCCGGCAATGCCGAGGATGCCGTCCATGCAGAACGATTGCTTGAGCGCTTGAACGTGCACCTCAGTCAGCTCAGCCCTCGCCAGCAGCAGATTTTCATCCTCAGTCGCCTGCACGGTCACAGCTATCTGGAGATCGCCGAAAAGCTCGGTGTATCGCTGAGCACGGTGCAAAAGGAGCTGAAACTGATCATGACAATCTGTATGGGCGTCGCAGGACGCAGCTCGAAGCTTTAAGCTTGAAACTGCATTTCCTCCCCTGCCGAGAAAATACCGTGACGGACACCCAGCGCTTCCATTCGCCCTCCCCGGCGCAGGACACTGCAGATGCGATGGACCAGGCCCTCGACTGGCTGATCGTGCTGGACAGCCCGAACGAAGAACAGACCCGCCAGTTCCAGCAATGGCTCGCGGCCGATCCGGCGCATGCCGATGCGTTCGCCAGGGCCCAGGCGATCTGGAATGGTCCGCAAATCACGCAGTGCGCACAAAGCCTGGCCGCGCGCCCGGCGAAGATCACCGTACTCTCGCGCCTGCGCCCCCATTGCAAACCCCTGGCCACCGCCGCCGTGCTGATCCTCGGCCTGTTCAGCTTCAGCAATTTGCCGATGCGCCTGCAGGCCGATCACCTGACCGTGGTCGGTGAACGCCAGCGCCTGCAACTGGAGGACGGCTCGAAAGTCCTGCTCAACACCAACTCGGCCTTTTCCAGCACCATCAACGACCAACAACGCGTGGCGCGGTTGTATCAGGGCGAAGCCTATTTCGAGGTGCCGCCTCATCCGGGACAACCGCTGGAAATCGACGCTGGCCTGGTCACGGCGAGCGTCCGGGATACGGCATTTGCCGTGCGTTATCTGGATGGCGTGACACAGGTTCGAGTGCAGCGCGGAGACGTCGATCTGCGGGCGACTCGCGACGACGAACGCGTTCGCTTGAGCGCCGGGGAAAGCATCCGTATCGGCCCCAACGGGTTCGACCGCCCGGCCAAACTGGATGCCGCCACCGAACTGGCCTGGGTCCAGGGCCGACTGGTGTTCGAAAACTGCCCCCTGAGCCAGGTCCTGGCGGAACTGCGTCGCTACTATCCAGGCTGGATCATCAACAACAACGAGCGGTTGGCCAATGTCGCGGTGACGGGGAATTACCGCCTCGATCAGCCGCTGGACGCCGTCCGCTCCCTTGCCCACATCACCTCCGCCAAACTCCAGGAGTTCCCGGCGCTGGTGATCCTGAACTAAATGAGAATTATTTTTACTCGATAGCCAAGCCTCGTACGTCTCGTTATAGCCAATGCAATTGATTCGCATCTTCGATGCCGATCAGCACCTATAAAGATTCGTGCGACACGGAGCGCTATCGATGTCCTCTCGCCTTACCCGCCAGTCCTCTTCACCTTCCCGCGTACTGTCGCTGCTGACCGCCGCCATTCTGATGGCCGGCAGTGCACCGCTCATCGCCGCCACGGCCGAACAGCCGAGCCGCAACATGGGCGACTATTCGTTCGCCATTGCGCCACAGTCGCTGGTGCCGGCGCTCAATGCGTTTACCGCTGTGACAGGCTGGCAGGTTGGCTTGCCCTCAGCGCTGGCAGAAGGTGTGGCGTCGCCGGGTGTACGCGGCTCACTGCCGCCAGAGAAAGCCCTCGATCGCCTGTTGGTGGGGACCGACCTGAGCTATCGCAAACTGGGCAATAACAACATCGTGCTGGAAAAGCGCGGCAACAGCGGCACCCTCAACCTGCAACAGGTGACCATCAGCGCCACCCGCCAGGCGCAAGACGTGAACAGCGTGCCCAGCACCGTCACCGTTCACACGCGTGAAGAGCTGGATCGCAACAACGTCAATACCATCAAGGAACTCGTGCGTTACGAACCGGGCGTTGCCGTGGGCGGCACCGGCACCCGCGGCGCAATCAGCGGCTATAACATCCGTGGCATCGACGGTGACCGGATCCTGACCCAGGTCGATGGCGTCGAAGTACCGGACGGCTTCTTCAACGGCCCTTACGCCAAGACCCAGCGCAACTACGTCGACCCGGAAATCGTCAAGCGTGTCGAAATCCTCCGCGGTCCGGCTTCGGTGCTCTACGGTAGCAACGCCATCGGTGGCGCGGTCAGCTACTTCACCCTGGACCCCGACGACATCATCAAGCCTGGCCAGGACGCCGGTGCACGGCTGAAGACCGGTTACAGCTCCGCCGACGACAGCTGGCTCAAATCCGCCACCGTGGCGGGCCGTGCCGATCAGTTCGATGGCCTGTTGCATTACAGCCAGCGCGATGGCCACGAAACCGAATCCTATGGCGGCAACAACGGCACCGGGCTGGCACGCACCGCCGCCAACCCGGAAGACGTGCGTGCCACCAACGTGCTGGCGAAAGTAGGCTGGAACTATAAAGAGGACGCGCGCCTGGGCCTGGTCTACGAAAAGTACAAGGACGACCGCGACACCGACCAGAAAAGCGCTTATGGCGGCCCGTTCCTCGATGGGAAACCGACCATTGCGGCCAACATCTTGCCGGGCGGCATGTACCAGTGGCGCACCGGTAACGACACCATCACCCGCGAACGCTTCGGCCTGGAACACAGCTTCGCCCTCGACAGCCTGCTGGTGGACAACGTCAAGTGGAGCCTGAATCACCAGATCGCCAAGACCGATCAGAGCACCGAGGAGTTCTACTACCCGATGTCACGCAAAGTGCTGCGGACCCGAGACACGGTCTACGAAGAAAAGCAGTGGGTCTTCGATGCACAACTGGATAAGACATTCAGCCTTGCCGACACCGAACACCTGTTGACCTACGGCACCACCCTCAAGCAACAGAAAGTCACCGGATCACGCAGCGGCAATGGCACGTGCCTCGCCGTCTTCGGCAGCTGTCGGGTTGTCGGCGCCACCAGTGCCGCGGACGTGCTGAAAAAATCCAGCGACTTCCCGGACCCGACCATCAACACCTACAGCCTGTTCGCCCAGGACCAGATCAGCTGGAACCAGTGGACCTTCCTGCCTGGCCTGCGCTACGACTACACCGAACTCAAGCCGCACATTACCCGGGAATTCCTCAACACCGTGGCGGCCGACGGTCGCGGCACCGTCAGCGACGAGAACAAGACCTGGCACAAGGTGTCGCCCAAGTTCGGCCTGACCTATGCCCTGACCGACGAGTACACCTGGTACGGCCAATACGCCGAGGGATTCCGCACCCCGACCGCGAAGGCGCTCTACGGGCGCTTCGATAACACCGTTACCGGCTACCGCGTAGAGCCAAATCCGGACCTGGAACCGGAAAAAAGCAAAAGCTACGAGACCGGCCTGCGCGGCAATTTTGAGCAAGGCTCCTTCAATGTGGCGGTGTTCTATAACAAGTACCGCGATTTCATCAACGAAGATGCCATCACGCCGGGTTATGACAAGCCGACCTTCCAGAGCGCCAACATCAAGCACGCCACCATCAAAGGCGCGGAAGTCAAAGGTCGCCTGAACCTCGATGCCTTCGGTGCGCCGCAAGGTCTCTACACCCAGGGTTCCGTGGCGTATGCCTACGGTCGAAACGACGACACTGGCGAGCCGCTCAACAGTGTCAATCCGCTGACCGGTGTATTCGGGCTCGGCTACGACCAGGACAACTACGGCGGGATGTTGAGCTGGACGCTGGTGAAAAAGAAAAATCGGGTCGACGACAGCAACTTCAAGTCGCCGGACGGCGTCAGCAGTCAGTTCAAGACCCCGGGCTTCGGCGTGCTGGACCTGAGTGGCTTCTACAAAGTCACCGACGATGTGACCGTCAACGCCGGCATCTACAACCTGACCGACAAGAAGTACTGGTTGTGGAATGACGTGCGCGGTTACGACAGCGTCGGCGAAGCCTCGGTGACGCAACCGGCCAACCTTGATCGCCTCACTCAACCGGGTCGCAACTTCGCGGTCAATCTGATCTGGGATATCTGATCCCGCCTTTCTCACGACGCCGCTTCATTTAAAGCGGCTTCGTGAGGATTTTTTTACTGTCGTGGGCCTGCTCATACGTCTCGTTACCAGGCTCTTCTTATTCTCAAGGATGTCTCATGACCACTCAGGAAACGGCTCAACGTCCGGTATTGCGCTCGCAACGCCTGAATCAGATCACCCACGAACCTCACACCCGACTCGATGCATTGGTCAAAGCCCATGCACCGTTCGAAACCCAGGCCAACTTCGCCCGGTTCGTGGTGGCGCAGTACCTGTTCCAGTCCGAACTGGTGCCGCTGTACAACGATGCCGATTTGACCGCCATCGTCCCGGACCTGCCTGCTCGTTGTCGGGCCGAAGCAGCCATGGCCGACCTGGCGGACCTGGACACCGAAGTGCCAGGACCGGTCGCTGGCGCCCTGCACCTTCCGAGTAAAGCCCAGGCTCTGGGCTGGCTCTTCGTGTCCGAAGGATCGAAGCTCGGCGCGGCCTTCCTGATCAAGCGCGCCGTCGGCCTGTGCCTGAACGAAACGTTCGGCGCCCGCCACTTGGGCGAACCGGCCGGTGGCCGCGCTGAAGGCTGGAAAAGCTTCGTCAAAACCCTCGATGGACTGCAGCTCAGTGCCCAGGAAGAAGCCGAACTGGATAAAGGCGCCATCGACGCGTTCAACCGCTTTACCCTGTTACTGGAACAGGCTTACGCCACCGCAACTGTCTGACCCGACACATATCCCTTGTGGGAGCGGGCTCGCCCGCGATAACGGCATCACGGACAATAGTTACGTCGACTGATGCACCACTATCGCGGTCAAGCCCCCACAGGGCACTGAGTAAGTCTGTAAGATCCCGATCGGCCTCGAACGCGCACCCTCTGAGAATATGCCGTCCTCATCAAAACTCACCCGTCTGCTCTTCGGCCTGCTGGCCTACGTCAGCCTCGGTATCGGCCTGATCGCCATTGTCGTACCCGGCCTGCCAACCACCGAATTCATCCTGCTGGCCGCCTGGGCGGCGACCAGAAGCTCGCCACGCTTGAGCGCCTGGCTGGAAAACCATCGGCTGTTCGGCCCCATTCTCATTCACTGGCGCAACGGCAAAATCATCGCGCGCCGGGCCAAGGTCAGCGCCACCGTCAGCATGCTGCTGTGTGCCACGCTGATGCTGGTGATGCTCGATCATGGCTGGCCGATCTACCTGGCGATGGCGGGCATGGGCCTGGGCAATGTGTGGATCTGGTCGCGCCCCGAAACACTGCCGAAATCCCCCTGAATCAAACCGCTGTTTTTCCTGTTTTTTATACGATTTTCGGTACATTTTCCCGCGCAAACGTTTAGCAGCTACCGTTCGTCGGCATCGCCCTCATGCAATGACCACCCCTCGCCGATGTGGATTGAATGCGCTGAATGGATTTGGCGAATCGAGTCGGCCCGGACTCATAGCCAACACCTCATCCATTCGCGAGTTCGCCCTATGTTCGACTCACTGTCCATCCGCCTGAAAATTGTCCTGCTCTCTGGTCTATGCCTGCTTGGCGTGGTCGCGCTGATCGAGGGCATGAACGTCTACCAGACCAATCAGAACAATGCGCTGGTCAGCTCCTCCAGCAGCCAGATGCTCACCAACAGCGTGCAGGATTTGCTGCAGGCCAAGGCTGCCGAGCAAGCGGTGCGGGTGCAGAAGACGTTCGGCGAAACCCAGACGGTAGTGACCGCCCTGGCCGATCAGATCAAGGACATGCGCAACCTGGCCGCCAAACGCTCCCTGGAGCCCGCTGCCCTGCGCGAAGAACTGAACCAGAGCCTGAAAACCGCGTTCGAGCGCAACAGCAAAGTGCTGGGGATCTGGCTGGCGTTCGAACCCAACGGCCTGGACGGCAAGGACAGCGAGTTCGCCAATGACGCCGCTCGCCAGTCCAACGAAGCCGGACGTTTTGCCACCTACTGGAGCCGTGCCGGAGGAGAAGCGCTCAACACGATCATGGTCGAAGAGGACATGACCAAGACCACCCTGAACCTGAGTGGCACCCCGTACAACGTCTGGTACACCTGCCCTCGGGACAGCAAACGTACCTGCCTGCTCGACCCGTACGCCGATACCGTCGGTGGCAAGGAAGTGTTGATGACCACCATTTCCACGCCGCTGCTGGTGGATGGCAAGTCCATCGGCGTGGTGGGCGTGGACATCGCCCTCAACGCCCTGCAAGCAGCGGCTGTCGACTCCCAGCGCGATCTGTTCAATAGCGCCGGTCACATGCTGATCGTTTCCGGTACTGGCGTGATGGCTGCCTACAGCACCGATGCTGCCAAAGTCGGCAAAAGCATCGACGAGACCCTGGGCGCCGACGGCAAGGACATTCTGCAATTGCTCAGCGGTGGCGCTCCGAAAATTCTCCAGCAAGGCGACCTGATCCGTGCGGTTTACCCGGTCAGCCCGATCCCTGACGCCAAGGCCTGGGGCGTGGTGATCGATTTGCCCAAACAAGTGTTGCTGGCCGACTCGGTGAAGCTGCAAGCGGTGCTCGATGACGCCCAGCAAAGCGGCACGATCAAAGCCGTTGGCGTGGCGATCATTGCCGGCCTGATCGGCTTGCTGTTGATCTGGCTGACGGCTTCGGGTGTCACCCGGCCGATCAATAGTGTGGCCCAGATGCTCAAGGCGATTGCCAGCGGCGACGGCGACCTGACCCAACGCCTGCACTACAGCAAGAAGGATGAACTGGGCGAACTGGTCAGCTGGTTCAACCGCTTCCTCGACAAGCTGCAACCGACCATCGCGCAGATCAAGCAGAGCATTACCGATGCTCGCGGCACTGCAGACCAGTCTGCGGAAATCGCCCGCCAGACCAGTGAAGGCATGCTGGTGCAGTTCCGCGAAGTCGATCAGGTCGCCACTGCCTCCAACGAAATGAGCGCCACGGCCCACGACGTTGCCAACAGCGCATCGAACGCGGCGAATGCGGCCAAGGGCGCCGACCAATCGGCCCGCGAAGGCATGCAGATCATCGAGCGCAGCACCCGCGACATCAATCAACTGGCCGACGAAGTCAGCAAGGCCGTGACTGAAGTGGAAGCCCTGGCGGTGAACAGCGACCAAATCGGATCGGTGCTGGAAGTGATCCGCAGCATCGCCGAACAAACCAACCTGCTGGCGCTCAACGCCGCGATTGAAGCCGCCCGGGCCGGCGAAAGCGGTCGCGGTTTTGCCGTGGTCGCCGACGAAGTGCGCAACCTGGCCAAACGCACCCAGGACTCGGTGGAGGAAATTCGCCTGGTGATCGAGCGTATCCAGAGCGGCACCCGCGGTGTGGTCGCCACCATGCATTCGAGCCAGACCCAGGCCCACAGCAATGCCGGGCAGATCCAGCAAGCCGTGCAGGCCCTGAGCAAGATCAGCGACGCGGTCACCGTGATCAGCGACATGAACCTGCAGATCGCCAGCGCCGCCGAACAGCAAAGCGCCGTGGCAGAAGAGGTCAATCGCAACGTTTCGGCGATCCGTACCGTCACCGAAACCTTGACCGGGCAGGCCAATGAATCGGCGCAGATCAGCAGCCAGCTGAACAACCTGACCACCCACCAGATGAAACTGATGGATCAGTTCCGCGTATAGAGCCCCCCTGTGGGAGCGAGCTTGCTCGCTCCCACAGGATTTCATCCGGCCTGCCCCCTGTTTGTTCTATGCTCGGGCTCTCGCTCCGGAGGGCCTTCGATGACTGATCTACTCACGTCCATTCAAGCCGCACTCGGCTTGCACCGCACCCAGGTCTCATTCACCGCCAGTGGCGCCCTGCCCTCGGCCTTTGCCGTCACGGACCTGGCGTGCGCCAGCATCGCCGCCGCTGGCCAGGCCATCAGTGAGCTGCTGCATCAACAAACCGGCCGCTTGCCCGAAGTTGAAGTCGATCGCCGACTAGCCTCGTTCTGGTTCTCCTCCTCGATCCGCCCGGTGGGCTGGAGTGTGCCGCCGTTGTGGGACCCCATCGCTGGTGACTATGCCACCCGGGACGGCTGGATTCGCCTGCACACCAATGCGCCCCATCACCGCGCCGCCGCCGAAACCGTGCTTGGCGCCTGTACCGATCGCTCCGCGATGGCGAGCAAAGTGGCGCAATGGGCCAAGGGCGACCTGGAGCAAGCGGTGGTCGATGCCGGAGGTTGCGCCGCTGAAATGCGTACGTGGGCGCAGTGGCAGTCTCACCCGCAAGGCATGGCAGTCAATGCAGAACCGCTCATCCAGTTCGACCGTCACGGCAACCACGAGGGCAAACCGTGGCAAGGTTCAGTGGCACAGCCCTTGGCCGGGATCAAAGTGCTGGACTTGACCCGTGTGCTCGCCGGCCCTGTTGCCAGCCGTTTTCTGGCCGGCCTCGGCGCCGACGTCTTGCGTATCGATCCGCCGACCTGGAACGAACCCGGCGTGGTGCCGGAAATGACCTTGGGCAAACGTTGCGCGCGCCTCGATCTGCACGACAGGGCTGATCGCAGCGTGTTCGAAAACCTGCTCAAGAATGCCGATATCCTGCTCCACGGCTATCGCGCCGATGCGCTCGAAGGGTTGGGATACGGCATCGCCGAACGGCAAACACTCGCCCCGGGCCTGATCGATGTCTGCCTGAATGCCTACGGTTGGAGCGGTCCGTGGCAAAACCGTCGAGGCTTCGACAGCCTGGTGCAAATGAGCAGCGGCATTGCCGAGGCCGGCATGCGCTGGCAGTGCGCGGACAAGCCGACACCTTTACCGCTGCAAGCGCTGGATCACGCCACCGGCTACCTGATGGCGGCCAGTGTGATCAAGCTGCTGGCTGAACGCTTGAGCAACGACCGTGGTGGATCGGCGCGGTTGTCGCTGGCGCGCACGGCGAAGTTGCTGATCGACAATGGACCCGGGACCGACGCGTTATTGCGCGCAGAGGATGAAGGCGATCAGGGCCTTGTGCTCGAGCAGACCACCTGGGGCCCGGCGCATCGGCTGCAGGTTCCATTGAAGATCACCGGTACACCCCTGCAGTGGACGATCGCGGCCTCTGAATTGGGTTCCCACCGCGCGCAGTGGTGGTGACGGTCAGATAGCCTTCAGGAGCAGGCTCGCACCCGGTTTGTCATTACCCATAAATTGTGCGCGGGATTTCACCATTGGCCCGCGCCAAGGCATACTTGCCCCCCCTCGCCGTCCAGAATTCATTAGCGTCCCATGCGTATCCACGTCAGCTTCATCGACCGCGTCGGTATCACCCAGGAAGTCCTGGCCTTGCTCGGTGGGCGCAATCTCAATCTGGATGCGGTGGAAATGGTGCCGCCCAACGTTTATATCGACGCCCCGACCCTGAGCGCGCAAGTCCTCGAAGAGCTGCGTGATGCGCTGTTCAGCGTGCGTGGGGTGCAAGCGGTGACGGTGGTCGACATCCTGCCCGGCCAGCGTCGGCACTTGCAGCTCGACGCACTGCTGGCGGCCATGACCGATCCGGTGCTGGCGCTGGACAGTGCCGGCAAGGTGTTGCTGGCCAACCCGGCCCTGATTGCCCTGTACGGTCGTGAGCCGGCCGGTGAAAGCGTCGCCGACCTGTTTGGCGACCCGGCCCTGCTCGATACATTGCTCGAATACGGTTTCCGGTTGCCACTGCGGGAAATTACCGTCAACGGGCAGACATTACTGCTGGACGCCACGCCCATCACTGACGCTGGCGCGCTGCTGACCCTGTATCAACCGAACCGCATCGGCGAACGCCTGTCGGCACTGCATCACGATCATGCCGAGGGCTTCGATGCGCTGCTGGGCGAATCGCCGGCGATTCGTACGCTCAAGGTTCGCGCACAACGGGTGGCGGTCCTCGATGCGCCTCTGCTGATCCAGGGCGAAACCGGCACCGGCAAGGAATTGGTGGCCCGGGCTTGCCACGCCATCAGTGCGCGACACAACGCTCCGTTTCTGGCATTGAACTGTGCTGCATTGCCGGAGAACCTCGCCGAAAGCGAACTGTTCGGCTATGCCCCCGGCGCGTTTACCGGTGCGCAACGGGGCGGCAAACCGGGTCTGATGGAGCTGGCGAACCAGGGCACGGTGTTTCTTGACGAAATCGGTGAGATGTCGCCGTACCTGCAAGCCAAGTTGCTGCGCTTCCTCAACGATGGCAGCTTCCGGCGGGTCGGCGGTGATCGGGAGGTGAAGGTCAACGTGCGGATCCTCAGCGCGACCCACCGCGACCTGGAAAAAATGGTCAGCGAAGGCCTGTTCCGTGAAGACCTGTTCTATCGACTCAATGTGCTCAATGTCGAAGTCCCGCCCCTGCGCGAGCGCGGCCAGGACATTCTGCTGCTGGCCCGCTATTTCATGCAGCAGGCATGCGCACAGATCCAGCGCCCGGTCTGTCGCCTGGCACCGGGCACTTACCCGGCACTGCTGGGTAATCGCTGGCCTGGCAACGTCAGGCAACTGCAAAACGTGATCTTCCGCGCCGCCGCCATATGCGAAAGCAGTCTGGTGGACATCGGCGACCTCGACATCGCCGGCACGTCGGTGGCGCGCCAAAGCGACCATGAAGTCGACAGCCTGGAACAGGCGATGGAGGCGTTCGAAAAAGACCTGCTGGAAAAACTCTACGTCAGTTACCCCTCGACCCGGCAATTGGCCAGTCGCCTGCAAACCTCCCACACCGCGATCGCCCACCGTTTGCGCAAGTACGGCATTCCCAACAAGCCCTGACGCCGCCAACGCCTGAATCACCGCAGATCCCTGTTGGAGCGGGCTTGCTCCCACGGGCTTCGTGTCCAGCAAGAAATCACTCTAAAAGCGACCTTCATCTGTACTGAAAGCGCTACAGCGTAACGATATCGCTACACTCGTCCCCAGCCAGCGCCCTGCAAGGCTTTGATCCCCTTAGGCTTTTTTCTTTGTGCCCCGCCGTAGCGATTTCGCTACAGAGCACATTGCCCGCGCCTCTCGAAATACTCATAAATAATTGATTAATAACAAGAAACTAACATTGGCCGCGTTTTTGCTTAGTAACCCTTCATAAACCAGGGCATTGCCCAAGCATTCAATAGCGTCCACCAGACGAGTCTGGCCCCCTTAGGAGTTTCCATGAGCGAGTTGCGTTTTACTGAAGATCACGAATGGCTGCGCACCGAAGCTGACGGCACGGTTACTGTCGGCATCACCGTTTTCGCGCAGGACGCATTGGGCGACGTGGTTTTCGTACAACTGCCTGAGCTGCAGTCCTACGACAAAGGCGCTGAAGCCGCCACCGTGGAGTCGGTCAAAGCCGCCAGCGGCGTGTACATGCCACTGGACGGTGAAGTACTGGAAGTGAACCCTGCGCTCGACAGCAGCCCTGAGCTGGTCAACGAAGATCCGCTGGGCGAAGGCTGGTTCTTCCGCTTCAAGCCAAATGACGCCTCGGCTGTTGCCCAACTGCTGGATCAGGACGCCTATGACCGTCTGATCAAAGCCAACGCCTAAGCCTGAGGAGCGCTGACATGACTCAAGTAAGCCTGACAACCGCCAACGAATTCATCGCCCGCCACATCGGCCCGCGCGCCGGCGACGAGCAAGCGATGCTCAACAGCCTCGGCTTCGATTCCCTCGAAGCCCTGAGCGCCAGCGTGATTCCCGACAGCATCAAAGGCACCAGCGTGCTCGGCCTGGAAGACGGCCTGAGCGAAGCCGACGCCCTGGCGCTGATCAAATCCATCGCGGCCAAGAACCAGTTGTTCAAGACCTACATCGGCCAGGGTTACTACGGCACGCACACGCCG